>PNAS01000053.1 GCA_003169695.1 Spartobacteria bacterium
GTCCCGGTCGTGGCCATTCCGATATCGCTCATCGGCGCCCTGTTTCTCATGCAACTCTTCGGTTTCACGCTCAACCTGCTCACGCTTCTTGCCATCGTGCTTTCCGTCGGGTTAGTCGTGGACGACGCCATCGTGATGGTGGAGAACGTCGAACGCCATTTGCGGGAAGGGATGACGGGTATCAACGCCGCGCTGGTTGGCGCGCGAGAACTGGTTGGTCCCATCATTGCCATGACCATCACGCTGGCCGCGGTTTACACGCCCATCGCCCTGCAAGGTGGTCTGACCGGCGCGCTCTTCCGCGAGTTCGCTCTCACTCTGGCTGGCGCCGTTTTCATTTCCGGTGTGGTCGCCCTCGTGCTTTCACCGGTGATGTCGGCGCACCTGCTTCGGGCCGACCACGTCGACCGCGGATTCAGCGGCTTTGTTAATCGCACCTTCGATCGCTTTCGCGATTGGTACGGCGCTCATCTTGATCGCACCCTGGCAGCGCGCCCGGCTGTCTACACCGTCTGGATCGGCTTTATGGTCCTGGGAGCGATTTTCTGGTACATGTCTCCGGCCGAGCTCGCGCCGATCGAGGATCAGGGCGTGATTTTTGGCATCATGACGGCGCCGGCGAATGCAACGATTGACGACACCATTCGTTATGCCGACGCCGCTGGAAAAATCTTCAAGGACATTCCGGATACTCGTTTCACGTTCCAACTGACCTTCCCGGACAATGGCTTTGGCGGCATGGTCTTAAAGCCGTGGGGCATTCGCAAAACGCCGACCGCCGCCTATCTGCCCGTCGTGCAGCAGAAGCTCGGGGCCATTCCAGGAATTCGAATGTTTCCCGTCATGCCGGCGGCGCTTCCCGGCGCCGATAACTTTCCGGTCACTTTCGTCCTCACTTCCACGGCCGATCCGGAGCGCATCCTCGAGTTCGCGCAAGAGATTAAGGAAAAGGCGACTGCCGCCGGCATCTTTCGTTTCTCCGACATCGATACGAAGATCGACCAACCGCAATCCGAGATCGTCTTCAATCATGACAAAGTCGCCTCGATTGGCCTCAACATGCAACAGGTGGGCGCCGATATCTCCACCGCGATTGGCGGCAACTTTGTCAATCGCTTCAACATTGCCGGCCGCAGCTACAAGGTGATTCCGCAAATCAAACGGATCGATCGCTTGAACCCGGAACAGCTCGAAAATATTTACGTGACTGGTCCAAACAATCAGCTTCTGCCCTTGAACACGGTGGCCTCCATCCGGCACAAAACCGTCGCTCGCTCGCTCAACCGTATGCAGCAGCTCAATGCCGTCACCATCAGCGGCGTGCCCACGCGGTCGCTCGAGGCCTCTCTAAAATTCCTCGAGGACGAGGCCCACAAGATTTTGCCGAAAGGTTACGTTCTTGATTACACGGGTGAATCTCGCCAGTTGCACGCGGAAGGCGGCAAGTTCGGCTCAGTTTTCCTCCTCGCCATTCTGCTCATTTTTCTGGTCCTGGCCGCGCAATTCAACAGCTTCCGCGACCCCTTTATCATTCTGCTCGGTTCCGTGCCGCTCGCCATTTTTGGCGCGCTTCTCTTCACTTTCCTGAAGATGCCGTTTGGCACCTTCTTCACCGACCATTTTACCACCACGCTCAATATTTATTCTAAAGTCGGCCTGGTCACGCTGGTCGGCCTCGTTTCCAAGAATGGAATCCTGATCGTGCAGTTCGCGAACGAGATGCAGCGCCAGGGATCGAGCAAACTTGACGCCGTCGCCCAGGCTGCGCGCATTCGCTTGCGGCCCATCATGATGACGAGCGTTGCGACGGTCGCCGGCCATTTTCCGTTGACACTCGTCACGGGCGCCGGCGCAGCCGCGAGAAATTCCATCGGTCTCGTGCTCGTCGGGGGGATGACCATCGGAACGATTTTCACTTTGTTCATCGTGCCGTCGCTCTACATGCTCATCGCGAAAGAACATCACGAAAAATCTTTGGCGGAGTCGGAAGACGAGGCGCCAACTGAAGATGTCGATCTTGCACCGGAATTTGCGATGGCGCGGGATGGGAATGGCAACGGCTGGAAACAAGGATGACCGGGCGCCGGAGATCGGCGCCAGCGCAACGGTCGATCTCGAAGTTCGCGAGTCTGACTGCGCCAATGCGTTGAGCTTGAGTGACGATTCACGGGATCAATTTCCCGCGGTTTTCGCCACCACCCGCATGATCGCACTGATGGAGTTGGCGGGCGCGCGACTCATGCATCCCCTGCTCCAGCCCGGCGAGATGTCGGTCGGCGCTCACGTCGATGTCAGTCATACCGCGGCCACACCCATCGGTGCAAAGGTCTCAGCGACCGCGAACTATCGAGGGCGCGATGGAGAATTATTCGTCTTCGATGTAATCGCGCATGATCCCGGTGGCGAGATTGGACGCGGAACGCACAAACGCGCGATCATTTCGCGCGAGCGTCTTCTCACCGGCGCGGCACGTCGCGCATAGGTGGATCGCGCGCTCCGTCGCGCGATATATGATTTCCCGGCTTCGCCGGCACTCTTGTCATCGAGCGCGGAGCGCTCGATCCACCAACGAAAATCGGCTGCACGACTCGGCCGTTAGCTCCGTTCGCTGCTTTTCACGTTCGACGGCGATGCGGATATGAAATATCGCGCCAGTCTCCACCCAATGCGGCACCGCGTGGCGCAATCGCGCCGGAAACCCGCGATACATCGTGACGTTATATCACACTGATGGATCGCCTGCGTTACACGGCCGAATTAGGCCCGGCTGTCTCCGCCAGCTTTTCCCATTCCGCAGTCAACCGTTCCATATCGGTCGTAACAGTCTGGAGCTCGCGATTTAGTTGCGTCGCCGCACCACCACGATCATAGGTTTCGGGCTTCTCCAACTCTTCGGTAAGCTCTCTCTGCCGCCCTTCGAGCTTCAAGATCTGCATTTCCAAATTGCGAGCACTCTTCTCGTAGTCGCGCTTGATCTTCGCTTCGGCCTTGCGGTCCTCCGCCGCGGCACGGCGCTGCTCTCGGGTCTCGCGCATCCCTGTTTTTTGTAGGGCCGGTGCGCCGCCTGCCGGGACCTCTTGTCTTGGAGCGACGGGCTGCAAATTGTGAAGTTTCTCTCCGCTCGTCAGCGCGGCGCGCGCCGAAGTGGCCCGCGATTTATCCAGGTAGTAATCGTAGTCGCCGGCGTAGGGCGTCAGTTTTCCGGCGTTGATGTGCAGCACCGTTTTCGCGACAGCCCGAATGAAGTAGACGTCGTGGCTGATAAAAATCAGCGTGCCCTCGTACTGCGCGAGCGCGCCGACGAGCGCATCGATGCTCCCCACATCCAGGTGCGTGGTCGGTTCATCCATCAGGAGAAGGTTCGGCGGATCAAGCAGCAACCTAACGAGCGCAAGCCGCGTCTTTTCCCCACCGCTTAGGACGGCCGTGGTCTTGAAAACGTCGTCGCCGCGAAAAAGAAACGAGCCAAGAACAGTGCGGGCCGTCTGCTCGGAGACTGGGTTCGGCATGTCGCGCGCGGTCTCCAGCACCGTTTGCTTCGCATCCAGCATCTCGACGCGATACTGAGAAAAATAACCGACCTTTGCATTATGCCCGATCTCGCGCGCGCCGGATTGGACCGGAAGCACTCCGGCCAGCAACTTTAACAACGTCGACTTTCCGGCGCCATTTGGTCCGACAAGCACAGTTCGCTGTCCCCTCTCCGCTTCGAAATCCAATCCGCGATAGACAACAAGATCGCCATACGCATGATCGACCTCCTTCAGCGTAATAACGCGGTGCCCGCTGCGCGGCGGCTGCGGAAAACGGAAATGGACAGTCCTTTCGCGCGAGACCGGCGCCTCGATCTTCTCCATCCGATCGATCTGCTTCAATTTGCTCTGCGCCTGAGACGCTTTGCTCGCCTTGGCACGGAACCGATCCGCAAATAGTTGCAATGACGCAATCTCCTTCTGCTGGTTCTTGTACGCGGACAGCTGCTGGTCTTCGCGAGCCGCTCGTTGCTCGAGGTAGCTGTCCCAATTTCCCCGATACCGATTCAGCCGCCGATGCGCGATCTCGATAATGGAACCGACAAGCTGATTCAAGAACTCGCGGTC
The DNA here is from genome assembly GCA_003169695.1 of Spartobacteria bacterium. Taxonomy (GTDB): domain Bacteria; phylum Verrucomicrobiota; class Verrucomicrobiia; order Chthoniobacterales; family UBA10450; genus AV80. Next base: position 4,101 of record PNAS01000053.1, read on the forward strand.
GTGCGAGATCATGAGAATCGCGCCGGGATAATTCGTTAGGTATTCCTGAAACCAAACCAGCGATTCGAGATCGAGATGGTTTGTCGGTTCGTCGAGCAGCAACAGGTCCGGCTCCTGCACCAGCAAGCGGGCGAGATGAGCGCGCATGACCCAGCCGCCACTCAAAGTCTTCGCCGGCCGATCGAAATCCGATTCTCGAAAAGCGAGACCGGCCAGAATGCGCTTTGCCTTGGGCTCGAGTTGCCAGCCACCATGCTCGTCAAACGAATGCAATGCCTCGTGGTGTTCCGCCGAATCCTCCGGCGTCGTTTTCATGATGCGTTGCGCCTTGGTCACCTCCGGCGATACCGCGCAGGCCAATTCCAGAACAGTCTCTTCTCCCGCGGGAGCATGCTCCTGCGGAAGAAATCCGATCGTCGCCGCCTTTTCGAGCGAGACTCGGCCTTCGTCCGGAGACGCTTCGCCGAGAATGAGCGAGAAGAGCGTCGACTTCCCCGCGCCATTCGGTCCGACCAGGCCCACCCGATCGCCACGGTTTACCTGGAGCGACGCATCTTCAAAGAGCGTGCGACCGGCAAAGGCCTTCGAGACTTGTGAAATCGTGAGCATGGAGCGGCGGCGAATGTCGCAAATCCGCCGCGGGACGCAAGGATGTAGAGGCGCTTGCGACGAGCGGGCGTCCTTACGCTGTCATCCCGAATCGCGCAGACGACGAGGGACCTCGCAACTGTTCAGGCGCTTCCGCGAAATATTCGGCGCGGACTTCGGACCAGTCGTGATTGTCTTTTGAGTAACGTGAACCGCGGGAGGGAGGTCCTTCGCCGTCTGCGCGGCTCAGGATGACGGCTGCGTTAAACTCAAGTTGTGCTGCTCTAGCCTTTCTTTTCGTCGTCCCACGCCTTCGACAACCGCGAAGTTGGGACGGCCGGAATCGCGAGGCCGGCGGCGGCGTAGTGCGACGTGTCGTTGAAGAGAGTCAACCGCGCGCTGACCGCATCCTTGAAGTCGACGATGTTCAGCGCCGCCGGGCTTTGATCCAGGTTATCGCGGTAACGGCGAGGATCGAACCCCAGCAACGAACTCAGCAGCAGACGAATCGTGGCCTTGTGCGAGACGACCAGCACATTAGAAGCGGGATGTTCTCGCACGATATCCATCAGGACCGGCAACGCGCGCGCTGTCACCGCCAATCCGCTCTCACCACCGTCCGGCGCGAAAGTGTACGGATCCTTCTCCCAAGCGGCAGCTTCATCCGGAAACGCCCGCTCGACTTCCTTGCGCGTCATCTGCTCCCAGCGGCCGTGGGAAATCTCGCGCAGACCATCGCGTGTTTGCACCTCGATACCGTGCGGGTTGGCCAGGATCCCGGCGGTCTCCACTGTTCGGTCCAGCGGTGATGCGTAAATGGCCGCGATGTTTTCGCCTTGAAGACGCGCGGCGAGCCGACGCACTTGTTCACGCCCTTCGTCGGAAAGTTGAACATTCGTCGCCCCGGCGAAGCGATCTTCCGCCGTGAGGACGGTCGCGCCGTGTCTTACCAGAAAAATTCGAGCGTGCATGTTGGTTTGCTGAAAGTAACCGCGGAAGCGGCGGAAGAACTTCAGGCTCTATATTGTCACGCGCTCAGAAACAACAAAAAAACCGCCGTGCTCCTTCGTTACCGAGATCAATGGGGTCGTCGCCGATCGATTTCCAGCGCTTTTTGTAAATGCGCATCGGCCTCCTCCGTCCGTCCCATTTGCCGCAGTATGTTGCTTAGCTTGTTGTGTGCGGCGGCATTGTTGGGATTGAGTTCCAAGGTCTCGTTGTAATGAGCAATAGCCTCATCCATCCGTCCCATTTGCAGCAGGGTGTTACCCAGGTTGTAGTGTGCTTCGGCGTTGTTGGGATTCAGTTCCAGGGCTTTGACGTATTGAGCAACCGCCTCTTCCGCCCGACCGACCCGCCCCAACACGGCACCCAAATTGTTATGAGCCGCGGCGTGGTTCGGATCAATCTCCAAGACTTTATTGTAGTGATCGATGGCCGCGTCCATCCGCCCGGTTTGCACGAGAACGGCCGCCAGGTTGTAGTGTGCCGGAGCATTGTTGGGGTTGATTGCCAAGGCCTCCTCGTAATGAGCGACGGCCTCTTCCACGTGTCCAAGGCGCAGCAGTGAGTTAGCTAGATTGTAGTGCGCTTCGCCGTAGCCAGGGTTGAGCTCCAAAGCCTTGTTGTAATGAGCAACAGCCTCCTCCACGCGTCCCTTTTGCAGCAGACTGATAGCGATGTTGTTGTGAGCCATCCAGCTATCGGGGTTCTTTGAGAGGGTCGTCCACCAAAGTGTATCCGAGTCGGTATACATCGCGCACTGTCTCCAGCTCAGCAGGCCCAGCGACACCAGCAAAGCTCCGTAAAGAGCGCCTTCCAGAAATCGTTTCCTCTTTCCAAGGACGTCGAAAGCGCTGGTGATTCCAGCCGCGGCCAATGCCAGCGGTCCGATGCTGGCGAGATATTGATAATGGTCGGCAACGAAAGAATAGCGAAACGTGTAGAGCATTATGAATCCCAGCACCGGGCTAAGAGTCGCCACAAAGAACAGGGCCGCGACTTCGGGACCCCGGCCAAGACGATGTCTCGCAAAGTAAATCACCGCCGCCACGACAGCCGTCGCTAGAAGCCAGGCGTAGTCGAGCGGGTTACCCGCGGAGATTGTCCAGCGAGGATAGCTGAAGACGAGGTTTACCGGCCACAACAGCGTTTCCGCATAAAACCAAAGCGCCCGGCTTGCCACGAGAAACCGCTCTGGCAGTCCGATCTCGAAAAGCTCGCCCTGAGTGCCTTGATGATAGCGCTCCCACCACAGAGTCACCAGCCCCATGCCAATGCCCAGCGCGACAAACGGCAGGATCTGCACGAGCCGGCGCCAATTGATCCGCGTTTCTTTCAGCCACAAAACTAGGAGCAATGCAGCCGGAAGCGTACAGGCGGTCGTTTTGCTGAAGAGCGCGAGCGCGTAACACACCAACGCAAGGCCGTAATACTTCCACCTCTGTCTGGATGACGTTTCTACAAACTTGACCCACGCCAGCAGCGCCAGCAGAAAGAAAAGGCCCATCAGAACGTTCTTGCGTTCCGTAATCCAAGCCACCGATTCCACCTGCACCGGATGCAACGCAAAAATTGCCGCCGCCAACCACGGGCCGGGCACGCGCAGAACCCCGAGTAACCGCCAGACGAGGAGCGCATTGCCGACATGAAGCAGAATGTTGACCCAATGATAGCCCTCCGGATGCAATCCCCAGAGCGCGTGCTCGAGGCGGAAGCTCGTGTAGACAAGCGGAAAATACTGCGATGGAGAATCGAGAGTAAACCAGATGCGGCTCAGACCGTCCGGAGCCGTTAGTAACTTATTCCCCGTGACATATACATCATCGTCCCAGATATACCCGGCGTGCCATACCCGCTGGTAGACAAGGACAGTGGCGGCGGCCAAAAGCAAACCCCAAAGCCAATTCTCCCACGCCAGAAATCGTGGGAGTGGCGCAACGACGTTGTGGACGGCTTTTCCACGACGGACTTTCTTCTGGGATCTCCGGCTCATTCGATTTTCCCGGCCATCAACATTCAATAAAGGCGCCCACGCACAAGAAAGGATGGAGGGTGAGGGATGAAGCCCCTCGCCGAAGAACAGTCCGGCTTTGCCTCAGTTGCTTCCGGCTGCGGAAGCGGTGGCTCCGCTTCCTTTCAAGTGCCTGTCGAGAAAGTCGAGAATGGCCTTGTAGGCGCGAATCTCGTTCGCCTTTTTTGTGAAGCCGTGGCCTTCGTTGTCGAAGACAACATACTCGACAATGCCGTTCTTCTTCTTGATGGCGTCAACAATCTCATCGGACTCCGGCTTGATGACGCGCGGGTCATTCGCGCCCTGCAAAACAATCAGTGGCTTTGTGATCTTGTCCGCGTGGAAAAGGGGCGATATCTCCTTCAGCATCTCCGCCTGCGTCGTCGGGTCGCCGATCTCCTTGTACAGCGATTTGCGCTGTGCTTCCCAGTAAGGCGGGATGCTTTGCAACGTTCGCACCCAGTTCGAAACTCCGAAGATGTCCACTCCGGCGCCGAACTCCTCGGGTTTGAAGGCGAGCGCCGCCAAGACCATGTAGCCGCCATAAGAGCCGCCCATGATGCCGATCTTTGACTCGTCCACGTATCCGAGCGACGCCAGATACTTCTTCGCCTCGACGCAATCCCACAACGGCTCACGTCCGTGTTTGCCGTCGTCCGCGGTGAAAAACGTTTTGCCGTAGCCGCTCGATCCCCGGTTGTTAACGTCCAGGACGACGTAGCCGTGGTTCACGAGGAACTGCACCGAAGCACTGTAGGGCATACGGGCCTGTCCACCGGGGCCGCCGTGCACCCGAACGAGCGCGGGCAATTTCTTTTGCGCGCTGGCCTCGTGCGGCGTGTAGAGGATGGCGGGAATCTCCATCCCGTCGAAAGATTTGTAGCGGACGACGCGCGATTCGACGAGGTCGGCAGGAGCGATCTCCGGGTTGAGGCTCTCCGTCAGTTTCGCCAACTTCCTGGTGGCAAAGTCATAAATAAAGAGGTTCGCGGGTGACCGCGCGCCATCATGGTAGAAGGCCATCTTTGTTTCGCCCGGCGAGATGTTGATGCCGGTGATGTCGCCTTCGGGAAAAACGGGCAGCGGGACCAGCTTCTTCGTGGCCTCTTCGTAAATCTTGATCTTCGTGCGCGCATCCTCGTTCGTGGCTACTACGCGGTATTTGCCGTTGTGCGAGAAGTAGGTGTAGGAAACGTCCCACGGCGCCTTCTCGACCACTTCGCGTTTGCCCTCTTTCAGGTCGTAGCGCGCGACATACATGAACTCGCCGCCGTCGTTTGAGAGGAAGTAGAGATATTTCGATTTCGGGTCGAAAGCTTCCGGCGAGTTGGCTACATCTCCTTTGTGCGGAGTGAGGTGCTTCATCTCCTTTGTCGCCGTGTTATAGAGATAGACGTCCGAGTCCGCCGTCGAGCCGCCGGCCTTTCCAAACGCGATGAATTTCTTATCGTTCGAGATGGCGCCGAACTCATAGCCCGTTTCATCCTGGTAAATGAGCACCGGCTTGAGGTCGGCGAGGCTCATTTCGAAGATATCGAAGTAGCGCGCGTCGCGCGCATTCGTGGAAAAGAAGAACGACTTTCGATCGTGACTCCAGTCGAGGAAGTTGGCCTTCGTCTTGTCGCCCGGGGTCAGGTCGCGCTCAGTGCCGTCCAGCTCTCGCAGGTAAAGGTGCTCGTTCTCGTTCCCGCCCTTGTCATACCGGTAGAGGAAGCGCGCGTCCGCTGGAAAGTAGGAGACAGCATAGGTGCTTTCCTTCGTCGAGTTGGTCAGCTGTTTTGGCGTGCCGTCCGCCGCGGCGGACATGGTGTAGACGTTGAAGATGCCGGTCTTGTTGCTGTGAAAGAGAATCGATTTTTCGTCGGCTGAGAACGAGCTCCCGCCGAGACGCGTCGTATCCATAAATTGCTCGATCGTGTACTTCCTGGCGGCTCGATCCCCAGCCGCTTTAGGCGATGGGTTCTTCTCCACGTCTGGAGCGTCCTTGGTGATTAACGCCTTATCCGAGATGTCTGGCTTCTGTTCGGATGCAGGTTTTTGCGCGTCCACTGTCGATGCGTGGAAAGCGAGAGAGAGGAGAATAACGAGCAGCAATTTGGTTTTCATTGGGTGTGTTTTCTTTGACGGCGCCGCGATCTTAGGCAGAGATGAAAATAACGGTGCCTGCTTTCGCTATCCGTAGTTGCGCGAGAACTTTCGGCATCAGTGGGAAAGTATCGGAGAGCATGTTGCTCGGAGCCTTCAAAACGATAACTACGAGCTTCGAACCTTGAATGTTTAATTCGCGCACCATTTTGCTATCCATCGTGATGAAAATGTCGAATAGATTTTGAGCCCGCTCCAGAAGCTCACCGTTTTCAACTCCGGCCCATCCAATCAACGGCACCGAATCAACTTTGTGCCCCGGCGGGTGGCGTTTAAGGCGTCAATCTAAATTTTCATCGAGCAGAATTTGCAAATCAGGCGAGCGCGAGCACTTGCTGTCTAAACTCGTTCAGCAATGCAATGACCTGCTCACATTTCACGCTGGGAAATCCTTTCAGAAATTCATCGATCGATTCGCCACCTTCCAAGTGATCGAAGAGACTTTGGATCGGCACGCGGGAGCCGACGAAAACAGGTTCACCTCCGAGAATCTTGGGATCAGAGTGATAACTCCTTTCATTCTCGAAAAGAGTAGCGCGTTTCCGGACTAATCACAATAACGGTCCGCGGCGAGTGGAAACCTTGCCAGCCTCCGCAATCCGCTTTTCGGTTTCCGCAATCCGGTTTCCGGTATCGTATCTCCCTGGCGGGAATGGAGCCCACGGGAGTGGAGCGACATAGACGAAGCCCGTTAGGGTGAGCGAGCGGGCGCGAGCGAATCAATCGAACCTGTGCGAGGAGTTACCCCTAAGTTCACACACTCGGACGGCGGGCCGAACAATGTCCCCGGCGAGAATCGAACTCGCATTTAAGGTTTAGGAAACCCTTGTTCTATCCGTTGAACTACGGGGACGTTTACAGATTCATCAACTGTTGTTTACGAGGTGCTGGAGACTATAGGTTTTTCAAACGTGGGGTCAATCAATCCTGGTCGTCTGGCGTCAAACTTGATCATCCCGAAGTCTGGTCTTTGGCTGCACGCACATACGGCCTTTGGGGGACCTGAGGGCGTGGACATCGCCAACGTCGGACAAAGCACGATGGTGTTGAAGCACAGCTCTGAAGGCGCAAACCTTGTGCAGAAAAACGTGCGCAAGGGCGACCTCGTGGACTTCAAGGCAGAGTGCGACCTAACCGCTGGAGCTATCTATCGTTATATTCTCCACAGCCGTCGAGAATCCTCCCTGGAGATCTAGCTTGGAGCGCGCGACGGAGCGGGTGAACAAAAGAAAAAGAGCGCTAAAAAATGAGCTTTAGGCTTCGACCATGAAACGCGCATCAGCCACGCCTTAAGGCCGGCGTGCGGCGCGGGATCAGCGCGAGACCATTCTCGGGGCCGCGACGGATCATCCAAGTTGACCCCTACGCTCATTTCGGACACTCAGACATCAATCGATGAACCTGGCACGTATGGGGTGAACCTCGGCTCTCGCGCCGTGCAGGCGCGGGACGGGAGAAGGGCCCGTCGGATCGACCTGCCTTGGTCCATAAATCGACCCTTGACAAATACCAGCGGATGTGCTTTTCAAATATCAGGCCCCAATATAATGTGGGCGAGACAAAATTACTCTAACCCCTTCCACTATGAATACAACCGAAGAAATCTTCAAGACCTCCGCGACGGTCTCACCCATAAAAACTGAGGACATCATCCGACAATATGCTTTGCACGAAGCGCGGGAGTCGAGTCCGATCCATCCAGAGCACATTCCCTTCGGCTTACTCCACACACTCGCTGATCGGCGTGAAATCAAGGCCTACACCGACAAGGACGGGACAGCGTGGTTGCTTGTTTCGAAAGCCGAACGGCGGTTCCTCCTACAAGCGCCTCTCGAATGAGATTGACGTTCGGTCTCAAGTTCGACGGCATCCCACCGCTTTGGGTCCGCATCCGCGCCCTCGCGAGTGTGAAAAAGAGCGAGGCACGGATCGCTCGGTAAAAATTATCCAACTTCGGGACTTGTGAAAGTGCGCGGGTCAAAGTAGAAATCCCGCATGGGTTTAATTATTCTTATCCTTGTAATTCTGTTGCTAGTAGGGGCTTTCCCGACACGCGGCTATGGATTCGGCTACCGGTCGCACGGCATAATCGGAACCATTCTCCTAATCGTTGTGATTCTGTTTTTGCTCGGTCGCCTCTAAAGTACGCGAGGTAGATGTCCATTTTCCCTTAAGGGAGCGAGAGGTGGGCTAATTCAGGGCGTAAACCTCGACGACAGCGACGCCGGTCGTGCCATTCAGGCCGCGGACGATGGCGGTATAAGACGCACCGTCGGCCGGCAGCGTTTCTACGATAGCCGACTCAAGATCGTTGGTCGGAGGTATGCCCGTCTCAATAATTTCCGCTTCCTGATCGCTGCGCCAGTTATCATTCGAGCGGAGCAAAGCGCCGTTGCCATCCCGCAACTCCAGAGTCGGATCTGCCAGTTTCCCAGATACGCTCAACGATGGACCTAGCGCTCGAACAATTACCCTTTGCGAGGGTTGGCCAAGCACGATCGTTCCCGCGATCAACACGTTGTCGCCCGTTTGCACCAGTCCGCGCGTCGAGATATTCCCCAGCTTCGAATCGACCGTTGGGTCCAGATCGTACGCTTCCACCACTCCGATGCCGGTACCGTTGTTCACGCCTCTTACGATAGCCGTGTAGGCGGAGTTGTTGGCCGGCAGCGTCGCCACGATAGCCGATTCCAAATCGTTGCTCGGAGGTATGCCCGTTGCGATGATTTCCGCCTCCTGGTCGCTCCGCCAGTTGTCATTCGTGATCGTGGCAAATGTGCCCGGACCGTGTAGCTCGAGGATGGGATCGGCGAGCTTTCCAGCGAGAGGCAGCGAAGGCCCGATGGCGCGCACGATGACCCTCTTCGGTTGCGTGCCTGTGATAATGAACCCGCCGATTAGAACATTGTCGCCCGTCTCGACCAGGAGGCGCGTGGAGATGTTGGCAAGGACGGGAAGAGCGGTGTTGCCATCGACTTCGACGATCCGAGGTCCCAGGACTGTAGCATTCACGAACTCGAGGCGAAAATACTGCGCAGTCACCGGCAAGAACTCATCGTAAACGGCAATATTTGAGCTACCGTAGACCGTTGAATACGGACTGGAGATAGTTGCAGTCGATAAGAGCGTCGGACTAGCGAAGGTCGCATCCGGGCTGGAAAACAAGCGCAGTTGCGAGATTGCGCGACCGTTGCCCGGTGGGTCGTCGCTTAAGCCTATGCGATAGGAGGAGAGTTGGACCGGCGCTGAAGTCTGCCAATTGACGAAGTAGGTCGTTCCAACCGGACCATCCGCAAAAAGCGCGTCATCGCCCTCCGCCCCTCCCATTCCGCCGAATAGATTTAGAGCGCCGCCGCTCGCGATTGTGCTCGATCCGAGGATCGTGATGCTTGAAGTGGGAGAAAACGCGTCATTCTGTATGTCTCGAACCGAACTAGGCACGATCGTTGGAGTGGCATATAGAGAGCCGACTGTCCCTATTGCGATGAGCAACAATGTGAGTGTCTGAAGCTTTTTCATTGGTTTAATTGGTTTATCGATTCACTGTGTGAGGATAGGGCTCAAATAATTAAATAGGCTGCGGCTTACTGAACCGCTGATTTGTTCTCATAGTTTTGCCCTTCACCAGGCAATGCGAAAAAACGGGACCGAGAACGGACATTGAGATATGAAAAGGTTTCGCTGCCCGCGCGGTACGACCGGCTAAATTTCTTCCAGGAAGAAGCCGCTGGCTGCTACCATTACACTACGAAGCAAGCAGGATTCTATGTCCAGACGATGCTTAACGCGGAAGCGGAGCTCGCTAAAACTCCGGCCCGATGCGCCCTCGAATCCAGTACCAAAGCGCCAACCGCCTGACTCTAATTGCGACTCGATGTAGAGGCATCGGCGCCGCGCCTGGCTGCCTCGCCCCGCATCGCTTTCACTGCCTCGGCTTTCGTCGCGTGTTCGGTAAAGGGAGTGCGGAAGGAAGGTTTGGCAGCTTGCCGAAACGAAATATTAGTTCTTATCAGGCTCCTCTCGCGGCGGAAACGTGAGTAATGCCTTTGTCGTTGCTTTCGCTTTTGCGGACTTGGGTTCGAATTTTTTCTCTGCCGCAACTTTTCGCACGTCTAGAGCAATCAATACGCCACACGAGAGTAGCGCGATGACAGCAACGACTGTGACCGCGATTCTCCTGCCGGCTTTCTTGCGTTCGCGATACCTCATAAATCAGCCATAGGTTTCCGTGTCCCAATTGAACTCGTTCACCCGCCATCCGGAACGCGTTGTTCAGGTAAGGGGGGGCACCGAGGAAAGTTTGTTCCCCCAGAACTGTGAGGGAGTTGCCGCTTTCTCCGGGTAACGGCTGCGATTCTACACCTAAGCACTCTCCAAGCGCAAGGAAATAGCGTCCCTGTCGAACAAAAGATCGCATTTATGGCCGGGCTGATCTGGCTCGGGATCACTTCCTCGAGTTCGCCACCCTCGGCTCGCCGCAAAGCTGGTCCAACCGTTTCTTGTGCGAAGCCTGCCATTTACGCTCTCGAATCTTAAAGACCGCAAAGAGAATGCAAAACGCGAGTGAATACGCAAACAGCAGGACTCCAATCAGCCAAACATCAACAGGGTCAATGCCGCCGTAAGCCAATCTCATTGAGAGAAGTGTCGCCGTTGCGATCGGGCCTTAGCAAATCGATTTGCGTTGAATCTCACGGACCGCCCGTTTGCGTTGTGCCATGCGCTCATTCGGTTTAAGATTGCTTTAGAGTGTCAAAGGCGAGCTTTTTTACTTGTCTGGTTTTGCAATCTGTCCTGGCCATCGCTTCGGGCCAGACCGCGCGACACAGGCCATTCCCGAACGAGCCACTCGAAAAATACGACAACCCGCCTGCCCCTGCCCCCTTGTGGGGAATAGGGGTTTCGCCGGGAATGGTCTCGGTGCACGGCGCCTTCACGAGTTATCAGGTTAACGTCAGTTCGAACGGCCAGAACATCACCGGCGACGCCGCGAACGAGCCCTCTATCTGCGTAGACCCAACAGATGGCAGCAGGATGACAATCGGCTGGAGGCAGTTCAACAGTGTTAGTTCCAACTTCCGGCAGGCCGGCTGGGGATACACCAGCGATGGCGGCACGACCTGGACCTTCCCCGGCGTTCTCGAGAACAACGTCTTCCGCAGCGACCCGGTGTTGGACTCAGATGACACGGGGCGCTTTTTCTATCTCAGCCTTCTGGAGACATTTTTTGACAACATGTGGCGCTCGCTCAACGGCGGCCAGTCCTGGACGAACATTGCGCCCGCGGACGGAGGCGACAAGCAATGGTTCACGATAGATAACACCAACAGCACCGGTCACGGATTCCAATACCAGATTTGGAGCACCGCCGGCAACAATTACGGTGGCAGGCAATTCACCCGTTCCACTGACGGCGGGGTTACCTGGATGGATCCAATCAACATTCCCGACTCTCCCATATGGGGAACGCCCGACGTGGACACGAACGGCAACCTCTTTATCGGCGGCGTAAATGGGAATACTTTGAGCCAGTTTTGGTGCATTCGCTCGACTGATGCAAAGAACGAGGCCGTTACACCAAGTTTCGACCAAGGCACCTCAGTCAACCTGGGCGGCGACATAGATTCCGGCGCGCCGATAAATCCGGAAGGGCTGGTGGGGCAGGTTTTCCTGGCGGTGGACCGTTCGGGCACCAGTAATAATAACAATATTTACATGATGGCGAGCGTGCAGCCGACCGGCTTTTTCACCGGAACCGACGTGATGTTCGTGCGCAGCACGGACGGCGGACAGACCTTCAGCGCGCCTAAGCGTATCAACGACGATCCGATCAATCACAACAAATGGCACTGGTTCGGCACGCTTTCGGTAGCGCCCAATGGACGCATAGACTCCGTTTGGCTGGACACGCGCAACGCGGCGAACAACACCGATTCGCAGCTCTTCTATTCTTTCAGCATGGATGGGGGCGATACGTGGTCGCCCAACGTCGCGGTGAGCAATTCGTTCAATCCTTTCCTCGGTTATCCGAACCAGAACAAGATGGGCGATTATATCACAATCGTTTCAGACAATGCCGGAGCCAATGTCGCGTATACCGCAACCTTCAATCTCGAAGAAGACATTTATTACGTTCGCGTCGCTCCGCCAACGCTCCGGCTGCTCAATATCTCGACCCGCATGCGTGTTCTGACGGGTGAACAGGTGCTCATCGCTGGATTCATCATCACTGGCACTGATCCAAAAGAGGTAATTATTCGCGGAATCGGTCCTTCTCTCAACGGTGTTGGCGTTACTTTGTCCGATCCCACTTTGGAACTACATCAAGGCAGCACCACGATAGCCACGAACGACAACTGGAAGACCAGATCGGACGGGACTAGCCAGCAGGCAGAGATCGAGGCCACGACAATTCCACCGACCAACGACTTGGAATCGGCTATCCTGATGACTCTTAGTCCGGGAGCATACACTGCAATCCTTTCGGGTAAGAATGGAGGAACCGGAGTCGGCCTAGTCGAGGTTTACGATCTGGCGCCAGCCGCGAACTCCCAGCTGGCAAATATCAGCACGCGCGGATTTGTGGACACCGGTGATAACGTTATGATCGGTGGTTTGATCGTGGGCGGAGGCAGCATGGGCGGAAATGCCCGGGTGCTTGTCCGCGCAATCGGACCGTCGCTCAGCAACTCAGGTGTCCAAGGCGCGTTGCAAGACCCGACTCTCGAGTTGCACGACGGGAACGGAGCAACCACGGCAACTAATGATAACTGGAAAATCAACGAGCAAACTCAGCAATCGCAGGAAGCCGAAGTGCGAGCGACCATGATTCCGCCTTCAAATGATCTTGAATCAGCGATCGTGACAACGTTATCGCCAGGACCCTACACGGCAATTGTGCGGGGAAAGAACCACGGCACTGGCATAGGACTAGTCGAAGTTTATAACCTGCAATAACAGACCAATTATCGCGCCTGCCTCAGAGATGGGGGAGTCAGCCAAACGATAAAAAGAGTGTAGCGGACAGTACGGAACTTCGGCGGCTGTGAGGTGGTGGGCGTAAAAGGCGAGCATTTTGTCGCCTATTTCGGGGGCTGTGGGACACGCCGCGTGGGCTGGCAAGAATCGGGCAGCAGTGACCAGAGGGAAAAACAACAGGTCAAAGTGGGAAATTATTTTAGTCGCTTTTGGGGGTTATGTTCCTATAGCACTTCCGCTAATATCACGCGTATGCCGTGATCGAAAGCAACGAAGAAGCGGGCCGTGGTACAATTTAAAGCCTGAAAGTCTTGCGTGTTCCTGTCCGATCAAGCATAAGTCGGTCATGCGAACGCTTACCAAGATTTCCGTCCTCATCGCGTGGGTCGCTGTTGCGGCAACCGCTACCGCCCAGCCTCAATATCAGATTTTCGATATCGGCGTCATCCAAGTGGGCGACACCACGTCGCAGGGTTTTGGCGTGTCGCCGGGCGGCGTCGCCGTCGGCCGCTCGGTCCGGAGCAGCGGAAGCCAGGCGTTCACCTGGACGCTCGGCGGCGGCCTCGTGGGCCTGCCAAACCTGGCCGGCCGCAACCATGCCGTTTCGAACAGCGCCAACGACAACGGCATCGTGGTGGGCACTGCCTCGACCACACTCTTCGGCTCGGACCGGTTGCCGGTGATCTGGCAGAACGGCGCGGTTACGCAACTTCCTCTCCCCCCAGGCGAAACGATCGGAGACGCGAACGGCGTGAACGCTTCGGTCGTGGCCGTCGGCTCGATCGATGGCGGAAGCCTTCAACAGGCGGTGATCTACAATGGCGCCAGTGCGACGGTCATCACGCAGACGACGTCGAACGGGAGCTTCTTTGTCACGGCGTTCGGCATTAATGATTCGGGCCGGATCGTGGGACAGGGCATCGATCCGAACAATGCGGCCAGAAATGTGGGGATCGTTTACGACATGGGGGACGCCGCTGCTTTCGAAGTGGGCGCGGTGCCGGGCGCCAACGGAGCGCTCGCTTTCGGCGTGGGCAACGGCGGTCACGTCGTCGGCTCGAGCATGATGAACCAGGGCTCGGGCATGCCGTTCATCTGGTCGGATGCGAACGGAATCGTAGCGATCCCGCTGGCCACAGGTACGAGCGAGGGCTCGGCCCGAGCAGTAAACTCGGCGGGCTGGGTGGTAGGCCAGGATTCCTCGGCGTTCTCGATTCCGTTCCTGTGGGATGGGACGACGACCTACCGCCTGGCGGACCTCATACCCGCCGGCTCGGGATGGGACCTGGACACGAACGTCTTCTCGTCGGCCCTCGGTATCAGTGACGACGGCGTTATCGTCGGTACTGGCGTCCTTAACGGCGACATTCACGCGTATGCGATGGTGCCGGTGACGTCGACCCCGACGCCAAGTCCAACTGCTACGCCGACTGCGACGCCAATAGCAACACCAACGCCCACACCAACCCCCGCCGCTACACTGACACCTACCCCGACACCCGAAGCTACACCCACACCTACTCCTACCACGACACCTACTCCGACACCCGCTGCTACGCCGACGCCTACTCCAACGCCAACCCCAAGTCCAACCCCAGCCGCGCAGGCCATCAACCTTTCGACTCGTATGCGAGTTCAGGCCGGTGATAATGTTGGCATCGGCGGGTTCATCATTTCGGGAACCGCTCCGAAACATGTGCTCCTCCGGGCCATTGGACCTTCGTTAGCACAATTCGGCGTCCCCGATGAGCTCGCTGACCCGGTGCTGGAACTGCACGGGCCGGGCGCATTTGTCACGATCACGAACGACAACTGGAGAGACGATCCCATGCAGGAGGCTCTGATCATAGCAGACGGCATCCCGCCGACCAATAACCTCGAGTCAGCGATAGATGCCACGTTAGCTCCAGGAGCGTATACCGCGATCGTGAAAGGCCAGAATAACACCTCGGGTGTCGCCTTGATCGAAGTTTACGACCTCAGCCAGGCAATTCCCGCGAAGCTGGCTAATATTAGCACGCGGGCCTTTGTCAGCACGGGTGACAACATCGTGATCGCGGGCTTCACGCTGGGCAACAACAGCGGCGATGACCGAGTCGTGGTGCGTGGTATCGGCCCAAGCCTCGCTCCCGGGTCGTTCCCTGTTTCTGCTGTGCTGGCCGATCCAACGCTGGAGTTGCGCGATGGTAATGGAGCGCTCCTGGTCGCGAATGATAACTGGCAGGATGACCCAGCTCAGGCGGCGGAACTCACTGCGGCTGGTCTCGCACCGACAAAAAGGCGCGAGTCTGCCATAGCCGCGACACTGCCACCGGGCCTTTACACCGCGCTGCTCGCGGGACTGAACAACGGCACTGGCATTGGCCTGGTCGAAGTCTACGACCGCGGGGCACCGTAGCGAACGGGCTGCGATCGCGTCCCTCTTCGCGATCTGTGTCATCCCGCGGTCGCCGCGGCGATCGCGAATTTGGGCTTGCCTTTGGGATCCGTCAAATGCTAATCGTTTTGGCTTGTTCTGGGGGGAACAAAAAGGTCGGGCACCGTTGCTCTCGGGCGCGGTGCCCGGCTCTCTCCGGGCGTCGGCATCCGCGCGAGTCAATCGCGTTTGAAGCGCTCGTCGAAAGCAATCGGCTCCTCGATCTCGCCCGCGGCGCTCACGATCCGAATTTCGCCCGATCGTCGATCCGAAGTCGGACTCGATTCGCTCCGATCCCCGCTTCGCTGCGATGCTTCAGCACATCGGCCTTCAGCAAGCCCGGGGGCGTCGGCTCGCGATGAGCGTCGGGTCAACCGCCGATCGGAGTCGGCGTCTCAATTGGCGGTCGGGGTTGGGGTTGGTGCCGGGAGTGTTGTAGCGCTTGCAACATTGGACACTGCAGAGTTCCCGCGAGAATTAAACGCCCGGACTCGATAATAATAGGTCGTTGCTGCCGTCCGCCCATTATCTGTGTATGTGGTGACGTTGATGCCAACAGTAGCGATTAAGACAAAGCTTACGCCGTCGCTCGACCGCTGAATCTGAAAACCGCTCTCGTTACTTGAATTGTCAGTCCACGAGAGAGTAATCTGGCTGGATGAGATTGCAGTTGCCAAAAGATTCGTTGGCGCAGCAGGTGTCTGAGTAGGGGTAGGAGTTGGTGTCGCTGTTGGTGTAAAAGTAGGCGTTGGAGTTGGGGTAGGAGCTGGCGTCGGTGTTTCGATAGGGGTCGGCGTCGGCGTTGGTGCGGGCGTAGGCGTCGGGGTTGCTGTGGTCGCCGGAGTCTGGGTCGGCGTAGGTGTTGCCACCGGAGTAGGTGTCGGTGTTGTCGCGGGAGTAGGCGTTGGTGTGGGGGCCGCAAATGTCACTTTGAAGCTGCCGATACGCGTGCGCCAATTGATCGCGACACTCGTGGAATAGTATTCACTGGTGAACCAGAAGGTGCTGTCGTCCACCGGATCAACGGTCAGCGAACTGTAATCACCCCAACGGTGGGTGCCGCTCTGGCTGCCAACCCCATCGAACAGATGCGCCTCACCCTGAGCCAGAGTATTCAATGGATCCGTCGCCAGCCGCGCCGCATAGCGGAGTTGAGGATTGATGGTAGAACTCGAGGCACTAAAGCCGAGGGCGAGATTGCCTTGTCCGTCCATGGCTGCGCTCCCCATCCAGCGCCAGGTCGAATCAGGCTGGTAGGTGCTCTCCTGATACACGGTCACGGGCCCTGCGGTCACGTTATGCAGCTCGAACCAGCGCACGCCTGCCACCCCGCCAGCACTCACACTATAGTTTCCTACGACTGACTCGTGGTCGCCAAAATTTCGGTAAGCCAGCCGGAACATCAGGCGGTCGCCTATACCGTCCGCATTATCTGCCGATCCCAACTGGGGGACGCAGGCGCGGGTAGTGGGACAGAGCGCTGTGAAGCCAGCAGCCGCGGGAACAGCAAAGGTGGTAAAGGTAGAATTCGCGGGTGTGGTAAAGTCCACATGGAAGTGATACGTGGTGTAATTCTGATTGGTGGCCTGTCCCGGGAATCCCACAAACGTGTTCGGCGCGCCGGCTGGAGGCGACGTCGGCCCGTCGAGATCCGCGGGCAAAAACGGGTCAACTGAGCCGCCCAAAGGTCCGACCGAACTGATGAAGGTGGCCGGTAAACCGGCCAGCATCTGCGTGCGATCGAAAGCGAAGGCCTGGGGACCAAGATAAACATTCCCTGTGGGGTTGAATATGTTCATGCTCATGTAGTAGCCGTCGGGCCAGACACTCAAATGGGGATAATCGAAAAAGTTGGTCCCCAGATGAAAGCCATAACGGTTGTAACTGCCAGTAGCATCGGCGGTGGTGGAAACGGCGACGCACTCGTCGGTAATGGGGCCGCCGGTCGCGCCAGCTAACTGGCTGATGAGCCAGCGATCGGCCAGGTGATCATAGAGCATAACTGGATCGCCATGCCCCATGGTCTCACAGAGGCCACCGAAACCGGTCCAGACGGAAGAGATCTTCTTTGGTCCCAGGATCGAGCCCCCAGTAGCTTTGCTGAAGATCTGATAGCCCTTATTTACAATTTGCACGTATTGGGTTTGTCCCACGGCGCCATTGGGATCGGGCGGCGCGCAGCTGCAACTAACGCCAGGGAAAGGGATGCCGTCAAAGTTGAGGATGGGAGCAGGTACGCTGGGCGCCACAAGGCCCAGCGCTGAGACCTCGCTACTTTGGATAACTGGGTCAGGGCTGTCTGTATGCCGGTAAGGCACCTTCGGATTTTCATTGATCTCGCGCTCATGTTCTTCCCTTCCATCTGCGCTGGTCGAAGAGGGCATATCGCGCATCGGCTGTGAGACATCGTTGTGATATGAGGCACCGACCTGGAGGGCAGCGGACTTTGAAGCCTGGGCCAGGGCAGGCGCGCCCAAGAAAACGCCAAACGCGAGCAGCGCCAGTGATCTCGTTTTCATGGCTTGGAGATTGAGGAGCTAATGGCAGGCTAGTCAATTCTAATTTCCCCTATCTCGGAGAATAACGAGAACCGATGGGAAGAATGATTATTTTACGGTGAGGGCGCCCGAGTTCCATTACCTGCGCAACTCAACCTTTTCAGCGGTCGGAGATAGAATCCTCGTTCTATCCGTAGGACTATAGGGACACATCGAAAGCGAACTCCGAAAGTATTCGCCAGCGGGCGTCCAACATCCACGCCGAAAGCGACACCAACACCTGCACCTACCGCTACACCGGCTCCAACGCCTACGCCAACGCCGACAGCGACTGCAACTCCTACCCCTGCTCAGATACCCGCTGCGCCAACAAATCTCTTAGCACTGCCATCTTGAACATGTAATGAAAGATTTCGGAGGGCCAGACAAGCGAAGTCATGAACGTGCAAACCCTCCTGAAACAACGCGCAAAGTAATCTAGGCGGTGTTGCGCTGGGGAGGTTTGCCGGTTCACGGAGCGTAGAGAGAAAGCTGGACACGGAGGTGTGATGGCCTTAGGGAATCGGTTAGTTACGTCATCCAACGTTTCAATGCATCTTCGGCACGGCTGAATAAACCGCGGACTGGACCTTCCTTGGGACACCCCTTGACGCGATTTCCATATCCACCCGGAGCTAAGAAGTCAGCCAAAGTGGCGCCGCATCTCATCGATGCGCCGCGCGAGGATGATCTGGTTCCGCGCAGAATGGGGGCAATCCAACAAACTAGAAAATCTTATGGTCATGAAAATTCGATCCACATTTACCCCGCGTCCGGTGCGCCTGGCCAGTGATGAAGTGCTTGCTATTAAAAAAATGCAGAGGCTTCTCGCCATGACGGTCATGCTGCTGGTTTCGATAGCAGCGGCGGCGCGCGGGCAATCGAATTACGAACCGTATTTTTTCGTCACATTCGCCGGAAACGGCCCTGGCAGCGTCGATGGCATAGGCAGCGCTGCACGATTCAATACCCCCAGCGGAGCGACCGTGGACAGCGCCGGTAATGTTTATGTCGCCGATTTCCGCAACTCCACGATCCGTAAGATCACCTCTTCTGGCGTAGTGAGTACTCTTGCCGGTCTAGCTGGCAACAGTGGCAGCGCCGATGGCACCGGAAGTGCCGCGCGCTTCAATCTACCATTCGGCGTGGCGGTGGATAGCGCGGGTAATGTTTATGTGGCGGATACCGAAAACGATACTATCCGCAAGATCACCCCTTCTGGCGTAGTGAGTACTCTTGCCGGTCTAGCTGGCAGCAGTGGCAGCGTTGATGGCGCAGGCAGCGCCGCGCGATTTTTTAATCCTGAAGGCGTGGCGGTTGATGGCGCCGGTAATGTTTATGTGGCGGATACCGAAAACGATACTATCCGCAAAATCACCCCCGCGGGCGTCGTGAGCACTTTGGCCGGTTTGGCCGGTAGCCCTGGCAGCGTTAATGCCACAGGCAGCAGCGCTCGATTTAGTTTTCCCGCAAGCGTGGCGGTGGACACGTCGGGGAGAGTATATGTGGCGGACGCCAACAACTTCACCGTCCGCAAAATCACCCCCGCGGGCGTCGTGAGCACTTTGGCCGGTTGGGCTGGTCACCCTGGCAGCGCTGACGGACGCGGTCAGACCGCTCGGTTCACTTTTCCCCAAGGCGTGGCGGTGGACGGCGCGGGAAATGTTTATGTGGCGGACACCAATAACGATACCATCCGAAAAATTAATCCGGGTGGTGCCGTGAGCACTCTGGCCGGTTCGCCCGGCATGAATGGCAGCGCTGATGGCACGGGCAGCGCCGCGCGATTTTTTGCCCCAAGGGGCGTGGCTGTAGACACTGCCGGGAAGATCTATGTCGCGGACAACGGTAACGACACTATTCGCAGCATCACTACTACCGGCTCGGTGACAACACTGGCCGGTTTAGCCAGTTCTGGCTCAGCTGATGGAACAGGCAGCGCTGCACGATTCTATAGCCCCAGTGGAGCGGCGGTGGACAGTGCGGGGAATGTTTATGTAGGGGACACTGGAAACCACACCCTCCGTAAAATCACACCAGCGGGCATCGTGAGCACTCTGGCCGGTTTGGCCGGCAGCCAAGGTAGGGTTGATGGCACAGGCAGCGCCGCGCGTTTTATCGGTCCGAACGGGGCGGCGGTGGACAGCGCGGGTAATGTCTATGTGGCCGATGCCAACAACTCCAACAGCGCCGTCCGCAAAATTACTCCCGCTGGTATTGTAAGCACTCTGGCCGCCGGCAACAGCGACGATGGTGCCGGGGGCGTGGCGGTGGACAACGCGGGTAATGTCTTTGTGGCGCTTTCCGGGAAAAGCACGATCGACAAAATCACTCCTGATGGCGTGGTGAGCACTCTGGCCGGTTCGCCTTTCATGCCTGGGAACACTGATGGCACAGGCAGCGAAGCGCGGTTTGCAAATCCCGAAGGCGTGGCGGTGGACAATGCGGGTAACGTCTATGTCGCGGACACCAGTAACCACACCATCCGCAAGATCACACCCACGGGCGTCGTGAGCACTTTGGCCGGTTTGGCCGGCAGCGGGGGCTCCGCCGATGGCATTGGCAGCAGCGCTCGGTTTCAATATCCCTATGGCGTGGAGGTAGACAACGCGGATAATGTCTTTGTCGCGGACACCTATAACCACATTATCCGCAAAATCACACCCACGGGTGTCGTGACCACTCTAGCCGGTTTGGCCGGCAGCCAAGGCAGCGCTGATGGCACCGGGAGCGCCGGACGATTCAACCTTCCGGATGGAATAGCGGTAGACAACACGGGTTATGTCTATGTAGCGGATTCGGGTAACAACACGATCCGTGTGGGCGGACCGGCCGTGCCGACTCCAACTCCTACCCCTATCGAAACACCAACACCAACCGCGACACCTACTCCTACACCTACAGCCACTGCGACTCCAACGCCAACTCCTACCCCTGGTCAGCCACCCGCTGCGCCGACAAATCTTGTCGCAACTGCCATCTCCTCCAGCCAAATTGGTCTCTCGTGGACTGACAATTCAACCAACGAGACTGGTTTTCAGATTCAACGGTCTGGCACCGGCGTAGCCTTCACATTTGTCGCTACTGTTCATGCCAATGTCACCACCTACACAGACGATGGACGCGCGGCCGCAACAACCTATTATTATCGAGTGCGGGCGTCTAATTCTAGCGGAAACTCTGCACCGTCCAATGTGGCAAGCGCAACGACAGCGCCTTAGTTGGCGTTGACGCAGGCCCTCTTCGCAATCTGTGATCCCTCGCTACGGAAGTGAAGGCGTTCCATATCGATATGATGACCAGTCGCAGTCGAATCATCTGATATACGGGCGTGACGAATGATCTGCAGCGCCCTTGTATTAGAAACCTGCGGTCAAATGCGGGGTGAGCACGAGATGAGCAGAGAAGGCAACGCGCTGTTAGCGCCTTTCACTCACTCCACGGTTTGAGTGAGCCAGGATACCTATAGATATAAACGCTATGGTTGGGAAATCGCTTCAGCAGGTTGGCGATTCCCACCCCGTCATCATAGGCAAAGTAAAGAGTATCGGCGGACCATAAATCCGGCGGATTCCGGATCAGGTCGGGTATTTTCATCTCGTATGTTCCACTTTGGAGCAAAATGATCCTCTTCTTTGTTGGAATGGTCGCAACTGCGCGCTCGAGGTCACGGCGCTTGTAGATCTCGCGGGTCTGATCGGCTCCGTACACCAAACTGCAAACGATGAGGCAAGCCATAGCCAGGCGCCATCCAATTTTGGCGACCATCTGGTCGCGCTTTAGTCGATACACCTCGACCACCGCGAGGATGAGAAACGGAAAGTAAGGGAAAAGATAACGCGGCCCGGGGCCCGCCGGGCTCCAGGCATAAAAGAAGTATGTGAACACATTGAGCGCGAAAAGCGACAAGTACGTTTTCAGCCTCGCGCTGTTGCAGGGCCGCATCAGGCACAGCAGAAGCAAAATAGCCGGCGGGAAAGCATACAGCACTCGCCGGAGCCGGATCGCAGTGATCTCGAAGCCCGCCCACGAAACGCCGAGACGGGCCTGCAGATTTCCTCTCGCATCATGGACGGCCGGCGGCAGGAGCGCGCTTCCAGTAAGAAGCTTATTGTAAAACAGGTGACAGGACGCAAGCAGGCCGAATCCAAGCAGAACCACGATGAGTCCTTTGATTTTTCTCTGACGCAACAGATCGAAAGCGATCCACGCCATCAGCGGGATCCAATCGAGGTACCGGATCAAAGAGCAATAGCCGAGAAGCACTCCCACACTGAGGAGCCGCCAGCGAGAACGTTCCAATTGGTGCTCGTCGAGCGTATGGTCGTAGAGAAAAAATGCGCCAAAAACGAATGCCATGGTCGAGGTATGCGACCCGAAATTGGCAACACTGAAGAAAAAGAACGAGCAAAGCGTCACCAGCCACCACGTCGTCCCGATGAACTCATCACCGATCCGTCTGCTAACATAGGACAGCAGCAGGAAAACGGTCAGAGCACCGAGCAATGGTGCAACGAGCCATTCGACCCGCAGCCTGGCGCCGAGCGAAAGCAACGCCGCCCATCCCGGATCGTATTTCGCGAATCGGCGGCCCCCTACATCATCCAGCGCATCTGCCTGCACGTACTTGTTGAGTGGATTCGCTCGATCATAAATCGGGTCTTCCGCATAAAGCTGACCGCGCGAAAACAACCTGGCCTGGAACAGATAAGCCTGCTCATCCCCCGAGTTGGCGAACCCCTGAATCAAAACAAAGTGAACCAGCAGGTATTGCAGGAATGAAAGAAGCGAAAGGAATAGAATTTTGCGCTTCATTTCGAGAGTCGTGATGTGCCGAAAAGCCTAATCTTTTTATATTAATCTCCGTTCCTGACCAAGCTATTCGTTATTTCCCGTTCCGCACTGCAACGTGCAGTCTGGGTCGCGAGGGTTCAACCCACGTAGTGCCATTGGCAAAACAATGTCATGAAGAGGACCGCCAGCGCGCTCGATGCGATCAGCCAATGCCGTTCAAAGATGGAATTTCTTCCGATGATCGCCAACGCGAGGTAGAGAGGGAAAATGACGGAGCAAAAGCGTGCCATGGAAGTGGGAGTTCCCGTTGCGATAGGCATGAGGAAGATTAGAAGCGCGTATAATCGGTAACTGGGGCGCAGTCGGCGCCAGGCGACCACTAGAGAAACGACAACCACACTGACTACGAAAATGTCGCCCACTTCAATATGGGCGAACGATCCCAGCCAGCTTCCCCCTCCGGATAGGCGTCCCCAAGCGTGCTCTGATCTTAGGAACAGCAGGAAGTCACCGAATTTCCAATACAGATAACCAAAATGCAGGATCAACGCGAGGGGAACGAGGCACAAGGCGGCGAAATCTGGACGGATTTCCCGCCAACGGAAATTACGTTGATGGAGATATTCGAGGGCAAGGACCGGGAAAATGAGAACTCCAGGAGGCCTGGTCAAAGTGGCGGCGGCTCCAGCCAGTCCAGCCAGCAACCATCTACCGCGACGCGCATAATAGATAGCGCTGACGATTGCGCACAAAAAAAGCGACTCGGTATAGACAGCCGAAAAAAACAATGTGGTAGGGAAAATGAGGAGATAGAGAACGCTTCGGCCCGCCGTCTCTTCGTCAAAGTCCAAGCGGACAAGCGCCATCAGATAACCCAGGGCTATGAGCAGCGACACATTCGAGATCAGGAGGCCGACGAGCAGGATAGAAATATCGCGATGAGCAAACAGCAGTTTGGACCCTGCCGCCATCAATGCCGGGTAAAGAGGGAAAAACGCCGTGCTCGACTGAACTCCCGGAACCGAGGAGTAATGATAGCCGTTCTTTGCAATCTCGAGATACCATTCCGCGTCGTATCGTGAGAAAATGTTCACCGGCCAATAGCCAGCTCCGGAAAGCGAAGTTGGCGCTCTCGAAAGCGTAACTACCCGGCCTTCACCATCGGGACCAATCTCCCATACGTTCCGATTGGGAATCGGGGTGAAGCGAGTGAGCGCGATAAAGCCAGCGACGAGAAGAATCGTTCTTGTTAGAACAAATGGTATTCCAATTCGTAAAGCAAACGTGCGCCAGCTCGAGTTCCAGGAGATTTCCGCGGACATGGGCGGCGCTGGTTTTCTGGGATCGCATCTGGCGGACCGTCTCCTCGCCGAAAGCCGGGTGACATGCATGCCCAGGTCTCCTTGGCCCTGCCCGTTCCCGCTACTCTAGGGACCGGACCGCGGACCCTAGAACCAGGATTGCGCGCAGCCGCAACAGCGCAGAAGGGTCATCGATAAGCCGCCACCCGGACGGAATTACCGGAGTTCGATTCATTTGGTCGAGCGATCCCCTGCGGTCTCTTTCGCTTGGGCGCCCGGCGTTTCGATTCATGCCGACGTGTGGACTAGTTTCATCGGTGCTTCGACCGAAGAGCAATCGCATCGTTCAGATCATTGCAGTATCGTAATCTGCCGGTCATCCCACCGTTATCTGTTGTGCCTATGCTTCGGTTGATGGTGTCCAGGCGCAGCGAGATTTCGAAAACGCATTGGCAGCTTCGTCGCCGTTCAGCCTCCCCCAGAAGAGAGCTGCTTACTTATTGTCTCCGAGTGCGGATGATGGAAGTTCTCTGGTGAGGATACTGGTCATCGAAGACGAAAAGAAGACTGCCTCCTTTGTTGAGAGGGGTTTGCGCGAGGGGGGGTTTGTGGTAGATGTGGCGAACGACGGAGAGGAGGGCCTCCAGCTGGCCCTGGCTGGGCGGCATGATCTGCTTGTCTTGGACGTGATGCTTCCGAATCGGAACGGTTGGTCGATCGTGTCCGAGCTTCGGCGGGCCAAAGTTTCGATGCCGATTCTGTTCCTTACGGCGCGCGATAGCGTGCCGGATCGAGTTAAAGGTTTCGAATTGGGGGCGGATGATTATCTGGTCAAGCCCTTTGCCTTCTCCGAACTGATGGCGCGCATGCGCTCATTACTGCGGCGCCCGTCCGAGCGCCTGGAGGACATTCTTCAGGTTTCTAATTTGCAGATCGACACTCGCCGTCACAAGGCGTTGCGCGGCAAAGTCGCGTTGCACCTTACCACGAAGGAATTCCTCGTTCTGACTCAGCTGGCGCGGGCTTCCGGCGAGGTGGTCTCACGGACGGAAATCGTAGAGCAGGTCTGGGACATGAACTTTGATACGGGCACTAATGTAGTAGAAGTAATAATACGGCGGTTGCGCGGCAAGGTAGACGATCCATTTAAAAAGAAACTGATTCACACGATCCGCGGTGTTGGCTATGTCCTCAGAGACGAATGAAGCGGGCGCTCTTTCGCCTGGCCCAAATCCTGCGCGTATCCGGTCGATCGCGTCGCGTCTCATTTGGCTGTACACCATCGCTGCCACGGTCGTGCTTTGCTGTGGGATGGGGATTCTGTATTGGATCGTCGTTAGGTACATTTACGAAGAGGACAATGTTTTTTTAAGAGACAAACTGGCTGCGCTTCGAGAGGACCTTTACGAAGCAGCCGCGCCTCAGGCGTTGAATGAGGAATTAAGAAGGTCGCGGTCGGGCGAGGAGACCTACTGGATCCGTGTTTACGATCCGACCGGACGGATAATCGCCGCGAGCCCGAACATGGATCAGATGTTAGCCGAAACGGCGTTTCCTTCCGCGGTTTCCCCAGGATCAGCTACTCCAAAGGCGACAGAGTACCGGAATGCGAGCGGTCGATCTTTTTTGCTAATCGCAGTGACTGAAGTGGTGAATGGTCAGCCTTACCTCGTCCAGATCGCGCAAGATTGCTCTGACGACAGTCAGTTCGCACAGGAATTCGCTGTTTTGCTGCTGGCAGTAGGGGCGTGCGGGGCGATCGTCTCCGGCGCGATTGCGGTTGGAGTGACGAAGAGAGAGTTGCGTCCACTCCAACAAATGGCGCAGGCCGTCGAAAGAATCGACGCCAAGCAGCTTCACGCAAGGATTCCGGCACTGGGATGGCCTCTCGAGTTGCAACCACTTGCCGCCGCGTTCAATAAAATGGTAGCCCGTTTGGAAAGCTCCTTCACGCGGCTATCCCAATTCTCGGCAGATCTCGCCCATGAGTTCCGAACTCCGATCGGGAACATGCGCGGTGAAGCCGAAGTGGTGCTAACCAAAGCTCGAATGCCGAACGATTACCGGGCGGTAATAGAGTCTAGCGTCGAAGAATACGACCGGTTATCCGGCATGATAGATAACTTGCTTTTTCTGGCTCGATCGGACACGGCGGATGCGCCGATCGAGTGTTCATTGTTCGATGCCGGCGCGGCCGTGGCAAAAATAGCAGACTTCTTTGAAACCGCGCTCGAGGAACAAAACATTAAGATTAGCTGTCTCGGCGAATGTGAAGTTTATGCCGAACCAATTTTGTTCCGCCGCGCGGTGAGTAACCTCGTTTCCAACGCGGTGCGCGTAACGGCTTCGGGCGGCACGGTGTTCATCTCAATGGTGACAGGCGAGTCGGTCTCTAAGATTACGGTGACAGACAGCGGTCGAGGAATCGCGAGGGAGCATCTCTCACACGTGTTCGATCGCTTCTATCGGGTAGACGCATCTCGAAATTCCAAAGGCAACGGCTTGGGCTTGGCGCTCGTGCGATCAATCATGCAAATTCACAAAGGGGAGGCATCAATCGTGAGCGAGGTAGGACGCGGCACAACCGTAACGCTAACTTTTCCAACAAAAACGATCCACGCTGGGGATAGCACGGCACGATGAGGACGCCTGCCCTTGTTCTGATCGCTGGCGCAGTTTCTGCCTATTTTGGCCTGGCCCAACTCGTAACCGCGCAGGAAAGCGTCGAGGAAGGCACCCACCACGGCGGATGGAAGAAATGGATTGAGCGGTTGCCCGGCGGAGAACAGGTCAAACTAAGGGCCGTTAAAGCTTTGGCGATGGAGGATCCAGCGGTTCGAGCTGCCGATGAAAAGCGCAAACAAGCCGAGAAGGAATTTCATGATATTTTGCGGGCTGCGATGCTGAAGATAGACCCGACGGTTCAGCCGATTCTCGACAAAATGCCTGAGCCAAAAAAACATCGTCATAAGTGGTAGCAGCGCGTGATCGTTCCTAATGCGCAAAGATCGCTTTTGGCTTAGCCGTAAGTGTTCCTAAAACGGCTTTTATTTCTGCCATCCGCTGGCGACGGCGGCGCGAACAGGGACGCATCGAAGCGAACATAATGCCCAATTCCAAAAAAGACGCGCCCTCAACTGTTCAAGCTATTCATCACCTGCCAGGAGTTGGGGCTGATCAACTAGCAGGTCGCCCGAGAGCGAATCAAAAGCTTTAGATAGCATTGACCCCT
This sequence comes from Spartobacteria bacterium, assembly GCA_003169695.1. Taxonomy (GTDB): domain Bacteria; phylum Verrucomicrobiota; class Verrucomicrobiia; order Chthoniobacterales; family UBA10450; genus AV80. The sequence goes on from PNAS01000053.1 coordinate 31,105, forward strand.
CTTGGGAAAGAAGATGCGGCGTCAGGGAGACGCAAGAGATGGGGCCAGCGGAGGCCTTTCCCGTAAAGCTCGGTCCCTTATTTCCTCCGAAAGATCGTCGGCGAAAGTTTCCAGTAACCTGTGTTCCTGTTCGTTGAATTTGCGCGGTCGGGTATCGAGTAGACAGAGCGAGCCGATCGGTTGCCCACTCGGCCCGTGCAGTGGTGCGCCGGCATAGAAACGCAGCCCGCGTGCTTTGAGCAGCGGGTTATTGGCAAAGCGGCGGTCCCGCGCAAGATCTTCCACGATCAGGGCACCGTTTTGTGCGACGACATGGCCACAGAGCGAGACTGAGCGCGGCGTGCATCGTTCGCGCGCGAGGTCTTCTGGAAGGCCCACCTGCGATTTAAACCACTGCCGGTCGCGATCGATAAAGGTGACTAGCGCGATAGGCACTTGGAAGACTTTTGCCATCTTCGCCGTCACACGATCAAACATTTTATCCGGCGCGGAACCGAGCAGGTGCAAGCTCTCGAGTTCGGCCAAACGTTCTGCTTCGCCCTCGGGAATCGAGGGGGCGACCATCTCGTCCGCAAGAGGCAGGGCGAACTTTGCCAACTGGACCACCGCTTCAGAAAGCGAGGTGACTACTTCATCCGCCCCGGAAGCGCGGAGACGCTGGTTGGCATCGGCCAGCCTTTCCGTAGCGCCCCAGAGACCGATGACGATTTTTACTTGAGGTAAACGGTCGCGGAGCCTGGCCGTGAGATGGCGCGCCTGAATGAGCGTCGAAGGCGGCACTGCTGAGATGGCAATTGCTTCGGGGGCATTCTTTTCCGCCAGATCGACCAGAGCACCCACGGCGACATCGCCTATCGCGCTCTCCGCTTCGAACCCCTGCTGACGCAAAAGCTGGGCAAGCATCGCACCGACGAGTCCATCCCGCTGGGCGCGCGCGGGCAGGCATAGGACGCTGCACGTAGGCGCGACCGAGGGGGATGGCGTGTCTGCAGCGACAGCCTGGTCCGCCTCCACCTGCGATTCCGGCATCCGGCGCGTTCCGAGTTCTTCGATGATATCCTGCACGTTGTGCAAGATCGCAGTGCGCTCCTCTGCCAGGAGCGCATTTCGCTGAGCGTCCATTTCGGCGGCGGTGATCACGGGGACCAGCACCGCGTCGTAGAGTTTGGTGAGGGAGTTATCCTTCAAATAATTCTCCGCCAGTTCACTGGCGTCATCCAGGCGCGCTGCGACCAGTCGTTGATAGAATTCCTCGTACGGCATGAGCGCTTGTTCTTCGCTCAAGAGCACACTTAGGAACTGGAGCTTTGGCACGTGTCGCCCCATCACTGCCAGGCAGACGGTCAAGGGCGTCGACAGGAGAAGGCCCACCGGACCCCAAAGCCAGGTCCAAAATACGGCCGCGACAATAAGCGCGATCGAGGATACGCCCGTGCTTGATCCATACAGCCAGGGCTCAACGGCATTGGCATTGATCAGTTCCAGGACGACAAACATCCCCAGCGTGAGCAGAGGAGTGACCCATGTCGTAGAGACCGCCAGGGAAAGAAAGAGGGGCAACGCTGCACCGAGCCAGGCGCCCACGTACGGAATGAAACGCAGGATCGCAGCCAGCGCGCCCCATAATGCCGCATTGGGCACACCAATAAAGTATAGGCCGGCTCCGATGCACGATCCGTAGATCGCATTCACTAAACCCTGCATCGATAGATAACGCGCCACGCGCCCGCCGGCATCATCCAGCGCGCGCGTCGTGGCGCTGATATGGCCTTGTCCGACGAGGCGGATGAAACGGCCGCGCAGGTCCTCGCGTTTGAGCAGCATGAAGACGACTAACAAGAGAACAAGAGCAGCCGTGCCGAGAGGGCTGAGCAGTGCGCCCAGCGCGCCTTGGGCAAAGCGCGCGATCCCGCCTTCCGATTCAACCAGCCTTACTGGCACAGGTGCTTGTCCGGCACTCTTCTCCGCCGGTCCAGCTAAGATCCGGTTTGGATCGGGCGTAGCCGGCGAAGGAGTATTGGCCGACGGCAGCTCCTTCTGAATCTGCTCGAAGCTGCGCGAGATGCGAGTGAATACGCCGCCGGTGGGCATGCGAAATGCGCGCACTTTTGTCTGGATGTTCGCTTGATAATCAGGCAACCTGGCCGCCAGATCAATTGCCTGGCGCGTCAATATCCAACCGATTCCGCCCATCAAGGCAAAGAGCATTATTACGATCAAGAGCACCGCGGCGATGCGCCCAATCCACCGCTCCAACCGGCCTACCACCGGAGCGAGCAGGAAGGTAATAAGAGCCGCCAGAGCGAGCGGGATAAGAACTTCCTTTCCCACGTAGAGCACTGCGATCACAAAGGCCATCAGGAGGATGGCCCAGATGCCGGTCAGCGCACTTGCAGCAGTGTTTTTTTGCGCGCGCATGTCGTTATTTCAAGGATAGTCTGATCGTCCGCTTTGGACAAAGACGCAAGAACCATCGACCTTTGCAAGAATGAGATCACCCGCCCAGTTCTCGCCCGAGACCAGTGGCAAAGCTAGGACGACATCGATAATGCGTTCGAGAAACCCTTTGAGGCGACCAAGCTGACGTCGAACCTAGTCGTCTGACCCTGTCAAAGATTTGTTGACTGACCCTTATCTGCTTTCGCAAGTCGCCGGAAGAGTCGTAGGTCAAGTCGGTCTAACCAGATCAAGCTCAGCTATTGCTCTGGCAGGCGCAAGTAGCAGTCGATTGAATCACACTAGCGAGGATCGACATCGAAGGCATAGCGCCGGGTGAGCCCGCCTCAGGTGGGCTGCAGCGCTTGGTTAAGTCTTTTGGGTTGCTTCATTTTGAGTCTCATTTGCTGAGATATTTCATCCCGGTATCGCACATGACGGTGACAATGGTCGCGTCAGGTCCCAGTTGTTCGGCTAATCGCAACGCGACAATGACATTGCCGCCAGTGGAGGTCCCCGCAAAAAGGCCCTCCTCCCGGGCCAGCCGAATGACCATGGCCATGGCCTCTTCCGTGGAAACCTGTTCAATCTGATCGGCCACGCCCTCCTGCCAGAGCGGTACTACAAAGCCCGCTCCGACCCCATCAATCTTATGAGCGCCTGTCTGGCCGCCCGACAGAACCGGGGACTCAGAGGGCTCCACGGCGACGATTCTGACCTGTTCGTTATGGCGGCGCAAGGCTTCCCCGGTACCCCGAAGAGACGCCGCGGTCCCCACGCTCTGGACAAAGCCATCGACCCGTCCGTCCGTCTGAATCCAGATTTCCTCCGCCATTTTGTGATAGGCCGCAATTTGGTCTTTATTGTTCAGCTGATCGGTCCAGAAGCTTCCAGTTTTTGCCGCGATGATGCGGGCGGCTTCGATCATGTCTCGAGTTAGTTTCTCCGTCATGTGCCCGCTCTCGCTTCGCACGATTTGAAGCCTGGCCCCCAGAATTTTCATATGCTCGAGTTTTTCTCGGGCAAAGGCATCCGAAGTCACGATATGCAGGGGATATCCCTTCACCGCGCAGATTAGAGACAGAGACACGCCGGTGCTGCCGCCGGTATATTCCACGACAGAACCATCCGCGGTGAGACGTCCGTCCGCCTCTGCCGTTTCGATCATGGCAAGCGCCATCCGGTCCTTCATGCTACCCGTGGGGTTCTCGTTTTCCAGTTTCAGCAGGATGCGGGAGCCGTTCTCGGGCCCGATGTTGCGCAAGGCCAATAAAGAGGTGTGGCCTATGCAATGCAGGATGTTCCGCTGCAATTCTTTCATGATGCCTGTCCCCTTTCCTGATGTGGCCTGATGAAACGAATCACAGCCTTCCTTCCAAATCTATCACAGAAAAAACTGCCAAAGGGGCTTTCGTGTCGTGGAATTCCTCTTTGTTCATCCGAGTGGTCGAAACCTAACGAGAACAAGATCAGCCACCACTGGCGAGGGCGAGCATGGCTGCGGGAAGAGAGGTTTGAGTCATGAGAAACTCGGCCGTACGCCGGCCAGCGGTTGGCTGCATCGCCTGGTCAGGCTGGACTGCATCATGCTGACTACCAGCTACGAAGCGGCGATTCTCGACAATGACGTGAAAGCAAGATAGGCAAGTATTAGGGTGAACCATAAAACGCCGAGGACGGCATGTAACCGACGATTTTTTGAAAACAGCGCTGCAATCAGAATCGCGATGGAAACCGGGATAAAGATGACATATTGTCTTGGAACCTCCCGCAGGTTGCTCACGCCTTTTTCCAACGTCTCCGGGATGTCCAGCAGCGTCGCCGTAAGAAAGATACCAAAGAACCACGATTTGTTGGCGAAGAAGTGTTGCTCGAAATCCAGGCCAGCCGCGAAATCCCACGGGAAGAGCATCGAGGCAAGCATGAAGATCACTATCGAATAGCCAATAATGAAAAGAAACTCTTCGATCGTCCAAACCTGAAGTTTGTTCCACCAGAACATCCCCCACCACAGCGCGAGCACGTAACGAATAACATTGATCGTCCACACACTTGCACCCAATAGACCCTCACTGACTCTCGCAACTGGATCATCTTGCTCACTCCGACCAGAAGATGGGTCAATGCCAGACCGAGAATGACCGAGATCAATACACCGAGATAAGAGAACATACGCTATGCTTTAGCCTAACGAGAATAAGATCAGCTACAGGCGGAGCGCGGCGCGGTAGCTGCCGCGGCGGGTCTGCGGGGAGCAGCTACCGGACGCTCGGAGCCTGTTAGCTGCATCGCATGGTTAGGCGTTGCGGTTCTTCGGATGCGGCTTTGTGAGTCCGAGCAGCTTTGCAAGCTGGGCGTCGAGCATCCTCGCAGGAAGAAGTCTGGGCAGAGTCCAGTTCTTGAAACGCTGCGGAATGACTGCGTAGCGTGCCTTCGGTTTTGCCGTGGTGAGTGCCATGTGGACGGCTTCGCCCAGACGCTCAGGGGCTAAGCCATTAGTACGTGCTTCGGTGACGATGAACTTCTGGAACTTCTGCACCGCCTCCCAATACTCGGTCTGCTTGAACTCACTCAGATCTTCCTTTTCGCCCTTGTCGTACATCGCCGTGTTCACGGTGCCTGGTTCAATGATCACGACGTCGATGCCAAATAACATCAGTTCTCGCCGCAGCGCGTCCGACATTCCTTCAAGACCAAATTTGGAGGCGCTATAAGCACCGAGAAGCGGGATGGCAACTTTTGCGCCGCTGGAGGTTATGTTCACGATGCGGCCGGTGGGACCCTGCCTCTTCTTATCCGTTCCCAAAAGAGGCGCGAAGGCTTGGATTACGACAAGCGGGGAGATCGTGTTGACTTCCAACTGCCGCCTGTACTCGCTGAGCCTCAGATACAGCAGCGGCCCACTCACCACAATTCCTGCATTGTTCACCAGGCCAACCAGATTCCTGTCGCCTATCATGGAACCGACCTTCTGGGCAGCTTGATGGACAGCGTCGGCGTCCGTAATGTCCATCATGAGAGGCACGAAGCCCTTACCGAACTCTCTTTGCAAACGATCGGCGTCAGCCTGCTTGCGTACAGAACCGAACACGCGAAATCCCTTTGAAACAAGCACCTTTGTGGTTCCCCAGCCGATTCCGGTGGAGACCCCGGTGACCACGACATCTTTGCTGTTCGCCATTATATTTCTCCCAAGATGATCACTGTTCATCTTCAATATGTTCACCGTCAAGTTCTCTGCCCAGACGGTTCAAGGTAATGGAAGTCCCCGGGAGCGTGAAGCTCCCCCAAAGTGTCGTGTTGTTTGTGTTCATAAATTTGCTCTCCGATTTTTATTAGGTGCGAAAATTAATCGTGGCATTCGCATCTCGCCTAACGAGACAGAGCTGAGCCGCCGCTGGCGAGAGCGAGCATCCAAAACATAAAGAACGGTTTCACAACATTAGAGCGGACCAACAGAGCGGCCAGCGATTGGTTAGATTTATTTGCCCCAATCCTCCCAAACGTCGTCTCGCGTGTCCGCCTTGCGATCTGGTCCGGCGGAAAATAGATCGTATTCATCAGGATGTCTTACGCCCGGACAACGGTACATGTAATCGGTATCCCACGGGTCTTTGGGAACCCCTTCAAATAGCCTACGCCAATGGGTCGGGCGCGGTGAACTCGCAGTTTCTTCAACCAGAGCCCGCAATCCTTGCTCTGTTGTTGGAAACGAGCCATTAAGTGTGTGATACAACTTGAGAGGTTCGTTCATCGCTTTAATGTCGCCCACAACCCGCCAGTGGTTGACCCCATCTACCGTGGCATTAAGACGAATTGATGCCACCATTACTCCAGCTGCGATAGCTGCCATTAACAAACCGAGAATCACCAGTGCCGTGCGAGGAATCATGAATCTAACGAGAACGAGATGAGCTACCGCCGCCGAGAGTGAGCGTGGCTTCGACTGAAAACTGTTTTAATCATCAGAAATGCGAACGTGCGCCGGGTGGCGGTTAGCTCCAGCGCTTGGTTAGGCGTCAATGACTCCATCGTTTGCTTGACGATAAGTAGGCGCACAGCAGGCACACTGCGGCAATGCTGGCCACAACGGTTGGTAATACTACCGCGTTCCCGCCGCCCAAAGTCCTCACGATGAGAACGGGAACCATCACAATGGCGAGGGTGAGCAACACGACCGGAATAGCGCTAGGACGGGCAGCGTTGATTGTCCAGCCCATCCACTTGAAACGCTTCGGCACAATCACCCGCGGGTCGGCCTTGCAATAATAGACGCCCCATTTTCGATTCTGCGGGTCTTTCCAACAATCTTCGAGTTCTTCGCGTGTCATAATACCATTGTCTTGCCGTCTAACGACCCAAGCTCAGCGACCCGGCCCGCGAGAAACCACGCTTGCAACCAGAGCGCGATGGCCGGGTTCGCTGCAGCGCATGGTTAGGCGTCATTTGCCGAGTCCAGAGTTGTGCGCCAACCGCCAGCCGTGATGAATCAGCCGCTCCGCAACTGCCAATCGCTCGGTCTGCCAGAGAGGGAGAGCAACAGACAAGTCGAAGCTGGCAGCCTGTAAATGCTGCGCCAGGGAAACTGCATCTCCAGATGCCTTTGATGTTCCGGCGGCGGTGTGCGGACGCACAATGCACGCGCTGTCACCAAGAATCGCGACTGCTCCCCGACTCATGGCGGGTGTCCGCGAATCGTAAATCACCTGGACAAATGGCTCCGGCGTGGAACGCACGAGCTGGGCTAGAACGGCTGGCAAATGCTGCTCGGCGCGTTGCTGAAGCAAGGCGATATGCTGCGGTTGCACTTTGCCGGACGGGACCGAGGATTGGTGCCTTCTGCCATCGCTATCGAGCAATATCTCTGGAAGCTCACGTTCCTCATCGGTGTTCCAATACCAGACCCAGTTGAGACGCCGCGAACCGGCCTCCACCTCGCCGTGCTCGCCGGGAATCAGGTAACTCAGGAGATGAAAGTCACGCGCCTGAAACATCGTGAAACGCCGGGCCAAAGTCTCCACCACCTCTGCCGGGGCCAAGGACTCGGGATAGACGCCGCGCCAGGCAACATAACCGGCATAAGTGGGATGCACGCCTGGAAAAAGGTGACGGCGAACGACGGAACCGACCCCGTCAGCACCGATGACTAAATCTGCTTCAGCACGCTCGCCACTCGCAAACTCCGCCACTGGCCGCGCACCCGCTGTGGATAGGCGGACACATTCGCAGCCGCGATGGTAACGCTCCTCTGGAAATGCTGCGCGAAGCTGGTCGAACACTGCATCCCACGAGGTGAACGGGGTGGAATCAGCAAAGCGCTGAATCACTTTGCCGTTGCGATCGAGAAACTGGCGCTCAACTCCGGGGATGCTGAGTGTAGCCAGCGTGGCAATGCCGTGCGACGCCATCCAGTCGAGCATCTCATACTGAACGACCAAGCCGCCGCCCCTACCTCGAAGGGACGTTGGCGACCGCTCGTAAATCTGCACGTCGCAGCCCAGGCAGCGCAAAGCGATGCCGGTGGACAACCCAGCAATCGAACCGCCGATAACGACTACTTTAGGTAAATGTGGCTCGCGCATGGCGCGTTCAGATGACGCCTAACGACTCAAACTGAGCGACCAGCGAGGCGGAAAAGTAAAGTCTCAAAACGAATATTGCGTCAATCCGCCGAGTCGGTTCGCTCCAGTGCCGGGTTAGGCATTGCGGTTCTTCGTGAATGACTTTGAGCAACGAGCGTCAAAAAGTTGAAATGCTTAATGGCCACGGGTGATAAGGGCTTTCAAAACGGTCTCCAAGGCAACGCTTCCTTTTTGCGAGCCGACCTCCCCGCGCTCGAAATCAATCCAGCCTTCGTTGAAGCCGTCCAGCATCCGAATGCGTGGAATGGGGTTCTTCATTCCCTGCGACTTGAAGAGTGCCTCCCAAGACTCGCGCGGCACAGCTTCCATCCTCATCGAACGATCAAGGAGCTTGGCAAAAGTGGCGGCAATTTCATTCGGTGTCACACGGCGTGGTCCTTCGAGTTCAATCACGCGACGACCGCTCCACGCAACCTGAAGCAGTCCGGCTGCGACCTTCCCGATGTCCGCTGTGGCCACCATTGGCACCGGCCTGTCGAGCGGTTGCAGGAAACTCGGAATCACGCCCTGCTGCATCGCTGGAGCTACATCCCAACTTGAGTTTTCCATGAACCAGGCCGGGCGCAGGAACGTTACGGGGATTGGCAACCCACTAATGGCCTTCTCGATGATCGTGTGTTGGGTAAGCAGATTAGACTCCTTTGCCTGTGCTCCGATCGTTGAGAGGTAGACAACTCGCGCCGGATTCGCTTCCACCAATGCAGCTCGTAACGTCTCGCCTATGGCCTGCGCCTCAGGAAACTCCGGCAACGGGTCGAAATTCGGAGGCACGAGCACAAAGACGCCTTCCGCTTCCCGGAACGCCGCCACCAGAGACGCTCTGTCCTCGATTGTCGCCAACACCACTTCGCACCCGCAATCCGACCAAGCCCGCCCTTTGATCGCATCTCGCACTACGGCGCGAACCGGTTGCTTTGCGGCGAGAAGGGTGCGTGCAATGACACCTCCGATCTGGCCAGTGATACCCATAATTGCATACATAGACGATATTCCTAAATTGTTTTTATTCGTGACGGTTGAATGGCTATCTATAGCAACGCCTAGCGAGAATAAGATCAGCGACGGCTACCGGAAGCGAGCGCCAAATCGAAGTGGAAGTGTCTTAATCATTGGAAAACGTGATCGCGTAGCGGGTAGCCGTTCGCTGCATCGCCTGGTTAGGCTTTTTTCGGTTTGTGCAACGCCGCGATCCCTTCTTTCGGGAGGTAGCTCCATCCGATCACCTTGCCTCGGTGAAAGACTCTGACGAGGATGTAGTCGAGTGGAACGTTCGCAGGACGCGTCTTCGGGCGCGTTGGGAAATAGTCCGATTTGTTTGGCTGCTCACTGGAAGAAAGCTCGACCCCGTCTGGGGGTAGTTTGGGATTCGGCGTAAACGCGGAGTGCATCTCCTTTGTTGGTCTCTTCAAAGGTGGACCGGATGTGAGCGTCGCGTAACCCTTGAACACGCCGCGCTCGAAGGCATGCACGAGATGTGACTGCTTGTCGTTTTTTATTTCCGCCTCTTTCTTCGCGTCGTAGAGCGGATCGCCGGGCTTCGGCAACTGCCAAGGTGTGGACGTGGCTGGCGGATCGTGCGGCTTCAGCTCGATGCTCGCGGGCGGCAACTTGTCTGAGATGGAGATTTCGCCCTGCGCGATGAGACACTGCAACTGCGTGGCGACCGCTAGCGCGATGAGGATTTGGCGGGCGCGCATAGGCCTAACGAGACCAAGATCAGCCACCGTTGGCGGGAGCAAGCATGGCTTGCAATGGACGTGTTTTCATAAAGCAAAGCGAGGCAGTACGCCGGCCAGCGGTTGGCTGCATCGCCTGGTTAGATGTTTGTGTTGTCGTCGTCTGTGTCTTCATCTGGTTGGGCGTAGCGGGTAGCGCTCACTAGGGCGAAGAGGCAATATCCGAACAGGATAAGTCCCATGAAGAAAAGCCCACGTTCCTGTCCACGGGTGCTGGGATCGGTAGCGACAGGATACGTCCCAATTCGAAATCTGGCGTCTTTCCAAGCGACGAAGCCGTAAACCATAATCGCGAGACCAGCTAAACAACCGAGCGCGTGGAGCGTGAACCAAACAATGCGCCGCAGTGTCATGGTGTTCATGCATCTAACGAGAACAAGATGAGCGGCGGCGGACGAGAGCGCGCGTCGCTCGGAGTGAAAGTGTGGAAGTCATCTCAAATGTGAACGCACAACGGTCCGCCGTTCGCTCCATCGCATGGTTAGATGTAGTTTCGATGCCACCATTACCCGTCACACCTCATCAAGCACGCACCAATAGCTCGATGCGATCAGCCGCGTGCTGCGCTCCCCCGAACTGCCGCATTCGCTCCGCGACGCTTCGAGCCGCAGCGCGATAGCTTTCCTCGTGCAACACGCGGTGCACCTTCTCCGCAAAATCGGCCATATCGATCTGCTTTTCGCCGCCCTCGCCATCGACAGGCAACACGATTTCGCCGGCGCCCAGGTCTACCAGACGACGCGCGTTACTTTCCCGCTCCGAGATGGTCGGAATGATGACAGCGGCCGTGCCCGCGGCCAGCGACTGCATCACCGAGCTGTGTCCCCCATGGTGCACCATCAGGTCGCTACACTCGGCCATCGCGCGGCCGGGCACATAGGCGGCGTGGTGAAAGTTTGACGGCAGTGGGCCGATCTCCGCGGGCACTTCCTGATAGCCCGTGGTGACCACCACGTCCATCGCCGCTCCACGGAGCGCAGTGATAGCTGCACGTATTACCACGATGGAATCAATCGCCGTCGGAACCGGCGCATACCGCGGATTGCCTGAATAGACCCATACGATCGGCTTTCCTGACCGCAGTGAGGCGATCTCACTCGGCAACTTTGCATCGCCGCGCTGCCACACGATGGGCCCAATGTGCGTCACGCGCGCCGACGGCGAAACCGGATCGGTCTCCGGCGTGCCGACGATGAGGGAGAGGTCGCCTGCCAGCAGATCGACGCTGCGTGCAACCGGCGCGAGCCCATATTCGCTGGCGACTTTGTTTACGAGCGGGGTGATGCTCGGCAGATCGGCGGGCCGTTCGCCCGCCCACCAGCGAAAGCCATCGCTCTGCGGATGGAAGTTTCCCTGGAGCACCGTCGCGAGCGGGACGCCCGCAATGCGCGCGGCGAGGCAGGCGAAAACTCCGAATGAATCGACGACCACGTCAGGTTTGAATTCGCGGATCAGATCGAGGTGCAGCGCCGTGTTCGCGCGCACAAATTCCTCGTCGTCAAAGAGCCACCCAAAAAACTCCTCCACGTCCCAAGCCTGGCTGGCCTTCGCCAAATCAAAGGGCGGATCCGGAAGCGAGCGCGAAGGCATCGGCACGTTATTGAGCGCCGCTTCCTCGATCAGGCGGCTCGGCGCTGGCGCGGGATTGAAAACTGCGACATCATGCCCTCGATCGGCGAGAGCGCGTGCGATCGGCACAAGCCGCGTCGGCAAACCAAGGTCGTTCGCCGGCAACATCGTGAAGAGAATTTTTGCCATCGTCTAATCTTTATTCCGGCAGTCTAACGAGAATAAGATCAGCCACCGCTGGCGAGGGCGAGCGTGAGCTGCGAGGTAAGTGTGGAAGTCATGGAAAGCGAGGCATCGGAGCGGCCAGCGGTTGGCTGCATCGTCTGGTTAGATGGCAGAGTCATCGGTTCGATTTTACAGCAAGGAACTCTCCGTTGCCAACAGGCACTTGGCTCGTCGCGAACTTCGCGGCGGTCTCGACCAAAGCAATGAACGGCGCCATCTGCTCTGCATGCGAGGTAGCATTATCAACCACGAGCAAGCCGCCGGGACGGAGCACACGTTCCAGGTGCGGCCACCAACCCGGATACTCAGTGCGCTCCGAATCGAGGAAAAGGAAGTCAAACGACTTGTCCGAGCACCGCTCCAAAAACCGGCCGGCGTCGTCGAAAACGAGCGTGATGTGATCAGCCAGGTCGGATCGATCAAAGGTCCGTCGAGCCAGATTGACCTTGTAGTCCGAGCACTCGACCGTCGTCACCATGCCGCCCACCGCGCGGGCTGCGCTCGCGAGCCACAGCGTCGAGTAGCCATTCGAGGTTCCAATCTCAAGCACGCGGCGGGCTAACGTGGCCCGGATTAAGACCGACAGGAACTCACCGGTGTCGCGGGTGATGTTAAGCATCCGACGTGGGCGCTCGGAAACGGTCTTGTCGTTGTCGTCTCCGAAACGCTCCAGTTCAGACAATAAGTCCTGGAACGATTGAGTCATGTGGGTGTGTGCTGCCACCTAACGAGAATAAGATCAGCGACGGCTGGCGGGAGCGGGCGCCAATCGAAGTGGAAGCGTTTTGATCATTGGAAAATGTGGTCGCGCAGCGGGTAGCCGTTCGCTGCATCGCCTGGTTAGGCCGCGTCGATCGCATCTGTGTTCCAGTTACAGGCCCAATTCGCGCCGCTCCTCTTCGGTCATCGGTGGTTCATGGACGATCGCCCGGCACTCATCGGTCTCCGGAGAAGGCGTGAAGTCCGGGTAGATGCTGTGCAGGTTGCGCATGCCATTGCCGAAGCGGTAGTGCGCGATCAGCAGAACTTCGGCGAATTCGATTTCATCGGCAAGTTGCGGGCCGGTGAGCCGCGACGGGTCGGCATCGGACGCGGTGTAACGGCGGGCAGCGGAGATCGCCTGCAACTGCTCCGTGCTGCTCGCCTGGACGACACCGAGTTGGTGGTATAGCTGTTCCAGCCGCCGCACGTCCGGCGGAGCCATGCGTGCAGTCACGCCCAAATACTGTGCGCTCTGCCAGGCGGCGGTCGAGAAGGCCGGGATGTAGCTGTGCCAGTTGATTTTGCCCGGCCAGGTATTCGGCCCAGCGCCCGGATGCTCCTGCAGATATTGAAGCACGGCGAGATTCGTTTGGAAGCGCTTGGTTTCGCGCCGGAACATTTCGGTGGCGGTCGCGAACTCGCGCTGATTCGCCGCGCGCTCTTCCGCGATCGCGTCTCGCGCTTCGGCCAGCTGACGCCGGTGGTGGATCCCCTCCGCAGACTGTTCGAGGCCAAGCGCGATCAGTAATCCGATTACGATCGTGGCGATATGAACGAAAAAATCACGCCATCTGTGTGCTGCGTGCGGCGGTGGGTGGACATCCAGCATTCGATCAATTCCTGTGCTTCTGGTTGTGCTGAGGTAAGGCCTAACGAGAATAAGATCAGCGACGGCTACCGAGAGCGAGCGCTAATCGAAGTGGAAGTGCTGTAATCATTGGAAAATGTGGTCGCGCAGCGGGTAGCCGTTCGCTGCATCGGTTGGTTAGATCGCGGTTCACTGGAGGTCACGAAAGATTTTCTGGAAGGACGGAACCTTCAGCGTCGCAGCACGCTCATGAAACTCCTGCTCGGACAATGGACCTATAACACGACGCTGCCTCTCACGGAAGTCCGGACTAACGGTGCGCTCGATGTAGAAGTAATTGGTCACAGACTGATTATAGTGTCCGAAGCCGTCCGTCGCTGGATGCTGCTTCACGACGATGTATCTATCGTCGGCGCCGACTGCGAATACGGTTGGGCCGACGAGGCCCAAGCTGATTCCGTCTCGAGCGTCGAACGCGAGATTCATCTGTCCAGGGGTGTCCACCTCCATCGCGACATATCGCTCACTGCGCCAGTAAACATCCGGCCACATGCGCTCGCACCGTGGAAGCATGAATGCGACGACAGCGACGAGCAGAAAGGTTGGCTGGTGTAGCACGCGAGTGATCTAACGAGACACAAGATCAGCGACCGCGCGAGTTACAAGTGACTTCACGAAGCGCGAAAAGCTAGGCATAAGGACGGTCCGCGGTTCGCTGCATCGCATGGTTAGATGTTGTCGACCGCCACCGCTTCGACCCACTGTGCGCGCCAAGCAGGAGCGTTGAATGGGTCGGCAAAGTATTGGGTTTCATGCGACACTTTTCCATCCCGAAACTCCATAATGCTCACGGTGTAGACGCGCTTGCCTCCGTAGATAATCACGTACTCAGTGATCCAGAGATTGCCCTTTCCCACGATCCGGCGGACCGAAAACCCCGATGGCCTGCCAGGATGATGACTACGAAGCGCCTGCAGATTACTCCGACCGCGAATTACCTCGCCTGATTGTGGATAGTCGCACACGATGTCATCGTGGTAGATTTCATGTTCGGCAATTTGATCACCCGCAGCAGATGCTGCCCAATGCCGATCAATGGCCATCCGAATGTTCTGCTCTTCCATTAGCGGCCTCCTTTAGCGTTTACGTGTTTATGACACTGAACTTCGTCGACATCTAACGAGAATAAGATCAGCGACGGCTACCGGAAGCGAGCGCTAATCGAAGTGGAAGTGTTCTAGTCATTGGAAAACGTGATCGCGGAGCGGTTAGCCGTTCGCTGCATCGTCTGGCTAGATCCGCTACCTATGTGCATCAACGTCAATCAGGTTGTCCGAATAACTGCAGTACCAAAAGGCGGAGCAGTAGGCAGGCTATCATTACCCCGAGGAGCGGAAGGGAAAGAATCCAGCCCTGCCAGTATGTCATCTCGCCGCGCCTCCAAGGGCCCATCGTCTGAATCTCGACGACAACGACGTAAACCAGAAGAGCGATAATGAGGTATGGGAGCATGTGCTCAACAAAAGCGGGCGAAGCAAAGTCTGCGACCAAAACAACCGCGACAATAGGAAACGGCGTCAGCCACAGCGGGAGAAACGTGCGCCAATACCGCCGAAACAGGTTACTCTGAGAGGTCGAATCCATCTAACGAGAATTAGACGAATGTTCGCAATTAAAGGCGAACATTTTTTCGCCTATTTCGGGGGTTGGGGCGAGAATGCCTCGCATATCGGCAGTTGTATCAATCAACGGCTCGGCGAACAAGCAAAAAGACCGTTGGCCTAGGCTAGATCGCGTCTAGCGGGCGCGAGTTCGCCTTTGGGATCGCGCACTTGGTTGCGTTCGGAGAAGCGCTGGATCACGTAGTAGGTAACTGGAATGAGGAAGATCGCGAGCAAGGTCGCGGCCAGCATTCCGCCGATCACCGTCGTACCCATGACGCGCCGCGCGACCGCTCCCGAACCTGTCGCCCGCCAGAGCGGGACGCAGCCGAGGATGAACGCGAACGAAGTCATGATGATCGGCCGCAGACGCAAACGCGCGCCTTCCAGCGTCGCGTCGAGCAGCGGCTTGCCGCGCTCGTATTCGAGCTTCGCGAACTCGACGATGAGAATAGCATTCTTGGCGGCGAGCCCGATCAACATGACCAGACCGATCTGCGCATAAACGTTGTTCTCCATCCCCCTCGCCCACAACGCCGCAAACGCGCCGAAAACGGCGATCGGCGTACCTAACAACACGCTAAAGGGCAAAGACCAGCTTTCGTAGAGCGCGGCGAGAATGAGAAAGACGAAGATGAGCGACATACCGAAAACGACCATCGGCGAGACACCTTCCTGCGCCTTCTTTTCCTGAAACGACATCGCGGCATAGTCGTAGCCCATCTCCGGCGGCATCGTTTGCGCGAACGTGTCTTCGAGCGCTTTCATCGCCTGGATGGAACTAAAGCCCGGCGCTGCGCTCGCGTTGATCTGCGCGGCGCGGTAGAGATTGAATCGCATTGTGAACTCCGGCCCATCGCGCGGCTGCACGTTCGTCACGGAACTGAGCGGCACCATGTCGCTGTTCGCATTGCGCACGAAGAAAAGACCGACGTTCTCCGCGCGCGTGCGGTATTCACCTTCGGCCTGCACGAAGACCTGCCATTGGCGCCCAAAGCGGTTAAAGTAGTTGACGAAAAAGCCGCCCATGAATGTCTGGAGCGTCTGCCCGACCTCCGCAAGATCGACGCCTTGCTTGAGAACTTTGTCACGATCGACATCGATAAAGACCTGAGGGACCGAAGGCAGAAAAGTCGTTGTGGCCGACGCGATCTCCGGCCGCTTGCGAATGGCTTCGAGGAATTTGTTCAGGTTATCGCCGAGGAACCCGACATCGCGCCCGGCGCGATCCTCGAGCATGAAGGTAACACCGCCGGACGTGCCGATGCCCGGGATCGACGGTGGTGGGAACGCGAACCCGATGCCTTCGGGAATGGCAGCCATACTCTTGTTGATGCTCTGCTTGAGCGCGGCGTATTGCTCCTCGGGCTTTTTGCGATCGCCCCAAGGCTCGAACGTGATAAAGAAGAAGGCGTTGTAGGTGTTCTGCACGGTGCTAAGCAAGCTGAACCCGAGCACGCTCGTGACGTGTTTCACGCCAGGCGTTTTCAATAGCACCTCTTCTACTTTGCGCGCCGCATCGCCGGTGCGTTGCAGCGATGCCGCATAGGGCAATGCGAGCGATCCATAAAGGTAACCCTGGTCCTCTTCCGGAAGGAAACCGGAAGACAAACGGGAGCCGAAGAAGCCGGCCGCGATCGCAAAGATCACGAGGAGAGTCAGGCTCCTTCCACTTTTCCGAATCGCGAGCCGGGAGGTGCTTACGTAGCGCTCGGTCGTGCGGCCGAATATTTTGTTAAACTTTGCGAAGAACCAGCCGAGCGGACCGCGCGCTGTTTTTGTCGGACGCAGCAGCATGGCGGAAAGCGCGGGGCTAAGGGTGAGCGCGTTGAACGCCGACAAGATCACCGAGATCGCGATTGTGAGCGCGAACTGCTGATAAAGCCGGCCCGTGATCCCCGGAATGAATGCAGTCGGCACGAAGACGGCCGAGAGGACCAACGCAATGCCGATGACCGGACCCGACACTTCTTCCATCGCGCGCAGCGTGGCGTCGCGCGGCGACATGCCTTCGTCGATGTGATGCTGGCACGCTTCGACGACGACAATCGCGTCGTCCACGACCAGACCGATCGCGAGCACGAGTCCAAAGAGCGCGAGCGTGTTGATCGTGAAGCCGAATAGCGGGAACACCATGAACGTGCCGATCAGCGACACCGGCACGGCGCAAAGCGGAATGAGCGTCGCGCGCCAGCCTTGGAGAAAGACGAAGACAACAAGGATGACGAGCGCGAGCGCCTCGATCAGCGTGAAGATGATCTCCTCCATTCCGGCCGTAACGGCCTGGGTGGTGTCGAGTGAAATCGCGTAGTTCATGTCGGATGGGAACTGCCGCGAAACGCGCGCCATCACCGCCTTCACTCCATGCGCGGCGTCGAGCGCATTCGTGCCGGGAAGCTGGTAGAGCGCGAGAATCGCCGAAGGCTTGCCATCCAGGCGACCCGCGAGGGTGTAGGTTTGTGCGCCCAGCTCGATGCGCGCGACTTCTTTGAGCCGCAGAAGCGAGCCATCGGGATTCGCGCGGATCACAATTTCTCCAAACTCCGCAATGGAAGTGAGGCGACCTGGTGAACGCACCGTGTAGGTGAACTCCTGCCCGGGCGGCGCGGGTTCACCGCCAATTTGTCCTGCCGGATTCACCGTATTCTGCGCGCTCAATGCTTTGATGATGTCGGGAACGGTGACACTCAGTTTCGCGAGCTGGTCGGGCTTCACCCAAAGTCGCATCGCATACTGACCGGCGCCGAACACTTGCACGTTCGAGATGCCAGGCACGCGCGTGAGCTGGTCGATCAGATTGATGTTCGCGTAGTTCGCGAGGAAGACATTGTCGTAGGTCCCTTTCGGCGAATTCAGCGCGACGAGCATGAGCGGGGCGGTCGTCGATTTCTGCACGGTCACGCCCGCGTTGATGACATCCGTCGGGAGTTGCGAGGTCGCCTGGGAAACGCGGAGCTGCGAAAGAATCTGGTCGGTGTTCGGTTCCGTCGTGATGTCGAAATTGATTGTCATGCGAATCGAGCCGTTCGCGTTGACTGACTGGATGTAGTTGCTCTTATCCACGCCACTCATCTGCTGCTCGATCGGCGTCGCCACGGATTGCTCGATCGTTTGCGCGTCCGCGCCGGTGTAATTGGCGCGCACCTGGATTTCCGGCGGGACGATGCTCGGATACTGCGCAATCGGCAGTTGAATCAGCGCGACGCTGCCGACAATCGTCATCAGGATGGCAATGACGATCGCGACAATCGGCCGGTTGATGAAGAACTTCGACATTAGCGGCGCGCTACTTAGCTCCCGCCGCCGGCGCGGTAACCGGCGGATGCCACGGCTTCGGCGAAACCAGCGCGCCATCTCGCGCTTTCTGCACACCCTCGACCACGATATGATCACCGGCGTGGAGCCCGTCCTCGACGATCCACCTCTGGCCGAAAGTGCGGCCGACTTTCACGGCCTGAATGTGCACCTTGTTATCGGGACCAACGACCGCCACCTGATAGGTGCCTTGCAACTCGGTAATCGCGCGTTGTGGCACAAGCAACGCGTCATGCTTCACATCCGTGCGAACGCTGATGCGCGCGAATTGGCCCGGGCGAAGAATATTGCCGGGATTGGGAAAGATTGCCGCGATGCGAACCGACCCGGTGCGCACATCCACCTGATTCTCCGCCGCGAAGAGTTCCCCTTTGTGCGGGAAGTGTGAGCCATCGGACAGGATCAGTTCAAACTGGAGCTGCTTCTCGTGCTCCGCGCGTTGCGCGGGATCCGCATAACGCTGCGAGTAGGTAGTGTAACGTTGGTCGCTGACGGTGAAGTAAGCCTTGATCGGATCGACCGTGGCGACGGTCGTGAGCGCCCCGGTACTTGGGCCGACCAGATCACCGACTTGCGCTTTCGCCAATCCCGCGATGCCATCAATGGGCGATGTGATCGCGGTGAACTCGCGATTCAACTGCGCTTGGTCAACGGCCGCGGCTTGCGCTTCCACCTGCGCCTTCGCGGCCGCCGCGGCTTGCACGGCGTTATCGCGGTCCAACTCGCTGATCGCTCTGGTTTTAAACAGCTCAAGATTTCTGGCGGCCGCGAGATCCGCCTGCCGCTGCGATGCTTCGGCCTGTGCCAACGCCGCTTTCGCCTGCGCCAGGGCTGCTTCGAAAGGACGCGGATCGATCTGGAAGAGCAGGTCGCCCTTCTTTACCGCGGTGCCTTCCTTGTAGTTCTGCGAGGTGAGATAACCCTGCACGCGCGCCTGGATACTCGCGTTCACGGACCCGTCGAGTGTCCCAACAAATTCATCGAAGATCGGCACGTCTTCCTGCTTCACATCTGTTACGAGGACTTCCGGCGGCGCCGGCGGACCGGCAGCCTTGCGCGAGCAGGCTGGAAACGCCGCGGCCAGGCAGAGAAGCAGAAACGGGAATGCGACGCGCGCCATCAGGCACCGCAGAGTAGCCGGCCGGCATCGCCGCGCCCAGAAACATCGAGAGAGGTCGAGCTCGAAAGGCCCACCCCTTATGGCGAACGATCGCGACCTGAATCTCATAAATCGGAACATCGGAAATCCGTCGTCGTTCCTCGCGAAACTCTATGGGCCGCCGTCGACATATTTTCTGCGAATCGCATTCTTAACAAATTCGGAGGTTACGCTGCTCGACACTCTGCTTTATTCAACCGATCTTTCCATTCGGCCAGGTAGGCGCTGCAGACGAAACCGAGCGCGCCTGGTGTTTATCGAATCTGAATATGAGATTCACGGTCGAGTCGCGGCCAAAGCGTGACGGTTTTACCTTCGCTTCGGATGCTCCGTCATTTTCGATGGGATCTGGCGAAGTAAGCGCGGCCGTCTCCTGCGCACGGTTCCGCGCTGGATCTCAGACTTCAGTTCAGCGCGTAAACTTCCACGAGGGCGACCCCCGTGGTATTGTTCACACCCCGGACAATCGCGGTGTAGCTTGCCGGGGGAAGCAGCGCGACGATGGCCGACTCCAAATCATTCGATGGAGGAATCGTTGTGGCAATGATCTCGGCTTCCTGATCGCTCCGCCAATTATCATTCGAGGCGAGCAGACCACCATTGCCATCATGTAACTCGAGCGTTGGATCGGCCAACTTTCCTGCCACAGGCAACGACGGGCCAATCGCGCGGACAATTACTTTCTGCGAAGCCACCCCCGCTACGATCAGGCCGCCGATCATCACGTTGTCTCCAACGTCAACTCGGCCGCGCGTGGAGATGTCTAAAACTTTCGGACCCAACCCTTGGTCGAGGTCGTAAACTTCGAGGAGGCCCACCCCTGTGGTATTTCCCGCGCCCCGAACAACCGCAGTGTAAGAGACGCCATTATCGTCTGACGGTAGCCTCATTAAGATAACAGATTCCTTTGGCGACGTCGGTGCGATGCCAGTGTCGATAATCTCCTGTTGGTTGGCATTGTCGGCCCAATTGTCGTCGGTCGAGATGACGGCTCCCGTAGAATCGTGTAGCTCAAGGATCGGATCCTCCAGCACGTTGGTTATTCCGCTGGCGCTGAGCGAGGGTCCTATCGCACGAATCATAATTCGTTTGTCCGGACTGCCGCGCAGAAGGAACCCTGAGATAAGAACATCGTCTCCCACGCCTACCTGAAGGCGCGTAGCGATGTTTGCCAGGCGGTTAGGAGCAGCATTAGGCATATACTGCGCAACGAACTGCGTTTGGCTTTGCAGCCAAATGGTGTTAGCGGAAGGAGCTGTGTCCTGAACATTGCTGGTAGTTAGATAATAGGTCTGGTTTGGAGTTAACGGCGGCACGGTCAGGATCACTGTATCTGGCTCCGAACTCATCACCGCCTCCGAGACCGAGATGTCCGGATCGACCAGGTAATAGTTGGACGCGACGGCCGCGGTAGTTGGGTCCACATGGCTGTTGAACCGCACCGCAAGATGGCTTGTATCCTGGTAGAAAAATATCGAAAGCACCTCCAGCGGACTTGCGATCCACTGACGCAACGTAGTCATGGCCGCCTCGTCCACCACGTTCTTGGCCAGAGGCGGCATTTTCGTGTCATCCAACGCGTTGTCGCGCTGATAAAGCACCGAGCCGTCGACGTCGCGGAACCTGACAAAGGTGCCAATCAAACCCTGATTTTCCAAGGGTGTGTAAAAACGACCGTCGTAGCCCGGTCCAATGCCGCCGGGCCTATGGCACTGGGAACAATTGGCATCGATCCAGGAACGCATCCGATGTTGGACAGGCACGCTGGGATCGCTCACCGCGACCGATTTGAGGTACGTCGGGATGTCTGCCTCATTCGGAGTCGGATTGAGGAGACCGATGTGCGCAAATGTGCGCACCTGATTGTCCGTGCGCCCCGTTTCCGGGTAGGTGAAATCTCCATTCATCTGATGCGTCTTTAGCCCGAGAACATAGTTTGCCGCGCTGTTATGACAGACCAGACATTGGTCGCGGCTGGGATAACTCCATTCCTGGATGCGCACGGCGCCCGAACTTGTGGTGACGGCGATGTTTTCATCCAGAGCACCAGGCAAAAGGTCCGCATCGCTGTTATCGGGCCGCCATTTGTAGGTTACGCCATAAACCGTCCCGTCTTGGTTTCGCACTAGTAACCGCGTCTCCAAACGTTTTCTCTCTCCTGTGATCTCGTTCACAGTCAGTTCGAAGTGTTTGATGAAGACGGTCCCATTGGGGAAACTCCATTCTCCGACAGGCACGAAGCTTATCTGTTCGTCGCTCGTATAGGGAGGGCCATCATTTGGGACCGCGACCCAGCGGCTCTTAATGGCGCCGTCCGACCAAAGAGGCGAATTGACCGCATACGGGATAACGCCTGTGGATGGGGTCAAAAGGTTGAGATCGGTAAATGCGCCAGTCGCTGAAAGGACGGGTGGAAACGCAAACGCCCCGCTCGCCGGCGGCATGATGTTGTTCAAATAGGGTCCGATCGGCACCCTGGTGTCCAATCCATAAGGCGTCCCTCCGAGCACTGCGGGTGCAATCGAGCAAACGGCAATTGCGGCCCAGCGCAACCATTTACGTGACCCGATTGTATGACTCATTGTAGTTTCTCCACGGTCGGATGTAATCAGGTTGGCACGCCCTAGGATAGCGATAAAAACTCTCACCGGTTGGATTCTCGCCGCCGTAAAATGCCCGCCGGCGGAGTGCAGGGCCAATTCCCAAATTATTCTTCCACGGTGATTTGCCGAGAGTGTTCCTCTTTCGTCGCACCGGCAATAACAATTCGACAGCGTTTTAGCGGTTTTTTCGGAGAACGCCAAACGCCGGGTTCGTCAGGCGGTCGGACGACGCTTGCAAACGGCAGAAAAAGTCGGCGTTTGGCGTGGGAGAAGCTTCCTTTCGAAGAATGTCGTTTTTTCACATCGGACGCGATGTGCCGCAGCCCTATGTCTTCTGAACTCAATGCCGACCTCGAACTCGAAATCGGGCACATCCTCTTCATAGACATTGTCGGGTACTCGAAACTGCTGATTAACGAGCAGCACGAGTCGCTGCATGAGCTCAATCAAGTGGTCCGCAACACCGATGCGTTCCGCTCCGCGGAAGCGGCCGGAAAATTGATCCGGCTGCCGACTGGAGACGGGATGGCGCTCGCGTTTGCCACCACGCCGGATGCGCCAGTCCGATGCGCGATGCAGGCGAGCAAGGCGTTGCTGAGCCATCCGGAACTCAAAGTGCGGATGGGTGTTCATAGCGGACCAGTGAGTGGGATGACCGATGTGAACGACCGGTCCAACGTGGCCGGGGCCGGCATGAACATGGCCCAGCGCGTGATGGATTGCGGAGACGCCGGGCACATTCTTCTCTCGAAACGCGTGGCGGAAGATCTGGCGCAATACAGACACTGGCAGCCGAACCTGCACGACCTCGGCGAATGCGAAGTGAAGCATAACGTAATTGTTGCGGTCGTTAACCTCTACACCGACGAAATTGGGAACCCGGCGTTGCCCGAGAAGTTCAAAGGCAAAACCCCGAAGCGGCGGACGGCCGACGGCGCTGTTCGGCTGAGTCCGCTTCCCGCGCGGAATACGTTGCTAACGGTCCTTTTCTTTTCGGCGGTGGTGTTGGCCATCGCCTATTGGATATTTTTCCCACCAGCGGCACCGCATTCGCTGGAGAGTCCCGCCGCGCCAAGGATCAAGGCGACAGCCGCTCCAGCGAAAAGCGTCGCAGTCCTCCCCTTCGAAAATTTGAGCGCGAATCAGGAGGCTGCGTTCTTCGCCGATGGGGTCCAGGATGAGATCCTCACCGCCCTCGCGAAGATCGCGGACCTCAAAGTGATCAGCCGCACTAGTGTGATGCAGTACAAAACCCCTCGGAAACGCAACCTGCGCGAAATCGGTCAGCAACTGGGGGTCGCCAACATCCTGGAGGGCAGTGTGCAGCGAATTGACAACCGCATCCGGGTCAACGCCCAGCTCATCGATACCCGCACCGATACACATCTTTGGGCGCAGACTTACGATCGCGATCTGGCTGACGTGTTTGCGATTCAAAGCGAGATCGCCAAGACAATCGCTGACCAACTCCAGGTTCAGATGTCGTCGCGAGAGAGAGTGGCTATGGCAGAGGCGCCTACCACCGACCTCGTCGCCGAAAAACTCTTTCGCCAAGCGTGGCAGCTTGTCGAGTTAGCCTCGAATCCCGATGCGAAGGAAGGTCTACTCCAGGCGGTGGTCCTGCTCGACGAAGCGCTCACCCGCGATCCGCACTTCCTGCCCGCATATGGTCTTCTCGTCACGGCTAACATCGACCTCTACTGGCAAGGGTTCGACCACAGCGCGGCCCGCCTTGAGTTAGCGCGGGTGGCCATTGAGAAAGCGGTCCATTTCCACCCCGACGCAGGTGAAGTCCATCTCATGCAAGCGGACTATTCTTATAAGGCCTTCCGGGATTACGATCGGGCCCGCTCCGAACTGGAACTCGCCCGCGCCACGCTCCCGAATAGTGCTCTTATCTATATCTACACCGCTGCCATCGATCGCCGTCAAGGTCGCTGGGCTGAGTCGATGCGCAATTGGCAGCGCGGCGTCGAGCTCGACCCGCGCAACTTCCGCTTTTTGGTAGAAACGGCATTTACCTACCAGGCATTACGCCAGTTTTCCGAATCAGCCCGGATGTACGAGCGCGCCCTCGCAGTCAAGCCCCAGGATCAATTCGCGCGGACGCAGCTCGCGCAAATCCCATTCTCCGAGCGCGCCGACCTCCAACCTTGGCGCGCCCAGCTTTTCGCAATCGTGAATGAAGACCCGAAGGCGGCCACCGACATCGCGAACGGCCTTTTCAATTGCGCGCTGGCCGAACGCGATTCCACTATGGTCACTCGCGCGTTCCAGTCCATCCGCGCCGAGGGTCTGCGCGACACCTACAATAACTCTCTTTGGGCACGCGACTGGTTTGTCGGCCTCGCCGCCCGCACTTTCGGCGATGAAGCTAAAGCGCAAGCGGCCTTCACCGCCGCGCGCGTGATTGAAGAGAAATCCGTGAGCGATCAACCCGATTACGCGCCAGCCTGGAGCCGGCTCGGCCTGATCGACGCAGGTCTCGGGCGAAAGGAAGACGCCATTCGCGAAGGCCGCCGCGCCTGCGAATTGCTGCCAATCGCCAAGGATGCGATGGACGGCCCTAACTACATCACCAACCTGGCCATGATCTATGCCTGGACGGGCGAGAAAGATTTGGCGCTCGAACAATTGGCCATTGCCGCGCAAATTCCAAGCGGCGTGACCTATGGCGAACTAAAGCTCTACCCACAATGGGACTCGCTTCGAGACGATGCGCGTTTTCAAAAAATCGTCGCCTCACTCGCGCCCAAGGCAGCGAAGACAGCTCGGGATTAGCTTATCAATCGCGGATCGCGTGGATACAGAAGCCGGAAACTGATTACATCCGGGCCCACCCGCATCATCCGCGATTAAAACAAAATGCCACCAACTCTTTAAAGATTTGGCCATCTCATCTGCGGATTAACTAACTTCCATTGATCATTCCCAGCACCTTCTTCGCTGCGTTGTGACCGGGAATGCCGCTGACGGCGCCGCCGCGCTGGGCGCTTGAGCCGCAGAGAAACACATTCTCTAACTCCGTCTCGACACCCCACGTGCCGGCTTGTTCTTTCCGTTCGGCAAAAGGAAATGTCGGCGCGGTCTGGAAGATGTTGCCGTGGTAAAGGCCGAGCGCTTCCTCGATGTCGACAGGACTCTTGCCTTCGATGCAGAGACTGCCGTCACGAGCTATCGCGAGGCAATCTTCCAGCGGCTCCGCCAGCCAGCCGTCCAATCCGTCCACGAACCTTTGTTCAGCCCGCCGCCGCATCATCTCATTGTTCCCGGCAAACAAAGGCCAGGGAGTATCAAGGCCGAACAACGTCATGGTGTGGAAACCCTGCGCGCGCAGCTCCGGAGAGAGAATGCTGTCGTCGGTGAGCGTGTGACAATAAACCTCGGAGGGCAATTTGTCGGGCAGCTTCCCCTGCTTTGCTTGGTCATAGCTCGCCTTCATTTCCTTGTAGCCTTCGTCGATATGAAATGTGCCACAGAAGGCCTCGGTCTCCGCGTAACGCGTCGCTTTTAACTTCGGCAACCGGCGCAGGAGCATGTTGATCTTGAACACGGAACCCTCATCCGTCGCATCCGGCTGATACGGTTTGCCCAACAGCTTCGCCAGGACGTTCAAGCCAAAGTTTACCAGAAGAAACCGCGCCTCGACCGTTTGCGCTTTTCCGTCCAACTCAAACTCGACGCTCCGCTTTTTCCCCGTGATATCGAGCGTGCGAACGTTCACGCGCGTGAACATCTCGGCGCCGCTCTGGCGCGCCGCCCTTTCCAACTCGCGCGCCACACTACCCATTCCACCGACGGGTACCTTCCATTCGCCGGTCCTGTTGCCGATGAGGTGGTAAAGAAAACAACGGTTCTGCAACAGCGTCTCATCGTGCGGATGAGTGAAGACGCCGATCTTCGCGTCCGTGAACACCAGGCCGCGCACCAGGTCGTTGTGCAGGTAACGTTCGATCGCGCGGCCAAGCGGCTCTTCCGCCAAACTGCGCCAGGCTTCGCGCCGCGCGTCGTCCGCGTCGAAGCGGCGCCGGAAATCTTCCTTAGCAACTAGCGGCTCCAGCATCGTGTCCCAGACATTTTCAGCAAAGACACGGGCCAGGCCGTAGAATTTTTGGAGCTGCTCGAATTCTGTAAAACTTCCGGTTAACTCAAAGACCGACTGGCGGCTTACTTCTTCCGAGACATTGCTTAAGAGCAAGCCGTCGTGGCGGCCGTTCTTAAGGTAGGGTGTGAACGACCCGGTCGCACGTCTGCGCAGCTCGAGGTTCAAGCCCAGATCGCGAACGATTTTCTCCGGGAACAGGCTGACCAGGTAAGAGTAGCGCGACAGATGCGCGTCGTAGTCAGGGAACACCTTCTTCGAAGTCGTGGCTCCGCCGATGTAATCGTTTTTCTCCAGGAGCAGGACACTCAATCCCGCGTCTGCCAGGTACGCCGCCGCCACGAGACCATTGTGCCCGGCGCCAAGGATGACCACGTCGTATCGAGATTTCATTTCCTGCAGAGAATCAACGTCCAATGTCCAACCCGCCTACGCCGAAAACGTCAGTGTGGCAAGCGCCCACCTGTCTCGCGCAGGTCGCTGCGGCGACTGAAGGCGGAGCGTCACTCATTCAAGGCATTCGCCATTCGCATCCCTTTTCCCACTTCCGGAAAAGAAAATAGGAGAAATCGCAAGTCTCTTCCAACTTAGGTCTGCAAACCCCGTAGTCTTAAGTGAAGACCTCGTGTAAATTCCCCCCCCGCGAGCCTGATCGAGATCCCGGCCCCCAATCCCCCCCGGAAATCTGGCGGCGCGCGGGGGGCCGCGACTAGAGGGACCACAGCACGTCCAAATTCTACGGTCTGCGATCCACCCGACGATGCCAAAGTCGGCTTCGCCACACGGCGAACAGGTAGGCCAGCGGAGCGAAATCATCGAGTGACTCGTCCTGTGGCTGAGGATCGGCTCCGCCGGTGGCGAGCTGTCCAATTCCGAAAAAGCTCGCGAGCAGGCGGAGGAAACCAAACCAAGAAAGTGTTGGTATTGTGCCATCGAAGCGATGTAAGGTCTGGTCACACCCTCCAATGTTCAGCCTCGATCTCCTCCAATTCGCATACAGCCTTTTGCCTCTTCTTGCCCAGACACGTTCCGAGTTAGACGAAACTTTTTCGTCTAATTCTCGTTAGATGGTGAAGCCGCTTCAGCCAGTTACTCTTGGTTTTCCACTGTGTATCATCTTGGTCGCAGCGTTGTCTATGACCATCTCGCACCAGCCTCCACGCAGCATTGCTGGCTTCCTGCTTCCTTTTTTGTTTCCGATTCTTTCGCTCGGCTTCGGTGCCATCTTTGTTGTTGCGTTTAACCGCGCCTTGCCATTGCGGTTACATCCCATCGCTCACTTCGCTCTGCCCATTTTGCTTGCATTAGGTTTAGTCGCCTGTTCTCTGCTATTCGGCACATGGCTGGCAGCATTCTTTCACCAACGCATTTCGTGAGGCCACCCCAACCATCTAACCAATCGCTGCAGCCGACGGCGAGCCGTCGTACTATCCAGTTTCACATGACTAAAACCCTTCCACCCGCAGCCTCGCACGCTCTCGCTCGCCGCGGCTGAGCTCTGTCTCGTTAGGTGTTTACGCGCATAGTTTATCATCGCATCAACAAATCATGAAAATCCCACTCACACTCCTCGCTCTCGCGCTCGCCAGCTGCGCAGTTCCACAACAAGAGCGCGTCGCAAAGTACGACGCCGCCGAATACGCGCGATATGCGGGCAGCGGTTCTGCACGCATCACGGGTCAAGCGTTCGCCAAGACCGTCGGCGGCGATGTGAAGTATGCCGCAGGCAACACGGTCTGGCTCTACCCCGTCACCTCAATGACGACTGAGTGGTACCAGACCTCCATCAAAGGCGGCAAGCCGATGAAGGCTGGAGATGAGCGAATGATGCAGCATTCACGCTCCACCGTGGCCGACGGTAATGGGAATTTCGAGTTTAGTGGCCTTCCTGCTGGAGACTATTATGTCGTCACACAAGTCACATGGGGAGTTCCGACTGGTATGCAGTTTTTTCCTATCGAGCAGACGGGCAGCGCACTGACCGGCAAAGTGCATGTGAGCGACGGCGAGTCGAAGCGCGTGATTCTTACACCGCCCACCAACACCTAACCAGGCGATGCAGCGAACGGCTACCCGCTCCTCGACAACATTTCCATGATCAAGACATCTCCACTTCGATTGGCGCTCGCTCCCGGTAGCCGTCGCTGATCTTGTTCTCGTTAGACCTATGAACGAAGACGAACGTCCACTCAATTACGGCGGCTTTTGGGTTCGCTTCGATGCATTCTGGCTCGACTTATTTGTAATGTTGCCACTTGCGGCGTTCGTATTCTGGGCAAGCCAGCGCTCCAGGCTTTTCGGGATTTACTACTTCTTTCCCGGAACTCTCATTGGGCTGTTCTATAACGTCTACTTGGTGCGTCGCTTCGGAGGCACACCTGGCAAGCTCATCATGCGGCTTCGCATTCGGAACCTTGGCGGTGATCCGGTAGGATATCGCGAGGCAGTTCTGCGATTCGCTCCTGAGTTTCTGCTTGGGACGCTTTTGTCCATTGCATTTCTGCCCGCGCTATTCAGCATGACGGATGCAGAGTATCACGCCCTCTCGTTTATGGAGCGCTCGCAGCGTCTCGTGCAACTCGCACCGGCCTGGTTCAAGCCGTTGCAGATCACACAGCAGATTTGGATGTGGAGTGAGTTCATAGTGCTGCTCACCAACCGAAAAAGGCGAGCCTTGCACGACTTCATAGCTGGAACTGTCGTGGTTCGCGAAAGGCCCAACCAGGCGCTGCAGCCAACCGCTGGCCGCTCGGATGCCCCGCTTTAGATTATGAAAACACTCCCATTGCAAGCCACGCTCGCTCTCCCCCGCGGTGGCTGATCTTGGGTCTCGTTAGGCCAGCAACAAACTCACCATGCATACGACCACTTCCCAAATCGCAATCAACGCGCCAGCCGAGAAGGTCTGGGACATCCTCACCAAACCCGAACTGGTAAGGCTGTGGCAATACGGCTCCGAGCTCATTACAACGTGGGAGCCTGGCACGCGTATTCACTTTCGCAGCGAGTGGGAGGGCCAAGTGTTCGAACAATGGGGAACGGTGCTAGAGTTCGCGCCGACCAAGCTTCTAAAGTATTCTCTCTTCGCCCCGCGACCAGACCTGGCGGACTCTCCGGAAAATTACTTTTTTATGTCCTACGCGCTCAACGAGGCAGGTGGAAGCACAACACTCACCATCACTCAGGCCGATCCCCGCCATGGGACTGGTGATGGCGGCTCGGACGCTGCTGCCGAGGAAAACAGTGTTCTCAAAACTCTTAAAGAGCTTGCCGAAGCCCAGTGACTTTCGCTCTCATGCTTCGTCGAGTGACGCATCAAGGCCTAACCAGACGATGCAGCGAACGGCTACCCGCCGTGCGATCACGTTTTCCAATGATTAAGACACTTCCACTTCGACTTGGCGCTCGCTTCCGGTAGCCGCCGCTGATCTTGTTCTCGTTAGATGGTAAAGCGCGTCCTTATAGTCGGCCTAGGTTTTGTCGTGGCTATTTTCGCTCTCGCTATCATTTTCGGAGGGCCCGGCACGCCGCATCCGATGGGAACCATCACCGATCCATTTGACTCGGTGGATTTTTCCGATTTGCCTCAGCTCTCCAGGTTCACGGCTCGGGACGGAACAATGCTGGCCTACCGGTCTTATGCTCTCGCGACCTCAGTTCCGAGTCAGGGCAGCGTGGTGTTGATTCATGGCTCATCGGCCACCAGCTCCAGCATGCACCCGATGGCTAAGGAACTGAGCGCCGCTGGGTTTACGACCTATGCGCTGGATATCCGGGGCCATGGTGGTTCCGGCGACAAGGGCCAGATTGGCTATATCGGACAATTGGAAGATGATCTCACTGACTTCATGCGTGCGGTTTCACCGCCAGCGCCTGTGACCTTGGCCGGCTTCTCTTCCGGTGGCGGATTTGTCCTACGGTGTGCGGGCAGCAGTGGGCAGGATCTTTTTCAAAGCTATTTGTTTATGGCTCCGTTTTTGAGTCAGGATTCACCGAGCATACGGCCGGCCGGCGGAGGTTGGGCGAGTGTGGGTGTTCCGCGCATCGTCGCGCTTTCGATTCTAAATGGATTCGGTGTCCGCAACTTCAATTCGCTCCCCGTTCTCCGCTTCGCCGTGAGCGAAAAGACCAAGGCGATTTTGACCTCGGAATATTCTTTTGCGCTGCAAACCAACTTTCGGCCGCACCAAGACTATCTGGCCGACCTACGCAACATGCGCCAGCCGTTCCGACTTCTGATCGGCGAGAACGACGAGGTCTATTATCCAAACCGTTTCGCCGAGATTCTGAAGCAGGCCGGGAAAGATGTGCCGGTGACAATTATACCTGCGGTAGATCACATCCATTTGATCGT
>PNAS01000042.1 GCA_003169695.1 Spartobacteria bacterium
CCGATCTCGACGATCTGGTGGAGAAACAAACGCCAGCGAATTTTGTGCGCGATCACCGACGTGAAAGTTTCACTCGCCAAGAGCACCACCTCACCGACGTGGGTGAAGAACGAAACCACCGGCGAGCCGAGGACCGTGAAAAGTCGAGCAAAGATCATGGCGTTCCGGTGACCAACTCACTCCAGCACTGCACTCGTTAGGCGCGCAGAGGTGGGGTCTTTGCCTTCGGTCGAAGCTCCGGCGGAATCGCTCCGACAAATTTGGCTTTTTCCAGTCCCGGGCGCATAGACTTCCAGTTCGAACACGGCCTGTATTTTAGGAGCAACGCCGGCGCGATGCAAAATTTGAATCGCCATAGATGCGATTGCGCGCGGGACCGGTCTGCGATAGAGGGAACTTGTCCATGACCAATCGCGCGCTTCGCTTCATTTTCGCGGTCGACGTTTTTCTCGCGGCATTTTTTCTCGCAAGCTGCGAAAGCCCCATGCCGCAAGGAATCCAGCAGGCACGCGTCATCGCGGCGCAGAATATCCAGGCGGAAGCACCGGGCGACTATTTTATCGGCCGCCGCTATTACAAAATACCGCAGTTCAAGTTTTGGGGATACGTGCGAAAGCCTGGTCAACCCTGGAGCGCTGCGCAGCTGGTCGTGTTCAATGAGAAGGAAAAGCTCGCGCCGGATCGTGAACAGCTAAATTTCGGCGCTGATAACAATTACGAATACAAGCTTTACGGCCGCTTTAGCGGCGACACAGTTTACGATGCGGGGAGCAATGGCTTCTATCCTGAGTTCGTTCTGAAAAAATACGAACTCGTTTCGACCAATCCCGCGCCGATTTTCAAAAGCCAGTTTAGCGATCGCGCTCGGGCCGCGACCAGCCGCACCGCCATCGAAAAGCCCGAGTAGCCATTGTGTCTGCGCGTGACTCCCGGGATCCGCTCGCCGAGGAGTTTTTGCGTTACCTCGAAGTCGAGCGAAACGTCTCGCCACGCACCCTGATCGCCTATCGTCAGGCGCTGGAGGATTTCCGTGCCCAAAAGAATGTCCGTTCCTGGCGAAACTGCTGCGCGGATGATTTCCGCGATTATCTCTTCGAGCTGATGAAAAAGAGCCAGGCGCGTTCTTACATTCGACTGCAATTTTCCGCGTTTCGCACCTTCTATCGCTTTCTAATTGAACGAAAAAATTTCCGCAAAGATCCGGTGCGCGAGTTGCAACTTCCGAAACCGGAAAAAAAACTGCCGCTCGTTTTAACGCGCCAGCAGATCGAAGAGCTACTCGCCGCGCCCCTCCGCGCCCCGAAGCATCGGGCTGCGCCGGCCTGGATGCCATTGCGCGACGCCGCCATCCTCGAACTGTTTTACAGCAGCGGTTTGCGCTTGACTGAACTCGCCTCCCTGAATGTCGCCGATTTGGATATCTATACCGAGTCGGTCCGTGTTCTGGGCAAGGGACGAAAGGAGCGCGTCTGCCCAGTCGGCGCGCCCGCCTTGGAGGCCGTCTCCCACTATCGATCGGCGGCCAACGTCCACGCTGGTCCACTTTTCATCAACAAATCGCGTCGCCGGATTTCGCCACGCTCGATCTGGCTCATTCTGAAGCGCTATCTGCGTCACACTTCGATCCCAATCGCGCTCAGTCCACACAAGCTCCGGCACAGTTTTGCCACGCATCTGCTCGATAGCGGTGCGGATTTGCGCAGCGTGCAGGCGTTGCTCGGCCACGCCAGCCTCTCCACCACGCAGATTTACACGCACCTCACCGTCGAACGATTAAAGAAAGCCTACACTGACGCGCATCCCCGAGCGTGAAAGTAGGGCAAGCTTCCAGCTTTCGTTTAAGAAAGAAACAAGCTGGAAGCTTGCCCTACCTCAACTCGCGCTCGCCGCGGTGCCTTGCGGCTCGGCCACGTGGAACGCGAGCTTGTCGTCGCCTGCGACCGTCACTTCCACGATGTCGCCTGCTTTTACGGTCCCCTTGAGTAACTCTTCCGCGAGCGGATCCTCGAGATAGCGTTCAACGGCACGCCGCATCGGGCGCGCGCCGTAAGTTGGATCGTATCCCTTGTTGATCACGAGCTCGTGCGCAGGCTCGTCCAGCACAATCTCGATTTCCTTCAGCTTCAGGCGGCGCTTCACCTTGTCGACTTCCAGATCGACGATTTTCAGGAGATCCGGCTTGCTCAGTGTGCGGAAGACAATGATCTCATCGAGACGATTGAGGAACTCCGGCTTAAAGACGCGCTTGGTTTCCTCGAGAATCTTGTCGCGCATCGTCTCGTAATCCTGCGAGTCCTTCGGCGCGCCAAAGCCCATCGTGGTCTGACGCCGGATGAGATCGGCACCGACGTTTGACGTCATGATAATAATCGTATTCCGGAAATCGATCTTCCGGCCTAACGAGTCAGTCACCTTCCCGTCCTCCAAAATCTGGAGAAGCAAATGCATTACATCGGGGTGCGCTTTCTCGATCTCATCAAAAAGCACCACCGAATAGGGCCGGCGCCGGACCGCCTCGGAAAGCTGGCCGCCTTCCTCGTACCCGACATAACCTGGAGGCGAACCAATCAAACGCGACGCGGTGAATTTCTCCATGTACTCCGACATGTCGATCTGGATCAAGGCATCGGAGTCGCCGAACATGAATTCCGCGAGCGTGCGGGCCAGGAATGTCTTGCCGACACCGGTCGGTCCCAAAAACACGAACGATCCGATCGGCCGCTTCGGATCTTTTAGATCGGCTCGCGAGCGCCGCAAGGCTTTGCTGATGGCGGTTACGGCTTCGTCCTGGCCGATCACGCGTTGCTTCAACTCAGCTTCCATCGCGAGCAGTTTCTGCGTCTCCTTCTGTTCCATTCTCTGAAGCGGCACACCGGTCACCTTCGAAACGATGTGCATCATGTCGTCCGCGGTCACGAGCACTTCCTTCTCTTCCCGCTCCTCGCGCCAGCGGGCCAGAATACCGTCGAGCTTCTCCTTCGTTTGCTTTTCCTTGTCACGAAGGGCCGCGGCTTTCTCAAAATCCTGGGCCTTGATCGCCGCTTCTTTCTCGACGCGAATGTCCTCGATTTCCTTTTCGATTTCCTTCACGTCCGGCGGGCGCGTCATCGCGTTGATGCGCGCGCGCGCGCCAGCTTCATCCATGACATCAATCGCTTTGTCCGGAAGGAAACGCCCCGTGATATAGCGCTCGGAAAGTTTCACCGCGGATTCGAGCGCTTCGTCAGTCAGCTTTGCCTTGTGGTGCGCTTCGTATTTCGGCCGCAATCCTTTGAGAATCAGAATTGTTTCTTCAACCGTGGGCGCGTCGACTTTCACCGTCTGGAAACGGCGCTCCAGGGCTGCGTCCTTTTCAATATATTTGCGGTATTCGTTCAGCGTCGTGGCGCCGATGCATTGCAGTTCGCCGCGGCTCANNCCGACAATCGTGTGCAGTTCGTCGATAAACAGGATGACATTCTTGGACCGACGGATCTCATCCATGACCGCTTTGATTCGCTCTTCAAACTGGCCGCGATATTTTGTTCCGGCGACCATGAGCGCCAGATCGAGGGTGATCACTTTCTTGTCGCGCAATAATTCCGGCACATTTCCGCTCGCGATTTCCTGGGCCAGACCTTCCGCAATCGCGGTTTTTCCGACGCCCGCCTCCCCGAGCAAAACTGGATTGTTCTTCGTGCGCCGGCAGAGCACCTGAATGACACGCTCTATTTCGTTGTGCCGGCCAATGACAGGGTCGAGCTCATTCTTCTTCGCCAATTCCGTCAGATCCCGTCCAAAGGCGCGCAATGCCGGCGTCTTCACATCTTTCTTGGATGACGGCTCGCCGCCACCTTCCTGCTCCGATTCCGGCGGGGTGAAATTGGGATCGAGCTCTTTAAGGATTTCGTTGCGAGTCCGCTCGATATCTACTTCCAGACTCTTGAGCACGCGCGCCGCGACGCCTTCACCTTCCCGCAAAAGGCCCAGCAAAATGTGCTCGGTCCCGACGTAGGAATGATTGAGCGCTTTCGCTTCCTTGCCCGCGAGCGCGAGGACTTTTTTCACGCGCGGCGTGTACGGAATGTTGCCGACCATCTTGGTCTCCGGCCCGGAACCGACTTGCTTCTCGACTTCCATCCGCACGGTTTCGAGGTCGAGACCCATCTTCTGCAGGACGTTGACGGCAACGCCCTGCCCGAGCTTGATCAGACCAAGCAACAGATGCTCGGTCCCGACGTAATTATGGTTGAAGCGGTCAGCTTCTTTGCGAGCTAGCGCCAAAACCTGCTGGGCTCGCGGCGTAAAATTATTCATTGTTTTGCGGCTCAGGAATCGATCCGTTCTCCGACTCTCGTGCCACTTTACTAATATCAGGCTTGGGGAACACTCGCAAACGCTCGCGGATAATTTGGGCGCGCAAATGGTCGCGTTCCTCGGCATTTAGTTTTTGTTGAGAACTTTTTTGCAGGTGCGCAGGTTGCGTATCGATGAAGAGCTCGTCGATAGGCAGACGGCGATCTTCGGGGAACGCGCCGAGATCGACGCCAAGTTTAATAATCGAGAGAAGATTAAGAGCTTCTTTTGAGGTCATCGCATGGGCGAAAGTCAGCACCCCATAGGCGCGCCCGATCTGGTCCCAGAGCGTGTTCGATTTTTTCTGAATCAGCATCTGCCGCGCGTCGTGCTCTTTCTCGATGATCGTCTCGATCACCTTGCTGAGGCGGTTGATAATCTCGTCCTCCTTCTCGCCCAGCGTGGTCTGATTCGAGATTTGAAAGAGATTCCCCATCGCCTCGGTGCCTTCTCCATATAGACCGCGAACGGCGAGACCAATCTTGTTTACCGCCTGAATGACCTGGTTGATCATCTCACTCAGAACAAGACCCGGAAGATGCAGCATCGCCGAGGCCCGCATGCCGGTGCCGACGTTGGTCGGACACGCAGTCAAGTAACCGAGGCGCGCGTCGTAGGCGAAATCGAGCTTCGCCTCGAGTGTGCTGTCGACTTTATCGACCAGCTTGAACGCGCTTTTTAGTTGCAGACCGGAGCGGATTGATTGCATCCGCAAATGGTCCTCCTCGTTCACCATGATGCTGAGCGTCTGGCGGCGATTCATGATGACGGCGCTGCCCACGCTTTTCGCGGCATGCTCGCGACTGATGAGATGCCGCTCAACCAGGAC
This sequence comes from Spartobacteria bacterium, assembly GCA_003169695.1. Classification (GTDB taxonomy): domain Bacteria; phylum Verrucomicrobiota; class Verrucomicrobiia; order Chthoniobacterales; family UBA10450; genus AV80. Next base: position 5,165 of record PNAS01000042.1, read on the forward strand.
TTGCTTTTCCAGCGCCGAAAGATCCTGCAACAGTTCTGAAAACGAGTCCTGCATTTCCGGCAACTCCTCGACGCGCGGTTTGATCAACTCGAGAATTTGAGTGCGCTCGGCTTTCTTAGCCCAGCCAGGAAAGGCGCGTTGCCGAAGATTTCGCGCGAGGCGGACGCGGCTGCTGATCACGATTTGATGATGCGGCCCTTCGCCGCGTAACCATTCGCCGCCGGTCGCCATGACGTTGGAAAATCTCATTCTTTAAATGGCCTTCTCGTGTTCGAGCTGTTTGATCTGATCGCGCAACGCCGCGGCGCTCTCGTAATTTTCTGCCGCGACCGCTTTTTCCAAATCGTCGGTTAGGGCGCGCATGCGATCGCCCAGCTCGATCTCACGATGAGCGCGCTGGGGAAGTTTGCCCACGTGCTCGGTGCCCTTGTGCATTGCCTTAAGTAAACCTCCCAGACCTTCCGCAAACGTAACGTAACACACGCTGCAACCGAGCCGGCCGGTTTTCTTGAAATCAGCCTGGGTAAAACCGCAGACCGGACACTTTTGCGAAGGCGCTCCTTTCTCGATCTCCTCGGCGGCGCCAATGCCGAGAAGTAGATCGGCCAAAGCGAAGCCGGTCGGATCCTGCACGCCTTTTTCCTTCGAGCAGGCATCGCAGAGATTAACCTTCTGCATTTTGCCCTCGAGGATTTGCGTCAGAAAAACTGTCGCATCATTGCATTTGCAAACGTCGCACAACATCTCTCTAGATTAGACCTCAAATTGCCGGAAACATTCAACCCCGGACATCTGGGAGCACCTTCTGCGCCGATTGCGCATCCGCTCAGGGTTATACAAAAATCGGAGTGCCCGTTTCGCGTGTTAGTTCACGGAAGCGACCGATCATTTTCAGGGTGATCGAGCCAGGCTTGCCGTTTCCGATCATGCGTCCATCCGCCTTGATCACCGGGATCAGTTCGGCGGCCGTGCCGGTGAGAAAGCATTCATCCGCAACAAAGACGTCGTGACGCGTGATGTCCGTCTCACTGATCTTGAGGCCAAGTTCCGCCGCGATATCAAAAATTACGGAACGTGTGATCCCCCGCAGCGCACCCGCGCTAATCGGCGGAGTGAAGATCTGCCCGCGCTTGATGATGAAGACGTTGTCCGCCGTGCATTCGGCCACGTTTCCCGCTTCGTTCAACATGAGAGCTTCATCGGCGCCAGCCAGGTTCGCTTCAATGCGTGCCATCACGTTGTTCAGATAATTGAGCGATTTCACGGCAGGATTGAGCGCGGCGGCTCCCGTGCGCCGGGTGGCGCAGGTCACCACGGTCAAACCAGTTTCACAGACTTCCTTTGAATAGAGCGCGATCGTTGTTGCAATAATGATCACGCTCGGTCGGTTACATTGCGTCGGGTTCAGGCCCAGGTTGCCTACGCCGCGGGTCACGACGAGGCGGATGTAGCCTTCGTTCAAACCATTTTGCCGAATCGTTTCCAAGAGAGCTTCCGTCATCTCTCCGCGGCCAATCGGAATCTCGAGACAGATTGAGCGGGCGGAATCCCACAACCGCTCAAGATGTTCTTCCAGCCGGAAGACGCGCCCGTTGTAAAAGCGAATTCCTTCAAAGATTCCGTCACCATAAAGCAGGCCGTGATCAAAGACGGAGATCTTCGCGTCGGCTTCCGGGAAAAATTTCCCATCGATGTAAATTCTCGATTCCTTGGTGTTGGAACTTGATGAGTTCGCCTGCGTTTCAATCGCGGGCTTGACCGCGGCCTTCGGAGTTGCGCCGCTCTGTTTCGGTTCATCGATGACCATCGCACCAGCGCCAGCTGTCGAAGTTTTTGTAAGCACAAAAAAACGTTCGGCGGTTCGGCAGGCAATTCAAGCAAAAGAGTTAAATCGTTAACTCTTCACGCCAGCAATCCATCCACGATCCGCAATTGCCGGTCACCCAGCTCCGCGAGCCGGGAATCGTGCGTCACGACCAGCAAGGTTTTTTTCCGGCCGCGCGCTAGTTCGAGCAAAAGGTCGATGATGGCATCGCCGGTCTTCGAATCCAGGTTGCCCGTCGGCTCATCCGCGAAAATGATATCCGGATCATTCGTCAGAGCACGCGCGATGGCCACACGCTGTTGCTCGCCCCCGGAAAGTTCGGCCGGCAGATGATGCAATCGTTCAGCCAGACCTACATCGCTCAGGCTGGCTTCTGCCGCCGCTTGCTTTCTTTTTCCGCTGATCATTCCTGGCAGCATGACGTTTTCCAGCGCGGTTAGCTCTGGCAGCAAAAAATATCCCTGGAAAACGAATCCCATTTTCCGGTTCCGCAACTGGGCTTGGGACGAGGCGCTGCCGCTGTAAAGACGACGGCCCTCGAATTCCACCGTGCCTGATTCCGGGCGCTCCAATCCGGCGAGCGTATAAAGCAGTGTCGTCTTGCCCGCACCCGAAGCGCCGCAAAGAAACACTGCTTCACCTTGCTTGACCACCAAAGAGATGCCGCGCAGGACCTCGATTCGGCGTGAGCCGATCCGAAAAGATCGGCGCAGATCATTGGCCACGAGTTGCGGTTGAGTCATCGGGCATCAGCATTGGCCGAATCGACGCTGCGCGCAATCCACCTCGTCAGGAAAAAGCCGCACGATGGGTGACCCATCGTGCGGCTTCTAAAGGGACGTAATTTGTTAGCCGAGTCCGAGCGAGTCGAGCGTTGGCTCGTCAATAGCGGAGGTGATCGACAGGCCGTTGTCGCGCTGATAGTTCGCGATCGCCGCGCGTGTCGCCGGGCCCATCTGGCCGTCCACCGCGTAGCGGTAATAGCCAAGCCGCTGGAGCTGGGTCTGCACACTTGAGATTACCTGCCCGGGATCCAAATTATTGTAGCCATAGATCGGTTCGTTGTAGGCGTAGGTGTCATAGCCGGAATCGTAACCGTAGGCCGGGTACCAATAACCACCGTCCCAGAAATAATACCCGCTGCCGAAGAGCGCGAATCTAGTAAAGTGGCTCCTCCACCAATTGCGGTCATGATGTTCGTGATTATGCCGGCCGCGCGCCTGCGCCCAACTATTGCTGGTCCGGTTCTGGTTCTGCCAGTTCTTTTTCTGCAGCGTGGTGTTCTGATTATTCTTGTTCTGCCAATTCTTGTTCCGCAGGTTGGCATCCGCTTGGACAGTCGAAGCCGTCCGCGGCGCATTGGTGTTAGGGATTATTGGCTTCGTGTGAATGCGCGCCGTGGACTGCACTTGCGGATGGTGTTGATTTGCCTGCACCGTCGTCTGATTGATGTGCGGCACCCGCGAAACGGTGGTTCGCGACGGGCCTACGTGCTGCGGGGCCACATGCTGCGGGGCCACGTGCTGTGGCGCCACGTGCTGTGAGGCCTGCACATGAGAGCGAGTCTTCGGTGCTGCCTTAACCTTGTCCTGGTCCTCGGCGTTGACGACGTGCGCCAGCGCGATGCTGAAAGAAAATGCTAAAAGAAGGAATGTTTTCATATTTTTTGGTCGAAGAGTTAGACCTCTAGTCCCACTGATTTATTCAACCCGGGATAACAACAATACGGAATTCGCCGTTTATTCGGTTGTAGCCGCGGTCCGGCAGGGCCGTGCTGCACGACCCACTAGTGGGTGGCGAGAGTGCCGGTCGCGATCAACGCTGTTGCCGCATCGCTTCAAACAAAACAATCGCAACCGCCGTGGCGAGATTCAGGCTGCGCGTCCCGTGCATGGGAATCGTGAGCAATTGTTTTGGATTGGCTGCCAGCAAAGTCTCGGGCAAGCCCTTCGTCTCGCGTCCAAAGACGAGAAAATCTCCGGGTTGAAAGCAAACGGTGTAGTACGCACGGTCTGATTTTGTCGTGAGTAGAAACGAGCGTGCGTCGGGTCCGTGCGCGTGCTGCAGGCCCTCGAAAGAATCCCAAAACCGCACGTCCACTTCCTTCCAATAATCGAGTCCGGCCCTTTTGAGTTCGCGATCGTCGGTCGAGAACCCAAGCGGCTTAACCAGATGCAGCGTGGACCCGGTCGCGAGACAAAGTCGGCCGATGTTGCCGGTATTCGGCGGAATTTCGGGCTCGATCAGGACGACGTTGAACACCTACCTGATCTTGCCGGCGACGAATTTCTCCAGCTTCACAATGTCGGCGGAAAACTTGCGGATGCCTTCAGAAGTCTTCTCGGTCGCCATCGCATTGTCGTTGAACAAGTATCGGAATTTTTTCTCGTCCATCTCGAGGCGTTCCACGTTAGCGCCCTTCGCCCTTTCCGGATCGAGCTTGCGCTCGACCGGCTCGGAGGACGCGGCCAGTTTTTCCAACAGGTCCGGGCTGATTGTGAGCAAGTCGCAACCCGCCAGTTCCAGAATCTGGCTCACATTGCGGAAGCTGGCCCCCATCACTTCCGTCTTGTGTCCGAACTTTTTGTAGTAGGTGTAAATCTCCTGCACCGACTGCACGCCCGGGTCTTCGGCGCCGGTATACTCCCGCTTGTTCGCCGCCTTGTACCAATCGTAAATCCGGCCGACGAAGGGCGAGATGAGTTCGATTCCGCCCTCCGCGCATCGCACAGCTTGCGGCAACGAGAACATCAGCGTCAGATTACAGTTAATCCCTTCCTTCTCCAAAACCTCGCCTGCCTTGATCCCTTCCCAGGTCGACGCAATTTTTATCAGCACCCGCCGCCGGTCAATTCCCCGCTCCTCGTACAATTTAATGAGTTGGCGCCCTTTATTGATCGAGCCTTCGACGTCGAACGAGAGGCGGGCGTCGGTTTCAGTGGAAACACGGCCGGGCACAATCTTCAAAATCTCGCAGCCAAATTTGACGAGGAGATGATCGATCACGTCCTCGACCTGCGCCGCTCCCGACAAACCTGAGTTCTTTCGCTCTGCGAGAACTTCGTCGAGCAGGTGAAAATATTGTTCCTTCTGCGTAGCGGCGTAGATCAGGCTTGGATTGGTGGTCGCATCGCGCGGCTTGAACTCCTTGATGCTTTGGAAGTCGCCCGTATCGGCCACGACGATCGTGAATTTCTTCAGTTGCTCGAGCTGGCTCAGCTGGGTTCCGGTTTTCTGAGGTTCGACGGTGGCGGTGGTCATGTTATTAGCTCCTGAGGTCAACCGAAGCGGAGTGGCCTCGGGTTCGCGTAAAGTGTAATCGGCAGCGGAAAGCTCGACAATAAGAAAGTGGGCGCTCGATCTGCCTCAGTTCGAAATCCTGAGGCAAATCACGCCGACACCGGACGGCTTGATGCCAACGCGCGCTTCGAGCCGAGCGCGTGGCGGACGAAATTGTTGCCTATCTCCCACATTGGTCCCGGAAATTTGCGGCACTCAGTCAGCACGTCATCGAGCGCGTTGACGAACATCTCTACTTCCTTTCCGCCAATAATAAGAGGCGGCAGAATCTTCACGACATCCATCGCATGCCCCGCGACCTGGGTGAGAATGCGATGCTTGCTCAGCATCTGGGTCACGACCATTTGCGCGAAGAGGACCTTGTCGACTTTGTGCAGCAGCTTCCAACCCATCTTCAGTTTGAATTCGGTCGGCTCGTGGAACTCGATCGCAATGATCAGGCCTTTGCCACGCACTTCCTTGATGAAGGAATGCTTCGCGCGAAGCGAATCGATTCGCTCCATCAGGAGCGCACCGACGCGCGCGGAATTCTCGACGAGTTTCTCGTCGTCGATCACTTCGAGCGCGGCCAATCCGCATGCCATCGCGAGATTATTTCGGCCGAACGTGGTCGAATGCACCACACATCGGTCCATGCGGCTAAACGTCTTTTGATAAATCTCCCGCCGCGTTACGATCGCGCCGCATGGGACATAGCCACCGCTCAAACTCTTCGCGAGCGTGATGATATCCGGCTCAAGATCCCAATGTTCGAACCCGAACATCTTGCCGGTGCGTCCGAGGCCGGTCTGGATTTCGTCGCAGATAAACATCGTCCCGTGTTTCCGGCAAAGCTCCTGGGCGCGCTGGAAGAAATCAGTCTTTGGCGATTTGCAGCCCTTGCCTTGCACCGGTTCGATCACGAAGGCCGCGACATCGTCCTTCGACAGTTCACGCTCGAGCGCTCCGATATCATCGAGCGCCACGCGTGTCTCGAAACCTTCCATGAGCGGCCCGAAACCTTCTGTAAAACTTTCGCAACCCATTAATGAGAGCGAACCGAGACTGAGCCCATGAAAAGCGCTCTCGAGCGAAATGACCCGTTTCCGCTGCGTGGCTGCGCGCGCAAATTTCAGCGCGCCTTCTATCGCCTCGGTGCCGGAGTTGCAGAAAAAAATCGCGTCGAGATGCGGCGGCGTGCGTTTTGTTATCGCTTCCGCTAAGAGGCCGCTCAGGAGCGAACAATCCATCTGCACCATGTTCGGCAGATCGATATCGAGCACATCGCGGATCGCTTTGTTCACCGCCGGATGGTTCCGCCCGATGTTGAAAACGCTGTAGCCACTCAGGAAGTCGAGATACGGCGTGTCATCCATATCATAAAGATAAGCGCCCTCCGCCCGGGCGTACACCTTGTCGAAACCAATCACACGTTGCGCGGCCACGAGGGTGCGATTGAGGTGGCGTTCGTGCAGCCGGTAGTTTTCCCCGAGCCGCGCGGCCACGATCTCTTTCAAGTCAAAAGCCATGGAAATCGTGTAGCCGATGTAGAGGTGAAACGCAACGGCGCGGGCTCTCGGTCAGCGAAACATTTTCACTTGGCACACAAAAAACCGCAGACTCCAACACGGGAATCTGCGGCTTCTTGTTATCGTGCTGAACGCGATTATTCGTCGACGATGACTCGATTCACTACGCGGGTCTCGCCCGTGCCGTCATAATAGACATGGACGCGTGTGCCGGGTTTGATCATCGAGGCTTCGATGTCCCTCCCGGCCTTGTTTACGTAATGGACGGTCTTGCCCAAAACATAACTGATCGGATCAACCGCAGTCGTTTTCACGACGATCGTTTTCCCCGGCGTGAACGTCGTGACCGTTCCATCCGTGGTGGTCGTGGTGGTTTCGGTTGTGGTCGTGGCAGGGTTTGTGGTTGTCGTTTCACTCGTGGTCGTGCTTGTCTGCGCGAAAGCCAACGGGGCCATCAACGCGCAAGCGAGACTTAGGATTGTTCGTTTCATAATATTCCCTTTCGTTTGTTTGTTTTGAATTAACGCTGCCCAAGTTTCGTATTGCGAGCAGCGTCCGGACGGCTCGTGACGAGTGTCCGTCGTGAAAAGTTGGACTGATCAAGGCAACCCCCTATTCACTCGCGCGCCAAAAAAAGTTCGCCGATTGACTCCAAAAGCTTTCACGAGTTGAGCGACTGGTCACATCGGCTAACGTGCGCAGCAGATGCCTGCCACTGCCGATCCTCCCATCACACCTGAACTCGCTGCGAAACACGGTCTGACGCTGGACGAGTTCGAGCGCATCAAGAAGATTCTCGGCCGCGACCCCAATTTTACCGAGATCGGCATTTTCTCGGTAATGTGGAGCGAGCACTGCTCTTACAAGAACTCCCGGCGCGAGCTGAAAAAATTTCCCACGAGCGGGCCAAACATTCTCGTCAAGGCGGGGGAGGAAAACGCGGGCGTCGTCGATATCGGTGACGGCTGGGCGGTGGCATTCAAAATCGAGAGCCACAACCACCCAAGCGCAATCGAGCCTTTCCAAGGCGCGGCCACCGGCGTTGGCGGCATCATTCGCGATATCTTCACCATGGGCGCGCGGCCGGAGTTTCTTCTCAACTCACTGCGATTCGGCCCGATTGTAGCGCGAGCTTCCAGCTTGCGGCCCAATGAAGATCGCAAGCTGGAAGCTCGCGCTACTCTGGCCAACCGACGGCTCTTTACCGGGGTGATCGCAGGCATTGCACATTACGGCAACTGCGTCGGTGTTCCGACCATTGGCGGCGAGATCTACTTCGACGAGAGCTTCGAAGGGAATCCGCTCATAAACGTCTTTTGTCTCGGCGTTTTACGACATGAACAACTCGCCCGCGGCGCCGCGAGCGGTATCGGCAATCCGGTCTTCTATGTCGGCGCTGAAACGGGCCGCGACGGTTTGGCAGGCGCCGCTTTTGCCTCACGCGAGCTGACGGAAGAATCCCGCGAAGATCGCCCGGCAGTGCAAGTCGGCGACCCCTTTAAGGAGAAATTACTCCTGGAAGCTTGCCTGGAATTGCTCGCTACAGATGCCGTCGCGGGGATCCAAGACATGGGAGCGGCGGGACTCACCTGCTCAACCTGTGAAACAGCGAGTCGCGGCGGCACCGGCGTCGAGATCGATCTCGCAAAGGTCCCCAAACGCGAGCCGGGCATGACGCCGTATGAGATTCTTCTCAGCGAATCGCAGGAGCGAATGCTTATCATCGCAAAGCGCGGTCGCGAAGACGTAGTGCGCGAAGTCTTTGAAAAATGGGACGTGCCCTGCGCGGAAATCGGTCGCGTAACCGATGACGGCATGATGCGCGTGCGCAACAACGGAACACTCGCTGCGGAAATCCCCGCGAAGCCGCTGGCAGATGAAGCGCCACTTTATTCCCGCGAAGCGGTTGCGCCGCCGCCCACACCGCCGATCGATTTGGCGAGCATTCCCGTGATCGATAATCATGAAGCGCTGCGGCGGTTGCTGCGTGATCCAACGATTGCTTCAAAAAACTGGGTCTACCGCCAATACGATCACATGGTCCGCACTGGCACGGTCGTGTTGCCCGGTTCAGACGCCGCCGTCTTTCGCGTCCGCGACGCGAACAAGATTTTGGCGGCGACTACGGACTGCAACTCGCTTTATTGCCGGCTCGATCCTCGTGAAGGCGGCCGCATCGCGGTCGCGGAAGCCGCGCGGAATTTGACCTGCTCTGGCGCGAGGCCCCTCGCCGTGACGGACAATTTGAACTTCGGCAATCCCTACAAGCCAGAGAATTTCTGGCAGTTGCGCGAGGCGGTGGAGGGTTTGTCCGAAACATGCCGCGCCTTCGGCACTCCGGTCGTCGGCGGAAATGTTTCTCTATATAATGAAAGCCCCGCCGGAGTCGTCGATCCGACTCCGACGGTGGCGATGGTCGGCCTGATCGAAAACGAACTGCACATCACAACGCAGTTTTTCAAGAGTGCCGGCGATGTGATCATCCTCGTCGGCGAAATCGGAGATGAAATGGGTGCGACCCATTTTCTGAAAGTCTGCCATGGCCGCAAGGAAGGCATGCCGCCCCGGCTCGACATTGCGCGCGAACTGGCCGTGCAAGATTCCGTGCGCGATCTGATCCGTGCGGGCCTCGTCAGAAGCGCCCATGATTGTTCTGAAGGCGGGCTCGCCGTCGCGCTCGCCGAGTCATGTTTTAATCCGCAAGGCCTTCTCGGGGCCGAAATCGATGTAGCGCACGCTTCCAGCTTGCGAAACAACGGTCACAAGCTGGAAGCTTGTGCGACTTTATTTAACGAATCGCAATCGCGCATTGTAATTTCGTGCGCGCCGAACAACGCGGAAAAAATTCTGTCCATCCTGCGGTCAGAAAATGTTCCCTCCAGTTTGCTCGGCCGCGTTGCGACGAAAACGCTTCAGATAAGGACGGCCGGATCCGAGCTATCGTGGTCGATCGTCGATCTTTATGACGATTGGTTTAACGCCATTCGCCGCGCCGTTGAGACCGAGACGGAACCGGTGCCGAGTTTGTAGACAATTGTCGCGATTGATTCGCGATTCGATTAGCGGATGCTTGCTCACGATGTCGTTTGAATCGGCGGTGGATACCGAACACCCAGCACTCGCGTTTCCCCAGCATGAGTGCGGGATCTTCGCGGTCTTCGGCCATCCGAATGCCGCGGTGCTGACTTACTATGGCCTCTTCGCCCTGCAGCACCGCGGGCAGGAGAGTGCGGGAATCGTGACGAGCAACGGGCCTGGCTCCACCTTCCAACTTCATCGAGACATGGGGTTGGTCTCACAGGTTTTCGGCGCCGACGAGCTTGAGCGGTTGAGGGGCACCCGTGCGGTCGGGCACGCTCGTTATTCCACCACCGGCTCGAGCACACTAAAAAACGCGCAGCCATTCGTGGTCGATTGTTTCCGCGGCCAGATCGCGGTGGCGCACAATGGCAATCTGATTAATGCCGCCGTGCTGCGCGATGAGTTGGAGAGCAAAGGTTCCATTTTCCAGACGACAGCCGACAGCGAAATCATTCCGCACCTCCTCGCGCAACCGTCGAAAAATGGCGGGAGCCCGCTGAGCGTGCTGCGGCGCCTGGAGGGCGCCTTCAGCCTCATCATCATGAGCGAGAGTGAGATTATCGGAGTGCGCGACCCGTTCGGCTTCCGGCCGCTTGTTCTTGGCAAACTCGACGGCGCTTACATCCTTGCCTCTGAAACCTGCGCGTTCGATCTCGTGCACGCGGAATTCATTCGCGAAGTGGAGCCGGGCGAGGTGGTCATCATCAGCGAAGCCGGAATCAGATCCGAACGGCCGTTCCCACCCGAAGAGCAGGCTTTTTGCATGTTCGAGTACGTTTATTTTTCCCGGCCGGACAGCATCATGGGTGGTATCAACGTCGCGAAGGTCCGCACCGAAATGGGACGCGAACTGGCGAGAAAGTTTCCCGTCGAAGCGGATATCGTCGTGCCGGTTCCGGATTCAGGAAACTATGCGGCGCTTGGATTCGCGCATGAGCTAAACATTCCTTACGAACACGCCTTCGTGCGCAATCACTACATCGGACGCACGTTTCTCCAACCGAGCCAGCTCATTCGCGATTTCGATGTGCGGGTAAAGTTGAATTTGATCAAGGAAGCGGTGGAAGGGAAGCGAGTCGTGGTCGTGGACGATTCGATCGTGCGCGGGACGACGGCGCGCGCGCGCGTCGTGAATTTGCGTGAAGCGGGCGCGAAGGAGGTGCACATGCGGGTGAGCTGCCCGCCGCATCGTTTTGCCTGCCACTACGGAATCGATTTTCCCGATCCGGAAAAATTGATCGCCAACCAGATGCCGATGGATGAAATCTGCAAATATCTCGGGGTGGACAGCCTTGGTTATCTTGACGTGGAAGGGATGGTGCGCGCGACTGGGAAGCCGGTAAATCAGTTTTGCCTCGCGTGTTTCACCGGCAACTATCCCCTCCCTGTCGATCCTGAACTCGACAAATACATCATGGAAAAACGCGAAGGCCGTTCGAAAGCTCTCGCGGCCGAGGGAGCGCACCCGACATTGTTTGCGGATTTGAAATAGGCGTCTGCTCTCTTTGTCATTCGTCGACATGAGAAGACTTTCATCGACATGACAAAACGGAAGAAGGCGTACGCACTCGCCGGCGTCGACGTCGAACTGGGTAATTTCGTGAAGCGCCGAATTCAATTCCGTGTAAAAAGCACCCACGGTCCCGAAGTTCTTGGGAAAATCGGTGGCTTCGGTGGACTCTTCGCGCCGGACTTTTCCGGCTTGCGCGAGCCTGTGCTGGTTGCGAGCGTTGATGGCGTCGGAACAAAATTGAAGGTCGCGTTTGCTTTGAATCGGCACGACACCGTCGGCGCCGACCTCGTGAACCATTGCGTAAATGACATCGCCGTTCTTGGCGCGCGTCCGCTCTTTTTTCTCGACTACATCGGAGCGGAAAAGCTGGAGCCGGGCGTCTTCGGCCAGTTGCTTTCCGGCTTTACCAAGGCGTGCCGCCTAGCGGGTTGCGCTCTCATTGGCGGTGAAACCGCGCAGATGCCTGGCATCTATCGCAAAGGTGAGTACGACCTCGCCGGCTGCATCGTCGGCGTGGTCGATCGCGCGAAGATGATAGATGGCAGCAGGATAAAACAGGGCGACGTCATCCTCGGGCTTCCCTCAAACGGGTTGCACACGAACGGATACTCCCTCGCGCGCAAGATTCTTTTTGAGAAGATGCGGCTCGAGCCGGCATCAACAATCGAAGGCATTAAGCATTCGTTAGGCGCGGAGCTCCTGCGCGTGCACAAAAACTATCAACCGCTGCTCGCGAAGATTCCCGCAGGGATGATTCGTGGGCTTGCTCATATCACAGGCGGCGGACTGGTCGATAACCTGCCGCGTGTGTTGCCGAAAAATTGCGACGCGGCAATCAATACCAAGAGCTGGCGCGTGCCGCCCATCTTCGGGGTGTTGCAACGGAAGGGCAAAGTTGATCGCAGGGAAATGTATCAGGTCTTCAACATGGGCATCGGCATGGTGGCGATTGTTTCAGCCGCGAACGCAGAGGCGGTGTCGCGAAAACTAAGAGCGCAGCCGATCGGTCGGATCGTCGCGGGTTGCGGGACCACCCGTCTCATTTTTTGATGGAGAGTTGTCGGTTTCAGACGATGACATCCTGATAAGGTGGTTCTAACTTTATCGCGGTGGAAAGACGGCAGCTCGGCAAAACGGACATGCAGGTTTCTGTCCTCGGCTTTGGGGGCTCCGAAATCGGCTACGAACACGCATCCGAAGAGACCGTCGCGAGATTGCTGAACAGCGCGCTCGATGCCGGTCTGAATGTCATCGACACTGCCGAGTGCTACGAAGGCAGTGAAGAACTAATCGGCAAAACGGTCAGCAATCGCCGCAAAGACTTTTACCTTTTCACGAAATGCGGTCACCCTCGCGGGATCGGCAGCGAGGATTGGTCGACTCCTTCTCTCCTTGAAAGCATTGAGCGCAGCTTGCGGCGTCTAAAAACCGATTGCCTTGATTTGATTCAACTGCACAGCTGCTCGGAATCTGTTCTGCGAAAAGGCGATGCGATCACAGCCCTGCAATCCGCGCGAGAGAAGGGCTTCTCGCGCTACATAGGATACAGCGGAGATAGTCTCGCGGCGAAATTCGCGGTGGAATCTGGGGCGTTCGATACCCTGCAAACCTCAATCAACATCGCGGACCAGGAGTCGATCGAACTCACTCTCCCGCTGGCGCGCGAAAAACAGATGGGCGTTATCGCAAAGCGCCCGATCGCGAATGCCGCCTGGAAGGAACAGCACAAGCCAATCGATTCTTATCATCACGCTTATTGGGACCGGCTGAGCAAACTCCATTACGATTTCATTCGACAACGTCCGCTGGAAGAATCGATCGCACGGGCCTTGCGCTTCACGCTCAGCGTTCCTGGTGTCCATACCGCTATTGTCGGCACAACCAAACCTGAGCGCTGGCTCCAGAACGCGAAAATGATCGAGGCCGGCCTGCTAAACGAGAGCGAATTCGAAGCGATCCGCGAGCGCTGGGACGACATACGGCCGAGGACTTGGATTGGCCAGATATGAGACAATGCAAGCACAGAGCCGCGGCTACAGCCAGCATCTAGCCGGACCGTTGATCCCTATAAAGCAATCAACGCGAGCCCTCGCATAGGAAGGCTCGCGTCAATGCAAAGCGGAATTAGAAGACTGAGTGTCCGCGTCCGACTATTTCTTGGCAGCCCTGCGTCTCGCCGCCCATCTCGCCTTCATCGCGTCAGAAAGTTTCTTTCTGCCCGCCGCAGTAAGGCCGCCCTTTTTCTTGGCCGGCGCTTTGGCTGGCGCGGTTCCCTTTCGTTGAGCCCACCGTGCCCGTGCTGCGGCCGCGAGCTTTGCGCGGGTCGCGGCCGACATCGGCTTGCGCCTGCGGGATCCTTTGCTTGAGGTAGGAGCGCTCGAAGCGCTTGAGCCACCACCCGCGAAGAGTGAGGACAACCGGCGTTCGAGCGAGTTGATCTGTTGCCTTATTGAAAGAGCTTCCGTTAGTTTTGTAAGAGACAAGTCCATGGGCTCCTAGATAGCTCAGCCAAAAATAACTGCAAGCAAAATACTACAGTAACTTAAAGGCGACCATATGAAGTTACTTGATCGACGTAGAAGAAGCGTTCAAATAAACATAGGCACGACTTGTTTGCCTTGGATATAGTGGCGCCAGACTCGGGCGGTTAGCTCAGTGGTAGAGCGGCTGGTTTACACCCAGTAGGTCGGGGGTTCGAAACCCTCACCGCCCATTTTTCGCCAACCGAGGCGGGCCATCGCGGAAGTTCCGGTTGTGGATCGAAGGCCCCAGAAGATAGGGCTCAACCAGGAGTTTCTTCGCGACTTGAGCGCCCAGCGATCTACGGCGAAGCAGTTTGGATTTCCGGCGGCTCCCACAGTTCGATACGATTTCCCTCCGGATCAATTGCCCAACCGAAGTAACCGAACTCCGATTTCTCTGTCCGCTCGTCCACCTTCACTCCTTCGCGTCGAAGTTGCGCGAGTAAGGTGTCAAGGTCGGCGACCCGAAAATTGATCATGAATGGCTTTTCGCTTGGCGCGAAATAATCGCTGTTGGCAGCGAAAGGCGACCCAACCGTATGAGCCTGTCGCTTGGGTGACAGCTCGGCAGGGGCCCCACCCTCCCGAAATGTGACGCCACCATATTCTTCCACATCGAGGCCAAGATGTTTCCGTTACCAGTCGCCGAGCTTTTCGGGATCGTTCGCCTCGAAGAAAATTCCGCCAATGCCGGTGATGTGTTTCATACATTACGACCTTAAGTCATTTCGTCGGCAGGTGCGCCGGTCATGGCCCTTTCTACCTGCGGTAACAATTGTTGACTCACCATTCGAATTACCTCATTCGCATCAGGCATGGAATCAGATTCGAAGTGACTGTTCTTCCACCTCGGGGTCGATCACGTCTAAACGGCTTGCCCCTCACGCTCGCGTGTCAGCGCACCTTGTTTTCGACTGAGCCACAAACTAAGGCCGCACCACAGCGCCGCGAGTGGCACCGCGACAAAAGAAATACCCGTCAGGCCGAGGCTCAACCACGTGAGCAAAGGACAAGACCACACCGATCTGGTCGCCGGCGCGATAGACAAACGTGTCGATGAAGCTCTTGGCTTTGTATTTGTCCTCGAGCCGCAGGACGGTGGAAGGACTTCGCGCACGGCCGGGACACGGCGAAGTTGCTTGCGCGACGCAGCGTCTGGAAGACTACGAGCAGCGAGAGCAAGGGCATCCAACCCATCGTCAAAAACCCGATCACGTTGACGGCCGGGAGAAGGGCGATGGTTATGCCAACTCCAAGCCATTTCAGCAGCCGGACGGTGAGGAAAATCTGCACTAAAATTGTGAGCGTGTTTACGGAAAGATCTCACCTCCGCCAATCGGAACAGGGGTCGCATCGGGCCTGATGAACTGAGCCGGAAAAATCGAACGCAACACGCGGCCAGTTTCAGCAAGACCGCGGAAACAAAGAGCAGATTGAGCCGCCCGATTTTCTTGACCACCAACGCCGCGGCCGCCCCGCCGACGATTCCGCCCAGCGTTCCACCCACGGCGATGAAAGCAAAGAGCCACTTGTCCTGATCCGTATTGAAAATGTCGGTCATGAATGCCCAGAAGATGGCGACGATAAAAAGATTGAAGACACTTACCCAAACAAAAAAAGACCGGCCCACCCAGATTTGTTGCGCCGCCAGAGCCATCTTTCATCAGGAAATAAAAAAGAATAAAGTTCGCGATGAAGAAGCGATAGGTGATGGGGATGAACCGACGGCGCGAAGATTTTGCGAAGAGCGCGGAGAAGAGCGCGTTGGCGAGCAGCATCACTACCAATGGTGCCGGTATACATCTAGGAAAGGTTGTCGAGCCCACCGGCGGACATCAACGGCCCTTTTGAAGACTTATCTCAGCAACTTTTTCATTTTGTCGTCTACAATCGCGCGCCTGGTTGGGGCGGTTCACCTGAACCGCCCGAGAGCGATTGGGTCAATTGCCCCTATCTGAATTCGTCCCACGTCGGCTAAGATGTCTTCGTGTGCCACGCGGCCAGCACTTCCGCCTCACGTTCAGATGATAAGCCGGCCTTTAGCTTTGCCTGCCGCTCGGCCGGTTGCGACTTGAACCATGCCAGCGTGTCGCGCGCAGTCTCAGCCAATGGGCGAAACGAAAGACCTTTAGCCAGCGCACGCTGGATGCTGATGCGCCCCATCCCGCCTTCCTCGCCGCGTGGCGGGACCCACACCGGCATGTCCGACCAAGGCGCCACTTTCTGCGCTTCGAGAAAATCGGTGTTCACCCAGATAAAGTTCGCCGTGGATTTGTTCGCGGCCTTGATTCCTTCGAGCATCGCGCCGACGCCGAGCGTCTTGTCCGGTCCAGTCGCGTTGTAGATGCCGGTCTGGCGTTGCTCCGCCATGCGAATGACCCATTCGGCCAAATCGCGCCCATCGATGAATTGCACCGGATCGCTCGGGTCGCCCGGCGCCAATACCTCGCCGCCGCGGTCGATGCGAACCGGCCAGTACGTGAAGCGGTCAGTCTCATCGCGCGGCCCCACGATCAAACCAGGCCGGACGATCAGCGCCTGTTTTGGAAACCATTTTTCGGCCTCCTGTTCGGAGAGTGCTTTGAGCGGTCCGTAGAGCGCGTATTTCGACGCGATGATGCTCTCGCGCGATTCTTTCATGGCGTCCGGGCCATTGTATTTCGCGAGTGGCGCGGTCTCGTCCGTGCCCGGCTTGCTGGTATCCGCGTAAACCGAAATCGTGGAGATGAAAACGTAACGATCAATGTTGCCTTTGAGAATCTGCGCCGCGCCGCGCACCCACGCGGGCGCCGAAGTGGGATTGTCAATCACGACCTCCCATTGCCGATTTTTCAGTGCGTCGAGTTGGCCGTTGCGATCACCGATCAGTTGTTCAACCTCCTTGGGCAGTTCGCCCGGGTGCGTCTTGCCCCGGTTGAAAACCGTGATCTTATGTCCGCGATCAAGCGCATAGCGGACTTGAAACGGCCCGGTAAATCCCGTGCCGCCGAGAATCAAGATGCGCAATGGCTTTGTCGCTTTCTCTTCCGCGCTGACATTCGGTCGAAGTCCCAACCCTATTGCTCCCCCGGCGACAGCCGAGAGCTTGATGAACTTTCTTCTAGTGGTTGCTATCATTAGAAGTTGAAGCATGATCGCCGTTTTCTCGTAGCGCAACCGAACTGTTCCGCGCCAGACATATCCTCCCCTTTGTGATTGACGCAGCCACGTTCAACGCGCTGGAATCATCGCCATGGCAAATCTAGCTGGTGGATTGATCAGCGGTTTGATTTTCGGGGCGGTCGTTGTGGGAATGATGCTCCCCATGCAATTTCCGGACAAAACGACGGCGTTGATCGCAGCTTTCATCGCCCGATTTGGATTGGGCCTTGTTATCGGTTGCGTGCAATTGCCTTGGCCGGGGTGGCTGATCGGACTGGTTTTCGGACTCCTCTTGAGCGTTCCTGACGCTTTGATTACCAAGGCTTACGCCCCGATTATCATTGTCGGCGCTGTGGGCGGTCTAGTCATTGGGGGGGTCCTCCACGGCTGGAAATAGACCGTTGATGGCGATGCGCGCGGTTTCAGGTTTGGTCGTCGGACTGCTCCTTGCATCTTGCGGCGGGAGCCATCATTTCCGCGCTACCAACCCGGCCGAGACGTCGTCCACGCCGCCTTACCTCGAACTGCGGTCTGAGCGTTCCGTCGCAACGCTCCACTTTCCTCGAGGTGTCTATGTCTTGGATGCTGTCGACGATAAAGGATACTACTACCGGGCACCGCGAAAAATCGTTCAACATTCATTTTCTGGCGGCCTGCAGCATGATGGCGGCATTTTCGTCGCAAGACGCGATCAAAAAAAACTGCGGGGCTACGTGATTCTGCCAAGTGGATTAACTCACGTTGGGAATTTGTCCCGGACCGACCACGTGTTTCGATACTGAGCGTTCCGGCATTTACCCGGCCTTTCTTGAAACCGGCGGCGATTTTAGCCTGGCGGCGCGGAAGAAAATCAGGACGTGAGACACGATAATCAGCGGCACGAGGAAAGTCGGCAGGAGACTGAGAGGAAATTCACGCAACACATGCATCGATCGCCAGTCCTCGAGTCCAAAGCGGAGCGCCGTCATGACGACAAAGAGGATATCGGTAAGGCCGATCGTGTTCCAAATGATGAGCATGCTCCAGTTTCGAGCATCCGATAGCGCGAGCAGGAGAACCGCCAGGGCGGCGACGATGATATCACCCCAGCCGACTGGCGCGGCAAAAGCGAACGGCAATTCGCCTCGGCTGGAAAGAAGGAAGAAGTAAAACCCGACGAATCGTGTCAGATGCAGAAGCACGAGCCAGCGAAGCTCGACTTTCACCGTCCATCGCTTCAATGTTGGAACTTTCCAACACGCAAGAAGAGCCAGGGCTGTCAATATCCAAACGATAGCTGCGACGACGGGGGCGTTGGCCCGTTCCAACCAGCCAGCTATTCCTGCCCCCGCCGCGATGCAGATCCACGCGCCTAGAATCAATGCGACGCTCTTGCTACCGGATCCTTCCGCTGGTGCGTTGGGGGACATTGTTTACGTTGTAATCATCTGACCGTGGCATCGCAAGGTCGACGGGCTGGTCCGAAGCCATAATTTTCTTCGCTTCAACTTAGCGCCTCTCTCTTCTATCGTGCGGTTGCATGCTCGGAGAGAAGCACGAGAACATGTCGAGACGGCACGCCATGCGCGTGATCGCCCAGAGCGCGGCCGGTTTGCTCCTTGCCCGAGCCGTGTCCGGTGCAGAGACAACAGAGCAGAAGACGAAGCTCACTCTGCTGCAACGCACGATCCCGTCATCCGGCGAATCTCTTCCCGTCATCGGGCTTGGAACGTGGCAGGCCTTTGATGTCGGCTCGACTCCCGTGGAACGCCAGCCACTCGAAGAAGTGCTCGCCCTTTTCACAAAACTCGGCGGCCGGGTTGTGGATTCCTCGCCAATGTATGGGCGCGCCGAGCAAGTGATCGGCGAGATCGCAACGAAACTCAATCTGCACCAGGCGCTTTTCCTTGCCACGAAAGTTTGGACGACCGGCAAGCAACAAGGTATCGACTCGATGGAGAAATCGTTAGCGAAACTCCAGGTCAAGCGCATCGACCTGATGCAGGTGCACAACCTAGTCGACGCGCAGACGCACCTCGCCACCTTGCGCGATTGGAAACAACAGGGCCACGTTCGTTATGTCGGCATCACCCACTATGCTTCCAGTGCGTACCGTGAAGTAGGGAAGCTCCTTCGCTCTGAGAAGCTCGATTTCGTGCAGATCAATTATTCATTGCTCGAGCGCGAAGCCGAGGAACAAATCCTGCCACTCGCCCGAGATCGCGGCGTGGCTGTCATTGTGAATCGCCCGTTTGGCGGCGGCGATCTTTTCGCGCGCGTGCGTCGGAAGCCGCTGCCAGAGTGGGCCGCGGAATTCGATTGTCATTCCTGGGCGCAGTTCCTCCTTAAATGGATCATCGCGCATCCCGCCATAACGTGCGCAATCCCGGCCACGAGTAATGCTCGTCATCTGGAAGACAATATGCAGTCAGGCGTTGGCCGGCTTCCCGATGAGAAGCTGCGGCAGCGCATGATAGACGCCGCCTCTGCGCTGTAGAATGGCCGAAAAAACGCCCTTACGCCGGCACAACCCGCCCGGCTACTTCGCCGAAGCCGATCCGATATCCGTCGCCCTGCGCCCAGCCAGTGATCGTTAGGCTGTCGCCATCTTCGAGCCACTTCCGCGTTTCGCCATTCGGCAGCGTCAACGGATTCGCGCCCCGCCAAGTCAGTTCGAGCATGCAGCCACGCGCCTCCTCCGTTGGTCCGCTAATTGTCCCGCTCGCCAGCAAATCGCCGGGCTGAAGATTGCAGCCGTTGACAGTGTGATGTGCGAGTTGTTGCGCGATGCTCCAGTAAAGATTTTGAAAATTCGTGCGCGTGATGACGTGCGGCGCATCCATGGACGCCGTCTGCAAACGCGCTTCCAATTGGATGTCGTAGGTGAAATCGTTCGCGGCCCGCAAATATGGCAACGGCTCAGGATCCTGCGGGGGAAGCGGCTTCCGAAATGATTCGAGCGCTTCCAGCATCACGACCCACGGTGAGATGCTCGTGCAAAAGTTTTTCGCCAGAAACGGACCGAGCGGCTGATATTCCCAAGCCTGCACATCGCGCGCGCTCCAATCATTCATCAAGACCAGACCGAAGATGTGGTCCGTCGCGCGACTGATCGGCACCGGCTCGCCCAGCGCGTTTCCCGGTCCGATAAAGAATGCCGCTTCCAATTCGTAATCGAAACTGCGGCTCGGACCAAAAATCGGCGCAGGGGCGTCGGGCGGCTTGATTTGTCCATGCGGACGCCGCACTTCCGCGCCGCTCGCGACGATGGAGCTGGCGCGACCGTGATACGCGACCGGGAGCCACTTCCAGTTTGGCATGAGTGCGTTTTCGGGGCCGCGCAACATGGTGCCGACGTTGTGGGCATGGTGATAGGACGAATAGAAATCCGTGTAATCGCCAATGCGCGCTGGAAGCTGCATCGCGACATCTTTCTGCGCGTGGAAGACCCGGTCACGCAGCGGCCCGTCATCACGCAAAGCGGTTGTGTCGGCGGCGAGCAAATGTTGTATCACTTCCCGCGCTTTGCGCCAGGCTGGCCGGCCAAGAGCAAGAAATCCGTTCAAAGCACTTTCGGAGAAAACAGGCCGATCCTGAAACTCCGGTATTCGGAAATGACCGAGCTCCTCGAGAACCGACAGATCGAGCACGAACTCGCCGATTGCGACCCCAACGCGCGGGCTATCCTGCGCCAGCTTGAAAATTCCAAAAGGAAGGTTCTGGATCGGAAAATGCGAATCGGGTGCAACCGCGATGAAAGATTTGAGCGCAGTTGGCATGGTCTAGAGCCATCGCACAAATAATGCACTGCGTTCAAACTAAAACGATATGGCAGGGCGACGCTCTGCAGAGCCGTCGACGTTCGGCTCGACGGGGTCTTGCCCTATCGGAAATCCGCGGTAGCTCGTTACTAAAAAAGTTTCAGTGCGCGCAAATCATCGAGCGGTTCATCGAAGCTACAACTTCCGAATGTCGTCACGAACCTCCGCCGGTCTCTTAGCCGCTGGATGTCGATCTTCCAATCGCGCCAGGCAAAGAATTCGTTATCGAACTTGAATGAGCTCACGCCTTCGTCTTCGAGCATCGCCGCTGTCTGCGCGGCATCCCACCTGTGTTCCGCCGCCAGCACGGCCGCGCCGAGCACATTCAGAAAGCCGTGCATTTTCGTTTGCACTTCCTCGCGATACTGTCGAAGCGGGTGATGCAGACCGGCCGTGAATTTAATCGGCACCTGGTGCGTCACCGGCACGACCAGCGCCGCAGCGATCTGCGCCGACTTGGGAAACGCATCCGTTGTTACTCCGCCTGAGCGCATTTTGTAACCGAAGGTGGGATCGTCGGCGTTGGAATTGTACTCCGCGAGCAATGCAATTGTTCGTTCCGCCCTCTCCGCTGGTGCTTCCCAGAACGCCGGTAAACTTCCCATGATCGACCGCGCCTCTTTCAATAAGCTAGAATCGACATCCTCGGGCAAAAACATTTCGAGCTGGCTGATCGAGATAAGATCGACATTGTGCGCCGATAACGAACGAATGGCCTCATCCGTCTCTACGAGCGCTTCACGAAACGCAGTCGCATTCTCCGTCTTTGGCCCGAGCGCGGAAATACAAAGGGGATGCATTGGGTCGAACTGCGGAAGGAACTGTTTCGCTGCGTCGAACTGCCCAACCGGCAGAACGAACGCATTGAGCATCCACCTGTCGTGCAAGCGAACGTAGCGCGCGTGATTTGTTAACGCCGGCTCCAGTTCGAGACTGCACGGCGGAAACATTCCGGCGTAATCGATCGAGTGCTCAAGCAGAGCGCGAAGAGAAGCGGCGGCCATATTCTGAATTCAACGTTGCGATCCCGGCTTTCGTCAACCGCTCTTCATGGGCTCCAGGCCTCGGTGTGTTGGGGAAGATCGTCCGTAATCGTGTCCCACGACGCACGCGAATCGACGTACGTGTGAAATTGCGGGCGGATCCCGGGATCATCGTCGAATGCACCCATGCGAATGGACACTTGCGGACCATCCGGCCATTCGCCACCAAACAAACTCGAGCCGCATTTGACGCAGAAGGCCTTCACAGCCCCCTCGCCTTTCCCGTAAACGCGGATTAATTCCTCCCCTGCGAGCAGGTGGAATTGCTCCTTCCACACACGTGCCTGCGTGCAAACAGCGGTTCCCGAATGCTTGCGACAACGGTCGCAGTGGCAGTGGCTCGCCCGAATAAAGGGCGGTTTGACTTCGAAACGCACTCCGCCGCAAAGACAACTGCCTCGCAACATCTTGGCCATGTCACATTCTTCGCACGGCGCTGATAGAATGGGAATTCAGAAGCTTCGCTAGGGACGTCCTGGGCAGCGCAAAAAGCGCCCTTCCCATGCCATCACTCCTCCGGACAAGATTTAGCTTGTCGTTCGTGGTGCGCCAAGGCTAACTCCGGCCCGCGATGGTGATTCCAATGAATGGATTTGCCAATCGCTCAACTGCAAAACTTCATCCATGAAAACCAAATTCCTCTTGGCTGCTCTTCTCATCGCGCCGTTGTCCGCAACCTCTCTCCGCGCAGGCAACCCGGCGCAGGACAAAGACTTTGTCGATAAATACAAAGCCGCCTTCGAAAAGGGCGACAAGGCCACGCTCGAATCGTTTCTTTACACTAAAGGCGCGAACCCGATGGCGCTCGAGTTCTACAAAATGATGCAGTCGGAAGGAGCGGGTACCGCAAAAATCTCCAAAATCGAACTGGTCGATCTCACTCCGGAAGACGTGAAGAAAGCATCGGAGGTCCAAACTGGGCCTGACGGAAGCAAAGCGCAGCTCTCGCTCAAGCCAACCAAAAAATTAAAAATTACGGTCGAGACCAAAGACGCCAATGGCAGCTCGTCCAGTTCGAGCGAGAACTTCGTCGCGGAGAAAGACGGCAATTACGTCATTCCGGTGCCCGCTACGGTTAAGTAGTCCGCTCTGGAACGGTTGCTAGTTTGCGCTGTCGGGCCTCGCCCGCTGGACACCAATGCGGCGGGTTCTTCTCAGAGCTATCCTGATCGCCATTTGCCTTGGAGCGGTCGGCCTCGCCTGGATCTTTGGCGGCAGGCGCCTTACCCTCTTTGTTGATCGATTCGGGACCGCGGAGATCGAGCGGATACCCGTGACCCAGCTCGGCTACAATGGCGCGGAGATGGGAGGACTTATCCTCCTTGCAACCGGAATGCTCGACACGACAGGACCGGACGACCATCCGTTCCCGTTACGCATTGCACCCGACGCGAACAACAAGCTGGTGCTGACCACGTCAGGCATATCTTTCCCCCTCGGAGAACTAGTGCCTGCTTCGTCTCAAGAACCCGCCTCTACCTTTACGGTCCGCCCGAATAAGGAAGACGAAGTCTCACTCACTGTGCGCCGAAGCTTTGTCAGCTGGCCGACACCGTTCGAGTTCAATTTCATGACAGGGCATTCACCATCCTGGAAACGGCATCGCTACTATGAGCTCATCTGGAAGAAACGTTCAGGCGCTCAGTTGCAAATGGTCTGGCGTTTTGAGCAATATTTCTATTCGACCGATGGTTGGACGGGAGGCGACATGACCCGCGAGGGGTCCACCGGCTTGATCAAAGCGGAGATAAAACCGTGAAGACTGGATCTATGGTGCTTCATTCCCCATCGGTCATCCTTCGTCCGGCGATCGCGAGTATCTAGCGGCCAGTCTCACGACGGTATTTATGTTACGCCAGGTCGCGCGGCCGTTGAGGATCTTCTCGAAACGCGCGTTAGAAAACGTCGAGTCGCTTTGCACAGCCAATAGACTTCGCGGCCATGTACGTGGAAGTCGTCTATCTCGGTCTGGAAAGTCACCAGTTACTTCTCGGCTTCGGCGCCCAAGGGATCGGCTAGAAATGCTACGTTGAGCGCCGCTGCGGACCTTAGCTGCGATTCATTAAACGGTTTGTATCGAGCGGTCGCTGCCACTTCGGGAACAGTTCGGAGGAACGCTTTGACCTCATAGCCCAAGGACCGCAGAAGCTGGCTTTCAATCTTATGCTGGAGCGCCCTGATGTCGCTGGAACGTGAAGTGAAAATCACGTTGCCGCTCGCAATGAAGGTTTCGACTTCCTTGAGGGAAAAACGGTCAAAGAGTCCGCACAGTTCCGCCATGGCCACGTTGTGGCCGCCGACATTGATGGCCCGGAGGAAGGCAATTAGTCTGAGCATAGGATGGTTAGAGGATCCGGCCAAAATCGGTCATTTAGTCGGATGCTGGCGACAGCCTTCGATCCATACTGCTCCATCCGATAGCGCAGCTTTCTCGCGGTCGCGATCTTACACAGCAGGAAGCCGTTTCATTCGTGCGCCCAAAAGCACGCCCACTGCGCCGAGGACTGGGTTGAGCAAGTGCATCCATATGGGCATCTGCGTCAGCCGCATCGCATCCATACTTGAGACTTCGCCGGCGCGAACATGAGGTGTTGGATCACGCATCTTCGGGATGCAAAAGAGTATGAGGACAATCAGGACGATCCCTGCGAACACCTGGCAGGTTCGCTTGCTTTTGCTAACCGCAGCGCAGACGTAGCCACCCAGAATCGAGCCGCAAAGACTAAGGGCGGCAGAGAGCACAAGCCAAAGAGTGGATACCTCGTAACTGTCGGGTTGAAAGATACGTTCGACGCCAAGCGCAAGGTAGGCGCCGGTGAAGATGGCGAAGAAAAAGACGAATATGACAGCAAATCCGACGATCACTCCAACGATAGATCTTAACATTCAGGCTCCCTGTTTTGAAAGGGCGCGATGTTATCGAGCCGAAATGGCCAAAGCTACGAAAATCTTGAACAACTCTGCATTCGCCAAATCGCTAAATCGCCAGATCGTTAACTGAAAAATGGATCCGTACGCAAAGCCTAACGAGCGAAAGATCGGCGCCAAGCGGCCGAAGATTTCTCATTTGCCCCGCGCCGCCGAAACCCGGACGCGCAGCGAACGGCAGGCGGAGAAGCAAGCAGTCGCGGCGGAGCGACGGGCGATCAAGAAGTCAGCCCGCCGGCACCTCAAGAAAGACCTGCTGGCTGATCTGGAGGAAACCGTTTGAGGTCGGCGGCGCAAAGATCAGTTCGGCTTGGCGCGCCGATACAGAGGCGTCTGTTCTCCGGTTAGGCGCTCGCCGCGGCGAGCGCCGCTACATCGGCCTTGGCTCCGGCCGCAGGGCGCAATACCTGCTTTTCAAGACTCGCTATGAACGACGTGGAGACCCATGACGCCGACAACCGCAGATTGATCGATGGGCTGAGGCAGGCGCTCGATATGAACTACGCGCGACTACTCGAAACCGCGAAGAAGGAATGCGAACGCAACTTCGCCAGGAAAGATCCGAGCGATGCTTGCGTGAGCGTGCGCGTTGGTTCAGGCGATTCGCAAAGGCTTTCCCTACCCTGTGCCGGAATTCTTCGAAAACGGGGTCGATCGCTTCTTAACAGCAACGGACGCCCTTCGCTGGCGTAAGTCGCCGCAATCCAGAGTCACCGCAGTCGGTTATATTTCTTGAGCAAATCACGCACGCGGTCGTGTGGGAGGGCGTCGACGTGATGGTTGTCGCGGCCGGTCATACTTTGATTGGCGACCAAAGCATTCGCGACCGCTTCCTCGGTTGCTTGCACGACGGCAGTGAAGATCGGATCGAGGCGATCGTTCGGAATGGTTTCAACCGAATGCGTAACCTGGTCGGCGTCGGCCGCGTTCGGATTAGCCGTTGAGAATGCGATAAACAAATCGCCAGAGCCGTTTCCGGAAACAGTGCCCGTGCACGCGAGCCCGAGCGTGACGCGGCGCGCGAGCCGTTTCAACTGGTGCGGCAAGAGCGGCGCGTCAGTGGCAACGACAGCGATGCATGAGCCGGCCTCTTTCTTGTAAACCTCGCCTGGGATTTCCTTGCCAATCGGCACACCCGCGATGATGAGCTGCGGGCGGCGCCCAAAATTCGCCTGTAGAAATACGCCGACTGTGAACGTACGGACAATTCCCGCCTTTCCTTTCATGTCGACCTTACGCGAGGCCGTCCCGTTCCCGCCTTTGAATTCGTAACAAATCATTCCCGTCCCGCCGCCGACGCTCCCCTCTTCGATCGCGCCGCCATGCGCGGTGTCGAGCGCATGCGCGACGTGCTCCGGTTTCACGTGGAAACCATTGATGTCGTTGAGCCAGCCGTCCCATGTCTCAGCCACAACCGGTAGACTCCAAGAGAAGCCTTCCGAATCAGCGCCGCCGTGCGCGTTGCGCCATGCGATGACCGCGTCCCGTGCAACGCCGACGCTGTGGGTATTGGTCAGAATGATCGGCCCTTCCAGAAATCCGCCTTCCTCAATCCACGCCGTGCCAGTCATTTCTCCGTTGCCGTTGAGCGAAAAGACGCTGGCGTAAACGGGATCGTTCGACTCGCGGCCACGCGGCACAATCGCCGTCACTCCGGTGCGCACCGGCCCCTTGCCAACTTCAAGTTTCCCTTCGCCGCTAATCAACGTCGTGTAACCAACTTCAACGCCAGCGACATCTGTGATGGCGTTCAGCGCCCCGGGCGTGCCGTCGAATGGAATGCCGAGAGCGCGGGCGCGGATGGATTGCGAGTCAGGCGGCGGGGAGGTTTGCGGTTCACGGGCCTGGAGGAGCGGGAGGAAGGGGAGGAGGGCAAGCGCGATTAGGCACGGTGAGGTTGCATTCATGGCGAAGAAAAGAAACGTCCAACGTCCAACCCTCCTCCGCAAGGCTACCGCGGGCAGGCCGTTCAACGTCCAACGCTCAATGAAGAAGCGGCGGCGCCACTGACCAAGGAGGGGCGGTCTTCAAACCGTCTAGTGTTTGGCCATGCGACGCCCGGCGGTTTGGAAACCACCGCTCCATGTTTCTGATTTCTGTTTTCGCAGGCGATTGGCCGGATTAGATTCGGAACGTGAGCTATCAGGTCTTTGCCCGAAAATATCGCCCACAGACCTTTGACGACCTGGTCGGTCAGGCGCATGTCACGCGCACGCTCAAAAATGCCGTTGAGCAGAATCGGCTTGCGCATGCCTATCTGTTTGTGGGGCCGCGCGGGATCGGGAAAACATCGACGGCGCGCATCCTGGCGAAGGCGCTCAATTGCGTGAACGGGCCGACCATCACGCCGTGCGGCGTTTGTGATAGCTGCAAGGAAATCACGGCGGGGAACAGCCTCGATGTGCTGGAGATCGATGGCGCGAGCAACAACGGCGTCGAGCAGGTGCGAGAGCTGCGCGACAACGTGCGTTACGCGCCGAGCAAAGGGCATTTCAAGATCTACATCATCGACGAAGTGCATATGCTCACTTCCGCCGCGTTCAACGCACTCCTGAAGACGCTCGAGGAACCGCCGCCGCACGTGAAGTTCATATTTGCGACGACCGAGCCGCAAAAGGTTTTGCCGACAATCCTGAGTCGCTGCCAGCGCTTTGATCTTCATCGCATCCCGGCAAACCTGATCGCGAAACACCTGCAATTCATCGCGGACAAGGAAAAGATCACGCTCGACCCGACCGCAGCGCACGCCATTGCGAAGGGCGCAGATGGCGGGCTGCGCGACGCGGAATCGATGCTCGATCAACTCGTGGCATTCTGCGGGGAAAAAATCGCGGAGCCGGATGTCTTGAACGTGTTCGGATTCACTAGTGAACAAACGGTCGCCAATTTCACCGACAAGATTTTGCGCGGCGAAACGCCAGAAGCGCTCGAGCTGCTCCATGCCGAAGCGGAGAGCGGCAAGGACATGATGAAGCTAATGTCCGATCTGATCTCTTATCTGCGCGATTTGCTCGTTGGCAAAGTGAAACCGGACGCGCTCGCGGATGACTTGAATCCGGAGTTGCAGAAATCGCTCGAAGCACAGGCCGCGATGATTGAAACCGACCGCCTTCTGGAGTTGATCGATCAATTCGCCGCGGCGGAAAAGCGGATGAAATGGGCGCCGAATAAACGGCTGCATTTCGAGGTCGCTGTGATCAAAGCAATCCAAACACTGAGCCAGGTAACGCTCAACGAGGTGATCGAGAATCTGGCCGCTCTCCGCGACGGAAAATCAGAGTCGCAAGCACCCTCGCCAAAGAGCGCGGCGAGGCCTCCGGACAAGAGGGCTGCGCCAGTCACGCCGTCGGCTCCAAAAGCCGCAGCTCCACGGGTCGCGGAGCAGGCGCAGCCCTATGAGACGAAGGCGCCCCGTGACGACCAACCGGTTTCGCCGGCAGTCGAATCCAAAACTGTAGATCATGAAGCAGTTTGGAATAAAGCTGTCGATCAAATCCGGACGCGCCGGCCGTTGATTCGGGGTTGGGTGGAATCCGCGAAAGCGTTGGGAACAGAAGGACGTTTCTTTCTGCTCGGGTTTCCACCAGAACAAAAAACGGCGATGGAATCGGTGGCCAGTCCGCGCACTCGTGATTTTCTCGAGGCGCTCATTAAGGAAATCAGCGGGCAGGATTTGAAAATCAAATTCACTCTGAAAGAAGGTTTGCCCGTAGTGGTTGTCGCAGATCCGCCGGCGGCGCTGGATGAGTTGCCGGCAAAGAAGAAGGGGGACTCGCAAGCGATGTTCAAGGATGATCCGCTCATCCGGGAGGCGTTGGAGATTTTCAAAGGCGAAATTAAAACCGTGAGCGATTGACCGTTATGAATCTCAACAAGCTAATGAAGCAGGCCCAGAAGATGCAGGACCAGATGGCGAAGACGCAAGCCGAGCTCGAAGGTAAAACGGTCGAAGTGCAAGCGGCCGGTGGAAAGGTCACTGTCGTCGCGAATGGGTCGGGCGATGTGATCTCAATCAAGATTGCGAAGGAGGTCGTCGATCCCGAAGATGTGGAGTTTCTTGAAGAAGCTGTCCTAAGCGGCGTGAAGCAGGCGATCGCGCAAGGCAAGGAGCTCGCCCAATCGGAGATGACAAAGATCACCGGTGGGCTTGGTGTCGCAGGCCTCGGCTTGTAGGACCATCGCATCGGTTGCCGATCCGAACAATAGCAGGCGGAACGCCGCTCGCCCTACAACGTGCAAATCACGCGCGTTTGGCGTTTGTGTTTTTCGTAAACGGAAACTTCACGCACACCCAAGATCGCCATCTTTTCGGCCAGCCGATCATAATTCTCGCCGAGCTGCGCGTGCGAATGCGCATCGGACGCGGTCGTGAATCGAATTCCTTTCGCAATCGCGAGCTGAATGATTTCATCGGACGGATAGAGCTCGTTCACTGGTTTGCGCCAGCCGGCGGTCGAGAGCTCGATGCAGAGGCCTCGGGCGGCGATAAAATCGAGCGTCCCTCCGACCAGCGTTTCGATTTTCGACCTCGGACGATGTCCGTGAATCTTGATGAGATCGACATGCGAGAGGCAATCGACCAGGCCAGTCGCCGCGACCTCGCGGACGCGCCGGAAATAATCGGTGTAGATCTGATCGATGTCGCGATCGGCAAACTGGTCTGCGCCGGCCGGCACGCTGTCGAACATCTGATCCGGTCGCTCGAGAAAGTGAACCGATCCGAGCACGAAATCGAGTCGGTCCCAATTCTTCTCGACCCAACGCCTTCCCATGATTGATTGGGCCGGATCGTTGTCCAATTCCACCCCGGCGCGAATTTTGATGTCGGAATTTGCCGCGCGCAGGTTTTCGATTTCGGCAAAGTCGATCCCTTCGTGATAGCGATCGTGATCGGTAAAAGCGATGTCGGTAAGCCCGCTTTCTCGAGCATGATCGACCCAGGGTTGGAGGAGCTTCTGGCTGTAAGGTTGGATCCGATGGCCTTGCGGGTGCGAATGATAATCGGAAAAGAGTTTCATTGGGAAGTAGCACAGCTTCCAGCTTGCGAACCAAAAAACGCAAGCTGGAAGCTCGTGCTACTCTATGGCGCGGTCAGAAATTTTTGCCCGATGCGCAGCTCGGGATATTGCGGAAAGAAAACTTCGACGATGAAAACTTTGTTCGGTGTCAGTTCGCGCGTGGCGATCGTTTCCGGATAGTAGATATGCTCTCCCGGATTGACCAAGACGGCACCGGCGTTCGCGTCAAAGGCATGGTTGTCCGACCAGGTAGTCAGCACCACGTCGGATGAGTTCTTCAGGTATATTTCAATTCGCTGATCGGTGGGGAAATCGAGCGCGATGGCACGCTTTGAGAAGTTGGTGAGTGTTATTTTGACCTCAAGCTGCCGGACCTCGGACAACTTCACCGGCTGCGGTGAGAGCTTCAAATCGAGGACCAAACCGCGAAGCCGCGCGTCCTTGTAATTCGGCGCCGGGCTGGACTGAAATGGATGGAGCATCCGAGTGAACCAGCCACCGCGCTTCTGAGGTGTCGGCTGCGGCGTCGGGTCCTCGGCCATGAGGTGGCCGGCGATCGCGAGCGAAAGCAGGGCCAATGCGACGGAGCGGCTCATGAGCGGCTAATCAGCAAACGTTGCAAATCCTGTCAAACCCTTTATCGCTTCTCTGATGGCAATATCTACATCGCATCCGGCCTGATCTCCAATGACATCGAGCTGATGAAAAAGGACTGCGACGAATCGGGCCGGCGGAAAAGATAAGGCAATGCGACGTCTTGTAGCGCGTTGCGCGCTTGTTTTGCTCGCCAGTTTGCTGTCTATGGTGCAAAGCCAATCTGAGCCATTGAACCTCGCGCTCCCAACGGACAACGATGCGATTCTTCGCGGTGGCGGCCCCGAGTTTTATCAATACATCGAGCGCGACTACAAAGGGGTAAAATCGACGCCGTGGGAAGGCGGTCAGTATGGATTCGTCCGCGATCCGATCGAGACGCCCGCGGGAATTGTTTACACTCGCTTTCATGAAGGCATCGACATCCGCCCGCTGCAGCGCGATGAGCGAGGCGAACCGATCGATCCGGTGCGCGCGATTGCCGCAGGCGTGGTCGTTCACACGAACCTGGTGCCAGGATTTTCCAACTACGGCAAGTATGTCGTAGTGGAACACCGCTGGGACGGCTGCAGCTATTACAGCCTTTACGGGCATCTGAGCTCAATCCAGGTCCACGTCGGGCAGCTCGTGCAGCAGCGCGATCAGCTTGGCGTGATGGGGCATACCGGCGAAGGCTTGAATCAGGCGCGCGCCCATTTGCATCTCGAACTGAACCTGATGCTGAGCCGGCAGTTCGAATCGTGGCACGACAACTTGTTCAAGACAGATCCGAATCATCACGGCATTTACAATGGGATCAATTTGATGGGGATCGATATCGCGCGCCTTTATCTCGCGTTGCGGAAACAGCCTGCGCTCACCATTCCGGAATTTCTTTCCGAAGAGGAGACGCTTTATCGCCTCTTGCTTCCGGACTCGGGACACTTCGATCTTCCGAAATTTTACCCGTGGATGCTCGCGCAGAAAAACGCTGAAAGGCCTGTTTCGTGGGAGGTTTCATTCAATCGCGCGGGGGTGCCGCTGAAGATCGCGCCCAGCGGGAAACATGTCCGGGAACCGGAACTCTCCTACCTGAAACCAACCGGAATCGAGTCGTCGTATCTCACGCGAGACCAGGTCGCCGGTCGCGGACAAGGCGCCCATCTCACCGACAAAGGAAAGCGGTTCGCCCGGCTTCTGATTTATCCAGATTAGGGAAGCAGCCTCCAAATCTCGCAGAGAAGCCGGATGGCAAGAATGCTATATGCTCCTTGAAGCCCCGTTAAAATGAGCAAGATCACACGGCGAAAATTTCTCGGCCTGACCGCGCTGACGCTGCCAGCGGCGCTCGGGGCCAATGCGCGGTTCATCGAGCCGACATCGCTGCGCGTCACGAAGTTCAATTTGAGCGGAGGCGTGGGGGATTGCCGCTTCGTCCATTTCACTGACTTCCATCACAAAGGCGATGTGAGTTACGCGGCCGACGTGGTGCGCACGATCAATGAGCTTGCGCCCGAGTTCGTTTGTTTCACGGGCGATCTTGTCGAAGAAGCGCGGTTTGCGCCGGAAGCGCTTGGTTTCATTCAGCAAATTCGAGCGCCCGTTTACGGCTCGCCGGGAAATCACGATTACTGGAGCCACGTTTCTTTTCCGGAGTTTGAGCGCGCGTTCGCGGCGACTGGCGGCGCCTGGCTGGTTGATCGTTCCGTGGTGCTTCCTGAACATGATCTCGAACTCGTCGGGATGGCAGTACAGGGCATCAATGCTCTCACGTCGCCCAACGCCAGCCGGCGGTTGTTGTTGATGCATTACCCGGGGATGGCGAGTCAATTGCATGGGCAGCGGTTCGATCTCATTCTCGCGGGACACTCGCATGGCGGACAAGTGCGGCTGCCGTTCCTGGGCGCACTAATCGTCCCCCATGGCGTCGGACCGTATGATCTCGGTTATTACGATACGCCTGGAGGTCCGCTTTATGTGAACGCCGGCATTGGAACGTATCGCATTCCCGTGCGCTTGAATTGCCGGCCTGAAATCACGGTCGTGACCATTTAACTTCCTGCCGGCAGGTGAGGCGAGACTGGGTCCGAGCCCGGTCAATGATCAGCTCCGCAGAGCGTCGCATTACCAATTTCAGCATGACGTCGGCACGCGTTGCGCAAGGGCGACCGCGTGCGGAATGGCGCCGGCCACAAACTCAAGACACTCCACCGCGCCGGATGGTTTGCCGGGAAGCGCGAGAACGAGCGAGCGATCCACCACGGCGCCGAGGCTGCGGGATAGAATTGCGTTGGGCGTGATCTTCATCGATTCGCGGCGCATCGTTTCGCCAAAACCCGGCAGCTCAACGCGCATCACCCCACGAATTGCTTCCGGTGTGACGTCACGTTCGGCAATGCCAGTGCCACCTGTGGCGAGGATGAGGCCACAGCCTTGGTCGGAGAACGAGCGGAGTGTTTCCCTGATACGTGAAATTTCGTCCGGAACGACGGCTTCGGAGAGGACCTGCCAGCCATATTTTTGCGCCGCGCCTTTCAGCGCGGGTCCGCCAAGATCGCTGTATTCGCCGGCCGCCGCGCGATCAGAAATGGCAATGATGCCTACCGTGATTTGCATATGTTCGTCTGTGTCTTAGATGGCGCGCGGCAGTTTGTTATCCCGAACTCGCTCGCCCTTCAGACATCGCGCTTGGTTTTCTTGAGCAAGCGAATATCTGTGATCCGCATCTCCTTATCCACGGCTTTGCACATGTCGTAGATGGTCAGCAATGCGACCGCCACGCCGGTCAACGCTTCCATTTCCACTCCCGTTTGCGCAACGGTGCGCGCAGTGCATTTCACCTCCAGCCCCGATCCAGAAGTTGCGATCTCGATTTCGGCATGGCTCAAGTTCAGATTGTGACAGAGCGGAATGAGCTGCGAAGTTTGCTTGGCCGCTTGAATTCCCGCGATCCGCGCGACTGTGAAGACGTTCCCCTTCCCGATCTGGTTTTTCGCGATCAGATCGAGCGTTTCCTGCCCCAAATGAATTTTGCCGGCGGCGACCGCCTCTCTCGCGCTGCGTTCCTTTGCCGAAATATCGACCATTTGTGCATTTCCGTCGTGGGCCAGGTGTGTCAATCGATTCACCTTCAACCTCCGATCGCCACCATCATTCGCCCCGGCTGGTAGTTCTCCCGAAAATCATGCTGCTCAGGCTTGCGCTCCACGACATCCAGGAAAAACCGCTTTAATTCTGCGTCCGTCGCCCCGGCTCGCAGCACCTTCATAATGTCGAACTCCAGATAACTTCCGAGACAAGGCCTGAGCTTGCCGTCGCAGGTCAACCGCAATTTGTTGCAGCTCTCGCAGAAATGCAGATTGGTCATCGCGCCGATAAACCCAATGCGCTGGTCACGTCCCGGAATCTTGTAGTAACTGGACGGACCGTTCGTGCGGAACGTCGGCTCCGAAATCAACGGGCCATAGCGCGATTCGAGTGCACGCCGCGCTTCTGCGACCGGCAGAAAATTGTCATCATGGAGAACGTCGCCAGTGCTCACCGGCATCAGCTCAATAAACCGCAGCATCAGGTTTCGCGCCGCGGCGTATTCGACGAGAGGAACGAACTGGTCCTCGTTCCGTCCCCGCATCAGAACGCAATTTAATTTTATCTGTTCAAATCCCGCCGCGATGGCGGCCTCGATGCCAGCGAGTGCTTGGGGCAGGAAATCGCGACCGGTTGTTTGCGCGTAGACCTCAGGGTCAAGCGTATCGAGTGAGACGTTGACGGAATTCACTCCGGCCCCGCGCAACGCCGCAGCCATCGTGAGGCCCCCCGCGCTCTGGCGCGGGAGCAATGTTCCATTTGTGGAAATGCCGATGTCGTCGATGCCAGGGATCGAGGGCAGCGCCTGGAATAATGAAAGGACATCCCGGCGCGTGAGTGGTTCGCCACCAGTGATCCGCACTTTGGAAACGCCCAACTCTGCCGCGACCCGAATGAGCCGCAACGTTTCTTCGTAAGTAAGAACGTCCTCGCGCGGGAGCCATTCCTGCAGTTCGCGCGGCATGCAATAGGTACAGCGCTCGTTGCAGCGATCCGTGATCGAGACCCGGAGATAGGAAATGCGATGTCGAAACCGATCCTCCATTGAAGCGCAACGTTACGGTAGCGGCGGTGTTGAATCAAGAAAGTGGGACGATTGACTCGATATAAGGGGGCCTGTATGATTTTCGGCATGAAGCGTCAAATTCTTCTTCGGGCACTGGCGTTCGGCATTTCAGCGAGCGCATTGATTCTTACGAGCTGTTCGACAACCCAAACTCGGATTTCCAATCATCCTGACATTTTCCAAACGCTTTCTCCGCGGGATCAAGCGTTGGTTCGTGAGGGAAAGATTCGCGAAGGCATGTCGCAAGATGCGGTCTGGCTGGCTTGGGGCACGCCGGATCAAAAGGCAACGGGTA
Source organism: Spartobacteria bacterium (assembly GCA_003169695.1). Lineage (GTDB taxonomy): Bacteria > Verrucomicrobiota > Verrucomicrobiia > Chthoniobacterales > UBA10450 > AV80. The sequence goes on from PNAS01000042.1 coordinate 39,865, forward strand.
GCGCGCGCGGCCGACCAGTAGAGACATGGATATACGACGATTACACTTACGCGAACGCGCCTTATCCCTATCCTTACGGCCCGTATGGATACGGTGGGTACTTCGGCGGCGGCGTTGTCTTTCACAGTCATCATCACCATCGCTTCGCCATTATTGGAGATCCCTTCTTCGATCCCTTTTACTACTCCTATATTCCGCCACGGGTGGCTTACCCGGCTAAGACGGTGTCTTTTGTTAATGGCCGCGTCGTTTCGATTCAGGTTCTGACTCCGCCGCGGACTTATTAATCGCTGCGAACCCGACGGCGGTCTTGTCGTTCGATTGCGGAAGCGCGATGCTCCGGCCGATGGCCTACAGCTCATTTCGGCAATTCGTCGACGCGTTGGAAGAAGCGGGTGAGCTGACCCGTATCGCCACTCCGGTCGATACTGATCTGCTCATCGCGGAATGGGCGAATCGCGAAATGAAATCGCCTAACGGCGGGAAGGCACTCCTTTTCGAAAAGCCCACCATCGACGGCAAAGCATCGCCGTTCCCGCTCGCTATCAACACCATGGGATCGCGCCGTCGCATGGCGCTCGCATTGCAGGTCCACAGCGTGGAAGATCTCGCGCAGGAGATCCAACTCATCCTCAAGGCGAAACCGCCGACGGATCTGCGAGAAGGCTGGAGTCTCCTCAAGCAGGGCCTTCACCTGCTCCATGCGCGTCCGCGGCATTCGAAGGAGGGCGCTTGCCAGGAAGTGGTACACCGCTTCGCGGAACATCCAACGTCCAACGTCCAACGTTCAGCGTCCAACTCCACGGGGTTGACGCTGTCCGATCTCCCCATCCTGAAATGCTGGCCGAAAGATGGCGGTCGTTTCATCACCCTGCCGAATGTGCACACCCGCGATCCTGACACGGGGGCACGTAATCTCGGCATGTATCGCATGCAGGTTTACGATGAACGAACGACGGGAATGCATTGGCAGGTGCACAAGGTCGGGGCGCGCCATGGCCAGCGTTATTACCAACGCGGTGAGCGCATGCCGGTGGCCGTTTGTCTGGGCGGCGATCCGGCTTACACGTTCGCCGCGACCGCGCCGTTGCCCGACGGCTTGGACGAAATTCTCTTCGCCGGGTTCATTCGCAAGAAATCAGTCGATCTTGTGCCGTGCAAAACTGTTGAGCTGGAAGTTCCGAGCGACGTCGATTTCGTGCTCGAAGGCTACGTTCAGCCGGGCGAAACGCGGCCCGAAGGCCCATTTGGCGATCACACCGGTTTCTATACCGCGATCGAGGATTACCCCGTCTTCCATTTGACCGCGATCACGCATCGCCGCGATGCGATTTATCCGACCACGATCGTCGGAATTCCGCCGATGGAAGACTTCTACATGGGCGACGCCAGCGTTCGGATTTTCTTGCCCGTCTTTAAGATGAACTTTCCGGAACTGGTCGACATGACTCTCCCGCCCGAAGGAGTTTTCCATAACCTGGTCTTCGTCAGCATCAGGAAGCAGTACCCGTATCAGGCATTCAAGGTGATGCACGGACTCTGGGGCATGGGGCAAATGATGTTCAGCAAGTACATCGTGGTCGTAGACGAAGATTGCGATGTCCACAATACGAGCGAAGTCCTTTTCCGCTTGTGCGCGAATACCGATCCCGAGCGCGATAGCACGATCATCCGCAACCCCAGCGATTCGCTCGATCACGCGCCTACTTCGCAGAACATCGGGTCACACATGGGATTCGACGCCACCCGCAAACTCCCCGGCGAAAACTATCATCGCTCCTGGCCCGAGCTCCTGAAAATGACCGACGAAGCGCAGGCGCTCGTCGACGCGCTGCAAAAAAAGATCGGCTGACGGTAGGGCGAGACTCTGTCGAGTCGCAGGCGCACGATCTGATTCTGGCCCTGTGTTCCGCGACCGAGGCAGAAAAGGGCTTGACGCAAGTAAGAGGGGTGGTCTTCGACGGCGCCGCAACTGCTTTGGAATGCATGAGTATCATGAGGCGACGGATCAGCATGATAATTGCCCTCGCGGGCTTAGCACTTTGCTCCTGTGAGGACCGAAATACGCATTCCACCGAGTCCACCAGCCGACAGCAGCAAAGCTCCGAGAAATCGACAAACGGACGATGGATCAGTTGTGCTTTATGCCCAGCTTGAGTTCCAGCGTCCCGCAACTGAGCAACTCCCATAATTTATCGGTGTTACTGGAAGGCCCCAAATCTCTTTAACCTATTTATTCTGGGGTCTCGTCCGGCACCAACCCAACACCGATCCCGGCGACATCGTAATCGGTCTTCCTTCTGACCGCCATCGCGCACCGGCACGATGCGATTTATTTCTGAAGCTACGGCTTACGAAAGTACCCGCCGCCTACGCTGTCTTCCACGAGAGCGCCATGCGGGACTCTGCGCAGGTTGTAGATTTGGTGTGGCGGATACGGGCTCTGATAAAACCCGGGCGTTTCCGTTCTGCGGCCGAACGGAAAACCACTTCGCGGCCGTGGCCCGTACCGCACGGCCTCAGCTTCATCGATGGACGAACCGATGAGAGCGCCGGTGTCTGCGCCAATAACCGCGCCCACGACGGCCCCGCGCACATTACCGGTTGCGGCGGCGCCGAGAATCGCGCCCGTGGCTGCTCCCCAGCCGGCGCCTTGCCCGGTGGCTGTGTCGCAGGAGCTGACCGCGAAGGAAACCAAGAGCAGAGCGGACCCAATCAGGAAGACGTTCTTCATAATCTAGCGGACAAATAGGATGAGATGAGGTCAGACGGGCCATCACTGTCTCCTGTTCAAAAAAACTCGCAGAAGTTGCGCGGCGACCCGGCCACCCTTCTCGAGCCGAGTCAGTCGATATTCCTTTTCGAAAACACGAAAGCCGTCCGCTTTCATTCGCTGCAATAAGGCCTGATAAATCGAACGCATTATTTCCGCCGCCACCATCGAGCGGCGATCCTCCCGCGGCAGCAGGTCTGCGGCGTGCACGAAGAATTCGTCGGCCCGCGCGGCTTCAAATTCCATCAGGCGGAAAAACGGCTCATTGTATTTTTTGAGGCGAAGATCTTCCTCGGGGTAATCGAAACGGGCGAGATCCTGTCGCGGCAGATAGATACGTCCGTTGCTCAGATCTTTGCCGACGTCGCGGATGATGTTGGTCATCTGCAGTGCCAGGCCAAGCTGGATCGCGTATTGGCGGCAGGCCGGATTGCGGTATCCGAAAATTTCAATACTGACAAGACCGACGACGCTCGCGACGCGATAGCAATACACCCGCAATTCTTCAAAGGAATTGTATCGGACGTTCTCCAAGTCCATCTCAACGCCATCGATAATTTCCTCCAGCATTGCCGGCGTAAGAGAATATTTCGCGATCAAATCACGCACGTTGCGCGCGAGCTTGGGCTCATCAGGCGTGCCTTTCCGGAGCCATCGGCGCCATGCGGTCAGATCGTGGGCTTTTTCCCGAACGGTAAGGTCGGTCGAGTCCGCGATGTCGTCGATCACCCGGCAGAACGCATAAAAGATGGTGATGTCCTCACGGCGTTCACGCCCGAGTGAGACGAAGGCCAAAGCCAGGTTCGATTTGCTTTCGCGGGTGATTTTGGCTGCATTCACCTTCTCTAATACCGGATCCACGTTTCCTGATTCGCGCGCGCGGTCTCGCACTGGCGGAACAGACAAACCCATGAGGCCAGGAGCCAGCCTGTAATAAGTCCGCGCACACAAACGTAAATTACCTTCCACACGATCACGGCCCCCACGCGATCCGCCACCGCACCGCGGACGATGGCATCGCACGCCGTCAGAAAGAAAAAATGCAGCGCCGCGATGAGCAAAAACCAGCCGAAGCGATAGAAGTTGCGTCGAATAAATTCGCGATGAGCGCGAAAGGCAGCTCCCAAACTTTCGTTATGGAGTGCGAGCGAAATCTGGACTGAGCAAAACGCTATGATTAATCCGCTCATCACGAGGCGCTCGAGCGGCAGAAAATCGAGGACACCAGGAACGTTCCGGAAATACGCCAGCAAGAGCGGCGCTCGCACGATCAAGGTGCTCACGATGACGACGATGCCGGCCCATTCCAGGACATAGCTGAAGCGGCGCATCGCGAACCGGAACAGATCTCCTTCACCGAAGCTCAAGCCCTTGACCCACGCCAGACAAACGGTGATCAGGTAAACCTGAATGTAGACGCCAAACAGGTATTCGAAGATGAATGCCACCGCGTCGATCGTCGCCGAGATTTGCAGTAATCCGGCGGTGGGCCCCACCCCACCCCACTCCGGCAATCGCCAAAAAGCGATCGGCTTCAGGAGGGTGGCGAAAACGCTAATGAGCAAAACGAGGTAGATCGCATAGCCCCAAAGTTGATAGCGTTTCCGCAGCGCGCGAAACAGGGCGCCGTGCAGTCCGCGCCAGTTGAGGATCAAGAGAACGGCCGCGAGAACCGACAATGGATAGGTGGTCGTCGCGTTGTCGAAAATTCCCGCGACCCCTTCCAGCGCCGGCAGCGGGACTTCACGCCAGATTTCCACGAAGCGCGGCCACTCCCAGCTGTTCGGCGCAAGAATCTGGCTGAAATCGAGATCCGAAGGCTGTTGCAGCGGAGTGAAGGTTGCGAATTGGAAGACCGAATAGACGCAGCCCAACAACGTGAACGTGAGCCAGATTCGTTTGAAACGCGTGATGCAGCGAAAGCCGTCGCGCAACGCGAGACGGATCGGATTAAAGAGCATCACGGTGGCATAGCCGCTGCAAAGTCCCAGCAGCGGATAGACTCGCGGCACGCTCGAAAGCATTTGGCCTTGCCTAACGAATCAAGCCCCAGTGGCGATTGAAGGGCCAATAAACAAACAACCCGCGTCCGACCAGGTTTTCCTCGGGCACGGGCCCCCACCAGCGGCTGTCGTAGCTGTTGTAACTGTTGTCGCCCATCGCGAAGAAATGGCGCTCCGGCACCGTGTAAATTTTGGTCGGATCGGATAGATAATCACGCCCCGGCGCGTAACCACGGTAACCATCTTTTGCCGCCATGACGCGGCCGAATCCAAAGTCTTCCGCGACCTTGCCATTCACATGGAGAAGCGGCGGATCGATCCGCAAGGTATCGCCCGGCACGCCGCCGAGGCGCTTGATAAAAAATGGCGCGCCAGTTTCCGGATCGCCCGGAATTCCAAAAATGTTATCCGTGCGAAAGACAAAGACGTCGCCGCGATGCGGCTTCACAAAATTATAAGTGCACTTATCCACGAAGACCTGATCGCCGGTGTCGACCGCTCCCTTCGCGATCGTCTCTCCCTTTCCGTAGTGGTTTCCGGGAAGGACTTTGAAGTCCTGGCGGAGCGTGTCGGGCGGTGCATAGACGAGAAAGTTTTGCCGTTCACAAACGATCCGGGAAAAGGTAAAAAAGAAGGCAAACTTTTTCGGAAGGACCTGGGTGACCTGATCGTCTTGGGCGGAAACGACGTTGATGTAGTTGCGCCCCAAAATAACGAACTCGCCGATCTGGCGGAGGATGTTCGGCGCCGGCTGGGTCGCCGGCGTGGGATGGCCGATGATGCCGTTCAACGTCGGTTGCATGGAACCGGTCGGAATTTTGAACGGCTGCAAAAAATACGACCGGATCCCGATCGCCACGACAATCGCGACCAAAATCACTTCAATGTTTTCACGCCACGCCGCGTCTTTCGGCGTTGGCATGTGCTGCATATAGAAAGTGTGCAGACGCTCGGACTCGTCTTTCACCGCCTTCTTGTCGCGCGCGTCTAATGCCTTCCGCAATTTCTCGATCTGCGCCTTCAAATCCGAAATCGTCGCTTGGCTCAGAACATCTTTGCGATAGCAAAGCAATTTCTCGGCGTGGCGAATGAGGAGGCGACCGTGTTGGATGTAGCTAGGTGTGAACATGTAAATTGCGGCCTAACGAGTTATTGCGCTCGCAGGACTTTGATGAATGCCTCTTGTGGAATGTGAATCTTGCCGATGCTTTTCATGCGTTTCTTGCCCTCTTTCTGCTTCTCGAGCAACTTTCGCTTTCGAGTGATATCGCCACCGTAGCATTTCGCCGTCACGTCTTTTCGCAATGCGGAAACACTTTCGCGAGCAATGATCTTCCCGCCGATCGCCGCCTGGATCGCCACTTGATAAAGTTGCCGCGGGATGACTTCCTTCAATTTCGCGGCCAGCATTCGGCCGCGGCTCTCGGCGCGATCCCGATGCACGATCATGGAAAACGCGTCAACGGGCTCGCCGTTGACCAGCAGATCGAGTTTCACTAGGTTCGCGGCGCGATAGCCCATGTGCTCGTAATCCATCGAGCCATAGCCACGAGTGATACTCTTAATCTTGTCATTGAAATCGACGAGGATTTCGTTGAGCGGAAGTTCGCAGTGAAGCATGACACGCCGCGTGTCGAGCGACTCCGTGTGGTCCATCAAACCGCGCTTCTCCATGATGAGCTGAAGCAGATCACCGATGTATTCGTTGGGACAAAGCACGTAGGCTTTCACGATTGGTTCGCGAATCTCGTCAATCACGCTGGGGTCGGGCAGGTGCGCCGGATTATCGACGAGCAACGTTTCGCCCCGCGTCGTGAGGATTTCATAAATGACGCTCGGAGACGTGGCGATAATGTCCATGTCGTATTCGCGCCGGAGACGTTCCTGGATGATTTCCATGTGGAGCAAACCAAGAAAGCCGCAGCGAAATCCGAAACCGAGCGCCACGGAGCTTTCCGGTTGATAAACGAACGCCGAATCGTTGAGCCGCAGTTTTCCGATCGCCGTTTTCAAGTGTTCGAAGTCGCCGGTATTGATCGGATAGATCCCGCTGAAAACCATCGGATGAATTTCCTGAAAACCGGGCAACGGTTCCCTGGCCGGATTGCGTAAATCGGTCACGGTGTCGCCGATCTTGATGTCGGCCGTGCTCTTGATGTTCGCGATGAAATAGCCCACGTCCCCGGCCTGGAGCCTTTTCTGCGGGAACATCTTCGGCGTAAAGACGCCGACCTCCTTAACCTCGTAGCGCGCGTCGTTGTTGATCAATTTGATCGCCTGATCGGCTTCGAGTTTGCCGGAAAAAACGCGGACATAGGCCACGACGCCGCGGTAGATATCGAAAACACAATCAAAGACGAGCCCGCGCAAAGTTTCGTCGGCGGGTTTTGGGGGCGGAGGGATTCGATGCACGATGGCCTCGAGAATTTCTTCGATGCCAATCCCCATCTTCGCGCTCGCGTCGATCGCTTCTTCGGCGGGAATGGCGAGGATTTCCTCGAGCTGCTTGTGCACAGCGGGAATGTCGGCGTTGGGCAAATCGATCTTGTTGATCACCGGTATGATGGTGAGGCCCTGTTTGTGCGCGAGATGCACATTTGCGACCGTTTGTGCCTCCACACCCTGCGCGGCATCGACGATGAGCAACGCGCCTTCGCACGCCGCCAGCGAGCGCGAAACTTCATACGCGAAATCGACGTGCCCCGGTGTGTCGAGCAGGTTGAGCCGATATTTTTCTCCCGACCTCGCGGTGTAACGCATCGCAACCGGGTGCGCCTTGATCGTGATTCCACGCTCGCGTTCGAGATCCATCGAATCGAGCAATTGATCTTGCTTGTCGCGCTCGTGAATCGTGCCAGTGCGATCGAGCAATCGATCCGAGAGCGTGGTCTTGCCGTGATCGATATGCGCGATGATACAGAAATTCCGGGTGAGCTCGATCGACATAAAGCGCTGCACTATGCGGGCGCGTCCAGTGTGGGTCAATCGGGTGGCCGATGCCTTAACCAGTGCCATCCCGAGCCGCGCAGATGGCCAGGGACCTCGCAATTATTCAAGCGCTGCCGCGATACATTCGGCGCAGACTGCGGATCGGGCGTGCTTGTCATTTGAGTAACACAAACTGCGCTAGCCAGGTTCTTCGTCCGGCAGCCGCCGGACTCAGGATGACCGGTATCGAGCTCGCAACTCCTCGGGATCGGCGCCGGATTCGCGCAGCTCTCTTAAACTGAGCGAATCGTGCCGTTTAGCGAGTCGCCGGCCTAACGAGTCCGTGATCAGTTTGGTGTGATAGAATCGCGGCGCACGCAAACCCAGCGCGCGGTAAATCAGCGATTGCCGAAACGTAGAGAGAAGCAAATCCGCCCCGCGAACTACTTCACTGATTTGCATCGCTGCGTCATCCGCAACCACCGCCAGTTGATAAGCAGGCACATCGTCTTTTCTCCAGATGATGAAATCGCCGAAATCCACCCCGGCGATCGCGAGTTGCGTTCCAAGGCGCTGATCGACGAACTGCAACGTTTCCGCATCCGGCACGCGAAAGCGCCAGTTATGCCCCGAGGGCGAATCAAGGTCGCTAATAGTTCCGCTCTCTGGCCAGCACGTTCCCGGATAAACAGGTTCTTCGTTCTCATGGTGCGGCGCGCTCGCGGATTGAAGCACGTCGCGCCGCGAACAGGTGCAGGGATAAATCAACGCCGCGTCGCGCAATTTCTTCCAGGCGAGGAGATAGATTTCGCGCCGTTCGCTTTGGACGTAAGCCGCAAACGCTCCGCTGATGTCCGGTCCTTCATCCCACCGCAATCCAAACCAGTGAAGGTCTTCGACGATGGCGTCGCGAAATTCTGCCGCACACCGATCGCGGTCGAGATCTTCAATCCGCAGAACCAATCGTCCACCGTTCTGATCCGCACGTTCCTGCGCGCGCCAGAATGTCATCGCATGCCCGATATGAAGATAACCCGTCGGCGATGGGGCGATACGGCCGCGGTATCCTGTCATTCCGAGCGAAGCCGAGGAATCTCTCACTGCCCGCGAATTTGCATGAATCGAGCGATTCCTCGACTACGTTTCGCGTTCGCGAAACTCCGCTCGGAATGACAAAGGTACAAAAGCGTCTCTTGCTTTGGGATATTGACGGCACTCTCATCAGCACGGGTGCGGCTGGACAGCGGGCCATCGTGCTGGCGACGGCCCAACGATTTGGAGGCAGCGGAGATTTGGAGGGAGTGGAGATCGCCGGGCGGACAGATTCCGGCATCGCGCATCAGATTCTCGTGAAACATGGAGAGCCGATCACAGAGGAAAGTATGAGGACATTCCTCGACGTGTATCTGGAATTGCTCGCTCACGAGTTGCCACGCAGCAAAGGGCAGGTGCTGCCCGGAGTACTGAAGCTGCTGCAGCGAGCTGAATCCCGACCGGACACCATCCTGGGGCTTTTGACCGGCAATCTGCGGCGGGGAGCTAAACTAAAACTCCAGCATTACCAATTGTGGCATTTCTTCGCCTTCGGTGCATTCGCGGATGACCATCACGATCGCAACGAGCTCGGCGCTTTTGCCCTGACGCGTGCGCAGGAGACCACTGGGGCAAAATTCCTGCCGGCGCAGGTCGACGTCATTGGCGACACAGGTCACGACATAACCTGCGGAAAAGCGTTTGGCGCGCGCACGATCGCGATCGCGACGGGGTCGTGGCCGCGGGAAAGATTGGCCGAATACGCCCCCGATTTTCTCTTCAACGATCTCTCGAACGTGGACGACGTGAGCGCGACTTTAGGCTGGTGATCGATTGACGCGCGCCCGGAGAGTGACATCTTCCCCCACCTTGACCGCTATGCCTCTGCCCGATGTTCCCAACGTTCTTCCGCTCGAAGGCGAAATCGACCTTCACGTCTCGCCACGCGTCGCTGCGTCCCTTGGTGCGATGATCGAGCAAAAACCCGCACGCCTGGTGGTCGATCTCTCGCGCGTCACTTACATCGATAGTTCCGGACTCGCCGTCCTGATCGAAGGGATGCAGAACGTGGAAGCTTACGGCGGGAAATTTCTTCTGGCTGGTTTGCAGGAGAAGGTGCGACCGATTTTTGAAATCGCCCGGCTCGATCAGGTTTTCATCATTTTCCCTCACGTGGATGCGGCGCTGGCCGCGCTCTGAAGCAGAATCTCGAGAGTTCGAGCGACGTTTGCGGAGATGTCGAATCGATCCGCGAGTTCGCGGATTCCATCACGAGCCTGCTCGCGCCGAGCCGCGTCAGACCAAAACAGAAGCGCTTCGCAAATCGCATCGGTGTTCCGTGGATCGTCCAAGATGGTGCCATGAGCGCCCGTCTCCATGATTTCGGAGAAACCGTTCGCGCGCGTGGTCACAACGGGAAGGCCGGCTGCAAGGGCTTCGAGGCAGGCGTTGGAAAACGGATCGTAAATTGTGGGGAGCAAAAAAATATCCGCCGCTCCATAAAGCGCTGACATATCCTCAACCACGCCCAGAAACCGGACGCGAGCTGACTTAAATTTTCTTTCATTACCGCGTCCTGCGACAAGGAGCCGCATCGGCTTCCCGCTCTTTTCAATCGCTTCGATCGCGAAGCGCAAACCTTTTCGTTCCCACCCGGAACCAGCAAAGAGGACAGCGACGTCTTCAATCCCGAGACCGAGCGATTCGCGACTTCTCGCGCGATTTTTCTCGTCCCGCCTAAGCGCGCCAAGAGGAACGCCATTGTAAACAACATCAATTTTCTCGAGCGGAAATCCGTAGAATCGCGCGACTTCCTCCTTCACCATGCGCGAGTTCGCGATCACACGACTCGCTCCCCCATCCGCAAAAAGCGATTTCTCAAGGGCCAGGGTGGTTGAATGCTTGCGATTCAAGACGCGGCTGAGCCTTTGGAACGGCCCCCCAATCTCCGCGCGCCGTTGCAGCCACGCGCGATGCACGCCGTCGCCGGCACGATAAACATCACATCGCCGGATGCGCTCAAGGCTCATCAACACATCGCAATTCGCGCGCGGCGCCAGCTTTTCGATTTCATCCGCAAACGCAGTCGCTGATCTCCCGTCGAGGCGGGTAATCGGGCCGAAGCTCCACTCGTCAGGCGGCCAGTCGGCAGAAGTGTAAAGGCGGAGCTGATGACCCTTCTCCACCACCCCGGCGGCGAGCCGTTTCAAATACGACTCGGCGCCGCCACCGGAAGAAAATCCGCGCCGGACAAATCCTATGGTAAGATGATTAGATCGCATTTACGTCATCACGGAACGAGGACTTTACTTGCCCGCAATCACCACAATACTTGTTAGCCGATGGTGGGTGAAACTCTAAACGCCCCTTCGCCGTCGCGCCCTGCGACCCACAGGTCAGGCGTCCTTCCCAAGCATTTGCTCTATTCGATCTTCGCGCGGATCGGAGGCTCGGGGCTGGACACGGACGCCTTCGAGACGTTGCGAGCCTCGCATCGAGGAGGATTTCTCGGGCGCGCCATCGCTTACGATAATCGTCAGGAAGAGATACCGGCGCACTTGATTCAATCGCTCCGCTGGCATCCTGTGCGTCTAATCTCTTTTCTCGATCGCCCGTATTATTATGGCGCGAAGAAAAAGTATCTCGACTGGATCGCCTCGCGACATCTCGCGACCGGACGTTACGATCTTTTCCACAGTTGGTCGGGCGACTGCCTGCAATCCCTGCGCGTGACGCACAAGCTCGGCATTCCCTCGATCGTGGAAATTCCCACCTGGCACCGGGATCGCGGCAAAGTGCTGGGCGATCGTACATCCGCCACGCCAACGGCGGATCTTTCGGGACATCGGCGTTGGAAAGAAAACTTGCTCCAAACGCGCGAACGTTTTCTGGAGGAGTACGAACTTGCAGACATGCTCTTTGTCCTCTCCGAAAAGGCGGCGCAGACTTTCCGCGTCCAGGGATTTTCCGAGGAAAAGTTGTTTTATCTCCCTCGAGGAGTCGATGCGGAGCGCTTCAAACCTGGCCCGCGCCCGCCGATCTTTCGCGCGATCTTTTCCGGCGCCTTGATCGAGCGCAAGGGAATCCATCATCTCCTCGAGGCGTGGCATCGGCTCGACCTCAAAGACGCGGAACTGTGGCTGGTGGGCTCCGTGCATGAGGAGGCGCGGCCGCACCTGAAGAAATACTGGCGAAACAATATCAAGATTGTCGGCTTTGTCCGCGATGTGGAAAATTACTTGAGTCAGGGGACGGTGCATGTTTTTCCCTCGCAATGCGAAGGGAGCGCAAAGGTCACCTACGAGGCGGCGGCGTGCGGGCTGCCGCAAATCACAACGCGGGAAGCGGGTGACGTTGTCACCGACGGCGTCGAAGGGATTCTTATCTCTCCGGGAAACGTGGGTGAATTGGCGTCGGCAATTCTCGAGCTTTATCGGCATCCGGAAATGGTCGAGCGTATGGGCGTGGCCGCGCGCCGGCGCGTCGTCGAAAATTTCACATGGGACCATTTTCGCGCACGGCTGCTCGGCGCTTACGAGCTCGCAATGCAAATGGCCCCTTAGCGCCATATGCGCGACCCGTTCGTCGCATCGGGCGACTCCATCTCGTGAACATCCTTCTCATTCAACTAAAGCGAATCGGCGATCTGATTCTCACGACGCCTGCGATCGCCGCCCTGCGGGAAAAATTCCCGGAAGCAACACTCTCCTTGGTGGTGTCTCCAGCGGTCGAGGGTTTGCTCCCGGCGATCTCGGGAGTCGACAAAGTTTTCGTGGTGAGGGGAAAAGCGGACGATGCGCTCGACTGGATCGCGATCGCGTGGGGCACCTTTGCTTACTGCCTCGATTTCACGCGCAACGATCGCTCTTCATTCTTGACGCTGCTTTCGCAAGCGGGAAAACGCATTACCTCGGACCACCCGAACCTCCGCTCGAAGATTCGGGCACGCAGCTACAACGAATTCGTGGAATCTCCGGTGCGCTTCTTGCACACTGTCGATTACCATCTCGCCTTGCTGAAACCGTTGGGAATTCACGACGCATCCCGTGCCATCCGGCTCGACTTACCGGACTCCACCGTGGAAAGAGCGGAGCAACTCCTGACGGCGGCGCAGACCGGCGACGAATTCTTGATTCTTCACCCGGGGTCGGCCCGGGCCGAAAAATTCTGGGAAGTGGACCGCTGGGCACAGTTAATCGATCACTGCGTGGAAGAGCGTCAGATGAAGTGCGTCCTCACGGGAGGCCGCTCTCCTCTGGAACAGGCGCAGATCGCCACTATTAAGTCTTCGACCCGTTCGGACGTGATCGACCTCTCTGGAAAAACTGATTTGCTCACGCTCGCGGCACTCGTGCGCAAGGCCCGCTTGCTCATCACGGTTGATTCCGCGCCGATGCACTTCGCCGCAGCGTGGGGGACTCCACAAGTTGTCCTGTTTGGTCCCACCAATCCATTTCACTGGCACCCGCGTTCCGAATTCGCCGTGGTTCTTTTGGGTGAATTCGAGGGCCCGGTGAGCGAATTTCATCCCGAGCGGCCACCCGTACCGATGAACCAAATCTCGACGCAATCGGTGATCGATGCTATGGAATCGCTGCTGTCGGCTCCGGCGGCACCCGCACTATGAGTGAATCGCAAGCCGTAGAAGCCAAGCCGTCGTTCTGGCAGACGGTCCGCGTCGGCTGGCGCCCCTATCGCCGGCTTTATTCCTACGTAAAACCGTATCGTGTCCGGTTCGTTCTCGGCATCGCTTTGGGTATCGCTTCCGGCCTCATCAGCTCGGCCCTGCCGCTGGTTCTCGCGAAAGTAACCAGCATCGTCTTCCACGGCGGCGGTCCCACTGATCCCAAGCAATTTGTCGCCAACCCATCAATGCTTAACACGGGCGCGAAAGTTACCAGCTCCATCCTCTGGTGGTGCCTCGCCATTCCAGCCATCATGAGCGTACGTAGCCTGTTCGCTTACGGAAATGTCTTCTGCATGAGTTGGGTGAGCAACCGCGTCGTCACCGATATCCGCGACAAGCTCTTCACCAAAATGCTCTACCATTCGATGGATTTTTTTAATCGAATGCACTCGGGCTTCCTGATGTCGCGCATCACCAACGACACGCGCGGCATGCAGGCTGCCCTTTCCTCAGTGAGCAGCGATTTGTTCAGGCAACCGGTCACGATTATCAGCGGCATTGGCGTTCTGCTCTACATGGATTGGAAATTCACGCTCGTGGCGATGGTCTTGTTTCCGAGCTGTCTCGTGCCGATCGCTTATTATGGAAAGCGCGCGCGCAAAGCCGTGCAGCACGAGCAGGAAGACATGGGGCAAATGGTCGTGACGATGCAGGAAACGTTCGCCGGCATCCGCGTGATCAAGTCCTTCGCGCGCGAGAAGCACCAGGAGGATCTATTTCGCAACAGCAACAGGCTCCAATTCGAAAACATGATGCGCATGACCATGTCGATGGAAGCGGTCGGCCCGCTCGTGGAGATTATCGCCGCATTCGGCGTCGGTTTGACCTTGCTTTACATTTATTTCGCGAACCTAAGCGCGGCACGTTTCATCGCACTCAACGCCGGCATTGTTCTGCTCTACGAGCCGATCAAAACACTGAGCAAGATGCACGTAATCATGCAGCGATCGATCCAGGCGACGACGGAAGTTTTCGCGATCATGGATTCGAAGCGGAGCGTGCAGGACGCGGCGGATGCCAAGGAATTACGGCACTGCGCTGGATTGATCGAGTTCGACGATCTGACGTTCCGCTACGCCGGCGGCGTCTCCGACGCGGTCACGAATCTGAATCTGCGCATTGAGCCGGGCAAGAGCTACGCCCTGGTCGGCGCGAGCGGCGCGGGCAAGAGCACCATCCTGTCGCTCATCCTGCGGCTGTATGACCCGACCACGGGTAGCGTGCGGGTCGATGGCCAGGATTTGCGAACGCTCACACAAAAATCGTTGCGCGAACAAATCGGTCTCGTCACACAGGAAACATTCTTATTTCACGACACGATTTTCAAAAACATCCAGTTCGGCCATCTCGAAGCGACCGTCGAAGAAGTTTATGCGGCGGCACGCACGGCCTTTGCCCACGATTTCATCATCGCCCAGCCGCAGGGCTACGAAACGGTCATCGGCGACAAGGGCTGCCTTCTCTCCGGCGGACAACAACAGCGTCTGGCCATCGCGCGCGCACTTTTGAAAAACGCGCCGATCCTGCTGTTGGATGAAGCGACATCATCGCTCGATTCCGAATCGGAAAAGCAAATCCAGCAAGCGCTCGAAACCCTCGCGGCCGGACGGACGGTGATCGCGATTGCGCACCGGCTTTCGACGATTTTGTCGGCCGATCAAATCGTCGTGATGGATCAAGGCCACATCAAAGAAATAGGCACACACTCCGAATTACTCGAGAAATCCGGGTATTATCGGCGTCTTTACGACATGCAATTCAATCGGGACGGCGAAGATGCTCTCGCCGAGACGCCAGTGCTAGAAGATGTAGAGGCGCTTGTCCCAAGCGCCTGACCACCAAAAAACAGGCGCTCGCCGCGGCGAGCGCCTCTACTACATTGGCGTTGTGAGCGCGCGAAACCTCTCGACCAGCTCCTCGTGCTCTCGATCTCTCAACACCGGTTCGAATTTCGTCTCTCCCGGACATTCGGACAACGACACCCAAGATCGACAACCTCCGTATCGAGGGGCATCAGGAAAAATCCAGCTCGGCGCCAAACGAAAAACGCGGACCAGCGCCACGTGCAGACCGGGTCTTTCATCGTACTCGAAGCGCTCCCGCACGACCGGCTCCCGCAAAATGTGCAGCGGCTCCAAGGCAGCGGCCGCTCTCCACGAGGCAATGCGTGTGGCAGCAATCAGCTTCGCAAAAAAACGAATCTCAATTTCGCTTTCCCGCGCCTTCGAAATTTCTGCGCCGCTGTTTCGGACCTTCTCGATCTGTTCGTGAAAGAAGGTCGGGAAAAGAAAGAACTCAGAATGCCGGAAGGCAAACCCCGCACTGCCCTCCGCAATTCCTCCTTTTCGCAGGATGACGCTCTGTTCCCCGCGACCCATCGCCTCGCAAACGATGGCCCACTCCTTTAAACCGGCGCTTTTCATTTCGAGCGCTGCAAACTAGCCTCCCCGCAATGCCGTTCAACATCGACCTCCACTCACACACGTTCTTTTCGGGCGACGGCGTGTCGAGCCCAGAGGAGAACATCGCCGCGGCGCGCGAAAAAGGGCTTCATGGTATTGCGATCACCGACCACAACACCTGCGATGCGGTCGCCTACCTCCTCGAGAAGGGCTTGATGCGTGAAGACGGCGTGCCAGTCGACAACTTTCTCATCATCCCCGGCGTCGAAGTCACCACGGCGGAGGGACACCTCCTCTGCATCGGCGCGACTCTTCCCTATCTGAAAGGCAAACCGGCACGCGAAGTCTGCGAGATCATTCACGAACGCGGGGGGCTCGCGATTCCACCGCACCCGTACGATCTATTTCGCGCCGGGATTCGATTTCCTGTCCTGGAAACGTTGCCGATCGATGCACTGGAAGTGTTCAATGCGGCCACGACGCTGCGCCGTTACAATCATTATGCTTTCAAATACGCGCAGCTGCGCGGCCTTCCGATGACCGCCTCGAGTGACGCGCACCACGCGGAGGCGATCGGCACGGCCTACACGATCTTGAATACTGACGATTTCTCCGTCCAAGGCATCATCGCGCAGCTTATCAAGAGTAACGAATTGAACCAAAACTATCTGACACCGCGAGATAGCATGCGCAAAACCTGGAACAACTGGCTCCGGTTGCGTCGTCGCAAACAGCTCCCTATGTCGACGGCGAAATTCGAAAACGGCGACGAAAAGCCAGGGTAGCTTCCTGTTGGGATCGAGCGCTTCGCCTCTCGATGTCAAACTGGCAGCGAAGCGGCATTATGAAACTCGCGCTATCCGCCTCTTCTTTCCGCGCCTCACCTTACTTCGCGAGAAGCTTTCGCAAGGCGGCTGGATCACTCACCGGCGCCTGGCACGTAAAGTTTTCACAAATGTAGGCGACAGACTTGCCGTCCACCGGCTTCATGGCCCGAAGTGCTTCATTTTTTTCCTCCAGGTATTTTTGGCCCTTACCGCCATCCGCGAGGAGAAGCGTCTTGTTTGGCTGGAAGTGTTGATGGACTTCTGTGAGAAGCGCGCGTGTTTCTTTCGAGTCGCGCTCCCCCGCGATCACGATTTGCCGCGGTTTGCCCAGGCTAAAATCGAGCGCGACCAGCATCTGCGGCATTGCGCTTGGAAAATGGCTGATCTGAGGGCTGAAAGCGCCAATGGTCTTCTCCGCGCGCTCGGGCCCGCGTTTCTCGTCGCTGACTTGCGCAAGTCGCAAGAGATTCAGCGCGGCAACAGAGCTTGCAGCCGGTTCCGCGCTGTCGTTATCCTCCTTCATGCGGAGAAGGATGCTCTCATCCTTGCCGGTCCCGCTGAAGTAGCCACCGCGCTCTTCGTCGAAAAAGAGCCGGTCCTGCGTTTCCTGCAACGCGATCGCGAACTGAAGCCAGCTCACATCGAACGAGGCTTCATAAAGATCAAGCAACCCTTGAACGACAAACGCATAATCATCCGCAAAACCCTCCACCTCGCTCCGTCCTTCCCGATAGTTTCGCGCCAGAACTTTTCTCGATGCGTCATAGAGCTGGGTGCGAACAACCGTCGCGGCCCGCGTCGCCGCCTTGAGATAACCAGGATCGTCCAGCACCTGCGCCCCCCGGGCATAAGCCGAAATCATCAGGCCATTCCACGCCGTGATGATCTTATCGTCGAGATGCGGCCGCGGACGTTTCGCCCGAAGCTCCAAGAGTGCCGCGCGGGATTTGGCCAGGAGTTCCCGCACTTCCGCTTCCTCCTTTTTGAAATGCTTCGCGGTTTCTGGAACCGTTTGCAGTTCGATCAAAATATTTTTCCCCGTGAATTCGGCGTGAGGATCGGCAACGGGAGGCACATTGCCGTCAGGCTGGACACCATAATGATAGTTGAAAATGCGCGCGGACGATCCGAGCGCCGTATCGAGCTCCTTCTTGCTCCAAACATAGAAGGCGCCCTCGCTCTTCTGCGGCGGCGCTCTATGAGCGCCGGAAGATTCGGGTCCAGCCTCAGGGTCATTCGATCGGCGGTCATGAACCGCCGCGACAGGGATTGCGCTGTCGGCGTCCTCGGCGGAGAAAAATCCGCCTTCCTTCGCGGTCATGTCGCGCCGGACGTAATCGAGAATATCCCGAGCGACTTTTTCGAAGAGCGGCTCGCGCGTGATTTGAAAAGCTTCGAGATAAGCGACCGCCAGCTGCGCCTGGTCATAAAGCATTTTTTCGAAATGCGGCACGTGCCAGAAGGCATCGACGGAGTACCGGTGAAAGCCACCGCCCAGGTGATCGTGCATTCCACCGGCGGCCATTTTGCGGAGCGTGAAAAGGTTCATCTCGAGAGCGTGCTTGCCGCTGGCGGATTCGCGCCCCCGTGCGTAAAAACGAAAAAGAAAGTTGAGCGTCACTGGTCGCGGAAATTTTGGCGCGCCACCGAAACCGCCTTCGTGCGCGTCGTAGCTTCGCGCGATCTGTTGGTAGGCTGCTTCTAAGGTCGCCGCGCCGAGCTGCGTCGCTTCTCCACCGCCCGACTCAGCCTGCGCTAGCGCTGCGATGATTCTCGTCCCCTGCTCCGCGATTTTTTCGTGATCCTGTTTCCACGTCGCCGCGATTCGTTCGAGCACTTTTTTGAATCCTGGCTGCCCGTATCGATCCTCGGGCGGGAAATACGTACCGCCGACGAATGGTTTCAGTTCGGGCGTAAGCCACACGCTCATGGGCCAGCCTCCACCGCCGGTCGTGGCCTGCACGAAAGTCATGTAGACACGATCGACATCGGGACGTTCCTCGCGATCGACTTTGATGTTCACAAACTCGCGGTTCATGATCGCCGCCACTTCCGCGCTCTCGAAAGACTCGTGCGCCATCACGTGGCACCAGTGGCAGGTCGAATAACCGATGGAGAGAAAAATCGGTTTGTTCTCGCGCCGCGCTTTCGCGAATGCTTCCTCGCCCCACGGAAGCCAGTCGACCGGGTTATGTGCGTGTTGTAGCAGGTAAGGCGACTTTTCGCGGCTGAGCCTGTTCACGTGCTCGGGCTTGGCCGGAGTGATCTCCTCGGTGGACGGCGGAGTCATCCGGTCAACGTATCGTTTTGCTCGCCAAAGCCAAGGTGGGGGTTCTTGTAAACGCCCGGCTGCTTCTCTAATACAGATCGATGAGCCTGGATAATACGCATCTGATTCTGCTCCTCGCCGGGGTCACGATCGTTGCTTTCCTTTACTCGTCGGTCGGCCATGCCGGCGCTTCCGGTTACATCGCAGTAATGACACTGTGCGGCCTCTCCGCGAATTTCATCAGGCCAACGGCCCTCGTCCTCAACATTCTGGTCGCGTGCATTGGCGCGTTTCAATTCTGGCGGGCCGGATATTTTTCGTGGCGGCTCTTCTGGCCGTTCGCGCTGCTTTCTGTTCCCGCGGCTTATCTCGGAGGTTACCTGCCTCTGCCGGTTGCCATTCTCAAAACGCTGATTGGCGCGGTGCTCCTGTTTTCGGCCGCGCGTTTGTTTTTTCGTCAGGGCGATCCACCAGACGCCACGCCACCGCCAGTCCCGGCCTCGATCGGGATGGGAGCAGGCATCGGGTTCCTCTCCGGTCTGACGGGAACAGGAGGCGGCATTTTCCTGACACCGCTGCTCCTGTTTTGCCGCTGGGCATCGATTCGCAAGGCGGCGGCGGTCTCAGCCTTGTTTATCCTGGTCAATTCGGTCGCAGGTCTGGTGGGTTATGTGGCCAGCGGCCGGCCGGTTCCAACCTTCGCGTGGATACTCGCGGTTGCGGCGGTGATCGCAGGAACGCTTGGTTCGCAACTGGGAAGCCGGCATTTTCCGGTGCGGACGATTTCCGTAATCCTCGCGACGGTACTCGTTCTCGCAGGCTGCAAATTGATTTTTACGAGCTGACGGACGAACTCTGCGAGCATGGAGCGGAGGCGTTGGGGGATCGGCTAATCCGCCGCGCGATGTCTATTCCACGCGGCTTCGCCGCCACTTCTTGGCATCGCGCGGCGGAGCACGCGATCCACCCCTATTGAAGTGGTCTGCCTAATTTTTGCCCGTACTATTTCAAGAGCGACAGATGCGGGGCGGCTTCCGGCGACCATGGGTTGGTCTGATGATCGGACTCCACAATCACCCGCGCATGGCGACGGAGCATTTCCCGGAATGTCGCCAGATCGAACGCGTGCCGCTCCACACCCAACGGCTCCAGATTCCTTTCCGCCAGGCGGAACAACCGAACGGCCGGAGCCAGACGACGTCCATGCTTGGGATGGGTCGGATGTTCGAATTGCTTTTGCAAATGGACGAAAGCGCCGGCGGCCTGGATCAAGCCTTTGAAATATTGCGCATCGTCGGAGGTCGCGGTCCGCTGGAGCCAGACTTGCTCGAGAACATCGTGCGCTTCGTAGTATCGCTGCTCGTTCCAGCAATGAAAAAATGCGCGGTAATACGGATGGTCGGCGATCGCGTTGCTACCGGCCTTTGCCTCGCGGCCTTCCAGCGCTTCGACGAATTGGGAAATTCTCTCGCCTTTGCTCATGGAGGCCGTAACTTGGTGGTGCCTGCGATGATGGGCAAACGAGTACGCTTTAGTCTTCGGGAGGGCGAACGGTTGCACGACCGCCGCCGCAGCGAAAAATGACGCTGGCGGCTCTTACCACTCTCCTCTTTGCCATCGCGATCCTGATCTTCTGGTCGGGCCTTTTCTCCGGACTCGAGACCGCGCTCTTCTCCCTCAAGCCCCATCAGCTCCGGCGGCTCGAGGAAAAGCATCCGTCGCTCAAACAGTTCATCCAGGTCTTTCGCGAAAATCCGAGGCGCGTACTCAACGTTCTCCTCCTCGGCGATGCGCTCGTGAACGTTCCGCTTGTCGTCCTCTGTCTCTTCTTGCTCTGGGAAGGCCCGCTCGCGGCGCGCATCCCGCAGTGGGTCGCAGCCACGGTGATCTTCGCGATCGTCGTTTTGCTTTGCGATCTGATTCCGAAACTGCTCGCGCTCTCTGCTCCCTATCGGCTTTCCGCGCTTGGTGTTTTCACCCTCAAGGCATTGATGCCTCTGCTCGACCGGGTCGGGCATCTGCTCGAGCAGGTCAGCACCGGCATCGTCAATCGCCTCACGCCGCTTCATCTGCAAAAGCGGGCGCGCTTGAGTGACGAAGAACTCGAGACGCTCGTCGAGATGGGCGAAGAGCAAGGCACACTGCAGGAAGCGGAAGGCGAAATGATCCAGGAGATCATCAAGCTGGGAGACAAGACGGCAAAGGATTGCATGACGCCCCGAGTGGATACGTTCACGCTCCCGGATGACCTGACGAATGAAGAAGCGATCGCGCAGCTAAAGCAAAGGCGCCATCGACGCGTCCCTGTATATGTAGAGACGCCCGACCAGATCGTGGGTGTGCTGGACGTGAAGCTTTTTCTCCTGGCACCCACTGAGCACTACACGGAGGCATTGATCGCGCCGTCCTTCGTCCCGGAGACGATGAAAGCGATGGACTTGCTCCGCGGTTTTTTAACGCGCCCACAGGGCCTCGCGATCGTCGTCGATGAGTTCGGTGGAACGGAAGGCATCGTCACGCTTTCCGACATCACCGAGGAAATTATGAGCGACGCGGCGCCGTTGGGAGATGCCGATCTCTACATCGAACCGATGGAGAACGGGCGATTTCTCGTGAATGGAAATGCCCGTCTCGATGATCTGAGCGAGCACCTCGGATTCGAACTGGAGGCCGAAGGAATCGATACGATCGGCGGCTTCGTTTTTAACCGGCTCGGCTACCTGCCTCCTTCGGGCACGCGGTTCGAAATGCCACGCCTCGCGATCACGATTCGGCGCACCGGTCGAAAGCGCATCGAGGAAATTCTGTTGGAAAAAACCTCCTGCTTTTCGGACGGCGACGAAAGAACCGATAACGGCGCTATGGAATCATGATCTACGGTTTCCTCATTCTTTGTTTGTGGACGGTCTCGTTTTTTTTCGCAGGAATCGAGGCCGGGCTGCTCTCGATCGACCCGGTGCGGCTCCGCCATCACGTCAAGCAAAGGAAACCGTCCGCCTTGCGTCTGGGACGGCTCATGAGACGGCCGGAACGATTGCTGATCACCGTCCTGCTCGTCACAAATATGGCCGACATTCTCGGATTGCTCTTGCTCACCAAACTGCTCGTTGCGTCATTCGGATACGCAGGATTTCTCGCCTCGATCCTGATCGCGCTCCCGATTTATCTTCTCGTGCTCGCAGTCCTCCCAAAGTCCCTTTTCCGGCGATTTCCCTTTCGCGCCCTGGCGGCCCTGGCTGGCGTGCTCGATTTTGTGTCGATTGCTCTTTGGCCGGTCCTGGAAATCGGTGAGCGGCTTGGGCGCCTCCTCATTCCGCGCCGCGGCAGCGAGGGTGCTCGTCTTTTTGTCGCGCGCGAAGAGTTGAAGCAGATCGCCGTGCAAAGCGAGCGCGAAGGCTCGCTCACTTCGACCGAGCGCGCCATGATCCACAACGTCGTCGACTTTCGGAACGTCAAGGCGTCCGACGTGATGGTGCCGCTCGGAAAAGCAACGTCTATTCGACCGGATACTCCGATCGATGAAATCTTGGAGCTCACTGCGGCGACCGGCATCGATCGGCTGCCGGTAATTTCGCCCGAAGGACAGGCCGTCGGAATCGTGAATGTTCTCGATATCCTGCTCGACCAAACGCGGCGCGAATCTCTCGCCAGTTACACGCGGCGAATCGTCACCGCGAATGACAACGAGCCTGCCTATCGCATCATTCAGCGACTCCGCGCGGCGCGTCTTGGCTTGGCCGCCGTCATCGATTCACAGAGAAGATTAATCGGCATCGTCACCGGCGAAGACATCATCAAGCGCCTGATGCAGATCGGCGCGCTCTAAGAGGCGTCGTTGCGATGGGCGGCGGCCCAGCGTTCGGACTCAATCGTCGCGCCGTGTTCACAAGCGCGACATGCGAAAACGCCTGCGGAAAATTTCCGAGCTGCCGCTTGGCGCGCGGATCGTACTCTTCCGAGAGCAGGCCGAGGTCGTTGCGTAAATCGAGAAGGCGCTCAAACATTTCCCTGGCCTCTCCTGTTCGGCCAATGAGGTGCAAACAATCAACGAGCCAGAACGAGCACGGCAAGAAGACGCCTTCCGATCCGGGCAAGCCATCGACATTTTCTTTCTCTGTGCGATAACGATGGATCAAGCCGTCTTGCATGAGCTCGCGCTGGATCGCTTCGACCGTGCTAATGACCCGCTCATCGCTTGGCGGAAGGAAACCGGCGAGCGGCATCATGAGCAGGCTCGCATCGAGTTGTTCCGATCCGTAGATTTGCGTGAACGCTTTCTTCTTCGCGTTATAACCCAGGTCGCAGACTTGCCGGTGGATTTGGTCACGAATTTTTCGCCAGCGGTCCACGTGTTCCGGCGCGGCGCAGTCACAATGCTCCACCAGCTTCACCGCTCGATCGAACGCCAACCACGCCATTATCTTCGAATGCGTGAATTGCTGCGGCCCTCCCCGCACTTCCCAGATCCCTTCGTCCGGTTCCTCCCACTTTGATTCCAGAAAATCCATGAGCCCCACCTGCATTCGCCAATCCGGTTCACTCGTCGTGATACCCGCCCGATGTGCGACATACATCACGGCCATGACTTCGCCGTAAACATCGAGCTGAAACTGATTCGACGCGGCATTTCCGACTCGCACCGGCCCTGAGTTCTCGTAACCTGGAAGCCAGCCGATCTCGTATTCATTGAGCCGGCGCTCCCCGTGTACGCCGTACATGATCTGCATTTGCGCTGCGCTTCCTGCGATCGCGCGCAGCAGCCATTCGCGCCAGGCGCGCGCCTCATCGAGGTAGCCCGCGTTCATAAACGCATAAAGCGTGAAGGTCGCATCGCGCAGCCAGCAATACCGGTAATCCCAGTTCCGCACCCCACCAATTTTTTCTGGCAACGAAGTCGTCGCCGCTGCGACAATGCCGCCCGTCGGCGCGTAGGTGAGCCCCTTCAGCGTGATAAGCGAACGCGTCACAGCATCGCGCCACGGGCCCTGATCAAGACATCGCTTCGACCACGACGTCCAATAATCTTCCGTCTGTTGCAGGGCATGGTCCGGATGAATTGCGCGCGGCGGTTCGTTATGGGAGGCAAACCAGGTCAGCACAAACGGGACGCGATCGCCTTGCGCTACGGTGAATTCGGCCACTGTCGTTAGGTCTTCACCGCGCGTCTCGATAGGCGTGCGCAGAATAAGCGCATCGGGTCCGGCGATCGCTTCGAGTCCGCCGTGTTCTTTGCGCACCCAAGGAATGATGTGGCCGTAATCGAAGCGGATGATCAGATCCATTTTCATCCGCACATTGCCGCGCAGACCCTCGATGATTCGGACGATGTCCGGATTTTTCCCACGAGGCGGCATGAAATCGATCAGGCGAACGGCGCCGTCCGCCGTTTCGATTTCCGTTTCAAGGATCAGCGTGTCACCGCGATAACGCCGGCGCGTCGCCTTGATCTCTCCATCTGGCGTGAATTTCCACCGGCCATTTTTTCGGTCGCCCAATAGCGCCGCAAAACAGGCGCCCGAATCAAAGCGCGGAAAGCAGAGCCAATCGACAGATCCGTCGCGGCTGACAAGCGCGCCCGTCTGCGTGTCGCTCAGAAATGCGTAATCCTCGATTTTCATCAGGTAGGGATGCCTTTCCGATGCGTCCGACTTTGATCCTCGTAGCGCGCGGCAGAACAGACAAGTCGGACGTCTCGGAGAGCCGTCCCTACCTGATTACGCTGTCTCGTGCGAACTCGCCAGAGTCCGTTCCCAATGCGACGCTTCCGGACGTGTCAGCTTCGTCCGCCACCGCACGCCTCATCGACGTGAGCCACACCGTCGAGCACGGCATGATCACGTACAAAGGTCTGCCCGCGCCGATCATCTGCGATTATCTGAGCCGCGAAGCATCTCGCGCGCGTTACGCCGAGGGGACAGAATTCCAAATCGGCAAGATCGAGATGATCGCGAACACAGGAACGTACATCGACAGTCCGTTCCATCGCTACGCACATGGCAGGGACCTCTCCGAGCTTGCGTTGGAATCGCTGGCCAATCTCGATTGTGTCGTCATCCGCGCAACCGATCGGAGCAAGCGTGCAATCGATCAGCTCCCGATCGATCTCGCGACCTTGAAGGGCAAGGCGCTCCTCGTGCACACCGGATGGGACGCGCACTGGCGCACCGATTGCTATTTCGAAGGCCACCCGTACCTGACTGGCGACCTCGCGCATCGGCTCGTCGACGCGGGCGTCACGCTCGTCGGGATCGACTCCTTCAACATCGATTGCACCGACGATGGAAATCGCCCCGTGCATTCCGCACTGCTCGGCGCGGAGATCCCAATCGTCGAACATCTCTGCGGACTTGCTGCCCTTCCGGATCGAGGCGCGCGTTTCTTTGCGGTACCGGTCAAAGTCAAGGGAATGGGCACGTTCCCCGTTCGCGCCTTCGCGCGCGTTTAGGTGGATCGCCCGCTCCGCGCGCGATGACAAACCAATCGCGCCTTCGGCGCGCACTCATGAGCGCGGAGCGCTTCTACATCGGCATCGCGCGGTGGAACGCGCGATCCACCAGGCGCTTGTCTCGTTAGGCCGATTTCGATTCGGCGAGTCTGGCGATGCCATCCCGCGTGAGACGAAACACGGTCCATTCCGCCATCGGCTCCGCGCCAAGTTTCTTGTAGAACTGGATCGCTGGATCATTCCAATTGAGTACCGCCCACTCCATTCGTCCGCACCCGCGCTCCTGCGCGATCTGCGCCAGGCGTTCCAGCAGCGCGCGTCCATAACCCTTGCCTCGAACAGTCGGTCGAACGAAAAGATCTTCGAGGTAAAGTCCCGGCTGACCGAGCCACGTGGAGAAATTGTAGAAGTAAACGGCGAATCCAGCGGGCTCCCCTTCTTCGAACGCGAGCAGGACTTCGGCAGAACGCTGCGGACCGAAGAGCACTTCGCGCAGCCCAGCTTCGTTTGTCACGACAGCGTCCGGCGCGCGTTCGTAGTCGGCGAGCTCTCGAATCAAACTGAGAATTACCGGCACGTCGGCTTCAGTCGTTGTCCGGATTTCGAAGGAAGGTATCATGGCGGCGTTTGAGCTGCGGTGGGCTGGAGTCGAAAGATCGTAAACTCAGGTGTCTCCTCCACCAGCGTTGCGCTCGTGGCAAGCCGTTCCGCAAACTCGCGATAATACTTCAGCCACCAATTCGTTCCGGCATAAAAAACGAGATGGGTCGCGCCTCGATTCCGCAACTTTTCGAGATTGGCGATCACCTCCGCGTTGTCGAGCGGATTTCCCTGGTAAATGCCGTCCTCAAGAAAATGCCACCCTTTGCGGTGTGCGTAATAAAAGACGGTCGGATCGCCATCATCCGCCGCGATGATCAACGCATTTGGAGTGGTCGCTTCCTTTAATTCGAGTCCGAGATTTCGACGTGCCGCGGCTGCTGGCCGGTAAAACGGTAGTGCGCAATGATAGGATGAAAATCCAAACGCCGTCGCCAATAGAACGGAGGCCAACGCCTGCGCCACGCGATGAGATCGAAGCCGCGACGTCACCCATTGGCAGGCGCACCCGGCGAAGACCGCGGCGATCGGAACGAGCGGAAGCTGGTACCATTGATGGCGGTTCCCCCAGCCCACGAAAAAAATGAACGCGACCATCGCCGCGAGCCACCAATGGAAAGTCCAGGTGTATTTTCCGCGCGGCGTAACGAACGCCCCGAGGGCCGCAAGCGCGAAAAGCATTGGGGTGAGGCTCGAGCGCACGGTTTGCTCTGCGATTTTCCAATACCACGCGGCATTCATGATCCGAAAACCGCCGCCGCCGAAAAAGTGATACGGATAAAAAGTCTCGGCGATCCGATGTGCGTGCCAATACCAGATCGCGGACGGCACGAGCGTGACGAGGGCAAAAAGCCAAAGTCCCCAACTCCTAAGAAGGCGCTTCAGCAGATCCTGTAGCGGCGGTCGGCGCCTGCCCTGAGTCTGGCCGAAGGGATCGCCGGCGCTTTTTCCTTCGGCGCCGAAAGCGTTCGGGGCCGCTACCGCCAGATAGAGAAGCGGCACACCAATCAGGGCGGTCGGCAGTTTGATCAGGAATGCAATCGAGATAAGAACTGCCGAGGCGACCAAAAAACGCCCATCGCTCTTCTCGATCCACACGAGAAAAAAATACATACCGACGAGCGCCAGGCATAACGACGGGACATCCGGCATGAACGCGCGGCTGGCGACAACGCTTAACGGTGCGAACGCGTAAAAAAATGTCGCCCATACACCTGCGGTCCCGCCGAAGAGCCGCCGAACCAGCAGAAAGAAAAACGGCAGCGCCGCCGCGAAGAAAAGTACGCCTTGAATCCGCCCAATCCATTCCTGAACGCCCGTGATCCGATAACAAAGCGCCGCGACGAATGGCAGCATTGGAAATTCCGTGCCCACATATCCTGGTGCGTTGCCTGCCCAATCGATTTGCGGATGACTAAAGTGAAAACCGTTTTCGAGAAAGTTCCGAGCGATCGCCGCCACGTCGCTTTGCCGCCAGCTCCACGGGTCGATAAACGGCTGTTCGATCTCGATCAACCGCACCACCACCGCGATCAGCACGATGATGATTATCGTCCATTTGCTTCGCCACACGGATCGCGTCTTGACAAACGGCCTCGTTAAAGTCAATCGAGTACAGGCGCTCCGCCCGAAACCGGAATGAAAACAGCCACTGGTATTGCCGCTTTCTCGTTCGTGCTTTTTTGTGCGCCGCAATTCCGCGGCGCGGAGGAACCGCAACTCGTCGAGGTCGTCGCTTTTTCCAAGCTCTTGCCCTTTCTGCCAGATGGGCCTGCCGGCTGGACTGCGGATAAAGCGGAAGGCACAACCGATGACACGGGCGGTGTCAAGATCACGAGCGTTCATCGCGACTACAAAAAAGGGACGGCGGACAACGCGCCTACAACCTCGATCAGCATTCTTGATTCAGCGGCCAATCCGGATTACGTCGCGGCCACAACCGCGGCGTGGAACTTGAGCACGTCCACACCCGAAGGGTACACCAAGGCGCTCACGATAGACGGAATGCCAGGCTTTGAGACTTTCGAGAACGAAGGAAAGCACGGCACGCTCTGGCTGATGGTCGCGAAGCGTTACGTCTTGCAAATCGAGACGCAGGGCCAGGACGCAAAAGATCTCCAGGACTGGCTTAAACGCGTCGACATTAAAAAACTGGCCGAAGTAAAGTAGCGCGCCTGGCTTGTCATCCCGAGCCGCGCAGACGGCGAGGGACCTCGCAACCGAAGAGCCGGCGTTGAAGGATTTACGGCGCCATCCGAGTAGAACGTTATCTGTAAACGCGGTAGCGATTGAGCGATTGTGGGGTCCCTCGCCGTCTGTCGCGGCTCGGGATGACAAGCGGTTCGGCACACCACGCGTCCGGCTTCAGCGCAAAAGCGTCACTTTCCTTTTGTCATTCCGAGCGAAGTCGAGGAATCTCTCGCTGCCATGGCTGACGAACGGAAATCTTTAGAGCAACGGGCCCAGATGACCGACATTGAGCGCTTACGGCACTCCGCTGCTCACGTCCTGGCGACCGCCATCCTTAAAATCTGGCCCGACGCGCAATTCGCCGCGGGTCCACCGGTCGAGAACGGTTTCTATTATGACGTCGAACTGGGTCACCGCATCTCGCCCGAAGATTTCGAGAAGATCGAGGCCGAGATGAAAAAGGAAACCAAAGCCAACCACGTCTTTGAGCGCGTAGTCTTGCCGCGAGATGACGCATTATCCATGGCCCAACGTGGTCTCCTTGGCGCCCTTGGTGAGAGATCTAGCCCGAGCAAATTCAAACTCGATATCATCCAAAACATTCCCGAGGGCGAAGAAATTTCCATTTACCGCAACGGCGAGTTTACTGATCTCTGCGCCGGCCCGCACGTCATGCGCACCGGCAACATCGGCGCGTTCAAGCTCACGCACGTCGCCAGCGCCTACTACAAAGGCGACGAAAAGAACCCGCAGCTCCAGCGCATCTACGGCACTGCCTTCAAGAACAAGACACAGCTCGACGAGTATTTCGCGATGCTCGAGGAAGCGAAGAAGCGCGACCATCGCAAGCTCGGCAAGGAACTCGAGCTCTTCACCTTCGACGACCAAGTAGGTCCCGGCCTCCCGCTCTGGCTTCCGCGCGGCACCGCAATCATTGAGGAACTCGAGAAGCTCGCGAAAGAGACGGAGTTCGCAGCGGGCTATGTGCGCGTACGAACGCCTAATCTAGCGCGTGAATCGTTGTACAAAACAAGCGGCCACCTTCCCTACTACGCGGACTCGATGTTCCCTCCGATGGTGGTCCGAAAAAACGAACAGTTTCGTGTTTTCTGGGAGAACTGGGAAAAAAAGCAGAATCAGCTACATGAAGAAACCGTTCCGAATCTGTTTCCGGATCTGAAAGATCCGGACGTGCGCGCCAAGATTAGCGGAATGAGTCCGGATGAAACAAACCGTTGGTTGGAAGCACGCATTGTGAACATGGGCCAAGAAGCGACTAACGCTTTCAACAAGATGGCGGTCGATAATTTTATCCCGACTTTAATGATGGCTCAGGTCGCTCCGGTTGAAGATCGATTCTACCTCAAGGCGATGAACTGCCCGCATCACCACAAGCTTTACGCTGCGATTCCGCGCAGCTATCGGGACCTGCCGTTGCGTCTCGCTGAATACGGGACATGCCACCGCTACGAGCAAAGCGGCGAACTGTTCGGGCTTATGCGCGTCCGTTCGCTCCAGATGAACGACGCCCATATCTACTGCACAGAAGACCAGTTCGAGTCGGAGTTCCTAGCGGTGAACGAGATGTATCTGAAATACTTCAAGCTCTTCGGGATCGAGAAATACGTCATGCGTTTCTCGACTCACGATCCGGCCAAGCTCGGCCAGAAATTCGTTGATAACTCTCAGCTCTGGCTCAAGACCGAAGACATGGTTCGCGGCGTCCTTCAGCGCAGCGGTATCAACTATGTCGAGGTGCCCAACGAAGCCGCTTTCTACGGCCCGAAGATCGACGTCCAAGTCTGGAGCGCCATCGGCCGCGAATTCACCATCGCAACCAACCAGGTCGATTTCGCCCAGCCGAAAAGTTTCGGCCTCGTTTACAAAGACAGCGACAACACGGAGAAGACGCCGCTCTGCATCCACCGCGCGCCGCTCGGCACGCACGAACGTTTCATCGGCTTCCTGATCGAACATTACGCCGGCAACTTCCCACTCTGGCTCGCCCCCGAACAGGTCCGCATCCTTCCGATTGGCGACGAACCCGCGCTTCTCGATTACGCGCGCGCGATTCAGAATGAATTACGCTCCTATCAAGTCCGCGCCGAGCTAGACGCCAGCAGCGATCACATGAAGACGAAGATCGCGAACGCCGAGCAGATGAAAGTTCATACCATGCTAGTCATCGGCAACCGCGATATGGAAGCCAACGCTGTCAGTCTTCGGGTTCACGGCAAAGGCAATCTCGGTGCAAAGCCGCGTGACGACGTTATCGCTGACATCCTCGCCGCGATAAAAGAGCGGCGAGCCTAGTTCCTATCGATCTTCGGTTCGAGATACGCGAAGGATTTCAGGACCTCTTTCAACGCTTCGGCGTTCTTACGATAGCTGGCGTCGTCCCGGGCCGAGAGAACGATGTAAGCTACGGCATGAGGTAACTGCACATAGGCAATCCGCTCGTATTGGGAATAGGACTTGGCCGGTGCGTACTCGTTCACGAAGTAGGCGTGCCCATCGCCCGTTTTGCCGGATTCGATTTTCTGCTTGGGAAGGCCATGTACTTTTTCCATCTCCTTGATTGCAGTCGCCACGAACGCCTCCGCGTCGGTGTATTGCGTGCTGGCGATCTTGGCATACATGATCGTCTTGGCATTGGCCCAGGTCGAACCCTTCGGATAAAGCACGCAGGGCAAACCCTGCTCGACCCCGGCACTGTTATCCAAGACCCAACCCTTAGGCGCACTGATGTTGAAGGCCGCCTTCGGTCCGTAAACTACTCCGCCGGGATAAGTGTCCTTCCCCGAACTCAGCGTGCATAGGAATGAAAGGCCGACAAAGCCGATAGAATCTTTTTCATGATCGTTGTTGGAAATAGCTCATTGCGCTAAGTGATTCCTGCGTCAATTGCTCGCAACAGCGTTTAGTTTCAGCTGGTCGTTGAGGTAGCTAACCAGGTAACGAAGCGGATGCGCGCGGTCCTTGGGGCCTTTTTCCAGAAACTCCTTCAACCGCAGCAGCGCCGGCGGACGTGATCGGATTGCAGTGATCAAATCCGCGCGGTACTCCGCTTGCGCGAGATCCGCGAAAATGTTCGCCAGCCGCACGGCTGCTTCCGATTGCAGATCGGGTTTCGATTCGTCGTCCAATTGCGCCAGGGTCATATCGAGCGCCTGCCCCCACTCGTGCATCCGCCACAGGGTCATGGCGCGGAGGTTGCGGTTCTCGGCCGCGTACCTTCCATGAGGAAATTCTCGTTCGTAGTCGTCCAAAGCTCCCAGCACGCGTTTGGAATCGAACGCTTCCCGTTGGTAGGATTTCTGGACAATGTCAAAGTTCTCATCGGCTGGCACGCTGCCCGGCACTGCAACAGCCACATTGCACACGAAGGGACGCGAAAGCGCCTGGACTGAGCGCGCCAGGACGAAGAGAGTCGCTTCCCGCTTATGGCTGCGCGGATATTTCTTGAGAAAATCCCGAGCCATTTTTTCCATTCCAGCATAATCGCGCGAAGTGTAGGTGCCTTTGCCGTTGTCTCCTTTCAGATCCGGGATATCGGTTTCGACGGTAGTCCGGTCCCCTGCCTTCATGCCGATCCGGCTGAACTCAAGATAATCCGCGACCGGCTGCATGATCGGGTTTTTTAGGGCCGCGTCGATTTCCGAGAAAATATCTTCGTCCGTTTTCCTGGGAGGGATCAGAAGATCGCTCGGTCGATCCCAACCATTGCTCTCCAACACATCGAACCGGATACCGACGTAAATCTTCACCATCTCCCGTGTGAGATTCGGTTCGGAGAGAAACTGCGCGAGATCGTCCACAAAGTTCGCGCAAGTAGCGTCACCAATGTCCGCGACATTCTTTCTAACCGAGGTGTCCAGCTCGCGAACCTCCATCGCCATCGTCGCTGGCTCCGCGACGACGGCTTTCTCCGGCAACCGCGCAACGCGTTTCGTGATGTCGTTCCAGACGCGTCGATCCTGGCCTTCTGAATTTTTCTGCCCGAAGGCGCCGAAATCATCGTAGGGGTAACCGAGAATATTCGCGTCGCGCTTGGATGACGTGTCGTAGCTCTCGTCCTCGGGCTTGGGCGCCGGCGGAAAGCTCCAGTAGGCGGCGAGCCGTTTCGCTTCGATGGAATCCGGAGCTTCCGTGCGCAACTTCTCGTAAATCTCGCGGGAAACCGTTTCGCCTTTTATTTCTCGCGCCAACTGCTCCGCATAATCCGAAGCCGCGGCAATTTTCGGCATCGCCTCCAAAGCTTTCCACCGCGCCTGCGCCCCGATTGGAGTTCCGGGCCGGGCCCGCGCCGCGCTCAACCACCAGCGCGAGGCATGTCGCAATTCATCCCGCTCCTCGAGTTCGGAGTCGACATTCTTGAGGCGCAGCGATCGGCCGTTCGCACGGCGCCGCAACGCATCCAACCCACCATAGCGCCTGAGAAAATGCACCTTTGTTTCGAGCGGCGCGCGCAATAGTTTGCCGCGCGCCTCGGCCCAGGCGTTTCCGAGCCGCAACATATCTTCGGCCTTCTCCTGTGGCGGCCCAGCAGCGGCCTTCGTCAGGGCGTCGAGGTTTGCCGCGATGAGCTTGAACTCATCCGGGGACAGGAACTTTTTCGCTGCGGCAAAATCTTCCTGCGCCAGATAGCGTTGCGCGATGACCGAACGAAACTCCTTTTTGCTTTTATCATCGAAGCTTGCATCGTCGACCGCCGTGGCCAATTCCGTCAGAGGAGCAAAATTCAGAAGCGTATCGATCGCTTGCTGGATCTGGTCCAGATCAGCGCCGGTGATGTTCGGATAGACCGAGCTTTTCTCCAGGTCCCAATCCTCCTCGCTCTCTGGGTAAGTCTCGCCAGTCGTGTAACGTCCATCTTCGAACTCAAGAGTGTTGGAATTGTCGACTGTTTCCTGTTCGGGTTCCGTCTCCGTGTCCTCCTCTGTTTTCGAATCGTCCTCGTTCTCGGTGCTTGCTTCCGGTGTCGCGTCGCTCGTGCTCGGCGGAACGAGCAAATGCTTCAGCTCGACCACGGCTGCGCCGGCCTGATGATTATCCTGCAGCGCGAAGGCAAGACGAAGACGGACCCCAGGAGCCATGAGCGATTCGGGGAAATTGCCAAGAAGTTTTTGATAGGTTTCAATTGCCTCCGCCGCTTTGCCCGCTCGCTGCAACGCTAGCGCCCGCACCATCAGCAGATCGTCGCTGCGCTCGAGCTCAGCCGGCGCCAGATTCGTCAACTGCAACGCCTGTTCCTGGTTTCCGGTGGCGCTCGCGGCCTGCGCCAGCATCGCTAGATATCGCGGCTGCCAGTCGCCTGATTGGTAGATTTGCTTTTGCTTCACCACTTCCGCCGCAATCCGGGGCAGGATCGTTCGCCTCCATTTCCTGACGTCGGCGGGTTGATCGTATTTGCCATCGTAATTCTTCGCTTCCGGAGCGCTCAGCACCAGATAGGTGAATCCCATCGCGATGCGCGGATGCCGGGCGATCAACGCAAACGCCGCTGTGCTGTCGGTTTTCTCAGCGACGCGCACGAGGCATTTCTCGCACATGAAGGCCGCCGATTTGATCGTCTCGGGATGTCCAGGCGTTTCTGCCTGCGCGATGTAATATTCGAGCGCTTTGAAGTAGTTTTCCCCATCAAAAGCAAGCGCGCCCAACCAACCGAGGGCGTCCGCCTCAAAACGGCCATGCGGATATTGCTTCCGGTAACGCTCGAACATCTCCGCGGCTTTTTTTCGCGCGGGGGAGCGCTCGTTCGCCTGCTCTTCGGTCCGCTCGTCCTGCGATTCAATACCGCGCCGTGATTCCGAAAACGCACAGCGCGCTTGCATGAAGAGCGCGATCTCCGCGCGCGGATGCCTGGGAAATTCTTTCACCACGCGTTCGAACCAGGATCGGCATTCCACGCGATCGCCGTGCTTGTAACTCGAAGCCCCAACAAGATAGAGCCAGTGCGCTCTCAGCGGACCGGACACTCCCTTCATCTTCTGTTCCAGATTCTGTCCCAGTGCAGTCGACTTCGCCGATTCCTTCTCCTCCTCCGCGCTTTTCGTTTTTGCTGGAGACATCAGCAGACTCTTGTTCTCAATGCGCCATTTGATATAATCCGCGGCCGCCGTCTTGTTGTCGGCCGAACCCGTCAGCACATCGCGCACGTCGTGAAGAAGATTGCACCAGTCGCCCCCGCTGGAGTAATGCTGACGCGCCTGCGCCAACAGGTCGTCCGCGACAGCGACTAATGGCGCCGCCGGTTCACGGCGAAGACGCTCCGAGAGTTTCAGGACTTCCGCGTCGAAATCGGGTGGCTCTGTGTCGGCAGGAGGCGCGGTCGTTTCGAGGAAGATTTCGCCGAGTGATTTGCCGGGCAGAAAATCGAGCGAATCGCCCAGAGACGGCGCCGGCTCGTCAAAAGAACCGCCGCCCGTCGCGTAGACCGGGATAACGGGCGCCTGCGCAAAAAGAACGGCAATCGCAGCGAGAAGGGTTATTCGATTTTTTTCCATTCGGAGTCTTCAGGTGCGTTGCGAATCCGATAGCGAATCTGATCAAAATTCGCGCTGCGTGCGAGTTGAATCAATCCGATTCGCAACGATTGCCGGGCACGCAGGTGACTGAACCAGAACGTGAGGCGCGTCGCCAGCGGCACCGCCACCGCCCGCCGCGCGCCTTCCGGATCGACGTGCCCAAGCACCCGCCAAAAATCTCCTTCCTGCGCATCGCGAAAAATTGCCGCGGGCGCATCCAACTCCAATGCATATCCGCGATCGAGATCGCCGTTGCTATTCGCGCTGGAAAGCCGTGGCTCCAGGTCCGCATCGCTCTCGTTCACCAGCTCGAGTTGCGGCGGCGTTCCTGTTTTTCGAAAAACGAGATGCGGCGTCGCCTCCAGGTGCTCAAGCTGCCGAAGCGACCATCCACTCGGTGCGCTCGAGTCGGGCAGCCGGAAAAAGACCAGCCCGCGCGCGCTCGTCTTTTTCGCCTGATCGATCACACGAATCAGCCCGGCGCGATCGGGCCAGCGCACAGCGAGAAGCTGATCCGCCTTCACCGGCGTGTTTGTCACGCGCGTCGAAGCCCGCGCCTGAAAGACCGTTACTCCAAGCGCGGTTGGTCGAAGCGTTGCGAGCGATTTGTTGAAACAGAGATCGTCCCAGCTCCAGTCCCGAATATGACCGCGCGATTTTCCAGAGGGATCGAAGAGCGTTACGCGCGCGAAAGACGGAAGCCCCGCGCGCCAGGCTATCTGGCACTGGCTCCACTCCGTGAGCGATATCTCCAGCTTCTCCGGGACAAGCAGCGGCAGCGGGGCCGCTCCTTCGACAGTTGGGTCGGGCTCGAAGTCGTAAAGCATCGGCAACAGCTCATCGACGCTGCTCTCGAGAACGCGCAACACCGGGTTGCGACTCCAACCTGGCAGCGCCGTAATGCTAAGCCTCGGGACAAGCGCGTGAATTTTCTTCAGCGCGGCCGCGTACTCTTCGACAAGACGGTCGGGCGCATCGTAATCGAGTTGCAGTTCATCCGCGCCCTTCGTCACTGCGGAGAGTACGCCGAGCATTGACTCGAGGGACGTTTGCGAAAAAGGCGATCTCTCGCGTGACTCCAGCCGAACGACAGGGACGAACCGCAGATTTCCCGCGCTCGCGCCTGGTAACGCAAACCGCGCTTTCCACCGCCACGTTTCACCCACATTCTCGAGCTCGCCCGTCTGCCAGTAAATCGTCCGCACGCCCTGCGCGGAAAGTTCAGCACGCTCCGTCTCGGATAACGGTTCGCTTCGCTGCCACACCCAAAATGCCGTATCGAATGCGCTCGCCGAAGACCAGAGCAGGGTCACCGCAGCCGCGATCGTCGCTTCGTAAAATCCGCGGCGGAATTTCGATTTCGTGGTGATAACACGGACCTTATTCATCGCGACGCGAAGCGGCGGCATCCTCGCAAAACTGTTTCGCCATCGCAATCATTGCCTTCGCCAAAACGGTCGGCGGGTGGTCGATAACCAAATTGAGAATGATGAAAACGTTAACTGGTAAAATCCTCGTCCTCTCCACCGCTCTCTGTGGTAGCGCGCTCGTGCTCACCTCCGCACAGACCACGACGGACAAGGACACCAGGAAAGAGGAAGCAGAGCTCGAGAAACAAAAGCGCGAACTTGAGAAAAAGAGCATTGATCTCCAGCGCAAGGAACTTGATCTCGAAAAGGCAAAACACGAGCTGCAATACCAGGAAACCGACAAATCGATGAGCATGAATCTCGCGGGCGATGTGCTTTTCGATTACAACAGAGCCGCCTTGAAGCCTGCCGCCGAGGAAGCGCTGCAAAAGGTCGCAGTCTTCCTCTCATTCTTTCCGGAAAGCAACGTGACCGTGGAAGGCTACACCGATTCGAAAAGCGGCAAGGCGATCAACCTGGAACTCTCGCGTGAACCTGCGACCTCCGTGAAAAATTGGCTGGTCGAGAATGGCGGAGCGGTCCCGACACACATTTCCGCGAAAGGATTCGGCGAGGAAAACCCGGGGTCGCACCGAACACAAATCCAGATGGCAGCGATAACATCGTTGGGCGGGCCAAGAACCATCGTGTCACCATCATCGTGGATAAACCCGTCACATCGCCAACGCCGTAACGCGTCCTTTTCATGTTGCCTTTCGGCGCGCGGCTTGTCGCTTCGGCCATCGATCCGAAACCTGCGTAGGACGGGGACACGACCCGCCTAAGCCCCGCAAACCGCCGGCTTGGCTCATCTGATGGGGATTATGGAGCGGCTAGGGTTGTTTATCTGGATTCAAGCGAATCGGTTTCCCGTCTAAGCCTATATAGGTTTTCGAGATCTGCTTTCCACGCTCGTCGTAGGTCGCTTCCCAGCCGTAGTAACCATCCCGGTGCAGGACAGATTCTCCGTTCACTCCATGATAGGTCTCCCGGGTAGTATTGCCGCGCGCATCGAAAGTCGCTCTTACTGTGGCATAGCCCCGTGGGACAAGAGCCGGTTTGCCATCCAGACCAAGGAAGGTCGTGGCAATTTCGTTGCCGCGCTCGTCGTACTGCGATTCCCGGCCATGGTAAGAGCTCTTGTAGAGAACTGGTTCTCCATTGGTGCCGTAGTAGGTCTGTCGGATCAGATTGCTGCGCGCATCGAAAGTCGCTCTAAAGGTGGCATAGCCCTCAGGCAGAAGGATGGGTTTTCCATCGGGACCAAAGGAGGTCGCGGCAATTTGGTTACCCCGCTCGTCGTATTGCGATTCCAAGCCATGGTAGCCGTTCTTATGCAGAACCGGTTCTTCGTTAACTCCGTAGAAGGTCTTTTTCGTCACCTTGCCGCGCGCATCATAAGTCGCTCTCGCTATCGCATAGCCATCGGCGATTAACGACGGTTTTCCGTCCAAACCGATAAAGGTCCTGACAATCTCGTTCCCGCGCTCGTCATACTGGGATTCCAAGCCGTGGTTACCGTCCTTGTGCAGGATTGGCTCGTCGTTGACGCCGTAGTAGGTCGTTCGGGTTACCCGACCATGGTTATCGTAGATCCATCTCACTATCGCGTAACCTTGGGCGATCAATTTCGGCTTTCCGTCCACACCAATATAGGTCGTCATAACCTGGTTGCCACGTTCGTCGTACTGAGATTTCCTGCTGTGGTAAGAGTCCTTATAAAGGACTGGTTCTCCATGGATACCGTAGTAGGTCATTTCGGTTACTTTGTCGCGCGTGTCGTAATCCCATTTCACTGTCGCGTAGCCGTCGGGCAATCGAATTGGCTTTTCGTCCCGACCGAAGTGGGTCGTCTCGATTCTCCTTCCGCGGTCGTCATACCGCGATTCCCACCCGTGGTGGCCGTCCTTGTGCAGAACCGGCTCTCCGTTAACCCCGTACAGGCTCATGCGGGTCTGCTTGCCGCGTGCGTCGTATACGGATTTTATTGTGGCAAAACCTGCCGGGAGCAAGATCGGCTTTTCGTCCACATCGACATTGGTGGAGATAACCTGGTTCCCGCGCTGGTCGTATTGCGCGTCCCAACCGTGATTGCCTCCCTTGTGCAGAACTGCTTCGTCATTGGTGCCGCGAAATCTTTTCCGGATCACCTTGCCGCGTCCGTCGTAGTTATTGATGATCTTATGCACTCCCGAAGCTCGCTCCAAAGTTGGTTTCCCGGTCGCATCGAAGTAGGCCACTTCCAGCTCATTACCATCGGAGTCGTACTTTCTCGTAACGACAGCATAGCCCTGGGTTAAGTTAACGCCTTTGCCATCCAGACCAATGAAAGTCGTGACAATTTCGTTCCCGCGCTCGTCGTATTGCGCTTCCCAGGCGTGGTTGCCATCCTTGTGCAGCATTGGGTCACCATTGACGCCGTAGTAGCTCTGTCGTGTTTTTCGGCCGCGTGCATCGTAGGCCGACCTCATGGTCGCATAACCCGCGGCGACCCAGGTCGGTTTTCCATCCAAACCCAGATAGGTTATCTCTATGGGATTGCCCCGCTCGTCGTACTGCGCTTCCCACCCGTGGTGGCCGTCCTTGTGCAGGACCGGTTCTCCGTTGAGGCCGTGGTAACTCATCCGAGTTGCCTTGCCTTGCGCGTTGTAAACTGATCTAAGCGTCGCAATGCCTACGTCAAGCAGAGTCGGTTTACCGTCCAGACCTATATAGGTCGTTGCAATCTGGTTTCCATGCGCGTCGTACTCCACTTCCCATCCGTGATAGCCATCCTTGTGCAGGACCGGCTCATCCTTAAGACCGTGGTAGGTAGTCCGGCGTGATCTTCCAAAGCTGTCATATTGGTATTTGGCAACAACCCACCCATCTATTACGCGCATCGGTTTGAGATCGGGCCCGATGGAGCGTGCCTCCATCAGCAACCCCTTCTCGCTGTATATCGCCTGCAGTCCACAGTTGCCCGCGTTGTCGATCATGTTCTTTCCGTCCGCGTCCAGCGACAGCATCAGCGTAGTTTGACCGCGAGAGTTGTGCTCTAGGCTCTGTCCATAAGCGCCAGCCGGTCCGGCCGCCGGCAGGTTTTTGCCGTCGCGATAGGTAACGCGGTCCTCCCAGCCTCCGCTGTCGTAGTGGATGGACACATATTCCGCCGCCGAGGTGCGTTGCAATTGGGGGAATCCGTCGGGTCCGACAAAGCGGGCCAGCCGGGTGGCAGAGGGACCGGATCCGGGCGGAGAATAAATGAACCCATAGATCATGCGACCGTCTCGATCGAGCGCTCGCTCGTAGATGATTTCGCCGTTGGCGTTTGAAACAAACTCCCACTGACAAACCGTATGCAGGCCCAGCCGCTCTGCGCGCGCTTGAGACTGGCCGCCCTGTGCGTCCTCCGATTCGGAGTTTCTCTTCCATAAGTAGGTGCCGATCGAATGGTTGGTCGTCGGTTTCAACTGGCTATTCACCATCACCATCCGGAAGGCGGGTTTCCACCGGAGCTTCCACCCTTCTCGCGTGATCCCCTTGTGAATGAGCAGACAACAGGTAGCCAGTCGGCCCGCTTCCGATTCGGAAATTTGGGTGATACCAACGGGGAAACCGTTCCGCTTGGACCACTCGCTATAATAAGCCTTATGTTCCTGGACAAACAGGTAGTAACCACCCCAGAGCGTAGCGATCAAGGCGAGCGCTAATGCACCAGCTACAGCCAGGGTCAGCCTCTGTTTGCGCCTTTGCGCTACCTGTTCCGCGCGGAGGCGCTCCGCCTGGGCCAATGCTTCGCGGGTAAGGCGGGAGTCCCGGCTGGATTTAATGACAGGAACAAGGACATCATGCGTGAGTTCCACCCGACGGGTGTGGTGCCGGTCCTCATAGGCGAGGAGCCGGCGATTCACCAGCTCATTGAGAACGGACAGGGTGACATCAGGCCTGGCTAGCGCATCATCGAGCGCGCAGCTGTTGCGATGGCCGCTGGCGGTGAGGAGTTCGTCCTCGATGAAGAGGCGCACGCCCGCCGGAAAATCCTGAAGGGTTCTAAGGTAAAAGTCCTCGAAAATTTCATGCTGCTCAACGTCCAGCAGATCAGAGGTGATCTTGGCGTCCGGACCGCGTGCGAGACGCCGCTCGTTGAGTTCTCTCAGCACGAGACTGAGCAACGCCGGAGCAACGGTCATCTCGTCGGCGTCGGCAGCGCCGGCGGCCACATAGTTGACGATGCGATCTTCCACACCTGGGGCCAGCAAGGACGCACCCAAAGCGATCACCTGGCGCGCCTGCCGCTCGCCCATCGGCAGAAGGCGCAGGCGGTTCTGGCCAAGGGCACGAAAGTGCGAGCGAATGCGGTCGAGGTCCGCGAGGTAATCCTCCCGCATGGCCAGGAGAACCTTCAGCGGCGCGGGCTTGAAGTTGAATTCTTTCACGCGAAGCGGGTCATCGCGAAGCGCGGCGGGAGGGCGGTTTTCCACCAGATCGGCGAGCTCGCCAATGAACGCGACGGCCCGCGCGACGCGTGTCGGAGTTTCGCGCCCAAGAGTGAAGAATTCCTCAAACTGATCGAAAGCGAGGAAAGGTGTGACGAGGTCGTTATGCGAACTCCAAAAGTGGTTGCCCTCTCGATGAAAATACTCCCACAGCGTCTCATCCGGGCGCGGCTGAGGAGCTTCCACTCTGGCGGCGACGGCAGCCGCCGTGATGGTGTTAATTATCTGCCCAGCCAGCGGACCCGCGCCTTCGAGGTAATCCAGCCGGATTGGCACCGGTAGAAAGTTATCCTCCCGAAGCGGGGGAAAGAGGCCCGCCTGAACCAGCGAAGTTTTTCCCAGGCCTGAGACGCCATAAAGGAGCGTGAGCGTGTCGCGTCGCACCAGGCGGAGCAGATCGTCGATCTCATCGCCGCGTCCGGCGAAGAATCCTCGATCGCCTTCGGTAAAGGAAGCCAGTCCAATCCACGGATGCTGTGAATCCGCCCGCTCAGCCATCGAGTCATTCATTGGGCGGCGGCCTTCAATCGGCGTTCGCGCACGATGTCGGTGAGAGTCTTGATGAAATCGGCGTTGGGCTCGCCCCCGGCCGCGCGGGTGTAATGGAAGTCGCGGAACCCGCTAAAGCTGACCGCGCTCTCCGCCGTGTCATCGACAATGACCGGATGAATAAGGCGGGCGGTGGCTCTGTCCATGTCCCGAAGCCGCTCGAGGGCGCGATTCCATTCGCGAATGAAGATGCCTTCATCCCGCCTGTTGGTGTTCGCGGAGATCACCGGGACAAAGACGTCGCAGGTGGCGATGTTCTGCTCGATCACCGGCCACCAGGGATCACCCGAGCCAAGGCGTCCTTTGTCGAACCACACATCCAATCCTGCGCTGCCCAGGCTGCTGTGAAGCCGCTCGACCGCCGCAACATCCTGGCTGGTGTAGCTCACGAAAACGGCGGGCGGTTTGGTGGTTAGGAATGAGGCGTCCACCCCGGCCACCGCGGGCTTGTCCGCGAAGGCGTCCCATTTCTCTGCCAGTTGGTCCACGAACACGATCGGATTCGCCACGCCAAACGATTTGGTCTGCGGGCTGAAATTCTCCAGGAAATCCCGCAGGTGCACGTCCGCCACCACGGCTCCGTCGGCGACAAATTCGCGCGCCTCATTGCCACTGTAGAGGCGGTCGCGGCGGCTCAGCCGGACAAAGAACCGGGCGAGCCAGTCGGGATGGGCGTTACCGATCAGAAGCAGGCGCTTGGTTCGAAGTTCGTCGAAGAGATTGGCGAGGCGCCCGGACATCGATTCTTCGTGGAGTTTCCAGATGAATTCGAGCGTCTCCTCGTCGATGAGGGCGCTGTCCGGGATCCCGGAAATCCTGCCAAAGAGATGAAAGACCACGCGATGCGGCGAGCGCGAATAATCCCGCGGGATATCTGTCAGGACGGAATTCGGGGCGTAGGCGAAAACGTGGTCGGCGGGCGAGCCCAGCGTTTTCGCGAGAAGTGAATCGACGGTCGTGCTGACGAACAGCCGCAGAGGCGAGATGGTGGCAAGTTTGCGCAGAGGTTTGGGAACTGGGAGCTGACCTTGCGCATCGCGCAGTTTGTTCAGGATCTCGAACGTCTTTACATTTACGTCGTCGCGGGAATTCCGGCGGCTGGCGTTGAGATAGGCCGCCACGACCTGGTCCATGCTGGCCGAGGGTTCGCACTCGACTTCGAGTTCGGCCGCGAGCTGCTGAGCAAGGTATTCGTAGACCAACTGCGCGCGGCCATCGATTTCGAGGCGAAGCAGATCGCGACCGACAATAGGGATGACCACGCCTTTGGCGATGGATTGCAGAAGATTGCTCCATTGTTTTGAATCGTCACTCATTGATATAGGAAGGTGTGTTGCAGCGACGACCCGAAGTTGTCAGGAATGGGAAAAAACCGCAACTCTTCACCGGCCCGCGCGATTTTGGGCGCTGTGCCAGGAGTCAACGCCTCTACAGGCAGGGCCGGCTCACCCGAACCCCCGCATACATTCGCGCGGAAGCTTTGCAGTTGCATTCCAGCATTGGAATCGCTCTGCTCCGGAAGCGCAAGGCACTGTCGCCAGCCGAATTCTTACTGACCCGATCATGAATCCGACCAATCCGCCTAACGAGGTGCCCGACATCGTCGGGTCCCATCCGAAGAATCCGATCGTCGGTCCCTTCCGTCCGTTCATCTCATCTGGTCGCGTAAGGAGATGGACAGGCGCATCCCACCCGTGCACAATGGGCGCTTGCCCTGTGGAATAAACTAGAGTCGCCGTGAACGCGAACCACGACATCGACGAGCGAAGGCGCCCTGAACTTACTATTCGCGGGCTGATTGTCGGCGTGATCATCACGTTGGTCTTCACGGCCGCCAACGTCTACTTCGGTCTCAAGGCCGGTCTGACCTTTTCGACATCGATTCCGGCAGCGGTGATTTCGATGGCGATCCTGCGCAGTTTCAAAAATGCAACTGTTCAGGAAAACAACATCGTGCAGACGGTCGCCTCCGCGGCGGGCACGCTGTCGTCGATTATCTTTGTGCTGCCGGGTTTGATCATGATCGGCTGGTGGACCGGATTTCCGTTTTGGATCTCGTTTTTGATCTGCGCACTCGGCGGCATTCTCGGAGTGATGTACTCAATCCCGCTGCGGCGCGCGTTGGTGACGAACTCCGACTTGCCGTATCCGGAAGGCGTCGCGTGCGCCGAAGTGCTCAAGATCGGCAGTACCGGTGACCAGGAGCATGCTGCCGACATCGAACACAGTCGCGCTGGCCTGCTCGCGGTGGTGTGGGGATCAATCGTCGCCGCGCTCTTTGCAGTCGTCGTGGCGACGCAAGTCTTCGCTTCCGATGTGGCGCAGACCTTCCGCATCGGGCGCCGTGGTGCGGCGACCGGTTATGATTTCTCGCTTTCGTTTGCGCTACTGGCAATCGGTCACCTGTGCGGACTATCCGTCGGCATTGCCATGCTCATCGGCGCATTCATCGGCTGGGGCTGGCTCGTGCCGCACTACTCGGCGCTCACCGGGGACCTAACGACTGCTGCTGGCGCACTCGCGCAAAGCACGTGGAGCCACAAAGTGCGCTTTATCGGCGCCGGGGCGATTGGTGTTTCCGCTATTTGGACGCTGCTGAAGCTGGTGAAACCTGTCGTGAGCGGTCTCGCTGGCGCGATGGCCGCGTCGCGCGCGCGCAAGGCCGGCAAAGCCGATACGCTGCCGATCACCGAGCGCGACATTCCGATCGGCATTGTCGGCCTTGTTACACTCGTTTGCATGGTGCCGATCGGGTGGGTGCTCGGCTACTTCGCAAATACGAGCGGACTCGGCGCTCACATGTGGACGCTGGTGATCGGCGGCGTGTTTTACGTCTTTCTCATGAGCTTCTTCGTTTCCGCCGTCTGCGGTTACATGGCCGGACTGATCGGTTCGTCGAACAGCCCGCTCTCCGGCATCGGCATTCTCGTCGTGATTGGCGCCGCGCTGCTGCTTGTCCTCGGCGTAAAGCCATACGTTGGGCCCGAAGCGAGCAAGGCGCTGATGGCCTTCGCGCTATTCACCACCGCCGTCGTCTTCAACGTCGCCGCGATCGCGAACAACAATCTGCAAGATCTTAAGACCGGGCAGCTAGTGGATGCGACTCCGTGGAAACAGCAGGTCGCACTCATCATCGGTGTCCTCGCTGGCGCGGCGGTCATTCCGCCCGTGCTCAATCTGGTCAATCAGGCGTATGGTTTCCTGGGGACGCCAGGTGTAGAATTATTGCATAAGACGCCGCTACCTGCACCGCAGGCCGGCCTGATCTCGTCGCTCGCCCAAGGCGTCATCGCCGCAGACATCGATTGGAGTTTG
This sequence comes from Spartobacteria bacterium, assembly GCA_003169695.1. Taxonomy (GTDB): domain Bacteria; phylum Verrucomicrobiota; class Verrucomicrobiia; order Chthoniobacterales; family UBA10450; genus AV80. The sequence goes on from PNAS01000042.1 coordinate 84,299, forward strand.
ATCCGGATGGGCGCGCTGATTGGCGTCGGCATCATTCTCCTCGACGCAATCCTCGCCCGCACAACGAAGCATATGCGCGTGCCTCCTCTCGCCGTCGGACTAGGGATTTATCTGCCGACTGCGAGCACGCTCATGATCGTGGTCGGCGCGATCGTGGGTTGGTTCTTCGACCGCGCCGCTGACCGCACGCCGAAACCAGAATCAACGAAGCAGCTTGGCGTGTTGCTCGCGTCGGGTTTGATCGTCGGCGAAAGCACCATCGGTGTGGTGCTCTCCGCCATTGTCGTCTTCTCGGGCGTCGCCGCACCGCTCGCGCTTGTCGGCGCCGGCTTCGAAACGGCCGCCATCATCATCGGCGGCGTAGCTTTCGTCGCGACAGCGTTCATGCTCTATCGATGGATCCTGGGAATGGCGTCGAAGCGGTCCGCCTGAAGATCGGCGCCGTGGAGGCGGTTCGGCGCGACGACCGCGCCGGCAAGGGGGCCTGCCTTTCATGAAAGACCTGCTGCTCGATATTCGTTATGCGCTGCGCGTGCTTTGGAAGTCTCCCGCGTTCACGCTAGTAGCCATTCTCACTCTGATGCTCGGGATTGGGGCAAACGTCCTCGTCTTCGGAGTAGTGAATGCGGTCCTGCTGCGCCCGCTGGATGTGAGCGAGCCACAGAACCTCTATGAGCTTCGCCTCAAACCGTGGACGGCCTGGAAACTACTGACGACGTCGTATCCTGCCTTTGAAGACTACCAGCAGCGAAACACCACCTTCAGCGGCCTGGCCGGCTTTGATGGATATTCGGGGGGGAGACTGCGTTGGGGTAACGCGGTAAAAATTGTCTCCGGCTATTCCGCTACCGGCAACTATTTCGATCTGCTGGGGGTGCAGCCGACCGTGGGACGGTTCTTCCACGAAGCGGACGTGCACGGTCCGAATTCAGCCCCTTATATGGTGTTGAGCGATAGTCTTTGGCGAAGCGCATTTAACGCCGATCCCGGCGTCGTCGGGACCACCGTGCGGCTCGGCAAAGATCCGTTCACGGTGGTGGGCGTGGCCCCGCCGCGGTTTCACGGCACGGAGCGATTTGTCTGGCCAGACTACTGGATACCCATCGTGAATCACTTCAATGCGGAATACCTGCGGGATCGGACGGGCCATCCTTTGACGGTGTTTGGCCGGCTCAAGCCAGGCGTGACGCCCGAGCAGGCTGCGGATAATCTGAGTGCGATCGCGGCGCAGTTGGCGAAGGAGTATCCAAAGACGGAGACGGGAGTGCCGCTGCGGCTGATCCGTCCAGGCCTCTACGCCGACGAAGGTGACCTCATCCGCGGATTTCTTTACAGCGTGACCGCGCTGGCTCTGCTGGTGTTGCTCGCGGCGTGCGCGAATCTGGCCAGCCTGTTCGCGGCGCGCGCGGCGGATCGCAGCCGGGAACTGGCGCTCCGTGTCGCCTTGGGAGCGAGCCGGTGGCGGTTGGTCCGGCAACTACTTACTGAGACGATGGTGTTGTCGATGCTGGGTGGCGCAGCGGGGATGGTATCTGCAGGTCTGCTGCTGGGTGCGCTGGGCCGGTGGGGATTGCCGGGCTACGGGATGCATTCGGCCTATAGCGATCTGGCAGTGGATGTCGATGTGCGTGTCTACCTGGCCGCCCTGGTCTTGACCCTAGTAAGCGGGCTGCTGTTCGGGATGATTCCCGCTCTGCAGGTCTGGCGGAGCAGTCCGTTGCAAGCGATGAAGAGCGGACCGGTGGATGCAACGCCCCGGCGCCGGTTATCCCTGCGTGACCTACTTCTCGGCGCACAAATTGTAATCTGCATGCTGCTGGTCATCGCCTCACTCGTCGCCGTGCGAGGTATGGTGCGTCTGCTGCACGCGCCGCTGGGCTTCCAGCCGCAGGGCGCAATGATAGCCGAGATGGACCTGAGCGAGGTGGAAGGCGACGTGCCGCTGGAGAAAACGAAAGCGATGATCGAGGCCCTGCGAAGCATCCCTGGTGTGACGGCGGCGGGGACGCTGAGCAAGTTGCCCTTTACCGGCGGCATCCGGGGTGTTCCGGTTTTCCCGCCAGGGACGACGGAGCTCACGTTGAACAATTCTGTGCTCTCGCCGTACGGGTTCACGCTATCCCCGGGCTACCTCGAGACTGCCCGCACACGGCTCCTGCGCGGCCGGGATGTCTCATGGCGTGACACCACCAAGACGCCGTACGTCGCGCTCGTGAACGAGACCTTCGCGCAGAAGATGTGGGGCGACACGCCGGCGATTGGACAACGCTTTATTTTCCTGGACCACTTGAGGGAAGTGGTCGGCGTGACGGAGGACGGCAAGTACCACGCGATTCAAGATCCGCCCCAGCCTGCCGTGTATCTGCCGTTGCCGCAAAACGAAAAGGCTAACACGGTTTTTGTCGTGCGATCGGACCGGGCGCAGAACGAGATCGCGGCGGCGATCGATCGCACCCTGAACGGATTTGAGCCGAATGCGCAGATCACGGTGCAGAGCTGGCCCGATGCGATGGAGGGTGCGCTCTTCCCGGCCCGGGCGGCGGCAGCGGCACTGGGCGTTATGGGCCTGCTGGCGGCGATGGTGGCGGTGACGGGTATATTCGGCATGGCGGCCTACAACGTGAGCCGCCGGATGAAGGAACTGGGCATCCGGGTGGCGTTGGGCGCGCGCACGAAGCACGTGATGAGTGTGGCGGTGGGGCGGCCCATCGTGCTGCTCGGGCTCGGATCGTTGCTGGGGCTGCTGATCGGAGTCTTCGCCAGTTCGTTGCTGGGGCAGATTGTGTATCAAGCGAATCCGCGCGATCCCGTGGTCGTGGTCGGCGCGGTGTTAACGATGGCGCTGCTGGGCGTTGCGGCGTCGGCTATTCCGGCCCTGCGAGCGCTTGCGGTCGATCCATCCAAACTCATGCGGGAAGAGTGAGATGAACAATGAACCGTTGCACGAGGCTCGCGGCAGCTGATCTTGGGATTCCTTAGCGGCTCAAACTCCCATGGCAAACATCAACGTGTCCAATCCACCTAACGAGTTTCCTGATATCGTCGGCCCTAATCCGGTGAACCCGATCCTCGCCCGCTTCCGGCCGTTCATTCCGCCGCACGCGCGGCTGCGCGAGCTAACGCCGCTGCCGCTCATCATCGGCACGCTGCTCGGCATGATTTTCGGCGCGTCCTCGCTTTATCTCGTGCTCAAAGTCGGCCTGACGGTGAGCGCGTCCATTCCTGTCGCGGTCATCTCGATCACGATCTTCCGCCTTCTTTCCAAGCTTGGCCTGCGGGATTCGACCATTCTCGAGAACAACATCGTGCAGACCGCGGGCTCAGCCGGCGAATCAATCGCCTTCGGTCTCGGCGTGACGATGCCTGCGATCATGATTCTGGGGTTCGATCTCGAGATCACGCGCGTCATGCTGGTCGCGATCCTTGGCGGGCTGATTGGAATCCTGATGATGATTCCGCTGCGCCGTGCGCTCATCGTGCAGCAGCATGGTTACTTGAAGTATCCGGAAGGCACGGCGTGCGCCGAGGTATTGAAGGCCGCCGCGTCGCCTGAATCACGCGATGCGGCGCATGCCGGCGATGCCGTGGCGCGCGCCGCGGCGGACGAGGCGGTCAGCGGCGGCAAGATCATCATTGGCGGCTTCGCGATCGGCTTCATCTACTACGGCCTGCTGCAAATCTTCAAAGCCATGAAGGAAATCCCGGAGAAAGTTTTCGGGAAACCATTCGATGGCGCCTCCATTTCGCTCGAGAACAATCCCGCGTTGCTCGGCGTCGGTTACATCATCGGTCCGCGCATCTCCGCGCTCATGATGGGCGGCGGGGTCTTGTCCTACCTCGTCCTCATTCCGGCGATCAAATACTTCGG
>PNAS01000051.1 GCA_003169695.1 Spartobacteria bacterium
CCGGTGATGGCGTAATCTTTTCGCAGGTAGATCGCCTGCTCGGGGCAAACCTCCTCGCATAAGCCGCAGTAGATGCAGCGGATCATGTCGATGTCGAATTCGAGCGGAAATTTTTCGACCTTGGCGAAGCGATCGCCGGCTGGAATTTCGGCCGGGATAATCTTGATTGCTCGCGGCGGACAAATGAATTCGCAGAGCTGACAGGCGACACAACGGACCCGGCCCGTGTCGTCGCGAACTAAAGCCGGAGCGCCGCGGTAATGTTCCGGCATGTGGCTGTCCCATTTTTCTTCGGGGTACTGCATCGTCACCTTCGTGCGCCCGAAGAGCATGTTCTTGAAATGCTTCATCGTGATCGCCATGCCGCCCATGATCGCCGGCAGGTAAAGCCGTTCCGACCAATTCAGTTTGGGACGTGAAACGGTGATAGCCATGGGAGAAATCAGACGGGATTCACCGGATTTTCAGGAATAAGAATCGCAGCATCGTAGGCGCGAATTCTACCCCAAACCAATCCTCGAAATTCTGTCAATCCTGTCCATTTCATTGCGGGAAATAGGCGAGAATGATGGCGGCGATAAAAATGTTTACGAGCGCGATTTCGAAAAAGAAAACCCAGCCGAGGCGCATCAGTTGATCGTAGCGAAAGCGCGGCAGCGTCCAGCGCACCCAAATAAAAACGAAAAGAAGAACGGCGACCTTCGAGAAAAAGATAAAGATATTCAGCAACCCCCAGCCCCATCCGTGCGCGCCGTCCGGTATGCCGGGAAAATGCCATCCACCCAGAAAAAGCGTTACGATGATGGCGGAGCCTGTGATCATGGCGACGTATTCGCCCAGGAAAAATAGGCCGAACTTCATCGAGCCATACTCGGTGTGATAGCCGCCCACCAGTTCGGTTTCCGCTTCGGGCAGGTCGAAAGGCAGACGGTTTGTTTCCGCAAATATCGCGATGGTGAAAACGACGAACGAGATCATCATCGGAATCGCGAGCAGCCATTTGTGCGGATTCGTCCAATCGCCGATGAATGGCGCGATCATCCAGCCGTGTTCGATTTGATAGCGCACGACCTCGGTTAACCTGAGCTGGCCGATCAGGAGGAAGACCGGGATGACTGCGAGGCCGAGCGAGAGTTCGTAAGAGATCATCTGCGACGTGGAACGAACGCCGCCAAGGAAAGGGTACTTGGAGTTCGATGACCAGCCCGCAAGGACGATCCCGTAAACGCCTAACGAGGCGATGGCGAAGACAAACAACACTCCGACATTGATGTCAGCGATGACCATCGGTACGCCGAAAAGCGTGCTACCGAAAGGAACTACGGCAAGCGTTGTGATCGCGGGAATCATCGCGAGGCAGGGCGCGAGCCAGTAGTAGAATGTGTTTACGTGCCCGGGCGTGAAGTCTTCCTTTAGGAGAAATTTCGCGGCGTCGGCGATCGGTTGAAACAAGCCGGCGGGACCGACGCGATTCGGTCCGAGCCGGTCCTGGATCAGCGCGCTGATCCGGCGCTCCGCATACACGGCGTAGTTCATGATGCCAAGGACGACTGCAAGAAGCGCGACGATCTTCAGCAATGACGTCGTTAGAAAAAAGTAATCCATCGCTAGGGTATGGCTTCCATATTTAAGACTTGCACGCCGAGATCACCGATCTTGCTCAAGCTTAATCCAGCGAATTGCGGGATCGATTCGCTCATTTGCCGGAAGACATCTTCGATCGAGTAGATGCCGTTCCGGTCCGAACAGGCCTGGATGAAATCGCGCAGAATTTCCCAATCGTCTCGCGCCTGTCCCGGTCCGCGCACCGCGCGATTGAGCCGTTGCAGTCGCCCTTTGCCGTTGATCATCGATCCACGCTTCTCGGCGAAACCGAAGGATGGCAGAAGAACGGTCGCGGCTTGGGTTGCGTCGTCAGTCAAAATGTTCATGACGACAAGAGCTGGCAACATCTTGAGTTGCGCGATGGTGAGTCCGATGTCGATTGGGTTTTCGCCGAGAGCGATCAGCGCTTTCACACGGCCGGCGACGATGCCGTCTGCGATGTCGCGCAATCTCGTACCGGGCACCGATGTCACGCCAAGAACTCGCGCGCCATTAGTGTTCGGATTGCGATCGGCGCTGAATAGAATGTCATCGGTGGGACCTGTGCGTGGAACGATGTCGATCAAATCGATTCCAAGGACTTTCGCGAGCTGTGACGTCAGCCAGAGTTCTTCATTCGTCATTCGGCCGGAGGCGAGGATCGCGATCTCCCAGCCGGCAAAATGCTTTAACTGAACGGCTGCCTGAGTGATGGCCACATTCCATTCCGCCGCGATGCGTTTGTCGCCCGAGAGGATTTCCGGCTGAAGCAGGCGCTTGTCTGATTGAAGGTATCCAAAATTCAGACGCCCGTAATCGCACATCCAGCTGGAATTAACGGCGTTGTTTTCGCGCGGTGTCTGGCGATAAATCATGTCCTCGCGTGTGCCGATGATGGTGTTGCAGCCGGTGGCGCAACTCGTGCAGAAGCTTTTCGTTTCTTTCAAAAACCAGACGCGCATCTGGAAGCGGAAATCTGAAGAGGTCAACGCGCCGACGGGACAAATGTCGACCGTATTGAGCGAATAATTATTCTCCAGCCGTTTTCCAGGATGAGCGGTCAGGACGCTGTGACTGCCGCGATCGATAAAACCCAGGACATCGTCATGCACGATCTCCTGGCAAAACCGGATGCAACGCGAGCAGAGAATGCAACGCTCGTCGTCGAGTGTTACGCGCGGGCCGAGGTCGATGTTCTTCGGTTTCTTGACCTTGTTTTCGAGGAAGCGCGATTCCGCGTTGCCGTACTCGACGCTGAATTCCTGCAGACGACATTCACCCGCTTGATCGCAGATCGGACAATCGAGCGGATGATTGATGAGCAGAAATTCCATGACGCCCTTGCGGCATTCCTGCGCCAACGGCGAATCAGTGCGGACACCCATGCCCTCGCTCACATCCTGCGCGCAGGAAATTTGCGGACGCGGCATCCAATTGATCACCGGCTTTCCGTCCTCGCCGAGTTCCGGCTTGCGATCCGGCCCCATTTTCGGCAGGCCCATTTCGATCAGACACATGCGGCAGTTGCCCGGCGAGCTGAGCTTTTTGTGATAGCAATAGCGCGGGACGTAACTGCCGGCCTGTTCGCAGGCCTCGATCACTCGCGTCCCCTTCGGAAATTGATGCCAGACGCCATTGATCTGGACGTTCACCAATTGCGGCGGAGCCAAAACTTGCTCGCTCATTTTAGATCGTCCCCGCGGTGGCCGTCTCTTCCCAGCCCGGATTACGCGGCAGCGGAGCCGTTCTGATTTTGTCGTGATCGATCAATTCGCCGGGCATGTATTCCGGCGGCATGGCGGGTGGAGCTGGCTTCTGACTGCGCTGATTGAATTCGTTCTTGAATTTTTCCACGAAGCTTTGTGTCGGCCAGGCGCAGGCTTCGCCGAAGGCGCAGATGGTGCGGCCGGCGATGTTGTCGGCGACGGTTTTCAAGGTGTCGGGGTCCTGTACGACGCCTCCGCCCAGCAACATGCGGTCGGTGATCTTCTTCATCCAAAGCGAACCTTCGCGGCAGGGCGTGCACTGGCCGCAGCTCTCGTGCGCGTAAAATTCGTTGATGTTGTTGAGCGTCCAAACCATGTCGCGCGTATCGTCAAGAACGATGACGCCGCCGGAGCCAGCCATCGAACCGGCAGCGGCGAGCGAATCAAAATCCATCGGAATTTCGAAGAGCGACACGTCCTGCTCCGCCATCGTGCCGTCCGGTTGTTTGAGTTTTAATTTGAACCTCTCGTCGGCCCGCAGGACTTTCGCCGAGCTGCCGCCGGGGATGACCGCCTTCACGTTCCGGCCGTAGCGCGGGCCGCCCGCCATGTCGTAAATGAGCTGTCCCAGCGTAACGGCGCCGACTTCGATTTCGAAATATCCGGGCCGCTGCACATCACCGCTGACGCAAACGATGCGCGTGCCGGTGTTATTCGGGCGGCCGAGCCGGGCGTAATTAGCGCCGCCCATGTCGACGATGTGCTTCACGTGGCAGAGTGTTTCGACGTTGTTCACGATCGTCGGACACATGTAGAGGCCGAGCACTGCGGGAAAATACGGCGGCTTGATCCGCGGGTAAGCGCGCTTCCCTTCGAGCGATTCGATCAAGCCCGTTTCTTCCCCGCAGATGTAGGCGCCGGCGCCGCGGTGGATGTAGATCTCGACGTCGAAACCGGTGCCAAGCATGTTTTGTCCGAGGAAATTATTCTCCCTCGCTTCTTCGATCGCGCGTTCCAGGATCTGCGCGCCTTCGGGAAACTCACCTCGAATGTAGATGTAGCCAGTCTTTGCGTTCAGAGCGAAACAGGAGATGAGAATGCCTTCAATAAGCTGATGCGGATCTTCGTGAATGATATAACGATCCTTGAACGTGCCCGGCTCGGATTCGTCGGCGTTGCAGATGAGGTAGACGGGTTTCTTTTCGTCGGGCTTGATGAAGCTCCACTTCACCCCACAGGGAAAACCGGCGCCGCCGCGCCCGCGCAAGCCGGACGTTTTCACCTCATTTACGATCTCGGTGCGAGACATTTTCACGGCGTTTCTTAATTGTTCGTAACCGCCGTTGCGGAGGTAGCAGTCGATGTCGGGCGTCCAGTCCGCGCGTCCGATGTTTTTAAAGATGAGACGGTGCTCGAGTGGGTGGGGCGGGGGTTGGTGATGGCTGATCAGTGATTGGTGATTAGTTAGAAGCGCGGAAACTGCCCCCGGTTCAACGTTCTCGATCAGTTCGTCCTGCACCATGCAGACGGGCGCGGTTCCGCAGCTCGCGAGGCACTCGACAAACTCGATGCTATATTTCCCATCCGTGCTCACGGAGATGGGATTGTGCATGCCATTTTCGTCTCGATGCCGGACGATCCCGGCGGCGGCGCAGGCCTTTTCCATCACCTCGTAACTGCCCGCCATCGCGCAGCTCAAGGTGCGGCAAACGCGAATGTGTTTCTTGCTCGCTGGCGCCTGGCGGAACATCGGATAGAAAGTGACGAGCTCGAGAATGTTGATCGGTTGCAAATCGAGCTTCTCTGCGATCCAGCGCACGCCCTCGTCGCCGATGAATCCAAATTCTTCCTGCCACGAATGGAGGAGTGGCATCGCGGCGCTGCGCTTCCGATCAGCCGGATAGCGCCGGATCGCGTCGTCCATTTTCCGCGCCAGCCCGGTGGAGATGAGGGTATTCGTCAGGTCCACAAAGACGACGCGCTATTCGGACAACGTGCTGACCTTCGACTGCACTTTGTCGTCTTTGAAAACGATCGTGACCGATTCCTTACCCTGATCGTAAACGTAGGTCGATTTTTTCAGGACAACGAAATCCTTGCTATCGATCGTCGTGGGCGGTCCGAGGATTGATTCCACCTGCTTCTTCGCCATTCCTTCCACCACTTCATCGACGTTCGCCTTCGTGAGCCGTTTCGCGGAATTGCATGCCGTGAGGGCGAAAGCGAGCGTCGTCATGATGGAGACGAGGCGCAAAAACCGAGCGGCAGTTTTCAGCGGCTGGCTCATCGTCAACTAGGGTTCTCGGCCGAGATTCGAGTCTTTGCCGTCGACCTCATCATTTTTGAAGGTGACCATGGCGAATTTCTTACCGTCCTCGTAGCGATAAGTGGTCTTCTTAAAAATGAGCATGTCCTTTGTTTCCATCGTGGTCGGCGGGCCAAGGATCCTTTCCACCTGCGCCTTGCTCATGCCGAGGCTGACTTGATCGTAATTCGCTGGGGTGAGACGCGAGCCGGAGAGGACATTGCGATCGCAGCCGGTGGAGGAAATGAGAATCAGCGCGGCAACGACAAGCCCGAGCGATAGCGAAGTGACTTGTTTCATATCGTGGTTCTCATCTGTCGCATTCGCCCATAACGAAGTCCAGACTGCCGAGCACGGCGACCACGTCACTGAGCGAGCAGCCTGGCAAAAGTTCGGGCAAAATGCTCAGGTTCACAAACGACGGCGCTCGAATCTTCAGCCGATGCGGCACACCGCCGCCTTTGCTGTGGATGTAAAATCCCAACTCGCCCTTGGGGTTTTCGGCCGCGAAGTAAATCTCTCCGGGCGGCGCGTCGAGACCTTCCGTGACCACGATGAAATGATGGATCAACTCTTCCATCTTGGTCAGGACGTGCGACTTCGGCGGTGGCATGTTTTTCCAATCGACGACGTTAATCGGACCGCTCGGAAGCGTTTCGATCACCTGCCGTAATATCCGCACGCTTTGCCGCATCTCTTCTATGCGGACAAGATAACGATCGTAGCAATCGCCCGCGGCGCCGACGACGACCTCGAAGTCATATTTGTCGTAGTCCAGATAAGGATGCTTGCGGCGAAGATCATGCTCGACGCCGCTGGCGCGCAGGTTTGGTCCGGAAAGCGCGTAAGCGATTGCGCGATCGCGTGGAATCACGCCGATGTTCCGTGTTCGGTCCACGAAGATGCGATTCCGTGTGAGTAGCTTGTCGATCTCATCGAGTTGCGGAATGAAACCATCGAGAAACTGTTCGAGCTGTGGGATGAAACGTTCCGGCAGATCGCGGATCTGACCACCCACGCGAGTATAGGACGTGGTGAATCGCGCTCCGGTGAGGAGCTCGAAAAGATTATAAAGTTTTTCGCGTTCGGTGAAGGTATAGAGAAAAACAGTCATCGCCCCGAGATCCAGCGCCATCGCGCCGAGCCCCAGGAGGTGCGCCGAGAGGCGCGCCGTCTCACAGCAGATGACGCGAATGGCCTTTCCGCGTGGGGGCAATTCCCAGCCCATTAGTTTTTCGACTGCAAGCGCGTAGGCGACGTTGTTGGCCAGCGGCGCCAGGTAGTCGAGCCGGTCCGTATAAGGCACGAACTGGTTGTATTGCATGTTTTCCGCGATTTTTTCGTCGCCCCGATGCAAGTAACCGACGTCCGGAGTTGCCTTGGTGATCGTCTCGCCATCGAGTTCTAGAACAAGGCGCAACACACCGTGAGTGGCCGGATGAGATGGTCCCATATTGAGGACCATTTTTTCGCCGATATCGCCCAGGTTTTCGCGCATCCGCGCGTCCGCTGCCACCACACGCCTGACGGGATCAGGGGATTCGATTTCGCGTGTGGTGAAAGCCATGTGGCAACCTTGCGGCTATGCTGGCAAGGCGCGCGTGCGGCGCAAGTGCAAAGTCGCGTTGGTGCCTGCGAGGCGACGTTCGATCCAAAGAAGGACTGAAACAACTGCGGCCTCGAGCTGCTCCCTGGGGCCGACGCGGAAAAAACAGACCCGCCGGCGGAACTCCGGTTCCGCCGGGGCGAACCTAACTCTAACGAACTACCTTAGCCTCTGAGTTGGGCCCAATACGGCCTGGCGTCCGGGAGGATCGCCTTCGGAGGATTGGAGTTTTTGAATGTGACTAACTCGACCCGGCCTTGGCTGACGTCAGAGGCCAGGACTGCATCCGGGCTGAGTCGCCAATTTGCCGCCGCCTCACGAGCCAGTTCATCCAGCGCGGGGTGTCCACTGCTTCTGAGCACTCGAGTGTCTGTCACCCGACCGCTCTTATCCAAGGTCAGGGAGAGGACCACTGAGCCCTCTAATCCTTGGAAATACACTCCTACTGGCAACCTCGGCTCGCTCTTTTCCAGCCACTTAGCGTTCGCCGTTGAAAGCGGCGAGACAACAAGCAGCGCAACCACGGTTCCGCAAATGGCGGAACGGAACGCTGATTTCCATGCGTATGTTTGCATACGCAAAGTATTTGGATATTCCCCACGAAATGCAAGCTTATTCGACGTGTTCCCGCCGGCCCTAGAACCGCGAAAACGTTACCAAGATTCCGATGGCAAAAAAAATCGCGTTGTTGTTTGCCGGCCAGGGTGCGCAAAGCGTGGGGATGGGGCGCGATCTGGCAGCGCATCATCCTGCGGCTGGAGAGTTATTTCAGCAGGCGGATGAGATTCTAGGGCGGTCGTTGAGCGGGATCGCCTGGAACGGCCCGCTCGAGGAACTGACAAAAACTTCGAACTGTCAGCCTGCGCTTTACGTTCACGGGCTAGCGTGCCTGACCGCGCTGCGCGGAATCGCCGGGGACTTTCCAATCGAAGCGGCTGCGGGTTTGTCATTAGGCGAGTGGACGGCGCACGCCGCTGGCGGGACATTCGATTTCGCCACGGGGTTGGAGCTCGTCGAGAAACGTGGCCGTTTGATGGACGCCGCGTGTGAAACGACCGCCGGCGCGATGGCCGCGATGATTGGGGCCGACGAAAGCGCGGTGCGCGCACTTGCTGCTGACACCGACGTCGATGTGGCGAACATCAACGCTCCCGGTCAAATCGTGATCTCCGGCGAGAGCGCGAAGGTGGAACTCGCGGTGAGTTTGGCGAAAGAACATGGTATTCGACGCGCGACCTTGCTGAACGTCGCGGGTGCCTATCATTCGCGCCTGATGAACAGCGCTTACGAGCAGCTCGGCCAGCCGTTGCTCGAAGCGGAGCTGCAATCGCCGCGTTTCGCGATCATGAGCAATGTGACCGGGGAGACGGCCGCGACCTTGCCGGAAATTCGAACCGCGCTGCGAGAGCAAGTCACCAGCACCGTGCGATGGGCCGATTGCATGGAGAGTTTGCTTGCGCGCGGGTGCGAGTTATTCATCGAACTCGGGCCGGGTGAAGTCCTGGCCGGTTTACTCCGCCGCACGCGCAAAGACGCCGATGTGATAAGCGTGAGTGATCCGGCGTCGGTGCACGCGTGCGCGGAAAGACTTCGCGAGGTGTAGAGACGGCTCTACGCAGCGAACGTCGAGACATTGGCTTGCCGTGTGTGCGCGCTGCTCTAGCTTCAACGCATGACTTTGCAAGAGCGCATCGACTCCGATTTGAAAGATGCCATGCGCGCGAAAGACGCCGCCAGGCTTGGTGTTCTGCGCATGCTCAAATCTGCGCTTAAGTATTCGGCGATCGAAAAATCCGGCGCGGAGGCACAGCTTGATGACGCCGAAGCGACTCAGGTGATCCGCAAGCAAGTGAAGCAACGGCAGGACTCGATCGAGAGCTTCGAAAAGGGTGGACGCCCCGAACTGGCGGCGAAGGAGAAAGATGAACTCGCGATTCTTCAGACCTATTTGCCTCAGGGCTTCAATGCCGATGAGTTGGCGAAGATTGTCGGGGAAACGATCGGTGAGCTCGGCGCGACTTCGAGAGCGCAGATGGGCGCGGTGATGAAAGCGTTGCAAGGAAAGGTAGCCGGCCGCGCCGACGGCAAGACGCTGAGTCAGGAAGTGCAGCGGCAACTCGGATGAGGCAAACGTTCGACATCCAACACTTAACGTCTCACGTTCAATTCCCGAGTTTCCACGTTGAGAATTGGAGGGTCATTCCATGCTGACCGCGATCATCGTTGCTGCGGGCAGCAGTCAGCGTATGGGAGTTGACAAGCTCTTCGCTCTGCTAGGTGGCAAGCCGGTTATTACCCGCACGCTCAACGCTTTCGAGTGCGCAGATTGCGTGGATGAAATCATTTTGGTTGGACGCGCGGAGCGCTTGCCGGAATTGCAGGAACTCGTTCGACGTGCCGAATCGAGGAAGGTGCACCACGTTCTCGCGGGTGGGCAACATCGGCAGGATTCTGTCCGCGCCGGCCTAAACTTTCTCGCTCCGGGTGCACGCTACGTTGCGGTGCACGATGCCGCACGGCCATTCATCACGGCCGAGCAAATCGGGCGCGTGTTCGAACTCGCCCGTGAACACGGAGCCGCCGCGCTCGCGGAACCGATCACCGACACGTTAAAGCGAGCGGACGAAAACCGTTTTGTTAGTGGTGGCGTCGATCGCGAAAGACTCTATGCGATGCAGACGCCGCAAATTTTTTCCCGCCATCTCCTCGTGGACGCTTACAATGCTGTGGCCGCAAACAAACTTTCCATCACTGACGACGTTTCGGCGATTGAGCATTTGGGAGCGAAAGTGCTTCTCGTGCCGAATGACCAGTTCAACCTGAAGATCACGTTTCCACGCGATTTACTGCTGGCTGAATCTTTCCTTAATCAGCGACCGCCTTTGTAAGAATCGGTCTGTCTCTTTTTTCCCATGTTTCGCGAACGAGTTCCACAACCTGCGCGACATCTCCCGGTGCGAAGGCGCGACCTTTTTTCAAATGGCCGGCGTTCGGAAGATCCCGCACCTGGAGCAGTTGGCCGTTTTTCCAGATCCACGCGTCGGAATTATACGGCCCGACGCGACGCGGATCGGACCAGGTGTGAATTGAAATCAAGCGTGGCGAAATGGCCGCGGCAATGTGCATCGGACCGCTATCTACGTTGATTGTGAAACGGGCCGCTCGAATAAGCCAGATGAGCTGAAGAAGAGACGTTTGGTTCGCAAGATTTACGCAGTTATCCGACGGGGTGATCCGTCGCGTTGTTCTTCCGACAAGCACTACGCGAACGGGCGCAAGCGCGCGGCAAAGGTTCTCGATCACAAAATTGCTCAACGACTTGCGTGCCCCACGCGCGAAAGGGTGCAGGAGAACGAAAGGCGGGTAAGCGTCGAAGCGTGGCAAGGCGTCTCCCGTCGGCAACGGAAACCGGACCGGCTGATTGATGGGCGCGCCGAAGGATTCCGCCAACTTCAAATACCGTTCGACCGCGTGCGCGCGGCGATCAACCTTCGCCACGCGATGGTAAAGTAACCGCGACCCTTCACGGCCATCGCTCATTCCCCAAAACTCCCGCGCGCCGCTCACACGCCCGATCAGCGCGCTCCTGAGCAAGCCCTGGAAGTCGAATGCGACGTCGGGCCGCAGCGCTTTCGTTTTTTTCCACCAGGGCAACAAACTGTGCGGCGCGCTTAAACCGCGAAACTCGCCCCGCGGAAAAATGTGGACATGATCAACGTCAGGATTGCCACGCAGGAGCATCGTCCACTCCGGATTGATCACCCAGGTAATCTCCGCCCCCGGGTTGGCCTCGCGGATCGCCGCCACTGCGGGCAACGTGTGGACGACGTCGCCGAGTGAACTCGGCTTTATTATCAGGATCGATTTGATTTCAGATTTCAGAATGAAGATTTCAGTTTGGGAAAGAATAATGACCCGAACACCCGATCAATCTGAAATCTGCAAACCTAACGTCCCAGTTCCAGGCGATCGGCGAGCAAGCGCGGCAAGCCTGCCTGGATGATTTTCTTTTGCGCCGTCGCCAGGTCGTATTTTACGCGCCGTTGTTCAACCACATTTTTCTCGATGTGATAAATGCAATACGCCGCGCGCCAATCGCCGTCGCGCGGCTGGCCGACGCTGCCAACGTTAATGAAGTATTTTTTCGTTTCCTCGATTGCGAGCTGATCGACCTTCACTTTCTTTACGCCGTCATCGCGCACGAATGCTCCCGCCACGTGCGTGTGTCCAAAGAAGCAAACCGTGGTGTGCTGATAGGTGAAACTTGCGACAGCATCGAGACTGTTAAAGACGTAGCCCCATTGGTCCGGCGTATCGAGTGTCGCATGGACGATGGTGAAATCGCGAACTTGCCTGGTCAGATGCAACTCGCGAAGCCATTCCTTGTCTTCGTTCGTCAGGTGCTCGCGCGTCCAATTGATCGCCGTTTCCGCCAGCGCATTGAAACCGCGCGATGACTCCGTCAGCGTGGCTTGTTCATCGTGATTTCCCTTCACCACCGGACACTTCATCTTTTGCACGATCTCCACGCATTCGTGGGGGTTCGCGTTGTAACCAACGACGTCGCCAAGGCAGACGAAATGCGTGCAGTCGCGCTCACGCGCGTCGGCCAGCACGGCTTCCGTTGCCTCGAGATTGGCGTGAAGGTCGCTAAGAATCGCGAAGCGCATGAGAGGTGTTAGCGGTTAGGGGACTGGATCCGAGATCCGCTGATCGAGTGGGATAGCCAATTTGATTTCCAAGTCCTTTAAGCGCCGAATCAAGGTGGGAAGCCGTTCGTTCTCACCGGCGGCATAGAGAGCGTGCAACCGATCGTACGCCTCCCTTTCGCGGCCTCGACAAGCTGAAAGTTCATAAGCCGCGAATCGTTTCGCGTA
>PNAS01000056.1 GCA_003169695.1 Spartobacteria bacterium
GTGGGACTCGTCCAATCAAGCCGGTCCCCCGGAAGGAAAACATAGGTCGCTCTGATAGGAATCTTCTTTCTTGTATCGGTCACAATCGCTGTGCCATCCTTGAGTTGGACCGTGCCGTCCGCTTGCAGAAATACGCGGAATGTATATCGGCCCGCCGCGTCGATCGACAACTCCACATGCACTGCGGTGTCCACCAACGTCGTCGTGTAAGACCATCTCCCGACCAAAGCCGGGTCGACGGTGCCTTCGCCCAGAACCTTCGGCGCCGCCGCAGCGTCCGCTCCCTTGTTTGAGAAATGGGTCCATGGCCGCCAGATCACTGCGACTGCTGCCAGCACAATGAGAAACGTCGCGATACCCAGCCACCACCGCTTATTCGATCCCGTTCGTCTGGATTGACTCCGACCGGCCGTGAGTATTGGGCCGGGCGGGAGCGTCGCGCCGGCCATGCTTTCCAGTTCCAGCATGGCCTTGATCTTCGCGGCAATCTCCTGGAGCCGCCGCTCCAGAGGCGGGGAAAGCGCGTCGAGCCAGTGAATGTTTGAAAGAAAATACTGCAATGACCGGGCGGGCGCGACATCTTCCACGCGAATGGGAACGATGGTGACGCCGTAATCCGCAGCGCGCTCCACCTCACGGGCGATTTGACCCGATGTGTTCGCGTTTTCTGAAAAGATGAGCACCATCACGCGGCTATTCTGAATCGCGTCAACGATGGCCGCGCCCCAAGCAGCGCCCGGCGGGACATCCCGCGGCGCCACCCAGCAACGCATTCCATTTGACTCGAAGGTGGCGCAAACCGCGTCGGCCACCGGCTTGTCTTTGCTGGAATGACTAATGAAAATGTCGTGCGCCATATCGTGCGCCGGCTTCGCGTAGATCAAGCTCTATCCGTGCAAAATCCGGGTGTCGAGGCATAAGCCAATGGTTAGTGGCGTTCAAGAAAGCGATGAACATCTTCGGCTAATTTCGGGCCGATTCCTTCCGTGGACGCAATCTGTTCCACACTCGCTTTACGGAGCCGATTGACGGAGCCGAATTTCCGCAGCAACAGATTCTTGCGGTTCTGACTCACACCCGGGCAATCGTCGAGAATGCTTTCGCCGATTCGTTTCTTCA
The DNA here is from genome assembly GCA_003169695.1 of Spartobacteria bacterium. Taxonomy (GTDB): domain Bacteria; phylum Verrucomicrobiota; class Verrucomicrobiia; order Chthoniobacterales; family UBA10450; genus AV80. The sequence goes on from PNAS01000056.1 coordinate 1,120, forward strand.
TCAGCAGCTGGTGATAAGTATTAGCGAAACGGTGGGCTTCGTCTCGAATGCGTTGGAGCAAACGCAACGCGCCCGAGTCCGGTGGTAACATGAGAGGCAAGGCGCGGCCGGGGCGGTAAATTTCTTCATATTCTTTTGCGAGACCGATGATCGGGAGTTCGTGCAACCCGAGGCGCTGCAGTTCGCGGCACGCCGACGACAGTTGTCCCTTGCCGCCATCGACGATGATCAGATCTGGCAACCGGACCGCCACGAATATAGCGGTCGCGCGGTCGAGCGCTTCCGCCGGGTTTTCCTGCGAGAATTCGGCCGTATCCGGATTTGCGTCGCGCGCCTCGAGTAACACGCGCGAGTAACGGCGCCTGACAACTTCGGCCATGCTCGCAAAATCATCCTGACCTTCCACAGTCCGAATCCGGTAACGGCGGTAATTATCTTTGTCGGGAACTCCATTACGAAAACAAACCATCGAAGCGACGACGTGCGTCGTGGAAATGTTTGAGATGTCGAAACATTCCATGACTGAAGGGAGGTGCGTGAGCTGGAGCGCGTCGCCCAGCGCCTGCACATCGTTCACCGGATCGATCGTGCTGGGCAAACTATGGCGGGTGAATCGCCGAATCGGTTTCGTTGTGCGACGCAAATCATCCAGCATGTTGCGCAGCTCAGCTGCCTTCTCGAAATCGAGCTTCCCCGCCGACTTTCGCATCTCGTCTTCGACCGCCGCGATCATCTCACGCGAATGCCCCTCGAGAAAATCGCATGCCTGCGCGACACGCTCGCGATACAGCTCCGCGCTAATTTCGCTCAATCGCGTCGGAACCTGATAGGTCGCTGATTTCAGCTCACGTTCCGTGGGTGAGCCGCGGCCAAAAGTGAGCACGCCAAACTTCTTGCGCATGAAGTTGAGCGTTTGCCGCAGCGCGCCCGCGTGCGCGTAAGGACCGAAATAACGTGCGCCGTCATCTTTTTTAAAACGCGCGAGGCGAAACCGCGGCCACTCCTCGGTCGGATCGACTTTGACGACGAGGAAGCGCTTATCATCGCGAAACGAAACATTGTAGCGCGGCCGATAGTCCTTGATCAATTTGCCTTCGAGCAAAAGCGACTCTGGCTCGCTTTGGACCGTGTGGGTCTCAAAGTCCCAGACCGCATCGAGCATCGCGCGCGTTTTGATGTCGGCCTGTGCCAGCTTGGAGGGCATGAAGTAAGAGCCGACGCGCTTACGCAGGTCTCGCGCTTTCCCCACGTAGATCACCCGATTGAACCGATCGCGCATCAAGTACACGCCCGGCTTGTGCGGCACATCATGCACTTTCTTGGTCAGGTCGGGTTTTTCTTTTTGGGACGAAGACATGCGCAACGATTTTACCTTAGAACCTCGCGGTGAAAAATGCGTTCTGCATTCGCCGCACTTGGAAGATAGTCGGCGATGTTCGACGTGGCGATCGTGGGCAGCGGACCAGCTGGATCGAGCTGCGCCGCTTTTTGCGCCAAGGCCGGCCTGCGAGCGCTTCTGCTTGAACGCGAAATTTTTCCGCGCGAAAAAGTCTGCGGCGATTGTTTGAACCCGGCGTGCTGGCCGATTTTGCGGCGGCTCCAGTTGACGGAACGCGTTCAGATCTTGCCGCACGGCGTCCTCGATCGTGTCGAGTTCATTGGCATTGGTGGCCGAACCTTGGCCGTGACCTTGCCCGCTGGCGGCAAAGTTGAAATCGCAGTCAAGCGCAGCCTGTTCGATCAACTGATCATGAGGCGAGCGCGCGAACTCGGTGCGACTATTTGCGAAGGGAGCACGGTGACAGCGTTAACTGCCCCGGGCGCGGCGACACAGAATTGGACGATCACCGCGGCGGCTAGAACCTTCGAGTCACGAGTGCTTGTCGCCGCCGATGGTCGGAACTCGACCATCGCCCGGCTTTGCAACTTGCTGCCACGAGGCGCGAAGGAGCGCATTGCGTTGCAAACTCGTCTTCCATTACCGCACGACTTCGGGAATCGCGTCGTTCTCCAATTCCTGCCGGAAGGATATTCCGGCCAGGCCCCGGTTGGTGACGGCGAACTGAATCTTTGCTTGGTCAGCGTTCCACGCAAGATGCCCGCCTTGCGCTCCTGGGCTGAAACGCGCTTTGGAATTTCGCGCGAACACTCGTGGCGCACGATCACGCCGCTGACACGGGCCTCGATCACCGCCGGCCACGCTTCGCTCTTTTTGGTCGGTGATGCAGCGCGAGTTGTGGAGCCGTTCACTGGTGAAGGAATCTACTACGCGATTGCTTCGGGCGAGCTCGCCGCGGACGCGATTGTTTCTCAACGGAACGGGCGGGATGCAGCCGGCGTTGCGGTGGCTTACTCCGCGGCACATGCCAAACTTTATTGCGGAAGACTCTGGATCAATCGACTCGCGCGATCCGCCGTGTTATCTCCACGCGTCGCCTCGGGACTTCTGGAAGTGGCGCGATTTCAACCGGCAATGCTTAGATTTCTCACAGCGAAAATCGTGCGTTGAATTAGCGTCTCTACATTTGCCGGCAGGCCTTAATTGTGTTCGACATGAGCATCGCGATGGTCATCGGGCCCACGCCTCCAGGCACTGGCGTAATCGCCGAAACTTTTTCCGATACTTCAGCAAAGGCGACGTCGCCCACCAAACGGTAGCCGCGCTCCATCGTCGGGTCATCGACTCGATTAATTCCCACATCGATGACGACGGCGCCATCGCGCACATGTTCCGCTCGAACGAAATGCGGCTGCCCAATCGCCGCGATGAGAATGTCAGCCGAACTGGTGATCTCAGCCAGACGACTGCTACGAGAATGGACCACCGTTACGGTCGCGTCCGCGCCCCGGCCTTTTCTCATCAACAAAAGTGCCAGCGGCTTACCCACGATCATGCTGCGCCCGAGAATAACGATGTGTGCGCCGGAGATTTCGATTCCGCTTTCGATCAGTAATCGTTGACAGCCCAGCGGCGTGCATGGGACGAATCCGCTTTCATCGCCGAGCGCGAGCTTCGCGACATTCAATGGATGAAAGCCGTCAACGTCCTTAGCCGGATCGAGCGCACGCACGATCGCCGCTTCATCGATCTGTTTCGGGGGCGGCGATTGAACGAGAATTCCGTGAATCGTGGAATCGCGATTCAACTCTTCCACGCGCGTGAGCAGTTCGGTTTGCGTCGTGTCGGCGGACAATTCGAGCTTCACCGAATGCAGCCCGAGACCTCGACACATCTTATCCTTTGAGCGCACATACGCACGCGAGGCCGGATTGTCTCCGACGAGGACGACCGCCAGGCCCGGCGTCAGTCCGCGTTTTTTCAACTCCGCGATTTCACCGCGCAGATCAGCATAAACTTTTTCGGCGATGGTCCGGCCTTCAATGAGATGTGGCATTGCTGGGAATCTACCTTGGGTTTGGAGGCAACCCCTCCTTCATTTGCGTTCCACGAGGCTCATAATCGCATTTTGCAGACGCAGCCGTTGGTTTTCGAATTCGTCGGGAGTAGCTGTCGCCGCCATCCGAAGGGGTGGACCAAAGATAACCCGCACCGTGGAAAAGGGGCGCGGCAGAATGAAGCGGTCCCAGCTTTTGAAACGCCAGCAACTCGAGTATTCCATGTTCGCCGGCACGATCTCGGCGTCACACTTTTGCGCGAGAAAAATGACGCCTTGACCGAGTTGATAGACCGGCCCGCGCGGACCATCCGGCGTGATGACGATGTGTGTGCCGCTCGCGAAAACTTCGGCGAGTCGCAGCAAGGCGCTTGCACCGCGACGTGAAGTCGACCCGCGAATCGTGCCATAACCGAACCGTTCCACGAGCGCGGCGATCAGGCCGCCATCCCGACTCGCGCTGATTAAGGCAGCGGCGTGCCGTGGCGAAAGGAACCGGCGGAAAACCGATGGCAGTAAGAGAAGACGATTATGCCACACGGCGAAAATGAATGCGTGCTGAGCGCCTGCTTGTACCACTCCGCCACGATCGTCCAAGTCGAAGCGCAAGGTGCGAACCCAGAGCCGGATCAGCCAATATCCGAAACCGATCAGGCACCGCGCCCACCATTCTTCGATTTTCAATTTTGCGGACGCGCGTTTTTTTCCGCGTCGTCTTTCCAGCGGTAAGCGCGGGGATTTGGCAGTCCGATCTGATCAAGTATGCGCCAGACGACCGTGTCGGCTACAGCGTCGACAGAACCCGGGCGGCTGTAGAACGACGGGATCGCGGGCAGGATAACGGCGCCCGCTTCCAGAAGGGTCACCACGTTGCGCGCGTGAATCAGACTCCACGGTGTTTCGCGCGGCACCAGGATCAATTTGCGCCGCTCTTTCAAGAAAACATCCGCGGCCCGGAGCAGCGCCGTGTCGCTGCAACCCGAGGCGACGCGGCCGAGCGTTGCCATCGAACAGGGGACGATCACCATGGCATCGAAGCGCGCGGAGCCGCTGACGAATGGGACGTTGAGATCGTTCTCGCTGTGCTCCGACACGCCGGATGGGACGACCAGCTTGTCGACCTCCTGCGCGGCGACCTGTTTCGCATGGCCGCTCATGACGAGGTGGACGTCGTTCGCGGCGCAATCAATCTGGGCGAGCAAACGTTGCAGGTAAATCGTGCCGCTGGCGCCGGTCGCGGCGATGACGAATTTCATCCGCCTAACAAATCACATTCGGCCGAGGAACACTAGTCATCGCCGAGCCGGGTCTCAGCGTACCGCCATTTGCGTTTGAAATTACCCGCAAGCACGCGCAATTAGTGACGCAAATGGTAAAGAAGCTTCTCCACACTCGTTATCGCGTGACCGACCTCGAAAAAACGGTCTATTTCTACAGAGACGTCCTCGGTCTGCGGGAAACGCGACGCCACACCTCTGGTCGCGGCTCGCAATTGGTTTTCTTTAAGGCGTCCGGCAGCGAGGAAGAAATCGAAATCTGCAAATTCGATGAAAGCGGTCCGGTTGTCGTGGGTCCTGATCTCACGCATCTGGCTTTCGAGGTCGATGACATCGAGCAATTCGGCCGCGAGTCGGCAAAAAGAGGTTACCCGCTCTCGGACGGTCCGCACCCGAATGGCAAGGGCGGCGCGATTGCGTTCATCGATGCGCCGGAAGGCTACGAGATAGAGCTGATTCAACGCGAGCCTAGCGCCTAGCCACATCCAATCGCTTACGTGCCCGAAAGCTCTGCCACTAGATTGCCGCCTATGGAACACCCACGCGAATGGCCCGCAGTTTTTTGCACGATTCTGTGCGCGCTTCTTTGCGTAGCCGCAAAACCAAATCAGTTTAAACCCGTTCGGCCAACGGGAATTCCGGATTCTCCGGCGGCCCTGTCTAAGGGTGAACCTACTCTTAATGTCCCTGCCACCTTCTCGAAAATCGCTCCATCCACGCGCGCGGCTTCTGTGATGGTGATCGATGCGCGCTCGGGTGAAATATTTTACGAGAAAAATGCCGACGCGCCTCGCGCAGCCGCGAGCACGCAGAAACTATTGACCGCGCTGATCGTAGCGGAACGCGGCTTTCTCGACAGGTCGGTCCTGGTCGAGGCGGTCGATACGCTGGCGGAACCGGTCAAACTGAACATCAAGCCAGGCGACACATATCAACGGATCGATTTGCTCCGCGCGCTTCTCGTGAAAAGCCCCAACGACGTTGCCCGATGTCTGGCGCGTGACTCGGCGGGAAGCGTAGAAGCTTTCGCGGAACTGATGAACGAAAAGGCTCGTCAGCTGGGCGCGACTCATTCGCATTTTTTGAACCCGAATGGTCTTCCCATACCTGATCAATACTCGACGGCGCGCGATCTTTCCATCATCGCCAGGGCCGCATACGCTAATTCCACAATTCGTTCCATTGTCTGCCTGCCACAGCTGGTTTTTCGGTATGCGAATGGCCGAACGCGCCAACTCGAAAACACAAACAAAGTCTTGAAGCGACTGCCGTACTGCAACGGTATGAAGACCGGTTACACGGAGGCGGCAGGCCATTGTTTGATCGCGAGCGGCGCTCGGCCGGGACGGGATATTATTGTGGTCGTGCTCGGTGACAGCAAAGCCGGTGTCTGGCAGGACGCTTCCGCGCTGCTTTCGTGGGGGCTTTGGATGTAACCTTCCGATCGCCACCGTCCGATGAGCGATCTCTTTCACGATCAACTGCAGGCCCTCCGCGCCCAGTCGCTGCACCGGAAACTGCGCGAGATTGGCGGCGCGCAAGGTCCGGAAGTTCGGATCGTCGGCCAGAAGCTCGTCAACTTTTCTTCAAACGATTATCTTGGCTTGGCCAATGATACGCGACTGCGAGAAGCCGCGATCGCCGGGATAGAAGAATTCGGGGTTGGGGCAGGCGCATCACGTTTGATCAGCGGCACGCAATCTCCGCATGTCCGCCTTGAAGCCGCGCTCGCACGATGGAAAGAGACGCAATCGGCGATTTGTTTCAGTAGCGGTTACGCCGCGGCGATTGGGACGATTCCCGCGCTTGTCGGAAAACACGACGTCGTCTTATTGGATAAATTATCGCACGCGTCCCTCATTGACGGCGCCCGGTTGAGCGGAGCAATCCTGCGCGTTTTTCCACACAACCATTTGGGCAAGCTCGAGAGCCACCTGGAATGGGCGCAACGCGAACAGCCGGGCAGGCGCATCCTCGTCGTGACCGAGTCTGTTTTTTCGATGGACGGAGATCGGGCTCCTTTACGGCGATTGATCGACTTGAAAAAGCGGTTCGGTGCAATGCTCTTTCTGGACGAGGCGCACGCGATCGGCGTCCTCGGAGAAAACGGTCGAGGGCTGGCTGCGGAGCAGGGTCTCGCGGGAGAGGTCGACGTGCAGATGGGAACGCTGAGCAAGGCCCTCGGCGTGAGTGGTGGCTACATTTGCGGATCGCGCAGCTTGATCGAATGGCTCGTGAACCGAGCGCGCTCCTTCATTTTCTCGACTGCGCCGCCGCCAGCATTGGCCGCAGCGGCGGTGGCCGCGCTCGAGTTCCTGATATCAGACGAAGGCGAACAGCGGCGCCAATGCCTTTGGCGGAGAATCAAGACTCTGCGCGCTTCCCTTCCAGCAAACCAGGGACTCCCGAACTCATCGGCTGACGGACACGAAGCGGGCAGCGCCGTTCATCCTTGGATCGTGGGTCACGAACAGCGCGCGATCGACCTGGCGCGATCCCTTCAAAGCGAGGGCTTTCTGGTCCCGGCCATCCGATATCCGACCGTTGCGAAAGGCTCGGCTCGGCTTCGGATCACGGTCACAGCCGCGCACGACGAGCCGCAAATTCACGCGTTCTGCGTAGCACTCTCGCGCCACGCTGACGGCCCGTGACGCTTCCGATTACGGATTTCCGATGGCGTTAGTCCGCAGCAACGGCGAGGGAACGAGGGCCGGATTCTGAGTTGGGTCCATGGAACGGTCTGCCGACACATCTTCAGGGCCTTCTGCTGGCGGGGCCGGCTCGTTCAGGGTGGATGCACTCTCGCTGCTGGCGTAGCGAGTGGTCATTTCGCGGAGCGTCTCGCGTTTGGTCGTTTTTGTCGTTTCGCAGGCGGCAAGGAAGGCGACGGCAAGCAAACAAGCGGCAATTTTGGTCATCATTTTAGGAACTCCGTGGAAGCGTTAGATCGGGTTTCTCCCGACGGTCTTTATAATTACTATATTTTAATCCTGGTTGGCAAGTACGATTTTTGTTGGCCAATCCGCGACTCATATTTGCGACCGCGCCTCGCTAAGAAAACCGGCCAAGAATCGCGCTGAGCTTGTCCTTGGTCGCTGCAGGCCAAAGTTTGCGGTTTGTCACCAGGGCCGAATCGAGCGCTCGATGTTCCGGCCAATCAGGTTCGGCCGGAAGGCGCGGGATCGCATCGACGAGAATTTTTTTCGCTGTTTCGGCGTTTGCGACCAAATGTTCGAAAACCGTGTGGGCGGAAACGGGTTCTTCTTCCACCTTCCAGCAATCGTAATCGGTAATCATAGCCAGAGTCGCGAGAGCGATCTCCGCCTCTCGCGCCAATTTCGCTTCGGGCAGATTAGTCATTCCAATGACGTCGAAGCCGTGGCGGCGATTCAACTCCGATTCCGCGCGCGTTGAAAAGGCGGGCCCGTCCATGTTCACGTAAGTTCCGCCGTTGTGGACCCTCACGCCCGACTCGCGAGCCGACTCGGCGAGAATGTGGCGCAAGTTGGTTGAGATCGGTTCTGCGAAGCTCACGTGCGCGGCGATGCCGCCTCCAAAAAATGTGTGCTCGGCGCGCTGACTTGTCCGATCGAAGAACTGCGAGGGCAAAAGTATATCGCGCGGCGCGTATTTTTCCTGCAAACTGCCAACCGCGGTCACGCAAATAATCCACCGAACGTTGAGCGAACGGAGCGCATAGATGTTGGCGCGATGATTCAGCTCGTGCGGAAGCAACCGATGTCCGCGTCCGTGCCGCGGCAAAAAATAAACCTGCCGTCCATGCATGTGCCCTGCGATGATCGTATCGGATGGATCGCCAAAAGGCGTTTCGACGCGCTGCTCAGCAGGCTTCTCGACGCCCTCCATCTGATAAAGACCACTCCCACCGATGATCCCGATTGCCGGTAGATTCTCGCTCATTGTGGGGATTAAATCTGAAACCGCGAGAGGATGGGAAGTCGAATGTAGACTCGCTTGCCGCGCTTGTCGCTTTGGTTGGCGTTCGCCGCGGCCAGCGCTTATCAATTTAGGGTCCTTCTAGCGCAGGCTACTGCTCTGTGTCACAATTCCGCTCTCTCGATGCCGAAATTCTTTATCAAAACATACGGCTGCCAGATGAATGAGCGCGACTCGGAACAGGTCGCTCACTCGTTGATTGCGCGTGGTTACGAACGTGCGGCGCATGAGACCGAAGCGGACATCGTCCTCCTAAACACGTGCAGCGTTCGCGACATGGCTGATCAAAAAGCGCTCGGGAAGATGGGAATGCTCGGCCAGATCGCAAAGCGCCGGCCGGAAGTCGTTTTTGGATTTCTCGGATGCATGGCGCAGGCGCAGGGTAAGGCGCTCTTTGCCGGCCTGCCTCATGTGGACCTCGTTGTGGGCACACAAAAATTTCATCGCGTCGCGGATTACGTCGAAGAGCTGCTCGAGAAAAAACGGGCGCGGCGGATGGATGATCCCCGCTTCTCAATCTGCGATACCGGCGAAGAGACCGGCTCCGAGGAAACCATTTGTGATCACGAACTGAAGAGTCAGCAGGCGACGGCTTTCGTTTCCATCATGCAAGGCTGCAACATGCATTGCACCTTTTGCATTGTGCCACGGACACGCGGCCCGGAACGAAGTCGCTCGATCGAAGAAGTCGTGCGTGAGGTGCGCGAGCTCGTCGCGCACGACGTCAAGGAAGTGACACTCCTCGGCCAAATAGTGAACCTGTTCGGGCGGCACGACATCCCGAAGGTGAATGGCAAAAGCCCCTTCGTCCAATTGCTCGAAGCGGTGCACGAGATCAACGGTCTGGAGCGGCTTCGCTTTACCTCCCCGCACCCAATCGGATTTCGCGACGACCTTATCCAGGCATTGGCTGATCTGCCGAAAATCGCCGAGCACGTTCATCTTCCGCTCCAATCTGGATCGAACCGTATTCTAAAGGCAATGCACCGTCCTTACACTGCTGAGAAGTACCGGTTGTTGGTCGATCGTATCCGTCAGGCGCGCGACGAAATTGCAATCACGACTGATGTGATCGTCGGTTTTCCCGGTGAAGACGAAGAGGACTACGCGCAGACCCGGGATCTGGTTGAAGAGATTCAGTTCGATAATGCCTTTATCTTCCGCTATTCGACTCGGCGCGATACGCCGGCGGCGACAATGGCCGGGCAGGTTGATGAGCAGGTGAAAGAGCGGCGCAACCAGGACCTGCTGAACGTTGTCGATGCGTCAGCGCGCCGCGCGAACAAGCGTTTGGTCGGGCGCGATGTCGAGATTCTGTGTGAAGGGCCGAGTCGGACGAATGCGGCGCGGTTGATGGGGCGCACCCGGACGAACAAGATCGTTGTCTTCGAAGGGAAACCGGAACACGTCGGCGAAATTTTCGAGGTCACTGTCAAACGGTCGAACGGATTCAGCTTGTATGGAAGGCCGGTCGTGTAAACCTCCTCTCCGACTCACGCATGATTTATCACTTATCTCTTCAGACAGCTGGTGTTATCGCTGGCCTTTTCCTTTTGCTCATCAGCGTGCCGGGGCTGATCAAACCCGAACTCGCGCGCGGCTTTGCCCAGCGCTTGCCCCGGTCCCGCGTCGCTGGCTTCGCGCTCTTGACGGTCGATTTGTTTTGGAGCCTGTGGCTTCTCGCGACGATGGAAATGGGAGAGTTTTCCAGTTTTCGGCGGCCACTGCTCATCATCCTGCCCATTGGTTTCTTTCTTGTGTTGAGGTTCGTAGACGAGTTTCTTGTCGTCCGCGCCCTCGGCATGCTTTTTCTGCTGGGGGCCGAGCCGCTTCTCGATGCCGCTTTCTTTCGGACGGAACCAAGCCGGCTTTTCGTGACGGTGTTCGCATATCTCTTGATCGTCATTGGATTGTTTTGGGTCACGATGCCGTACCTATTACGCGATCAGATAAATTGGAGTGCACGCACCCCTGCACGCTGGCGTTTAACGCACGGCGTTGCCTTGCTCTACGGAGCAGCGATTCTCGCATGCGCCGTCACGCGATATTAGATCTTCTCTAACGGCGTTCTATGGGCGCCGATTTGCGGCATATGAACCGCCTTCTCGTGATTCGCGGGGGCGCGATCGGGGACTTCATTCTCACGCTGCCGGCGATCAAGCTTTTACGCGATCGGTTCCTGCAGGCGCACATTGAAATCCTCGGTTACACACACATCACTGCCCTCGCCGAGAAGCGCTTCTATGCCGATGCGATTCGCTCCATCGAATATGGACCCCTCGCCAAGTTCTTCGCGAGGGACGCTGCGCTTCCGGCGGAGTTGACCGAGTACTTTAGCAGCTTCGATTTGATCGTGAGCTACCTCTTTGATCCAGACGGGATCTTTCAAAGCAATCTGAAGCGCTGTGGAATCAAAATGTTTATTGCAGGCCCGCCGAAGATGAACGGCCACGAGCATGCGGCGCTTCAGCTCGCCCGACCTATTGAACAGATCGGCTTACATTTGAAAAATCCCGCGGCGAGGATTTATCCCACCGAAGTGGATCGGGAGTTCGCCCTTGGTATCCTTGGCAATTCCAGCAAACCCGTCATCACGCTTCATCCGGGTAGCGGAAGCGAGACAAAAAATTGGCCGATCGAGAAGTGGAAGAAACTTGGCAAACACCTCTTCTCAAGCGATCGCACGGTTCTCGTGGTGGCGGGTGAAGCGGACGAAGAGCGCGTGTGGCAGCTGGAGGCCGCTTGGAAAGACAAGCCGGTTCGATTCGCGAAGCATCTCGCACTGCCCAACCTCGCCGCTTTGTTTGAAACCTCGATCGTGATCGGGCACGACAGCGGGGTTTCTCACATCGCGGCCGCGGTAGGCGCACGATCTATCGTGCTCTTCGGTCCAACTGATCCCGCAATTTGGGCGCCGGCGAATGAAAACGTAACGGTTCTGCGGGCGCCCGAAGGCGATTTGCGTTTACTCGCAGTCGACAAGGTCCTCGAGACGATTACGGGCTGATTGCCGAGGCGGCACCGCTGTCATTCCGAGTCGCGCATACGACGAGGGACCTCGCAAGTGTCCGCAACGACTGGGTTGAGCAAATGCTACGAGCTGATGCGCATTGGCATCAGTACGTAAAGAAACGGCGTTTGAATTTTCAGCACGCCCGGGCTCATCTCATCGATCAGATCGAGAAACACTTCGTCCTCAGTCAGCGCTCGCAGCGGCGCCATGAAAAACTCCGGATTGAACGCGATCGAAAACTCGCGGCCTTTGTAAGCCACTGCCAGCGACTCCTTCGCCTCGCCGACTTCCGGCGTGTTGGCGGTAATATCGATGTTGTTCTTGGTGAAATTCAGCTTGATCGAGTTCGATTTATCGCTCGCCAGCAACGAAACGCGCCGCAGCGAATTCAGGAACGTCTCACGCTCGAGGGTGACGCGCTCCTTCGTCTCGGAGGGAATGACCTGCTTATAATTCGGATAATTCCCTTCGATCAGCTTTGAAACCAGAAACGTATTGTTTAAGTCGAAAGCAATCTGGCCGCTGCCGACGCTGACTTTTACTTCGCCATCGTCCGTCAGGAGTCGCTGCAATTCCGTGACCGCTTTGGTCGGCACGATGATGTCCGCCTCATGGCTGCGCGGGAATTCGAGCTCGATGTCCACCATCGCCAGACGCCGGCCATCCGTCGCAACCAGCGTGAGCTTGTTTTCTTTCAGACTGAAGAGCAGGCCGTTGAGGACGTAACGCGTTTCGTCAGTCGAGATCGCATAGGACGTTTTTCGCAATCCATCGCGCAAATCCTTCTGCCGAATCGTGATGACCTTCGCGCTGTCAAATTTCGGCAAGGGCGGGAACTCTTCTTCCGGCAGGCCGAGGATCTTAAAAAAACTTTGGCCGCTTCGAATGGAAGCCGCGTTTTTCCCGTCGACCTCGACTTGAACTTCGCTCGAGGGCAGCTCGCGAATGATGGTGAAAAGACGCCGCGCCGGCAGCGTGGTCGCGCCTTCCTTTTCGATGTTCGCCTCGAAACTTCCACGGACGCCGACGTCCAGATCGGTTGTGGTCAAGTGGACTTCATTGCCTTTGGCCTGCAACAAAACGTTGGAAAGAATCGGAAGTGTCGTGCGAGTGCTGACGACGTTTTGCACTTGCTGCAAACCTTCGAGCAACTTTTCTTTCGTGACGTTAAATTTCATGAAGGTACGAACAGCTAAGATGTAAGGCTTACGATTTTATTCGGCAACCGCAATCTGGCCAGTGGCGCGGAGAAGTCGCATTCCTCAACGCTGCAGAGCGCTGTCGATGAATGAGATAGTTTGCCGAATGTTGTCCTGTTCCTGCATGCGGCGCTTCACCAATTTGCACGCGTGCAGCACGGTGCCATGATCGCGGCCGCCGAACGCATCTCCGATTTCGTTCAGCGACGCCTTGGTCAATTCCCTCGCGAGGTACATCGCGATTTGCCGCGGGAAAGCGATGTTGGCCGGGCGGCGTTTGCTCGTCATATCCGCCAGGCGCACGTCGTAATGTTCCGCCACGCGTCGCTGGATTTGTTCGATCGTGACGGCATGCCGCGCTTCCTCCTGCAAAATATCTTTCAGGAGATGCTCGACAACGTCGTTGGTCAGCTCCTTGCCGCTGAGGGATGCAAACGACGCGACGCGCATGAGCGCACCTTCCAGCCGGCGGACGTTCGTGCGAATACGGATGGCCAGAAAGTCGAAAGTCTCTTCACGTAGTTTGATGCCGAGGGTGTGCGCTTTCTTGCGCAGGATCGCCATGCGCGTTTCCACATCGGGCGGCTGAAGCTCGGCGGTGAGCCCCCATTCGAAACGCGAAACCAGCCGGTGCTCGAGATTCGCGATCTCGGAAGGCGGGCGGTCGCTCGAGAGCACAATCTGTTTATGCCCGTCAAAGAGCGTATTGAAGGTGTGAAAAAATTCTTCCTGCGAGCGCTCCTTGCCTCCGAGAAACTGAATGTCGTCGATCAGGAGCAGATCCGCCTGCCGATACCGCTTGCGAAATTTTACCAGATTGTTGTGCTGAATCGCGTCGATAAATTCGTTGATGAAAAGTTCGCTGGAAAGGTACATAACCTTCGCGTTTTTCTTCTTCATCCCGACGTATTGGCCGATCGATTGCATCAGGTGCGTCTTACCGAGCCCGACGCCCCCGTAAATGAAGAGAGGGTTATACGTCCGCGCGGGAGATTGCGCGACCGCGAGACTGGCCGCGTGCGCGATTTCGTTGTTCGGACCGACGACGAATGATTCGAAACTGTTGCGCGGATTAAGCCCGAGCGCATTGCTGGATTGCTTGGCGTCCCGGGAATTCTCCCGTGCAAATTCCTTTCCTGGAATCTCAGGGAGACTCTCTTCGTCCAGTCCCTCGGAAGCCGAAGAAAATTTCACTTTCCGCGGCGCGCCAAAAGCGGTGACGATCGCCGCCTGCAACGCCGTCATATGATTACTTTCGATCCAGAATTGATAGATGTTATTTGGAACCCGAAACGTAAACGCGTCGTCCGTCGCATGGACGAGCTGAACCGCGGAAAACCAGCGCTTAAAAGTGTCCGGACTAACCTGCGGCTTTAGCGCTGCCGACAATTTCTGCCATAGCTGAGCGTAATTCTCGTCCATACCGACTTGTTAACAGCGTTAAGCAACCCGCCGCGCGGGAGGCGGAGGCAAGAGTTGCGAGGTAAAGTGTAATTGGGCAGCGTTGCCTTCCGGGAGGTCTGGAAGCAAGCTCTCTCGGAAAATCTGCATTCCACCCGCGAAATACGAGGGAAAAACGGTATGGGCAGTGGGATGCGATGGGCGCGGCACAGAGGGAGGCAAACTATCCTTCGTCGATCGGGTCGCTCTGGCGGGTATTATACTCATTCTAGCTCTTTGTAATTGCTCAAAACTGTTCACATCTTATTAACACCTGCTTTGTTCTCTCTCTGCCAGCGGCTTGAGATTAGAAACCGCGCAAAGATGCGACAAGCAAAAACCTGAACTTTATTTTTGTTTGCGAATCAAAAAAATCTTGACGAAAAATTCCAACGGGAGATTGCCCGAATACGCTCGGAGATGCGTGCGCGGGCAGTTGACCCTATCCTGCCGAACGCGCAACGTTGCTCCCGAATTAGCGTTCGCCTCACTCGCCGCGGCTCCTGAAATGCGTCCCAATTCTTACCGCGGAATCAAGAACAGAGCGGGGAATGTGCGGTTTTTTTGGGCGGCCTCGGTCGCGCTTCTCATTTCTGTCCTCCCCGCGTGGGCCGTGGATGACATTCCGCCGCCATTCGGGTTCCACTGGAATGACTCGATGACGAAGGTCGAGCAGGTTCTCCTGGGCGCAAAAGCCAAGATCGTCACGAAGATACGAAAGGAAAAACGCGAGGTGTGGACCGTCGAGGGACTTGTGCAGCCGGGTCTCAAGCGAACGCTCTTTACTTTCAAGGAAGGTTTTCTCGTCGAGGTGGAATTGCAGTACGAATACCCGGACTGGAGCATCGAGCGTTACAACGATCGGATGGGAGAAATCCGACGTTACTTCGACGCGAAGTTCGGAACAGGAAAATTGGTCTCGCGATCGCGCGACACCGACTCAGATGTGATCCAGACGCTGGTGGGCTATCAATGGATTGTCGGCGGAACGATGCTCGAACTCTTCTATTTTTCCGCCCAGCGCGACCTGATGGTGTTCCGCAGCATTACCGTCACCTACAAGGCGATTTAGGGTGGCGCGAGCTCCCAGCTTGCGAACCAACAGCACGCAAGCTGGACTCCAATACCTACCCCTGGTCGCTTGCGCTACCTTTTCAACGTTTCCTTCTGCAATCGCTTTAGCCGGCTCGACAGACTGGCTTTCGCGACAGAGCTCATCCGGTCAATAAACAAGATGCCGTTCAAGTGATCGACTTCATGCTGTAAAGCGCGCGCGAGTAATCCCGCCGCCTCAATCTGGACCGTTTCTCCTTCGATCGTCTCTGCTTCCACACGCACGGAAATGGCGCGATCAATGTCGGCGGTGATTTCGGGAAAACTAAGACAACCCTCATTGCCGGAGGTCGTCTCTTCGTCCAGTTGGAGTTTCGGGTTGAGCAACATCAGGGGCATCGCGCTCGCCGGGTCGACCTTCGTGCCATTCACCTTCATCGTGCTCGGGCGATCTTCGACCTGCGAAACGTCGAGCACGGTGAGCTGAAGCGCCGCGCCCACCTGTTGGGCGGCGAGACCGATGCCGTTCGCGGCATGCATCGTCTCCAGCATGTCGGCCGCAAGAGAGCGAATGCGCTCGTCCACTTGCTCGATCCGCTTGCCCTTCGCGCGCAAAATCGGGTTTCCGTATTTTACTATGGGCAATTTCATTTTTCGCCATGCGTGAAAGCGGGCAGGTTTTTCACCCCGGCGAGCTTCAACGCGTCCATGACTTTAATGATCGTCCCAAACGAAGCTTTCTTGTCCGCTTGCAAAGCGAGGGCAGATTTGCGCGTGGGCGGCAAATTCCTCACGGAAGTTTCCAGCTCATCCGCGCTGATCACTTGGCCGTCGAGCCGGATTTCGTCATTCTCGTTCACGCTGACAATTGCGTGCTCGAGCTCAGCCGCCGCATTAGCCGCTGTTTTTGACTCTGGAAGATTGATCTGAACTTCAGGCTGATCTTTTTTGAAAGTGGTCGAGACGACGAAAAAGATGAGGAGAATCGTCAGGATATCGACGAGCGAAACGATGATGATGGAGGGCGCCCGCCTTTTCCGGACCGCGATCTTCATGGCAACAAAACCGAGCGACGCGTCACACGAGTGGGGCGCTCGCGGGCACCGTTGAGCGCAGTGGTCGACCTTCCTCGCTGCCGGTTCGGCCGTAATAACACTTGGCGATCAAATCCGAGACGATCGATTCCATTTGGACAGAGAGCACTTCGACCTTTTTCGAAAAATAACTGAAGGCGATCAAGCTCGGCACCGCGATGGAGAGTCCAAAAATGGTACAGTTCAGCGCCATGGAGATGCCGAGCGCGACGGCCTTTGTGTCCGCCGCACCGCTGCTCAAGCCCAGCCCCGAGAAAACCTGCACGAGTCCCGAGACGGTGCCGATCAAACCGATGAGCGGTGCGATTCCGGTAACGACTTCGAGGACGATCAGCCCGCGCTCCAGTCGCACCAACTCGGCGCGCGCTTTCGTTTGCGCGAACTCGATATTCTCCGATCGCGGCCAGCGCATATGCTGCAACGCGACGCGCGTGATTCGGGCAAGCGAGGAATTGTCGTCATTCACGATGCGCATGAGCCGCTCCGCGCTCCCGCCGGGAACGAGCCTTTCGATTTCACTTTCAATCACCAGCGGTAAAACCTTTTTTTCCCGCAACGTCAGGACGCTTAGAACGATCGTTGTGACGGTCACAATCGAGCAGGCGAGCAGCGGCCACATGAAAAGGCCGCCTTTGGCGAAAAAGCTCACCATGGTCTGAAGTGTCTGTGTCACGGGCAGCGGGCGAAGTCGGTCATCATCGATTTGAGTAGGAGATAAAGGTAAAATCCACAGGCATTCTGCCCTCGGGCAAAGTCGCGATCAGGTCGGGCGGAATGGGAGGAATGTGCGCTTCCTGAAATGATTGCAAGCAGATGTTGGCGAAAGCTTCGTTCGCATTATTCGAGACGACCCGCAAATTTTGCACGTGCCCTTCCGCATCCACCTGCGCCTGGATGTTTGCCGTCCCGACGCTGACCAGGTCCCCTTTTGCATTCATGTAATAATACCAACGCGACCCGATCGCATCGGAAACTGTTTTTTGGTATCGCCCGAGCGGCGTTCCGACCGCGTTGACGGAGGAAGGGCCGCGATTTGTCAGGCGACCGGTAATTCGAGTCTCCTCCTTTTGCGCCTGATAATTCGAAGCTGACAGTTCTGGTTTGGGCCGCGGGGCCACTGGAGGCGCTGACTCTGTGACAACCGGGGGTGGAGAAGGCTCTGTTTCGTCCGGCGCCTTAATTGGTGGCGGCGGTGTTGACGTCAACATCGCCAATTGTTCGGGCTCTGGTGTAGTGACGGGCGCGGCTGTTGGCGTGGAGATGGGTACTTCCGAGGCCTTTGGTTTCGGCGGCGTGGTTGCCGCAGGCGCAGGCTTCGATTCCGGCGCGACAGTTGATTGCGGTTCGGGCTGCGGCTTCGATCCGTCGGTCGGCAGGGAAAACTGGTGCGTTTCCAGATTAACGACTGGACGTTCTTTGCCGTCCTGCGTCGGGAGCGGTGCATCGCCCGTGGCGGGAAGTTTACTTGCCGCGATCGAATTGGCGTTCGACTCGAAGGTCTGCTCTTTTGGCTTCTCCGCCGACTCCTTGGAGGGCTCCGTCTCCATAAACGGCGGATCTTTCGGCACGAGGGAAGGCGGTGTCGCGGATAGATCGACGATGGTGAGCTCAACCGGTTTGTCCTCAAGCGGAAGAGCGGGCGTAAACGCACTGCCGAACGCAGCGAGCGAGTACCCGACCGCGAGATGCAGAAACAGCGATATCAGAATCGCCAGCCCAAGTTTCCGGCGCTCTTTTGTTTGTTCCATCATTCAGTGAGACCGCTCAGGATCGACGACTGCTCAACAATACTCTGGCCTGCAATTGAGAGCTCTCCAATTGGTCCGATAATATCGCACATTGCATGGCCTAACAACTGCGCCCTTCGGTCCTCACTTCGTGGCCACCCGGGGAACGGCGCCGCCTTTTCGCGCATGATGAAACAGGTATTGCTGCGCGTACCCGCCGTGTTCTCCGAAGTAGGTTTCACAAAAGGCGCGGAGCTGTGTTGCGGTTACTTTTCGTTTTCGAGAAAAGTATTTTTGTTTCAGGACGCGCTCGATCCAGACGTCGATTGGAAACGCCCGCAACCGCTCGTAGGCAAAGAGCATCACACAACTAGCAACCTTTGCGCCCACGCCAGGCAGTTCACACAGATGGGCCCTCAGTGATTCATCGGATAGCTCGCTCCATTGTTCGAGATCGGCGTCGCCAGAGGTAACGAGGCGCGCCGTCGCCAGCAGGGTTTTCGCCCGGTAACCGAGCGCGCACGCCCGCAAATCTTGGTCGGTGAGTTTCGCGATTCGACGGGGAGTTGGAAACGAATGCACTTCGCTATCAAGGACGCGCTGACGCCTGCCGTATCGAGTGCGCAATGCTCGCGAGATTTGACGAATGTGCGCCACCTGCTTCATCGATGAGGTGATGAACGTGGCCAGACACTCCCAGCGTGGTTGCCGAATGATTCGCAAGCCTGCGCAAAAATCCCGCGCCGCGCACATTGCCGGGTCGTCGGGGAACGATCGGCAAATCTCCCTGAGCGGATGATCGAGTGCAAAATAGTACACGATCATTTTTGCCGTGACGCCGCTGAAAAAAAGCCGGTTCCGCCGTTGCTCCACATACACACCCTTCGCGCCGATAGTTCCTACGAAACCGTCGCCGCTCGTCTCCCAATGAAACACCTGTCCGGAGTCCAGGGTGCGCGCGAGATCAAAATCATCCGCGGTGATATGCGCCAGCCTCATGAGATTTGATCCGCAGATTAACACGGATCAGCATGGATTTGGCGAACGCCACTTCAGTGTCACATGAAAATCCGAGTTTCATCCGTGTTCATCCGTGGCTAAATACTTCGTCCCATGGATCTCCGCCTCGCCATCGATACCGGCGTTCTCCTTCTCTACTTAATCGTCATCATCTTCATCGGCCTGCGCATGGGCCGAAAGGAGGACAATCTCGAAGATTTTGCGCTCGCCGGGCGGCGCATCCCATGGTGGGCGGTGCTCGCTTCCCTGGTGGCGGCCGAAACCAGCGCCGGCACATTTTTCGGCACGCCCGGAGAGGGCTTCGCGCTGCGCAACTACACTTACCTGCAACTCGCCTTCGGCACGATCATCGGACGCGTTCTCGTCAGCTACATTTTCATCAAGCCGTATTACGACTACAAGGTTTTCTCGATTTACGAATACCTGACCGCGCGGTTCGGCGTCGCGAGTAAGAATGCGGCCTCCGCTGTTTTCATGATAACGCGTCTGCTCGCTTCCGGGGCGCGGTTGTATGTGGCCGCGATCGCATTCGCCCTAGCCTACGAGATGATCAGCGGTGCTCGACCAAACCAAACGCAAACGCTCTGGATTTATATCGGGGCCACTGTTGCCGTCGTCCTTCTCACTGCCATTTACACCACGTTCGGTGGAATCAAGGCCGTCATTTGGACCGATTTGATTCAAGCCTCGATCATGATTGGTAGCGCGGTGATCGCGCTTGGTTTGCTTTACTTCGCGATTCCCGGCGGCTGGCACGAAATCGTGCAACGCCACGGCGATTTCCATGCTTCGGATCTCATCGCCACCGGTCTCGATCCCGCCAGGCATGGCTGGGACAAATGGAAAGGCATGTTCGAGACCGAGTACACAATCTTTGCCGGTTTGATCGGGGCCGTATTCATCACCATGGCCACCCACGGCACCGATCAAGACATGGTGCAGCGAATGTTAACTGCGAAAGATATACGTCGGAGCCGGCGTTCCCTCATTTTCTCCGGACTCGCCGACATCCCAATCGCGCTCACGTTTCTCAGCATTGGATTGCTGCTCTGGGTTTATTATCAAGCCCATCCGGATCCGACGCTGCCCAAGAGCCCGAACGAAACCTTCTGTCACTTCATCCTCTATCAAATGCCCGTGGGCCTTCGCGGATTGCTCCTCGCTGGAATTTTCGCCACCGCCATGGGATCGCTCAGCACTGCGTTGAACGCGCTCGCCACCAGTTTTACGCGCGATTGGTACGAGCCTTACCTCAACCCCGCGGCGACCGACGCGCAGAGCTTGCGCGCCGTGCGGTGGGCGACCGTCTGGTTTTCCGTTCTGATGATCATTGTTGCGTCAACGACGGCCTATCTCGTCATCGTGCACCCGAACGTTCGGATCATCCCAATTGTGCTCGGAATTTGGGGCTATACCTACGGCTCATTGCTCGGTGTTTTTTTTGCAGGAATGCTCACCAAAATGCGCGGAAACGATCGCGGTAACATTATCGCCATGATTCTCGGTTTTCTTGTCGTGGCAATCCTGAGCGGTTTGCCGAACAACGTCGCCGGAATCTTCGGCACGAAATTCTACCAACAGCCGAGCTGGCTGCCGGTGATGGAATTCCCCTGGTGGATTTTCTTCGGCACCATCGTCACGTTTCTTGTGGCGATTCTTTTCCGGAGCCGTCCGCATCAGCGGCCAGCTTGATTCCCAGATCGCGCAACTGGCGCGCATCGACGGCGGTCGGCGAATGGGACATCAAATCGATGCCGCGGTTGTTTTTCGGGAAGGCGATCACCTCGCGGATGCTTTCTTCGCCGCAGATCAACATCACGATGCGGTCGAGGCCCAAGGCGATGCCGCCATGCGGCGGCGCACCCAGGCGAAAGGCGCGGAGAAGATGGCCGAAAAGCGTCTCCTGATCTTCCTCGCTCACGCCGAGCGCGGCGAAGATTTTTGCCTGCAAGTCGGGCTCGTGAATCCGGATGCTGCCGCCGCCGAGCTCCACGCCGTTGAGCACGACATCGTATGCTTCCGCGCGCACCTCGCGATATCGTTCCGCTTCGAGTTTCTCGATGTCTTCCGCTTTCGGCCGCGTGAAGGGATGATGCACCGCATTCCACTTGTTCTCCTCCGCGCTGAATGCCATCAGCGGAAAGTCGGTCACCCAAAGAAAGTCGAGCTGTTCCGAGCCGGCGGTCAGTTTCTGCATCTCAGCGATTCGAGTGCGAAGCCGGCCGAGCACTTCGCAGACAACGTCCCATTTGTCCGCAGCGAACAGGATCAGATCGCCTTCTTCGACCAGCAGCTTCGAGCGCAGCGCTTCCTTTTCGGCAGCGCCGAAAAACTTCACGATCGGTGATTTCCACTCGCCGTTTTCCACTTTGATGAAGGCGAGTCCCTTTGCGCCATAATGCTTGGCCATCGCGGTGAGTTCGTCGCTCTGACCGATCGTGAGGTTCGCAAATCCTTTCGCATTGATCGCCTTGACCGCGCCGCCAGCATCGAGCGCGCCGCGAAACATCTTGAAAGTGCTTGCTTGAAAGATCTCGCCCAGGTCGGTGAGGCGCATGGCGAAACGCCGGTCGGGCTTGTCGCTCCCGTATTCGTCCATCGCCTCCGCGTGGGTGAGCCGCGGGAAGGGCGTGGGAACCTCGACGCCGCGTCCCGCGCGAAAGAGCGCGGCGAGCAAACCTTCCACCAGGAGAAAAATGTCGTCGGGCGTGACGAACGAAGCCTCGATGTCAATCTGGGTAAATTCCGGCTGGCGATCGGCGCGCAGATCTTCATCGCGAAAACATTTCGCGATCTGAAAATATTTCTCGATCCCGCCCACCATGAGTAACTGTTTGTATTGCTGCGGCGCCTGCGGCAGTGCGTAAAACTTCCCTTTTGTCAGACGGCTCGGGACCAGAAAATCGCGGGCGCCTTCCGGCGTGCTCTTGGAAAGAATCGGGGTTTCAATTTCCACGAATCCTTTTGCATCGAGGAAATCGCGCGTGGCTTTCGTGACCTTGTGACGCAGCCGAAGATTGTGCGTCATCTGCGGTCGGCGCAGATCGAAGTAACGATAGCTGAGCCGCAGGTCTTCGTTGCTGACTTCGGCATCGAGCGGGAACGGAAGAACGTCTGCCCGATTCAGGATCCGCAAATTGTCGGGGACGAGCTCGATGTCACCGGTAGGCAGCTTCGGGTTTTCCGTCCCCGGCACGCGCGCTGAGACTTTGCCTTCAACTTCAATCACGTCTTCGTGCCGCAGGTGATGGGCCTGAGCGGCGATCTCGGCATTTTCCTCCGGCCGAAAAACTACCTGGGTCAGGCCCTCGCGATCTCGCAGATCGATGAAGATCACGCCGCCGTGATCACGCCGAACGTGCACCCAGCCGGCCAGCATCGCGGTGCGGCCGATGTCGCCCTTGCGGAGTTCGTTGCAATGGTGGGTGCGGTACATGATGCGCGATCAACCTGCCCATTCTGAGCGAAACAAAGAATCTCGCAAGCGATGTCGATGCCGAAAGTAGTTTGCGAGGCCCCTCGCTTACGCTCGGGATGACAGAAGCGTGGCGACGCGTGCGGGGAGTTCTTCGCGGGGCACAAGGCTCTGGTCGCCCGTGCACAAGTCTTTGAGTTTCAATTGCGGCCACTCGTCGCCGAACAGAACCGCGAGACGCGCGCCCAGTTGCTCGGCAGTCTGAAATTGTTTTCCGACTTTCGCGGGTGTCAGCGAATAATCTACGCGATAGCCGTTATCGCGGAGCGTTTGGATAAGTTGCAAAGCGTCAGGTCGCCGTTCCTCCTTTGCGATCACAGCGTAAATCTGGAGGTCATGCTGCGATTGAATCGCTTCCTCCATTTTTTTGCGGGCAGAGGGAACCTCCTTGATCAGCTCTCCCAAGACGACGTCGCCCATGGCGAAACCAACTGCCGGGAAATCCACGGCACCATCGCTCAATTGATGAATGAGTGTGTCGTAGCGTCCACCACCGGCGATAGCGCGGAATTTCCGAGGGCGATCAAAAACTTCAAAGACCACACCGGTATAATAGGCCAGTCCGCGTACGATCCGCAGGTTGAATTCGCAATACTGGAGCAGGTCACGCGTCTCTAATTGCTCACGTAACGGAGCAAACCACTCCAGATTCGCATTCGCGAGAAAGGCCATTAATCGCGCCACTGAAACCCCAAAAAGCTCTAATTTGGGTTGAATCTTTTCAACCTCTTCGCGATCAAGCTTGTCGATCACGTTCAAGAAATCGGCCTTTTGCTCGGGACCAATTCCAAAGTCAGGTAAGAATCGGTCCCAAGCGGCTCGATCGCTGATTCGCACGACGAAATCGTCGGCCGCCAATCCAACCTCCCTCAGCAAGTCAATACACAGCGCGATCAACTCGACATCCGCACCTGACGATTGGTCCCCGATGATGTCGCAGTTAAGTTGAAAATGTTCGCGCAAGCGACCGCGCTGTTGTTTCTCATATCGGAAACATTGCGGGATGGAGAACCACTTGAGCGGTTTCTTAAACTCGCGCTCATGCGCCGCAATCACGCGCGCCAGCGTGGGCGTTAATTCCGGCCGCATCGCCACTTCGCGTTCGCCCTTGTCGGTAAAACTAAAGAGCTGCGCAACGATCTCCGGCCCGCTCTTCTTCTTGTAAAGATCAGTCGGTTCCAGGACCGGGCCATCCCACTCGACAAAGCCGTAGCGGCGACAAACCTCGCGCCAACGCGCGAAAATGTAATTCCGCGCCGCGCAATCGTTTGGCAGAAAATCACGGAAGCCAGGGAGCGATTGCATGGAATCAATAAGTCAGGTTGGCGAGAGGGCGGGCGAGGTAAAGGGAACCGCACCCTGTGCGGATTACGAAATGAGAGTGCGGTTGAATAAACTCCAGCTTCGGGCAGTCGGATGAATGCACGACGGAGACCATCCGTTTAACCACAGCAAAGGACAAATATGAAACAAAACAGATTGATTAAATTATTGGCAGCCGGAGCCGTCAGCGCAATCGCGCTTACCACAGCTTTCGCGCAAACATCCTCAACCACCACCACGACCAACCCAGCGGTCCCTGTGACGAGCAGCTCATCGACCACAACATCGACCAGCACAATGGACGCGTCGGGCACTATCACAACCTACACGCCGGGCTCGGATTACATCTCCTTCCGCACGGAGACAAGTAGCGCGCCGGTGAAGTATTATTACACCAAGAGCACGACGATCGTTGATCCGGAAGGCAAGACGGTTGAGTGGTCCATGCTCAAGCCTGACATGCCGGTGAGATACACCTACGTGAAAGAAGGCGACCGCATGGTGATCAGCAAGATCACGCTGACGAAGCCAGTGTCGTATTACGAAAAGACGACCACAACGACGACTACGACCAAGCCCTAACGGCAAGCGTAGTAGGTTCGAACTGAAATTGAGAATACCCGCGGAACGTGTTTCCGTGGGTATTTTTTTCGTTGTAGGGCGTGTTGCTGACCCCGCCCTGCAGGAGACAGTTTAGTGGCCGCAGCCGTTGGGGAATTTCTGGTGCCATTTCCAGACGCTTCCGATGATCGCTTCGAGGCTTGGAATTGCCAGCGGTATTATTTGATTGCAAGTTCAAACCCGGCAGGGTGGAATGCGACCGCACTCTACGCCGGCCACCTTGGAGTAGTCGGACAAATGCACGACGGAGAGCATCCGTTTAACCAAAGCAAAGGACAAATATGAAACAAAACAGATTAATTAGATTATTGGCAGCCGGAGCCGTCAGCGCAATCGCGCTTACCACAGCTTTCGCGCAGGATTCGGCGATATCGACGAACGCAATCACCGGGGCGGGAACGATCACGGCTTATACGCCGGGCTCGAACACCATCTCGCTCCGCACAAAAACAGGCAGCCAGCCGGTCAACTATCGCTACACCAGCAGTACGAGGTTCGTGGATTCGGCAGGCAAAACGGCGCTGCCGTCCACGCTTAAGCCTGACATGTTGGTGAAATTCACCTATGTGAAAGAACGCGACGGCATGGTGATCCGCACGATCACGCTGACGTCCCGCTAGGAAAGAAAGAGACGACGACCACCACGAGCAAGGCCTAACCGGAGGCCAGTAGTTTCGACCTGAAATCTAAAACACCCGCGGAACGTGTTTCCGCGGGTGTTTTTTTGCTCAAGGGCGGGTCGCTGACCCGCCCTCCAGATCTAATCCCCGTAGCCGTTCGGAAATTTCTGGCGCCATTTCCAAGCGCTTTCGATGATCGCTTCAAGGCTTTGGAATTGCGGACGCCAGCCTAGCTCCCGCTGAATCTTCTCCGAAGCTGCGATAAGTCGCGGCGGATCGCCCGCGCGCCGAGGCTTCTCCACTACCGGAATTTTGTGGCCGGTCACTCTGCGACAGCACTCGATCACTTCGCGCACGCTCGAACCACCGCCGGTGCCAAGATTGTAGAGCTCACTCTTGGGCGCCTTCAACGCGAGAATGTGCGCGTGCGCCAAATCCAGAATATGAATGTAATCGCGGATGCACGTGCCATCCGGGGTGTCGTAATCGGTGCCGTAGATCTCCACATGAGGCATTAGGCCCAGCGCGACCTTCAAGACATTTGGAATCAGGTGTGTCTCGATGCGGTGTTCTTCGCCGAAATTCTCTGAAGCGCCCGCGGCGTTGAAGTAGCGGAGCGCGACAAAGCGCAAACCATGAATTTCGCCATACCAGCGCAAGATTTTCTCGAACGCTAGCTTCGATTCCCCATACGGGTTGATCGGACGCGGCGGCAATGTCTCGTCGATCGGCAATCGTTCCGGCGGACCAAAAATGGCGCAGGTCGATGAAAAGACGAGCTGCTTTCGGCCGGTCGCGATCATGGCATCGAGGAGATTCAAGCCGTGCCCGATGTTGTTGCGAAAATATTTCGAGGGATTCTCCATCGACTCTCCGACCAGGGCGCTCGCGGCAAAGTGCATGACTGCCTCTGGTTGGAACGCAGCCAGCGTCGATTGAATCCGATCGCAGTCCGCTAGATCGCCTTCGGTAAACTGCGCCCGGGAATCAACCGCGCGACGATGTCCCTCCGTCAGGTTGTCGAATATGCCAACGGTGTGGCCCTCGTTGAGCAACAGTTCAGCGCAGACGCTGCCGATGTAGCCTGCTCCGCCGACAACGAGAACTTTCATCGGGGAAGTTGTGGCGCTCCTGCGCGCGGTGTCAAAACAAACCGCGCGCGCAGCTCGTTAACCTTTGTTTGCTTCAATCCCGGCGATCATGCGCCGAACAAGCCCATTTTTCCTGCGGGGCGCAAGGACTTCAAGACTCTGCTGCTTTGATCCCCATTCCAGAATATCGATGTCGACACGCCGGACACCCCACAAGCGCATCGCGCGGCGACTGGTCTTGTAGAGGTCGATCGTGTTCGTGCCAACCAATGCGCCACCATAATCGTCGATTATGTAACGGTCTTGCGTGCCGACGATTTGGAAGCGTGTGCCGAGTGGAAAACGCGACCAGTCGGCGGCCGCACTCATTTGGTTTTGACCGGATAAGGAGCGGCCGATCGCGTTACGCCCACCGCCTCTTTCCGTGTGTGTGTAAGCGGTCGTTCGCACATTCGAAATACGGTTTCCATAGGCGGTTGGGGCTTGTCTTGTGGACGGTGAGGTTGGCGTCTCGCAACTCGTGATCAGACAAGTAAGCGCCCCGAAACCGGCGAATTTCAGATATGTCGACATCGGCGCGGAAAACCGCTCATTACCGATTGAAGGCAGGGGTGGCAAGCGATAATTTGCGCGGCTTATTGGCTTAACATGTCGACATTTCGTGCGAACCAGGCGCTCGTCGCCGATGAAATCTTGCTCGACGGCCGTCTCGTGCTTTTTCATCAGCGCGAGCGCTGGCTCGTCGTGGCTGATCTGCATTTCGGCTACGAATTGAGCCAGCGCGCGGCTGGCCGGCTTGTTCCGCTGTGGGGCATGGCGTCGATCTCGGAGCGCCTGCTCCAGTTAGTCGCTGAATATCGGCCGAGCCGTCTGATTATTCTCGGTGATCTGGTGCACGACCAGACCGCGGCACTGAAAGCTCGCGAGCTGCTCGAACGGATCCGGAATTTTTGCGAGCCGATCGTCGTGGCAGGAAACCACGATCGGCAGCTGCACGGCGAAATCGATTTGTTCGACTCTTGGGAAACCGAGCGCTTTTATTTTCATCACGGTCATTGCGCGGCTGAGCCGTCGGATCGAATCCAGATCATTGGGCATCATCATCCGGCTGGAACGATCTCAGATGGCGCCGGTCTCCGGTTGAAATGTCCGGCTTTCGTCCAGCAATCGCGTTGCTGGATCATGCCAGCCTTTTCCCCCTGGGCGAGTGGCACCAAATGGGCGCAAGACGAACCAAGCCGGGTATGGCTTTGCACGCCGGAACGGATTTTGCGACTCCCGGAAACCGAACCCGCGCAGATCTAGGTGATCTAAACGCGTGCCGTCCCAGCCATCTCCGACGTGCAGTGCGGGCAGCGCGTGGCTTTGATCGGAATAGTCATCGCGCAAAAAGGGCACTCTTTCGATACCGGAGCGGCCGCTCCCGGTTTGGGTCGCTTCATCTTATTGAGGGCCCGGAGGAGCAGAAAAATGCAAAACGAAACAATCAAGAAATTGACGACGAGGGTGACAAAATTTCCGTAGTTCCAGGTAACGGCGCCGGCCTTTGCCGCATCGCCGGCGGTTTTGAATGCGCCTCCACCGGGTGCGTCGCGCAGCACGACAAATTTGTTTGAGAAGTCCAGCCCGCCGGTCAGGAGGCTGAGCGGCGGCATGATGATGTCCTTCACCAACGAGGCGACAATTCCTCCGAAGGCCGCGCCGATGATGACGCCCACAGCCATGTCGACCGCGTTTCCTTTGATCGCGAATTCCTTGAATTCTTTGAGCATGACCGAGCTGTACTTAACCGGTCACGACATTGACAAGCTTTTTGGGGACGACGACGACCTTGCGAATCGTCTGCCCGCCAACGGCATTTTGCACTTTCTTATTAGCGAGCGCCGCCGTTTCGAGCGCGGCGTCTGTGGCGTCGAGAGCGACGGTAATCTTGTCACGTAGCTTTCCGTTCACCTGCAAAACGATCTCGATTTCGTCTTCGATCAAGAGGCGCTCATCGTGGTCGGGCCAGCGCTGCCTGGTGATGTCGCCGCTAACGCCGGGGAACTTTTCGGCCAGGGTTTGCCAAAGCTCCGAAGTAAGATGGGGCGCAAACGGATTAAGCAGAATCAAAAGTGTGCGGAGCGCGGAGACAGGTTTGACCGGCGTGTTCGTGAGCGCGTTCACCAGAATCATCATCTGCGAGATCGCGGTATTGAAGGAAAGCGTTTCGATATCGCCGCTAACCTTCTTGATTGTGGCGTGCAGGATTTTGAGCTCGGATTTCTGCGGATCGACTTCCTGCACCTCGCCGGAAAGAATCCATTCGCCGGCTTGATTTTCCTCCATAATCAGACGCCAGACGCGCGCGAGAAATCGCGAAACGCCTTCGACGCCCTTCATGCTCCAGGGCTTCATCTGCTCGAGTGGGCCCATGAACATCTCGTAACAGCGAAACGAATCCGCGCCGTAGATTTCAATCACATCGATCGGGTCGATCACGTTGCCCCAGCGCTTTGACATCTTGCGGCCGTCCTCCCCGAGAATCATGCCTTGATTGACGAGGCGTTGGAATGGCTCGGGTGTCGAGAGGTACTCGAGATCGAAGAGCACTTTGTGCCAAAACCGCGCATACAAGAGATGCAGCACCGCATGCTCGACGCCGCCGATGTAGAGATCGACTCCGCCCGGTTTTCCTCCGCCCATCCAATACTGCTCTGGCTCCGGGCCCACGAACCGTTTTTCGTTCTGCGGATCGCAGAACCGAAGGTAGTACCAGCACGAGCCGGCCCATTGAGGCATTGTATTCGTTTCGCGCGACGCGGTGTCTGAATGACGAATCCAATCTTTCGCTTTCGCCAGCGGCGGTTCGCCGGTCCCGGTCGGTTTGAAATCCTCGAGTGCCGGTGGTTCCAGCGGCAGTTCCGATTCCGGCAGCGCTTCATGTTTGCCATCGCGCCAGATGATCGGGAACGGTTCGCCCCAATAGCGCTGCCGCGAGAACAACCAATCGCGCAATTTGTAGTTGATCGACCGCGCGCCGAGCTCGCGTTCTTCCAGCCAGTCGGTGATTTTTTGTTTCGCGGCTTCCGTCGGCAGGTTTTCGATCAGCGGGGAATTGATTGCGGTGCCGTCGCCGACAAACCCGAGAGATTCCTGTCCGGCCGGCGCTTGGAGGACGATTCGAACCGGCAGATCAAATCTTTGCGCGAATTCCAAATCGCGCGCGTCATGTGCGGGCACGCCCATAATGGCGCCGGTGCCGTAACCCATCAGCACGTAATCCGCGATCCAGATCGGAGTGCGTTCGAAGTTCGCAGGGTTTATTGCGAATGCGCCAGTGAACGCCCCGGTCTTTTCCTTGGAAAGATCGGTGCGTTCGAGATCGGATTTCGCGGCAATCCCAGCGCGATAGGCTTCGATTGAGTCACGTTGCTCTTCTGTCGTGATCTGATCGACGAGTGGATTTTCCGGAGCGACCACCATGTAAGTCGCGCCGTAGAGTGTGTCGGGCCGCGTTGTGAACACCTTAATGTGAGGTCGGCGGATCCTTTCTCCGAGTTGGAGAGGCGCATCTGGCCCGATCTCAAATTTGATTTCCGCGCCCTCGCTGCGGCCGATCCAGTTTCGTTGGAGCGCTTTGATCGAGTCCGGCCAATCCAGGCTTTCCAATTCGTCCAGGAGACGATCGGCGAACGCGGTGATGCGCAGCATCCATTGGCGCATCGGACGGCGGACAACCGGAAAACCGCCGACTTCGCTTTTGCCTTCGATGACCTCCTCGTTCGCCAGGACGGTGCCTAATTCCTGACACCAATTTACAGGGACTTCCGCCACATAAGCGAGGCGCACGCCGTCGGGATCAGCGCCGTGATAACTGGAGATGCGCTCAGCCTTTTTTGTCTCCGGGTTAAACCACGAATTGTATATCTGAAGAAAAATCCACTGCGTCCATTTATAGTAGGCAGGATCGGTCGTGTTTACTTCGCGTTCCCAATCGTAGGAAAAGCCGATGCGTTTGAGTTGCGACTTGAATTTCGCAACGTTGTCGCGCGTGGTGATGATTGGATGCTGGCCGGTTTTGATCGCATACTGCTCGGCGGGGAGGCCAAATGCGTCCCAGCCCATCGGGTGAAGCACGTTGAAACCGCGCAGGCGCTTGTAGCGCGCGATAATGTCCGTCGCGGTGTAACCCTCGGGATGTCCGACGTGCAAACCCGCGCCACTCGGATACGGAAACATATCGAGCACATAAAATTTCGGCTTCGCCGGATCGAAATTCTCTTCGCCCGGATTCGGTGCGCGGAACGAGCGATTCTTGTCCCACGTCGCCTGCCATTTAAGCTCGATCTGATCGAAAGGATAAGGTTTGCGGCGCTCGTTCATGAGGAAAGAATCAGGAACACAGGAAATCAGGAAAGAAACTGAAAAATTTCCTGCCTTCCTCTTTTCCTAATTCATTTTAATTGATGCACCAGTTTTTGCTCGCGACCCGCAACTCGCACAAGACGCGAGAATTCGCGGAGATTCTCGGTGATGGGTTTGATGTTCAAGACCTGGCGGATATAGTGGAATTACCGGTGGTAGAGGAAACCGGTCTCACGTTCAAGGCGAACGCGATCCTGAAAGCGGTCGAGACCTCGAAGCATTTCCCGGAGCTTGTTGTCGCGGATGACTCGGGTCTCCAAGTGGATGGATTGGATGGCGCGCCCGGAATCTATGCCGCGCGTTACGCCGGTGAGCACGCCACTGATGCAGCCAACATCGCGAAACTTCTCGCTGAGCTAACCCGACGTGATCCCGCCCCACGTTCAGCGCGCTTCCGATGTTTCCTGGCGCTCGCGCGACAGGGCGAGGTCTTAGGAATCTTCGAGGGTGTTATCGAGGGAGCAATCGTCAATGCGCCTCGGGGATCGGCCGGATTTGGGTACGATCCCGTCTTCCAGCCGCAGGGATTCAAACAGACATTCGCTGAGCTTTCTCCGGTCGAGAAAAATCGGATCAGTCACCGCGCACGAGCCATCCGGTTGTTGCGGACCGCGTTGCTCGCCCAGTCCTGATCCGGCGGGAACTCAGGGCTTATTTGGTGGCGGGGGTGGAGCGCCGGGCGGCCCCGGCGGCGGCACTGTCCCTGCAGATCCCGTAACGGAAGCTGCCTTGATTTGATAGCCGATCTTTGTGATGCCAGCCAATCGCACCTTGTCGAGCAGCCCGATCACGTCTCCGTGCATGGCGAGTGTTTCGGCGCTGAGGGAAACCTTCACGTCTTTATTGCCTTCATGAAGCTGATAAAGCTTCGGCAGGACATCGGAATCGAGGACGGGGGCGTTGTCGAAATAGACGAGGCCACCTTCAGTCACGCGGATCGAGACGTAATCTTTTTTTTCGTTAGGCGGCGGTGGCGGAGAGTTGGCGCTCGGAAGATTCACGGGGATGCCCTTCATGTGGGTCTGGCTCAAGCTGACCATCATGAAGCTGGCAAGCAAAAAGAACATGATGTCGATCAAGGGGATGATCTCAATGCGCGCTTTCTTGTGGGGAATTGGCGATCGCATTCTCATGGTTTAGTGCGGCTTAAAGAAATTAATACTGCGCCCCGCTCATCGTGAAGGTAATCGGGGTGCGAACTCTGGAGACAGTTCCCGGTTTGAAGCGCCACCGGCGGAACGCGCTGGTGGCGGCATTGTCCAGAATCGGGCTGCCTGTGCTTTGCGCCATATCTGCGCCCGTCACGCTACCGCTGCCGGGATCAATAGTCATCACGCAGACGCCGCTGCCGGTGATTTTGGAGCGCCGTGCTTCATACGGATACTCCGGTCGAGGAGCGCTCACTGCCATCACTTTCGCAGAAGACATGGACATCGGTCCGATGGGTCCGACCGGCTTTGGTTTCGCGATGGGTGCCACGGGCTTGTTGGAAGGCGGGTTCTTGGGCGGCGGCGTGGGCTTTTCCTCGACGAACTCAGGCTTTTGATCTGGTATTGCCTCGGGCGGCGGCGGCGGGGGAGGTTCTTCTTCGGGAGGCGGCGTGGGTTGCGGCGGCTCCGGCTGTTGCTCAATCGACACCTCCACTGTGGCCTCGGGAATGTCCGTTAGGTCTACGATCTTTTCCTTCGGGTGAATTGAGGCAATCGCGACGGCGGCGAAGTGAATCGCAGCGGCGCCGCTGATAGCTGCCCAGACGTGCCATCTTGGCGGGGGCCGATAGAGGAGTGGTCCGGCCATGGCGTCTTTACTTTCCTCCGCCGGGGACGCCGGAGGTCGCCTGGCTCTTAATCTCGAACGATATCTTGTTGAAACCGGACGAGCGGATCTGATCCAGCACTCGAGTGACGTTGCCGTGAACGGCTTCCCGGTCGCCGCGAATGAAAATTTTCGCTTCGGGATTAGTAGCGTAAACCTTCCTCAGCCGAGGAAGAACCTCCTCGAGCGGAATTTTTTCTTTATCAAAGTAGGTGTAGCCATCCTTGTCCACGGAAAGGCTGACGTAATCCTTTTTCGATTGCGTCTTGCCGGAGGCGCCGATGGGCAGGGCCACCTTCATGCCCTTCATGGTCGTCTGGCTTAGGCTCACCATCATGAAACTCGCGAGCAGAAAGAACATGATGTCGATCAACGGGATGATCTCGATTCGCGCTTTCTTATGCGGGATAGGTGAGGCGACGTTCATGCGAGCCTTAAATCGAGGATTTGGTCGCTGAGCTTGGAGTTGCTCCCGAGATCTCCACGTCGGTGTGACCCGTCTTGTTTTGAGCTTCCAACATAACTTCCAGATTCGTCGCAGCTGTCTGCAGTTCGAACTCTAAGTTAGACACTCGAGACGTGAAAAAGTTAAACGGAATCAACGAGAAAATCGCGATGCCAAGACCGCAGGCGGTGGCGATGAGCGCTTCCGCGATACCGCCGGTGACGGCTTGCACAGCGAGCTCTTCATTGCCGAGGAAGCTGAATGACTTCATCAGACCAGTGATCGTTCCCAACAGACCGAGTAATGGGGCGAGAGTCACCAACGTGTCCATGACGACTAGGAACCGGCCGGCCCGTTTGATCTCGATGCCGGCGGCGACTTGCAGCGCACCCTGGAGCGAGGCGTGCTGGTGATTCAAGCCATTCCACATCATGCGCAGAACGGGATCGCGCGAGTCGCGTGACAGGCGGGAAGCTTCGGCCACGTCGCCGACTTCGATCGCGGTAAAGACCTTCTCGATCCGCTTGGGATCGCGGCGCATCCAGCGGCCGAGCCACCAGAAAATGCGCTCGAGCACAACCGCCAGGGCAGTGAGCGAGACGATGAGGATCGGCCACATGATCGGGCCGCCTTTGCGGAAATTATCGACAAAGAAATTCTTATCAATCGCGCTCTCTGGGATTGCGGCGGCCGATGGACTAGCGCTTGCCGCCGGAGAAACGCTCGCGGTTGTCGTCGCTGGCGACATTGCGGCTGTGACCGGTGTCATGCCTGCTGCTGGCGAAATCGCCGGAGCAGCGGGGCTCGTCATGGTCGCCGGGGCGGTGGGCGGGGCCCCCGCTGGATTGGCTGGCGACGTGCCAGGAGGTGGTGGCGGTTGGCCGAAAGAAGTCAACATGAGTGTGACGGAGCAGAGGCTGGCGATTAGCAGTGTTTTCATAAGGTTGATTGGAAAGTTTCTTTCCCGGCTCGAATTCCGATGAGGATTTACGGTTTGTTTATCCTCAAAGAGGCCGGGGCGAGTCCAGCAAAACTTTCGCGTTTGTCTTTTCGACGCTCGGATCATGGCGGACCCTCTAATGTTAGTTCGCATCATCCGACCGTTTGGGATGCAGCTTAGGATAAGGAAATTGCGGCTGGAAAGAACTATTTTCGCGGATTAGCGCGCAAAGCCGACGGAATTGCAGAGCGGCGACCACTCACCTATGCGTGCCTCGAGTTCATCACCCGCGCGAATCGGACCGACCCCGGAAGGCGTGCCGGTCAAGATAAGATCGCCTGGCGCGAGTGTGATCGATTGGCTGGCGAAAGAGACAATCTCCGCCACGGAATAGATCATCTGGCTCGTGCGTGCCTGTTGTTTCACTTCGCCGTTCTGCCGAAGCGTGATCGGCAGATCGCTGACGTCGAGATCTGTATGAACGAACGGTCCCACGGGCGTGTACGTGTCGAATGATTTGCAACGTCCGAATTGCTTCTCGGATTTCTGCAAATCACGGTCGCTGATGTCTTCGGCAATCGTGTAGCCATAAACGTGTTCGAGCGCGTGCTCGACGCTCACATTCTTAGTGGTCGCGCCGATCATCACTGCCAGCTCGACTTCAAAATCAGTTTGATGTTCGGGGAATGCTATCGCGATCGTGCCATTGTGTGGCAGAAGCGAGCTGGGCGCCTTGAACCAGATCAACGGTGTGCCGAGCGGCGTCCGCTTCATCTCCGCGATGTGGTCGGCATAGTTCAGCCCGACCGCGACGAGCTTCGACGGCGTGACCGGAAGAGCTACCTCAACCAGGGAAAGCTTTGTAACTTCGCCGGTCGGTTCGATGTCGATCCAATACGCGTTCTCGAGCACGTGCACCTCGTCACCGCGCACCTCGCCGTAGAAAAATTCCTCGCCTAATTTGAAACCGCCGAATGTTCTCATCGCGTTGTCATCCCGCGCCGCGAAGACGGCGATGGATCTCACAATCAAAGCTTAGACCACACAAGCCACTGTGTCCCAGTCTGTGAGAGGTTCCTCGCTCCGCTCGGAGTGACGGCGGGGATTCTAGCGGGAGCTGACGCCGACAAAATCGCGCACCGCTTTTTGCTCGGGAATGGAGAAGACGCTTCCGTCTTTGCCCTTGAACCAGAAAGCGCTTGATGAACCGCCATCGAGATTGAGGGCGCGCTGGACCTTGAAATCGCCGATCCCGCCTGAAAGAATATCGGACAATTCCGCGAGCGAAACCTCCGAGCAGTAGCCGAGCGCAGCGCGGTCGCCGCTCCCAATCGCGGCAAAAGTTCTGCGCGCCGCGCGAGTCGCCTCCAGACCCGCAACTCGATGGCCGCGATCGACCAGAAACGGACCGCACTCAAGGGCCGCGGACGGCTTGAGTTTTTTCGAAAATTCACCGGCACGGACAATCTGAACGGAATTGTCGGAAAAAATGAGCACGCCGCTCAATAGTCGGCCGCGCACCAATCGCGCCGTCATTTTGCCGTCCACGACGCGCAGACCAAGCGGCGCGAAGTTGGGATCGAAATAGCCGCCATTTACTCCAGCCAGGCATTTCGCGGCCGGCATTGCTTCAGCGAGGCTGCTCGTGCCGTCGGGATTGTCAATCACGCGAAGCTGACAGGACTTTGGCGAAAACAGCGCCAGCTCCAGATTCGCGCTCTCGCCGCTGTCCGAATCTTCGAGAACAACATGACGATGGATGAGGCTCGGCGCAGAGGACGACTCACTACGCGAATCTTTCTCGATCCACGCGGCGGGCGTGCTGAGCGCCGCCAGTAAGAACAGGAAAACCGCCGCGCTACGCCTTGGCACTGTATTTGTCGATCAATGCTTGAAAGCGCGGATCTTTGCGCAACGGATCCCAAACGGGATCGATCTTGAGAAGCGGGGCGGTAATGCCAGCGGGAGTGTTTAGTGAATGCTCGATCAGCTGAAGCGCCAGATCGATTTCGCCCGTCCAGGTATAAATTTGCGCGAGTTCAATCGTCATGGCGGGCCCATCGAAGGCGTCTTTCGATTCCGGGAGCAGCTCCGTCGCGCGTTTTCCCTCCTGAATGGCGTCTTCCTTGCGTCCGAGCGCGGCGAAAATCACACCGAGTTGAGCGTGGTGCCCCGCATCGTTCGGATTTTCGCGAACTTGTTGCTCTACGAAAACCCGTGCCCGTTCCATCGCTTCCCGCGCCTTCGCTTTGTCGTTCGTAAAAAAATAGCAAATTCCTTCGAGCAGGGCTTTGGGCGTTGGTGAGCCGTTCTCGCCATGAAGCATGTCTCCCTTGAGTTTTTGTAAGAGAGCGAGAGCCTCCGAAAAATTCCTCTGATAAAAAAACATGCCCACACGGACTTCAGTAATCATGCCCTCTGGGTCGAATCCTTCCGGAACTCTGGCCAGCGCCTGTTCGCCGACGCTCAGGTCGCCCTTCCAATCGATCGCGAGTTTCGACTTGAGAGCCCGCAAACCTACCGAAGCCGGCGCTAACTCAAGCCCGCGATCGTAGGTCTTGAGGGCAGCCTCATAATTCTTTACCGCCGCGTAATTGATTCCAAGGTTTTGCAAAACCCACGGATCCTTCGGATTGACCGAAGCCGCCTTCTCGAAATTTGCAGTCGAGTCCGCCCATTGCCCCTTTCGTCGCTGGATCGCGCCAAGCGAGAGGTACACTTCTGCATCATTCGGCAGCCCGCTTTGCGCGATCTTGAACTCGCTCAAAGCACGATCGTAATCCAGATCGCCGTAATAATAACAGTATCCGAGCGCCAGGTGCGCCTCCGGTAAATTGGGCTGCAATCTTAGCGCCTGCTCCGCCAGAGTCCGCGCCTTCGCGCGCCGCGATGCACTTGGATCGAAGGAATGAAAAATCCAGCTTTCGATGTGCGAGAGGCGGGCACAAGCCAGCGCGAAATTCGGATCGAGATCGAGAGCGCGCTGGTAGAGTTGCTCGGCCTGCTTCAGCTTTTCAACCTCTTCCGGAACAAACAAGTTCATTGCCTGGATATAGGCGAGGTAAGCCTCACCATTTTCGGTCGGCTTACGGGTCATCTGCGCTTTCTCAGTCGGCGAGAGCTTCGCTTGCAATTCGCCGGCAATTTTTTGCGCCAGATCGCTCTGGATGGCGAAGACGTCGGTCAGGTCTCGATCGTAATCGTTCGCCCAAATGTGTTCGTCGGTGGTCGCATCGATCAACTGCACATTCACGCGTATCCGATTGGCCGAGCGTCGTACGCTCCCCTCTAGAATCGCGGAAACACCGAGCGCTTTGCCGATCTCGCGCACGTTATTCGCTTTACCTCGATACTGCATGACCGAGGTGCGTGAAATAACTTTGAGGTCACCGATTTTTGAAAGATTGGTCAGGATATCGTCCTGGATGCCATCAGCGAAAAACGCGTTGTCTTTGTCGTCGCTGAAGTTCTCGAACGGCAGCACTGCGATCGATTTGTCGATCTTTCGTGCCGAAGCGCGCGGGAGAAGAAAGAAACCCGCGAGCAACGACACGGCAAGACCCAGACTCACGAGCAAGAACACATTCCTTCGTCGGCGCAGAAGCGTTTGTCCGGCGGGTCGAGGTGTGACCTCTTCCGTTGCCTGTATGCCAGCCGGAGTGACGTCAAACGCCCATGCTAGGACTAGCGCAATCGGGAAACCAGCGAGCAGGAGTACCACTACGAGGCGCAACGCCCAGCTTGGAAGTTCCCATGCGGGGAATACCGCGGAAGCAAGCTGGATGACGCCCCCCGCGACGACGGCGTAAGCCGCCGCAACGCGATAAACCTTCCGGCGTTGCAGCTCCTTAAAGAATGTGCTCACGGTGAACCATCTGAGTTCCTGGCCAAAAATAAAGGCGGTTCATTTCCTGGCGAGTTTTCACACTCGCTGCGCAAGTCCATGAGTGCCAGTCTAGAGCCTGGTCTTGCCTTCACTCAACAGTTTCTCGAAGCGCGGGGTCGTTGCGTAAACGCGCAATCTGGATGAGCTGCCAGCTCACGACTCCATAAGACCGCCACATAAGCATTTCTTCGTTGTACTCGGCGAAGAACTTTTTTGGATTCGCGGTGTTTCGCTGGAGCGCCTTTCGTCTCTATTTTACACCGGTAGCGAAAACGGTCTGGAAATGCGGGCTCTGCTTTTCCCGCGAGACCACCGTCACTTCGATGTTCTTGAAGCCGGTCGATTCGAGAAACTGGTGGAGCTGCACTTCGCTGAAGCCGAGCCAATGATCCGCGTAAAGCTCACGTGCACGCTCGAAGCGATGGCTGAGCAAATCCAGGATCACGATCCGTCCGCCTTTTCGCAACATCCGGTAAGCGCTCGCGATCGCGTGCTCGGGATGAATCGCGTGATGCAAGGCCTGACTCAGAATCGCGAGGTCGATCGTGCCTTTGGTGATCGGCGGATCTTCGATATCTCCGAGTCGGTATTCCAGGTTCGCGAAGCCGTGCTGCTTCGCGAGTTTCGAGCCGAACTCGACCATCTTCGGGGAGTTATCGACGGCGATCACCTTGCGCGCGGTTTTTGCGAGGAGTTGGGCCAGGGTTCCCTCGCCAGCGCCAAGGTCGGCCACGGTTAGTGGCGGCAACAAACTAATCACGGTGTGGGCGAGCGCCTGCCACGAACGGCCCGGAACGTAACTCCGGCCGAACTTTCCCGCCAGCTCGTCAAAGTATTCGCGCGCTTTATCGCGGCGTTTGCGAAGCGCGAGCTGCAACGCTATGCGATCGCGCGCCGTTTCCGGCATTTCGCGAGCGAGCACGCGGGTGAGCTCCTTCACTTGCGCGCGTGCGGGATTCCGCTCCTCCTTCTCCGTCAGCCCGTAGTAAACATTTTTCCCGGCGCGGCGATCTTCCACCACGCCCGCGCGCTTCAATTGCGCGAGATGACTCGAGATACGCGATTGCCCCATGCCGAGAATTTCCTGCAGCTCCGCCACCGAAAGCTCCTCTTCTTCGAGCAGCAAGAGCATGCGGAGCCGGGTCGGGTCCGCCAGCAGACGGAGAAAATTAATGGTTGACGCCATTTTGCTCCTCCACGATATATCGACGTATCATGATTGGTCAATATGATCAGTCGATGGTGTTCTCGTCTCAAACCCAACTCTCACCTTTTCAACTCGCTTTCGTCCATGCTCCGACGCTTCATTTTTGCTTCCGAATCCGTTGGCGAAGGTCATCCGGATAAAGTTTGCGACACCATTTCCGACGCCGTCCTGGACGCCTGCCTTCGGCAGGATCGCAAAAGCCGCGTCGCCTGTGAGACCTACGCGAAAAGCAACGTGGTCATCGTTGGCGGCGAGATCACTATTCCGAATCTGCCGAAGGGTAAACACCTGGAAGACGTCATCCCGATTAACCAGATCGTGCGCGAGACCGTGCGGGACATCGGCTACATCCACGACGACGACGTGTTTCACGCCAGGAAAATTTTCGTTAATACCGTCATCACTGATCAGTCGCACGATATCTCCCAAGGTGTTGATGCGAAGAAGGCGAAGGGCAAACAAACCTCCGAACAGGGGGCGGGCGACCAGGGTTTAATGTTTGGTTTCGCGTGCGATGACACTCCGGAATTGATGCCGGCTCCCATCATGTTCGCGCACCGGCTTGGCCGCGAGTTGACTCGCGTGCGCAAGAGCGGGAAAGCGGAGTGGCTGCGCCCCGACGCGAAATCGCAGGTGTCCGTCATCTATGACAACGGAAAGCCAGTCGGCATCTCCAACGTTGTCATCTCGACGCAACACACTGAAGACATCAGCCACGACGAGATCGAAAAATTCTGCATCGAAAAAATCATCCGCAAAATGCTACCGAAATCAATGGTCAACGGCACAACGCGGTTTCTCATCAATCCAACTGGACGTTTCGTCATTGGCGGGCCGCAAGGCGATACCGGGCTGACCGGCCGCAAGATCATCGTCGACAGCTACGGCGGCTGGGGCCGTCACGGCGGTGGCGCGTTTTCCGGCAAGGACCCGAGCAAGGTCGATCGCAGCGCCGCTTACATGGGACGCTGGGTGGCGAAGAATGTGGTCGCGGCAGGCCTCGCCACCCGTTGCGAGATTCAATTCGCTTACGCCATCGGGCATCCCGATCCGGTGAGCATGAACATCAACACCTTCGGCACAAACACCGTGCCCGAAGAAGCAATCGAGCGCGCGGTTAATCGCACCTTCTCCTTTAAACCTGCCGAAATCATCCAGCAGCTCGATCTGCTCCGCCCTATTTACAGCAAGACCACGAACTACGGCCACTTCGGCAAAGACGATCCGGACATTACCTGGGAAAAAACCGACAAAACCGCGGCGCTTAAGAAAGCGGCGCGATAACTAAGCAAATTTATGAGCACCCAAACGGCGACAAAAACTAAAGCTAACGACTACAAAATCGCGGACATTAGTCTGGCCGATTGGGGTCGCAAGGAAATTTTCATCGCGGAAAAGGAAATGCCGGGCCTCATGGCAATCCGCGAAAAATACGCGCTGGCTAAACCGCTCGCGGGCGTGCGCGTGACCGGTTCGCTGCACATGACGATCCAGACCGCGGTGCTGATTGAGACGCTGGTCGCTCTTGGCGCGAGTGTTCGCTGGGCGAGTTGCAACATTTTCTCCACGCAAGACCACGCAGCCGCCGCGATCGCGAAAGCAGGCGTGCCGGTCTTCGCGTGGAAAGGCGAGAGCCTCGAGGAATATTGGTGGTGCACCAATCAGGCGATTTCGTTCCCGGACGACAAAGGTCCGCAGCTGGTCGTTGATGACGGTGGTGACGTGACCCTCTTCATTCACAAAGGCTACGAGCTGGAAGAAGGCGGCGACTGGGTGAAATCGCCTTCCTCTAATAAAGAGGAGCAAGTCATCAAGGATCTCCTGCAGGAAGTGCAGCGGGAGAATCCCTATCGCTGGC
The DNA here is from genome assembly GCA_003169695.1 of Spartobacteria bacterium. GTDB lineage: Bacteria > Verrucomicrobiota > Verrucomicrobiia > Chthoniobacterales > UBA10450 > AV80. Next base: position 41,983 of record PNAS01000056.1, read on the forward strand.
ACGAGATGGTTAAGGAATGGCGCGGCGTTTCTGAAGAAACGACGACCGGTGTGCATCGTCTTTATAAGATGAAGCAGATGAACCAGCTGCTCGTTCCGGCGATCAACGTGAACGATTCGGTCACAAAATCGAAGTTCGATAATCTTTACGGCTGCCGCCATTCGCTCGTCGACGGCCTTAACCGCGCGCTCGATGTCATGATCGCGGGCAAAGTCGCGGTGATCTGCGGCTACGGCGACGTGGGCAAAGGCTGCGCGCAATCATTGCGTGGGCAGGGTGCGCGTGTCGTGATCACCGAGATCGATCCGATTAACGCGCTCCAAGCCGCAATGGAAGGTTACGAAGTTACCACGATCGAAGACACGCTCGGCCGCGGCGATATTTACGTGAGCACGACCGGCAACGTCGACATCATCACGCTCGAGCATATGGAGCGAATGAAAGATCAAGCGATCGTTTGCAACATCGGGCATTTCGATAACGAGATTCAGGTCGACTCGCTGAACGAGCGCAAAGACATCAAGCGCACGAACATCAAACCGCAGGTGGATAAGTACACCTTCCCGGACGGCCACGAGATTTTCATGCTGGCCGAGGGCCGGCTCGTGAATCTCGGTTGCGCGACAGGCCACCCGAGCTTCGTCATGTCGAACTCGTTCTCGAACCAAGTGCTGGCGCAACTCGATCTTTGGAAGAACAAGGACATCTACAAAATCGGCGTCTACGTTCTCTCGAAAGAACTCGACGAAGAAGTCGCACGTCTGCACTTGCAAAAGATCGGCGTGAAACTGACCAGGCTAACAACGAAGCAGGCCGACTATCTCGGCATCCCGATCGAAGGCCCGTACAAGTCCGAGCACTACCGTTATTAGAGCTGCGGTGTTTTCCGCCGCGAACCCGTTTGGTTATCTAGTGTCGAGTCGGTGTTCGTACGGAAAGAAGAGCGCGCTACTTGTTTCGATCCTTGTTTTTGAAGCTGTAATCCGCAAGTTCCCAATCGTACTTGATTTGCTCGACCTCAGTCATGGATATTGACGGGGCGCACTACCGGCACTACGCGAGCGAGCGTTGCGCGGAAATAAAGTTGGCCAATTCCTGACTTCCCAAGTCGGGGGAAGCCTGGAGATCGCGGAGCATTCCGTCTTGATCGGCCTGTGATCGGTTCTGGCCGAACTTGAACTTCGCTTCGATCCTCGTGATCTGAATCGTAAAGCCCACGATGGCTTTCAGCATCGCTTCGATAGCCGTATCAGGAAGTGTTATCTTCCATGGAACCGGACGGTGCGATTCATACTTGGTGGTCGTGTCATTGACGACCTTGCGCAGGACGCTCGCGTCCTCAATGACTTTGGCCATTCCATACACATGGACGACCGCATAGTTCCATGTCGGGACCGTCTCCTGCATGACATAAGACGACGGGCTAATGTAGGAGTGCGGGCCGTGGAAAATGCACAGCACTTCCTGACCCGACGCGAAGTGGCGCCATTGCTCATTCGCGCGCGCCATGTGACTGCGCAAGACCCCGTGACCCTCGTTTGCTTGATCGAAAAGGACGGGCAAGTGACTGGCCCAAAACTGCCTGTCGTTATGGGTGACGACTGTGGCGAAGCCATGGCTCTGGATGAACGAGTTGATCCGTCCTCCATCGCGGATGCGATTAGCACTGGGGATATACATTCAAGATCCTGATGTCTTTCTTTCCGCTGTTGCCGGCGATGGGTTCCCTGGCGGTTTGCGCCGGTTTCATCCGGAAGAGCCAGATGAAAAAAAGCGTAACAGCTGCTGCGATCGCGATAGAACCGAGCACATCGCTGCACCAGTGATCGTTCACGCCCACTCGGGCGACGGAGATGAAGAGTGGGATGATCAAGAGCGGGCTGCGATAACGCGGGAATAGGAACGCGAGCGGGAAAAACAGACCCCAGAAGTGCGCGCCGTGGCCGGAAGGAAATGAGTTGCCGTGGCCACTGAAGAATTTCCGATCCCAGTTGCCCGCTTGAATGACTTCGAACGGGCGCAGTCGCTCGAAAACACTCTTCAGCGCTCCAGCAGCGATGCGTGTCGCAAATTGCGCGCAGGCGACAAACAACAGCATCCAGGCGGCCGAACGGGTACATTTCCAGGCGAAGAGAATGAGGCCGGCGGTTAACAAGGCGTAGGTGAGCGCATATTTGGCAATCGGGAAACCGGAAATTACCTCGAGCAATGATGTGCCTTGCTGCAAGATGGCGGACGATCTTCCCCCAACTCGCTGAACGAAGGCTGCGACTGGTTGATCGAAAAAGAAAATGCTCAGAAAGGTCAGCGCAAGACTGACGAGAATGCTGTAACTAATCTGGCGGCGATTCATTGCTTGGGGTTACGAGATTCTTGGACATCCGCACCACTGGCAAGCTTAACCCGTTCACGAGCGGCACTTCGTAACGCTCACCCGTTTGATAGTCGAACGCCTGATAAAACGGCACGCCGGGCAACGTCGCGACCAATTCGACCGAGCGAAACTGCGCCGCGCGAATTGCATCCTCGCAGGCCAAAAGAATCGCGCGGGCCAGACCGCGTCGCGCATGCTCGGGGTGAACAAAGAAGGCGCGAATGCGGGCGGCGTCCTGGAGCGGATCGAGGAGTGCATCCTCCCCCGTCCGTGCGGCATCGCTTCCGAAAAGCGACAGGCGTTTGCTCCACCCGCCGCACGCGATGAGCGCTCCACCTTTCTCCGCAACGAAGTAAGTCTGGTCGCGAATCAACTGCCGATCCACGCCGAAGACCGATCCGAGCGCCCCTTTCATTTGCGCTTCCGAGTAGTAGGCCGATTGGAGCTCGCGAACTGAACGTCCGATCAGCGCCTCAAGCTCTGGGATGTCGCTGTCGTATGCGAGACGCAGTGACCAATCCATCGCGAGCTGTCTACTCGCGGCGGGCGATGATTTCGAGAAACATTGGTGTTGTGAACCACGACTGCGGATCGGCATCCGCTGCCCGGAATTCGCGCAACACCTCCGACCCCTCAGCCTGTGTGAGCCGGCCCAGCTCCTGCAAACGCACGACGTTGATCTCGATGAAACTGGCCGGCCATTGCCAGGCGTAATCGCGCGGTGCAACCGTGCGCACGCGCGGATGGATCTCGATCACGCGCATCCCGGCCTCGCGCAAAAGACCGGGCAAGGCGCGTGCTACGTCCGGCTCACCGCCAGTCGCGCGCCAGCTCGCCATCACTTCCTGCGCGAATTTCTCCAGCGCCGGTCGCGTCGGCATGAAGCGAAAAGTTTCGTAATCGCTGTATTCGTGAAAAATGGCGAGTCCACCGGGCCGCAACGCGCCCGCGATGTTGCCGATCAGTTTCGCCGGCGAAGAGACAAAGGAAGCCACCCACCTGCACCAGCTGGCGTCGAAACCCGGTTGGCCTAACGAAGCTTCCATCAAATCCGCCTGGCGAAACTCGACATTGGTCAAACCACGCCGGCGGCATCTTTCCCGCGCCGCGTCCAGGAAGCGCGCCGAACGTTCGATCGCGAGGACCGAGCCGGTCGGTCCGACAATCTCCGCCAGGTCAGCCGTTGCGTAACCGGGGCCGGCGCCGACATCGATCACCCGCCAGCCATGCGTGATCCCGACGCGCTGCCAGCATTCGGTCACGACTGGCCGCCAGACTCGGTGCTGCAATCCGAGCCGATCGAGTTCCTCGTCGTTCGTTCCCAGGACGTAGTCGCTGTCGGCTTTTTCCGTCACGACCGATTGGTCCTTCTGCTGCGGCACGTAGGAGGCATGGGCAACTCACGCGTCGGCTAGTGGGAAAAACAAGGACGGAATTCCGGCGGCGAATTCGCGTCATTTCTGTCATCCCGAGCCGCGTAGACGGCGAGGGACCTCTCAACTGCAAACCGCGCTACACTCGTTACGAGGAGCTTCAACTCCGGTTGCGAGGTCCCTTGGCGCTGCGCCAGCCTCGGGATGACGGACTTTGAATCGGGTGCGGTCGTTGGCTCCTGCGTGGGTTAAATCACATCACCGCTCTTGGTAAACGGTAATTTGATAATCGACCAAATCCTCCCTGAACTCTTCGTCAAAGCTAACAACAATGGCTCTGCCGGGGAAATCGCGCGCGAGTTTGCAGGACGACATGTCTCGCAACAGACGTCCGAGATGGAGAACAACCTCGCGGGTCGCTTCGAACTGACTGTTCGTAAACAAATCGAGGATATGCCGGTGGTTCAAGGTAGCCTCAACCGCTGTGCGGTCTCCATCTGTGCTCAGCATCCAATTGTCGAACGCCGCGCTTGGACAATCGACAAACAGCACGCAGTCGTCGTGAATCCTGAACTCCGGCCAGAAGATTTGCCCGTAAGCAATCGCATGGTCGAACCGTCCCACAGCGGCAATCCACGATTCAACATCAGTGTCCCACTGCTTCAACTCTGGAATCAACTGGGTGAAATCGGGCATGGGAGGTTTCATCGAGTACGCTTTCGCACTCGACTAGAAAATTAGTTTCCATCCCGCGCGTACCAATCAACCTTGCGCGTCACGTACATGACCAGAGCCAGCACGAGGAAGAGGGCGATCGTTCCCATGAGAAGCGCGTAGTCCTGTTGCCGTAACGTAATATACAGAAACGTGTAAACGCCCAGGAGTCCGCCGCCGATCATGAGGGTGCGCATTCCTCCGCCGAGGAAATGACTGCAATACCAGGTGATGAGACCGGTGGCCGCGACCGTTGCAATCAAATAGGACAAGCTGAAACCGATAAACTCCGAGGCCGAAAGCAGCGCGAGGTAGAACAAGCAAAGTGCCGCCCCCACCATCAGGTACTGCAAAGGATGGATCTTCTGACGCGCGGTGATTTCAAAAAGGAAGAATGTCGTGAAGATGAGCACGAAGAAGAGGACGCCATATTTGATCGAGCGCTCCACGTAGCGATAGGCATCGAGGATTTTTAGAAACTCCGTCCCGAAAAGAGAGGCCGACACCGAGGTGGTCGTGAACCGTTCGTTCCCGACCAGGCTCGTCCAGTGTTGCGGATAATCGCGGCCGTAATACGAAACCTTCCACTTGGCCTCGAAGCCATCCGGCCGAACCGACCGTTCCGCCGGCAGGAAAGCGCCGCGAAATCCGGGGTCCGGCCAATTCGATTTCAGTGATACCTGATTTTGCACCCCGAATGGAGCGAAGAAAATTCCACCGCTGCCATTGATATCGACCGCGATGGAAAAGGCGCTGGCGGCGAGCGGCTGCTCCGCCGCAAGCGGTGCCGTGATCCCGGTGGTGTATCCCGGCAACTGAGATCCTGGCTGGAGCAACTTTTTGGCTCCGCCCCAATCGAGGACAAGTCCCTCGCGAGTGCCGCGCAAATCGCTCACGGCCAGTGTGACAGCGGCATCTTTCCACTGCACATCGGCCGATTCGATTTTGAGCGCGGCCATGTCGGGCGCGGCGAACCGCCCGGCGATCGTGATCTGTCCCCGAAAAACCGCGGCGTCGTAGATTCCGCGGTGGAGCGTTTGCGTTTGCACGTCGCCGGTAATGTCGAGCTGTTCCGGCAGGAAATACGCGGTCGCCACGGTTGTCTCCGCGACCTCGCGGGTCTCGACGCGACCGTCCGGCAGCGTCACCGAGCGGACGACAGTGCCGTGATGCAGGTACGGAACGCACAGGACTGGCCCGATAATATTTTGTTCCTTGCCCCACGAAGCCGTGATGTCGGCGACCGCTTCATTCCTGCGCGCAAGGCGATCGTTCAACACTCCTTCGATCATGAGGAGCGGAATGAGCATAAGCAAAATGAGCGCGCCGACGCCGAGCAATTTGAACATCGTGCTGTTCCGCCGGGTGAAGGAGGGCTGTGACTTGGGGAGGGGCGGAGGCGCGTCGGGCATCGAGCGAGATTGCTCAAACGAAGCCTCATCCGCAATGAAATATGCGCGGTCAGGCTGGGCGAAACTCAGGCGGATGAAATTGTTTTGCGCTCCGGCGATTATCATTTCACAACGAATCTGGTTCACCTAATTTCCGCGGAATGAAGCTGCCAGCTCTTGTTGCCCTCCTTGCCGCAGTCACCATTTCGATCGTTCCGGTTTGCGCTCAGGATCGACCGAAAACCAAAGAAGACGCTCAGGCGCTGGCCGCGAAGCTGAGATTTCAGCGTGGCGAAGTCGTTCTGAAAAATGGCCTGGCGACGCTGAAAATTCCCGAGGGAGTCGAGTTTCTCGACGGACGGGACGCGCAGACCGTCCTGGTAAAATTGTGGGGCAATCCGCCGATGGCCGATCCGCTGGGGCTGCTCATGCCGGTCAATGTCGGCCCGCTTAACCCGGAGTCGTGGGCGGTGATTATTACCTACGAAGAGGAAGGCTACGTCAAAGACAAGGATGCGGAGAAGATCGACTACGTGGATTTGCTCAAGCAGATGCAAAAAGATACTCGCGAGGCGAACAAGGAACGCGAGAAGCAGGGATATGCCGCGGTCGAGCTGGTGGGGTGGGCCGCGCCACCTCATTACGATCAGGCGGTGCACAAACTTTATTGGGCGAAGCAATTGAAATTCGGCGGCGGGAACGAGGACACGTTGAACTACAACATCCGCATTCTCGGACGCAGGGGCGTGCTGGTGTTGAACGCCGTCGCTGCGATGGCCCAACTTCCCGAGATCGAAAGGAACGCGCCCATGATTCTGGCGGCGATCGACTTCAATCCGGGCAACCGCTACGCCGATTTCAGCGAGGCGTCCGGCGACAAAGTGGCGTCGTACGGGATTGCGGCGCTGGTCGCCGGCGGAGTGGCGGCGAAGCTCGGTCTGTTCAAAGGGCTCTGGGTCTTGCTCCTCGGAGCGAAGAAATTTGTCATTATCGGCGTCGTGGCCTTGACGGCCTTCGTCCGCAAACTGTTCGGCAAAAACAAACCAACGACCTGATCTGACGGAGCTCGCGTCCGGTACGGCTATCGAGAGCGTGCGTCGATCGGACGCAAGGGTTGATCCAGGGGAACTGTGGGTGACGCGCATAACGTTTTGTCATCCTGAGCGGAGCGAAGCGGAGTCAAAGGATCTCTTATTTCTGCGAGGGTGCGCCAGCGCCCGAGATCCTCGCCGACGCTCGCAAAAGTAAGAGGTCCTTCGACAGGCTCAGGATGACAAAAATGGGAAATTGCGCTGCCGATCACGCTTCGCGGGCAGCGAGAGATGGAAGGCCGGGCTTCGCCGACTTTGTCGGTTGCGTTACGGCTTCGCTGCGTTTCGCTTTTGCGAAACTCCGCTCAGAATGACAAAGGGCTGAGTCTGGCGTTTGACCGCGGTTTGTAAGCCGCTCCTTAATTGCCATCGTGCGGGTCTTCTGCGAATGACTCGACTCGAAGGACAATATGAAACACCGCAAAGCCGCCGTCCTTTTCATCTTCATCACGGTGACATTGGACATGCTGGCGCTCGGGTTGATCGCGCCGGTCCTGCCGAAACTGGTGCTCAATTTCCTCGGCGGCGATGCGCCGACCGCGGCGAAAATGTTCGGCATTTTCGGAACGGTCTTCGCGCTCATGCAGTTCTTTTTTTCGCCGGTGCTGGGCGTGTTGTCAGATCGGTTCGGTCGGCGACCGGTGATCCTTCTCTCGAATCTTGGACTCGGTCTCGACTATATCGTGATGGCGCTGGCTCCGACGATCGGCTGGCTTTTTCTCGGACGAGTCATCTCGGGAATCACGGCAGCCAGCATTTCGACGGGCACGGCGTACGTCTCGGATGTGGTTCCTCCGGAAAAACGCGCGGGCGCTTTCGGAATGATTGGGGCGGCGTTCGGCGTTGGGTTCGTCCTGGGACCGGCCCTGGGCGGTTTGCTGGGAAATTCCGATCCGCGGCTGCCGTTTTGGATCGCCGGGGGACTGAGCCTGGCAAATGCGCTCTACGGATATCTCGTTCTGCCGGAATCGTTGCCGCCGGAAAAACGCCAGGCGTTCACGTTGCGGCGCGCGAACCCGGTGGGCGCGCTCGTGCTGCTGCGTTCCCATCCGGAATTATTCCGGCTCGCCACGATTCAATTCATCGGCTACGTCGCGCACGAAGTCTTCAACGTCTGGGCGCTCTACGCGATTTTTCGTTACGCCTGGAGAGAGGGAATGATCGGACTTTCGCTCGCGCTGGTTGGCGCCTGTTCGATCGTGATTTCCGCTGGCTTGGTGAAACCGATTATTTCGCGTCTCGGTGAACGGCGAACGCTTTATGTTGGCCAGTTTTTCGGAGCGCTTGGAATGGTCCTGGCGGGCCTGGCGCGAAATACGACGTTCTTCTTCCTCTCCATTCCAGTGATGATGCTCTGGACGATCTCGAGCCCTGCGGCGCAGGGAATGATGACGCGTCGCGTGAGCGAATCGGAACAAGGCGAACTGCAAGGCGCGATCAACAGTCTGGCGAGCCTCGCCTGGATTATCGGCCCGGGATTGTTCACGTTTACGTTCGCCTATTTCATCAACCCAGAGCACGCATGGAACCTTCCGGGGGCGCCGTGGTACCTCGGTGGGTTTCTGCTCTTTGGGGCCATGGCCCTGGCGACGCGGATTCCCCGCTTGCCGGCTGGAACGGGGACGGTCGCGGTCGTGCCGCCGGCGCCGTTGGACGTGCACTGAACAGATTGCGGGATTTGTTTGTCGGCCCGAGCAAGAAATTGCTGGAACATAGGAGACGGATGGGCGATCAAAAAACATGCTGAGCCGAAGTGCGATGGGCCTGACCAGACGCTGGGCGACTGTGCTTCTCACGATCACGGCCTGGATACTTCTGTCCAACCACTGCGCCCTCGGCCTGAGCGGTCCGGGCGTGAGTTCAGATTCGGAAAAGGGCGGATGCCCAATGCATTCTGCGCCGGCGAAAGAGAAGCCGGCGGCAAATATTCCTTGCTGCAAAGAGTTATGCGCGGTCACGCTTCACGCGACGAAGAGCGTTACAATTCTGGCGAGACAATCGGTCGGTGCGCAGGATTACCTTGCGGCGGTTTTTGTCATTCCGCCCCGCGTGGCTCTTCCTCCGGCTTCTCTGGACACCGGGCCGCCTCGAGCGCGCAGCTTCGCGGAATCGGTTCTTCAGCACAGCGTGCTCGCGCACGGCCCTCCGGCGATTTTCCATCGCGTGTAGTGGCAGGCGATTCGCCTGTTTCCCGCTGACTCGGTGCGAGGCGGCCGCCATTACAGGCGAGAAATGCCGACGGCCTTTCGGTCGTTCCTTAAACGCGGGGATTCCCCGTCGTACGACGCAACCCACGAACCTTTCCCAACTTCGATATGAAAAATCCATTTACTTCCAATCTCGCCGCTGCGGCCGTTTTCACGGCAGCGATAGCGATCGCGCCCGGCGCTTTGGGCGACGGAATGGCCATGCAATCTTCGGTGAACCTGGCTGAGCCGATGAGTCGCGAGAGTTCCGGCTCGAGTTGGGTGCCTGATTCGACGCCGCTGTATGGCAAGATGCTGATGTTAGGCGACGACATGCTCATGCTGCATGGCGGGATCTTTCCGCGTTACGTGAATGCAAGCACCCGGCGCGGCGACGATCGGATCGATGGGCCGAACTGGTTCATGGCCATGTATTCGCACCCGATTGGAGACAACGCGCAATTGGGATTTCGCGGGATGATGAGCCTCGATCTCCTCACGGAAGGAGGGCGCGGATATCCGCTTCTGTTTCAGACCGGTGAGACGTGGAATGGCGAGGCGCTGCACGATCGCCAGCATCCGCATGACTTGTTTGATGAGATCTCATTGAGCTATTCGCAAAAGTTTGGACCTGATTTCTCCGCCTACCTTTATGCCGGTTATCCGGGTGAGCCGGCGCTGGGGCCGCCAGCATTCATGCATCGCCTCTCCGCCATGGATAATCCGGATGCGCCGCTCAGTCATCATTGGCAGGATTCAACGCATGTGACCTTCGGAGTTGTCACACTCGGTGCGGTTTGGCGCGATCTGAAAATCGAAGGGAGCGCCTTCAAGGGGCGGGAACCGGATGAAGTGCGTTACGATTTTGATCGGCCGAAGCTCGATTCGTTCAGCGGGCGAATTTCGTGGAATCCGACCAGTAATCTGGCGCTGCAAGTTTCCCACGGTTTTATCAAAAGCCCGGAAGAGCTGGAGCCGGAGGCGAACCGCCACCGCACCACGGCTTCGCTCATATATAATGTACCGCTCGGTCCGGACAGGAACTGGTCGAACTCGTTTGTCTGGGGCCAGAATCGCGACAGTGGTCACGGCACGACGCAGTCGTTCCTGGTCGAGTCTAATTATCAGCGCGGCCGCGATGCGTTTTACGCGCGGTTCGAGCATGTCGAAAAACCGGGGTCCGAGCTTGTGCTCGCCGGGATCGATAACGAACGCATCTTCCCCATCAATGCTTACACGGTCGGATATGTGCGCGATCTCGCGCATGGAGGAGGAATCGATGTCGGCCTTGGCGGACAGTTCACAATCAACGATGTGCCGGACGGGCTGGATCGATATTATGGAAACGATCTGCCGTGCTCATTCCAGATTTTCCTGCGCATCCGGCCGTCGCTTATGAGCGATCACGGCATGACGCACAGCGAAATGGCGCCTAACGAGAAGTAGAGCGACGCACGAGTAGTTGTCATCCCGAGTCGCGCAGACGGGACCGCGAACATGGGAGGAGCGCCGACCTGGCAATCGCAGATCGATTTCCGAGAAGCCAAAGATGGTCACACATAGCTGAGTGGTTGAACATTTCCCCGCTTGCGTTGGCGCGAGGTATTGTTGCGAGGTCCTCGTCGTCTGCGCGGCTCGGATGACAGCGCGTTTTCAATCGAACAAAGCTTGTGAGGTTCTTTGCTTCCGCGCAGATTAACCGCGCATGAAACACCGATTTTCGCTAGGCTGTTTTCTTTTCCTGTTATCGATCAGCGCCGCCGCCCTCAGCAGCAACGCGACCGCCGAAAAGCGCAACATTACCGAGAAGGACCTTTTCAATTTCGTCTGGATCGGCGATGCGCAGGTCTCGCCGGACGGCTCGCGGGTGGCTTTCGTGCGCGTAACGGTCAACGAAAAGAAGGAGGGTTATAATACCTCCATCTGGACCGTACCGGCCGCCGGGAAGGAAGAACCTCATCGCCTAACGAGTGGTGAGCGCGATTCATCACCTCGCTGGTCGCCCGATGGAAAGTATCTCGTCTTTACGCGCTCGACCGAGAAGGACGGGAAGCCGGAGCCGCCGCAACTGTTCATGCTCTCGATGGCGGGTGGCGACGCTTTTCCCTTTACCACTTTGCCCAAAGGCGCGGGTGATCCGAGGTGGTCGCCAGATGGGAAAGCGATCGCTTTCACCAGCACGACTAACCCCGAGGATCTGGCGAAGCAGGAAAAGAAAAAGCGCAAAGAAGAGGAGTTGAAGCAGGCGGTCGCGGCCGAAGCATCGCCATCGTCGGGCAAGGACAGTGGGAAGGAAAAGCAGAAGCCCGCGGAGGCCGCGGTGAAACAAGCGGAATCGGAAGCCGAGCACGAAAGCGACATCCACATCGTGACCCGCGCGGTGTATCGGGGGAATGACGAAGGCTACTACGATTTCAAACGGCCGCAGCACATCTGGGTTGTGCAGGCGCCGCGCAACGCCGACGAGAAAGTGCAGCCGAAGCAACTGACGAGCGGCCGTTTCGACGAGGGCGCGACTCTTTGGTCGAAAGATGGCGCGCAGATTTATTTCACGTCGCTCCATAACGACGAGCCGTACTACGAGCGCCCTAAGACGGAGCTTTATTCGATCCCGGCGAGTGGCGGAGAGGCCGCGAAGCTGACGACAATCGAAATGGACACCGGCGAATTTGCGCTCAGCCCGGATGGTAAACAGATCGCGTTCATTGCTTCGGCGGAGCAGCCGGTCAATTCCTACACGCAGCCCGATTTGTGGGTGCTCGATCTGGTGAAGGACGCGAAGCCGCGGAATCTCACCACCGCCTTTGACTGGGATGTCGGTGCGAGCGTCTTCGGAGATAACGACGCTCCCCGCGGCGGTGGGGGAAACGTTCCGATCTGGACGCCCGACGGCAAGAGCATCGTCGAGAACTTCGCGAAGGAAGGACAAACGAATCTAGGCTCGTTCGATGTCGCGACCGGAGCAGTCACGGAAATCACGAAAGGGAATCAAGCCATCGTGCGGTTTCGCGCGGCGCCTGACACTTCGAAGCTGGTTTATTTTCTCTCCACGGCGACGCGGATCGGCGACCTATTCTGGCTTGATCGCGTAAGCGGCGAAGCGCGTCAGCTCACGCACAGCAACGACGAATTGTTCAGTCAGCTCAACCTGACTGAGCCGGAAGAAATCCGGTATCAGAGTTTCGATGGGAAACGTATCCAAGCCTGGTTGCAAAAGCCGCCGGGATTCGATCCGGCCAAGAAGTATCCGCTCATTCTAAATATCCACGGTGGCCCGCACGCGGCGTATGGATACATTTTCGAACACGAGTTTCAGTGGATGGCGGCGAAGGGCTACGTTGTGCTTTATCCGAATCCGCGCGGGAGCACCAGCTATGGCCAGGATTTTGGAAACGTGATCCAGTTCCATTACCCGGGCGACGATTACAAAGACCTGATGCTCGGCGTGGATGAAGGGATCAAGCGGGGATACATCGACGCGAAAAAACTCGGCGTGACTGGCGGCAGCGGTGGCGGGCTGTTGACGAACTGGGTCGTGGGTCACACCGACCGTTTCGCGGCCGGGGTCTCACAGCGCGATATCGCGAGCTGGACCGATTGGTGGTACACGGCCGATTTTACCCTCTTCCAGCCTACCTGGTTCAAAGCGCCGCCCTTTCAAGATCCGGAAGATTTCAAAGCGCGCTCGCCGATCACGTACATCAAAGATGTGAAAACGCCGTTGATGTTGATTTTGGGCGAGAACGATTACCGCACGCCTCCCGGCGCGGGTGGCGAACAAATGTTTCGCGCGCTGAAGTTCCGGAGGATTCCAACCGTGATGGTGAAGTTTCCAAATGAAACGCACGAACTGTCGCGCTCCGGCGGGCCGTGGCATCGTGTGGAAAGACTGGAGCACATTGTTGGTTGGTTCGATCGGTGGCTGATGGGAACGGCGAAGCCGGAATATGACGTCGCGCCGGAGGGCGAAGTGTCAGTGAAACCAAGCGCCGCTCCGAAAGCGAAACCGCCGCTCTGAGGCGGTGCGTCCGCGGAATCAGGGATGACAGGGTGGCGGCGGGCCGAGGTCTGGCACCGAGAGTTGGCTTGTCGAATTCTCCCGGCGATGCAGAATAACCGCGATGAGAATTCGGCGGCAAAACTATCACGACATCGAGCGCATTATTGAGTTCGATTTCGTGCGCGCGACTGAGGCCGCCGCGCTGAACTCGTTGCCGTGGCTCGGACGCGGCGAGAAAGAAAAAGCCGACGCGGCGGCGTGCGATGCGCTTCGCGGAATGTTCGATCTCATGAATATCTGCGGCGAGGTCGTGATCGGCGAAGGAATCAAGGACGACGCGCCTGGCATTTTCAAAGGCGAACAACTCGGAACATGGGTGCCGGGATCGCCGCCGTTCGACATCGCGCTCGACCCGATAGACGGCACAACCAACATTTCAAAGGGCGCGCCAAATTCGATCAGCTGCATCGCGGCGGCGAGCCCGGAGGAAGGAGTGAAGGTGGCGCTGCGAGATATCCCCTCGTTCTATATGATGAAGCTGGCGTACGGGCCGCGCGTGCTTCAGCACATGCAGATCAGTGGGATCGCAACGATCAAGATCGAGAGTCCGATCGAGGAGACGCTGCTCGTGGTTGCGCAAGCATTGAACAAACGCGTTCAGGATGTTGTCGTGACGATGCTCGATCGGCCGCGGCACCAAGAAATTGTGGCCGAGATTCGCACGGTGGGCGCTTCGTTGCGGCTGATTAGCGACGGCGATATCGCGGCGGCGATGGCGCCATCGCTTACCGACAGCGGCATAGACCTTTATCTCGGGATTGGCGGAGCGCCGGAAGCGGTGCTGGCCGCGGCGGGAATCAAATGCCTCGGCGGCGATATGCAATGCGTGATGTGGCCGCGCGATGAGAAGGAGCGCAAGAGTCTCATAGCCGACGGGCACGGAGCCGATCTCGGCCGCGTTTTTTTCGCCGACGATCTCGCGAACGGCAAGAACATCATTTTTTGCGCGACGGGAATTAGTGACAGCGCGTTACTGCGTGGCGTAAAATCGCAGGGTGCAACGGCGACAACGTACTCAATTTTAATGCGGGCCAAGAGCCGAACGGTGCGATTCATTCGGGCTTCGCACGACCTGCAGAACAAAACGATTCGGCTGCGCTCGGATAATCGCGAACATAGGATTTAGAGCAATCGCGCTCGGACCACCCCGAAAAAGAACACAGTGGAGCGCTTTCTCGATTCGGTCGGAATATACGTGGGTGAGCGCAGCTAACACCCCGACAGCGAACCGGACTCACCCAGCCGAAGGCTATTCGACATCTCTGCTCGACATCCTGTGGATCGTCTGGTCAAATTCCCAACACCTTCGCTTATGAGACAAATATCCAAAACCGAGCTGTCGCCAGACAATGGCTGTATCATCGACACGAAATGGAAAGTGGGCCCGTTGAGTTACCATGCCTGCGCGGGCGTAATCGGGCAGGAACCCGCGGTGCATAACGCCCCGATGCCGGAAATTGTGGTCTACGATCACGTCGGATTCAAGGGTGCTTACGCCCGCACGAACCTCAGTTTCCATTTTCTGGGCGATTTTTGGAACGACCGGATCAGCTCGCTTATCATCGTGAGCGGTGTCTGGCGATTTCATCGCGATGAATATTACAAGGGCGATTCGTGGGACCTCGGGCCGGGATTCTATGAATGCTTCTTCAAAGACAAGGGGCCCGATGATGTCATCAGCTCCTTCCAGGCTATCTCGCTGACTTAACAACAAAGATCGGGGCAATCGCGAACCCCGAGCCGGGCGATTGCATTGTTATTTTCCCATTGCCGCGGCGGCGATCGCGGCGACCGCTTCGGAGCAACCCCACGAGAACGTAAAGCCAGAACCGCCGTGGCCGTAATCGTGAATGAGTGGGCGGCCGTCGCACAATTGCGCGCGCTCAAGGCGAACACCGGAACGACGAAACGGACGGAGACCGACGCGTTCGCCGAGCACATCCAGCTTGTTGATTTCGAGAACGCGGCTGCATTCGGCGACGATGCGTGCAGTGGCCAACGGATCGACAGTGCAATCATCGCTCAGTTGGTTGGTGCCCCCGAAGACGCAATCCTTTGTCCGCGGAATGGCGTACATGAGTGGAGAGTCGTTGCAAACCACCGCGTAGGGGAGGTCGATTCTTGGCACGATCGCGATCTGGCCGCGATGCGGCTCAAGATCGGAGTCTTGCACCAGTGCCCGCGCACCGATACCGGTGCAATTGATGACGAGATCGAACGAAGGATTGACGTCTTCCAGTTTGGCAACGCATCTGTTTGAGTGAATCTCGCCGCCCGCGTAGGCGAAACGTTGCGCGAGGTAATCGAGGTAAATGGTCGTGTCCATCAGTGGCACATTCAGCCTGAAACCCGAGACGAATGCCGCGGGAATTTCAGAGCGGAGCCGTCTCGCTCCAAGTGGCGGCGCCCATTCAGGAATTTCGATTTCACCGGCGCGTGAGAATGTCCGCAGTTCGATGATCGAAACGCCGCTGCCCGCATCGCGCGCGAGATCAAGGAGCGTGTGGTAGGTTTCCAGCGCCCAGGCGATCGTCCGGTCGGGAGGCCCGGCATCGTAGGGATACCAAATGGCGGCTGCTGCGGCGGAAGTGGTGCCTGGCCCAATTTGCTTTGCAAAGATCGCAGTGCGATACCCGCGTTCGGCGAGTAAAACCGCGCAGGTTAATCCTGCAACGCCCGCGCCCACGATGGCAACTGTCTGCGCCATGGCGAAAGTCTTAGGGCTGGTCTTCCCACTGCCAACCCAAAAAGCGAAGCCGGGAGCCGGGACGGAAAATGCGTGCCAAGAATAAACGGATATTTAAACTACGCCGGTAATGAGCTGGAGAACTCGCACGCTACTAAGAACGACAATTACGGTGGCGGCTTTGATCTCTTCGGCGGCACGATCATTCGCGGGCTCGCCTGCGCCTGAGTCGCGCTTCGCCCAGGTCGATGGCTCAAAGGTGCATTACACGAATTACGGCGCCGGAGAGAATGCGCTTCTCTTCGTGCATGGCTGGAGCTGCGACGAAACGTTCTGGGTTGGGCAGGCCTCCGCTCTCGCAAGCAAATTCCACGTCATCACAATCGATTTGCCCGGCCATGGCCAGAGCGATAAACCGCAGGTCCATTACACAATGGACCTTTATGCACGCGCAATCGATGAGGTCTTGCGCGACGCAAGAGCGAAATCGGCCACGCTGGTCGGCCATAGCAACGGAACGCCTGTAATCCGGCAGTTTTATCGGAGGTTTCCCGAGAAAACGCGTGCTCTCGTCATCGTCGATGGCGGGCTGCGTCCCTTTGGAGACAAAGCGACGATGGAGAAATTCGTCGCAACGTTGAAAGCGCCGAATTATGAAGAGAACGCGGGCCGCATGATTGACGGAATGGTACGCCCGATCCAGGACGCGCCGCTCCGCGAGAGAATAAAAGTCGCGATGCTGCGCACGCCGCAGTTTGTGGCGGCGAGCGAAATGGAGGGGACGCTCGATCCGGAATTGTGGCGTCCGGACAAAATCACGGTGCCGGTGTTGATGATCCTGGCCAAGCAACCGGTCTGGACGCCGGAGTATGAGAACTTCGTGCGCGGGCTGGTGCCTGATCTCGATTACCAGACGTGGGCGAGCGTGAGCCACTTCCTCATGATGGAAAAACCTAATGAATTCAACGCTGCTCTGACGGCGTTTCTGGAGAAGCATGGGCTCGCGAAGAATTAGCGTCTGAGCGCGCCCCGGCTGCGATTGGCGCAGGGCTGATGATGGACGTGCGATGAGGGCAGAGTTCAGCTAGATTACAGCATGGTCGCTCTTCTGAGAGATGAGTTGAGTGAGAAAGTGCTCGCGGGCGAACGCATTTCGGCCGCACAAGCCCTCAAACTGTACCACTGGCCGCTCGAGGCGCTGGGTGTGCTCGCAAATGCACGCCGCGATCTGGCGAAACGGGCGAGTTACGACGAGCGCGGCTGCGAGATCGTGACTTACATCGTCGATCGGAACATCAATTACACAAACGTCTGCAACGTTTACTGCAAATTCTGCGCGTTTTATCGGACCGAGAAAGACGAAGACCACTACGTGCTCAGCCGCGAGCAGCTCGATCAAAAGCTCGACGAACTTTCCGCCGTGGGCGGTGTTCAAATCCTAATGCAAGGCGGACACCACCCGAAGTTATCGTTCGATTGGTACCTCGATTTGCTCCGGCACATTTGCGAAAAATATCCGCATATTAATATCCACGGCTTCAGCCCGCCGGAGCTTCAGCATTTCGCGCATCTCTTCGGCATGCCGCTGCGGGAAGTGATCTCGCAATTCAAAGACGCCGGGTTGGGATCAATCCCTGGCGGTGGCGGCGAGATTCTGGTCGACCGTGTGCGGGAACGGATCTCGCCGCTGAAATGCAATTCCGACGCGTGGCTCGAAGTGATGCAGACGGCACACGAGATCGGTTTGAATTCGAGTGCGACCATGATGTTCGGCCACGTCGAAACGATCGAAGATCGCATCGAACACCTGCAGCGGTTGCGCGATCAGCAGGACAAGAGCGGCGGATTCACGGCGTTTATCTGCTGGACGTTTCAACCGGAAAACACCGTCCTGAAAGTCGACCGGCGGACCGGCGTTTCGGAATACCTTCGGATGCAGGCGCTCGCACGTATTTTCCTGGACAACATTCCGAATATCCAAAGCTCGTGGGTGACGCAAGGGCCGGAGATCGGCCAGGTGGCCCTGAAGTACGGCGCGAATGATTTCGGATCCGTGATGATGGAGGAAAACGTCGTGAGCAGCGCGGGGACGACGTTTCGCCTGGATGCAGAACAGATTGAGACCTTGATTCGCGATGCCGGCTACGAACCGCGCCGCAGGAATAATTGGTACGAGCTCTTGAATTAGCGCCGACCAGTGCGTTCTTCTTCACCCCGCGCCCTGAGCCGCAGCCAAATCCCGCCTTGACGATGCCCACCTTCTTACCCATCAATACCGCCTGCGCCGCGTCGGATACGAATGACGCCCGGGGATTTTACCTTATGAAACAATTTGTCGGTTCGATTCGTCGCCCAGCCATGTCCATTCTGCTCGGGGTCGCCTTAGGATTCCTGAGCGGTGTGTTGGTTTATGGGCAGGAGGCGCCGAGTCAGCAGGGGCCACCGATGATCCGGTCCGTCGAGATTCAATACGTCGGACCGCAAACGATTTCCAAGGAGCGGGTCACAGCGCAGATTCGCACGAAGGCAGGCCAGCCGTATTCCGAGTCGCTCGCCGAACTAGACATTCGTGCGCTCTACGCCACGGGCGCGGTGCAAAATGTCAGGATTTTCGCCGAGCCGGAGGGTGATGGCGTGAAGGTGATGGTCGTTCTCCAGACGCGCTCACTCGTGCATGAAATCGAAATTGCCGGGGCCGAGCGGGTTAGTGCGAAAAAGCTGCGCAAGAACATCGACATCAAGATCAATGGGCCGCTGAACGAAGAGGAACTCGAAAAAGGGCGGCAAAAAATCATCGACATTTACCAGGCGAAAGGCTTCACCAACATCGACGTCAAGTTCCATGTCGACACCGATGAAGCGCGCGGAACTTCCCGCGTGATCTATACGATCAACGAAGGGGTGAAAGGCACGATCAGCGCAATCCGTTTTGAAGGGAACACAAAGTTCGGGGACCGCATCCTGCGCAAGCAGATGAAGACCAAGGGCAAGACGCTCTATTCGCTCATAGATAAATCCGGACGGCTCGATGAAACACAGCTCGAGCAGGACATCAATTCCATCCGTGAATGGTACCAGGATCACGGCTACATCGATGTCGAGGTCAAAGAGACCCGGCGAGAGCGCGCCAAGGGAAGGATGACCATTGTAGTCGTGCTGGCAGAAGGACCGCAATATCACGTCGGCAAACTGACCATCACCGGGACAAAGGCCGCGACCGAGCAGAAGGTGCGCGCCCTTTTGAAAATGAAAGAAGGCAGCGTTTACTCGCCTAAACAGATTCGTGACGATTCGAAAAAAATCGCCGACGCCTACGGAAGCGGCGGCTACGTAGATTTGCAAGTAACGCCGCAGGGAACGCCGGCCGGCCCAAACACGGTCGACGTCAAATACACCATTGAGGAGGGCAACCCTTCGTTCGTCCAACGAATCAACATTGTCGGAAACACGCGCACAAAAGACAAAGTGATCCGGCGCGAAGTGCTGATCGCACCAGGCGACATCTTCAACAGCGTGCGGGTCGAAACGACCAAGAAACGGCTTGATAACCTTGGCTACTTTTCGAAGGTCGAAACTTACCCTGAAGACACCGGCGTGACGGGGCGCAAGGATCTCATTGTCCAGGTGGAGGAAAAACGCACTGGGTCCCTCAACTTCGGCGCGGGCTTTAGCACCGTCGATCAACTGGTCGGGTTCGTCGAATTGACTCAAGGCAATTTTGATTTGATGAATTGGCCGGGCTTCACTGGCGCGGGACAAAAGTTTCGCGCCCGTATCCAATACGGCACACAACGCAAAGATTTCGTTCTCTCGCTCACGGAGCCGTATTTTCTCGATCGTCGTCTTTCCCTTGGGGGCCAAATCTTTTACAGCGAAGCAGACTATCTCAGTACCCTTTATAACCAGGAGAACTATGGATTCTCCATCGACACCCGGAAGTCGCTCGGTCCCTTCGTGTCCGTGAGTCTGCAGTACCGGCTCGAGGCGACCAAGCTCATCAATGTGTCGTCTGCCGCCTCGAATGCGCTTCTCATCGAAGCGGGATCGGAGACGAAAAGCCAGATCACCCCGTCCATTGTCTTCGACACCCGCGACAATCCCTTTCTGAGCAGACGCGGCACGCGAGTCCTCTTCACGCCTTTCATCTCGGGCGGACCGCTGGGCGGGAACACTCAGATTTACGGATTCAGCCTCGAGGCCGCGCAATTTTTCCACCTCTGGAAAGACTCGATTCTCCAGCTCCAGGGTGCGATCGCGACGGTGGACACATGGGGCGGCGGTAATGAAGTTCGGATTTACGACCGCCTTTTTCTCGGGGGTTCGAATGATTTGCGCGGCTTCAATTTTCGCGATGTTAGTCCACGGGATATCAGCGGCGAGCCGCTCGGAGGTCAATCGCTCGCCCGGGCTACCGCGGAATACACTGTTCCGATCATCGAAAAAGCGCGAGTGGCCATCTTCTACGATACGGGTTTCGTGAATGCCCCTTCGTGGGATTTCAACATGAATCATATCGTCTCGGATGTTGGCGTTGGTCTTCGGCTCGACCTGCCGATCGGACCAATTCGAATCGATTACGGCATTCCCATTCAAAAAGATGTGAACCAGGGAAACGGGAAGTTCAACTTTAACGTCGGTTATCAATTTTGAACGAATGATTGCGGTCGCGGTCTAATCCCTTTCCAGCAACCTATTTTACCTCTGTTTATGAAAAAATTTCTCCTTCTCGCCCTGGCCGCCGGTCTTGCGTTTCCAGCAGCGAGCTTCGCCCAAGGCACGCTCAAAATCGGCACTGTCGACATGCAGCGCGCGTTCAAGGAATACAACAAAACAAAGGACGCTGAGAATAAAGTCAACGATGCGAAAAATGCCGCCAAAAAGGAATTCGACGACCGGACGGATGGATACAAAAAAGCCCTGGACGAAATCAACAAGCTCAATCAGCAGCTTGACGCTCCGGCGTTGAGCGCGGACGCCAAAGCCCAAAAGGCCAAGGAGCGGGACGAAAAGATCGCGAACATCAAGACCATGGAGCGCGAGATCAATGAATTTCGTCAAACTCGCGAGCAACAGCTGCAACAGCAGGCCATGCGGATGAGGGAAGGCATCGTCAAGGAAATCACGGACCTCGTGTTGGAACGCGTGAAGTCGAATGGCATGGATTTGGTCTTCGATAAATCCGGCCTGAGCACGAACTATGTGCCCGTGCTTCTCTACTCCAAGGACAACGCGGACTTCACCACCGAGATAATTACCGCGCTCAACAAAAAAGCAGCGAGTACAACTGAAAAGCCGGCCACTACGTCGACGTCTCCTGCGGCGAGTCCCGCCAAATCAACCACGAAGCCTTAAGAAGCCCACCCTTCTTTTCGAGAGTGAAAACACGCGGCATCTCCGCGTGTTTTTTATGCGCCGGTCAATCTACCGCTTATGACGCGTACACGTTCGAACTTGATCGTGGGCACTGGGGAGGATCATCTGTGAGATTGGGCGTCCGGAACGTCGCGAACATATTTTCGCTGCTCCTGTTGTTCGCTTCCGCGGCTTTGGGCGCGAGGTGGGAGGCGACGGTGACCGCTTCCTCGCCCCCCAGTTTTCCAGGGCCCCGATCGATGCACGCAAAATACGGCTTCGGTTGGAGCGGGTTCCCGGGAGCTGCGGCTGATGTGCGGTTGACCAAGGCGTCAGGCGATCGGTTGCAACTCGACGGGACGATTCATACGACCGGATTGGTTCGGGCGCTTTGGAAATTCGACGCCACTCATACATCGCGTGTGGATGCCGGCACATTGCATCCTCTCGAAATGAAGCAGATCGAAAATGTTCGGAACAAGAAAATCGTCACGAGTTTGTCGTTCGATTCAAGCGGCGTTACCTCGAGGGAAACCGAGACGCCAAGCAAGAGCGTGGGTCCGAAAATTCGGCGCTTCGACTCCTCCAACCTGTTCGATTTGTATTCCGCGTTACTCTACCTAAGAAGCCAGCCGCTGCAGGATCGCAGTATCCAACGAATTGTCGTCTATCCGGCCACATCCGCTTATTTGGCCACAGTCACCGTGCTCGGCCGCGAACGGCTCACTGGACCGTCGGGAGCCTACAATGCCATCAAGCTCGATTTGCAGTTGAGCAAGATCGGAAAAAATCGGGAGCTTGAGCCGCACCGGAAGTTTCGCCGCGCCACCGTCTGGCTCTCCGACGATCCCGATCGACTTCTGTTGAGAATCGAGGCGCAGGTTTTTGTTGGAACAGTCTTCGCCGAACTTCAGTCCGTGGAATTCGACGACGCCAGGTCGGGGTCCCATTTGAACTAACAAAATCGACACCGCGCTGGCATCAGTTCGGCATATGAATGCGCTCGCCAGTGGGCCGACGCGCGATCGAGGCGGGAACATCCGGCGACGAGGCAGAATCGAGCCGTTATGCAAAACCTTCGATTCATCGGTGTTTTTTTTACGCTCCGGATTTTGTGCTATTCACCGCCGGGCAGGTTGACCGCGAGAGGCGTCCGTTGCTGCTGCAAGACCTCTCGATAACGCATCAGTCCGTCGCTAATCGCAGCCGCGATCTGTTCGCGGTAATCGCCAGTCGCGAGCTTGTTCATCTCATCCGCGTTCGTGAGAAAGCCGCCTTCTACCAGCACCGCCGGATGGCACACGTTTGCAATGACAAAAAATTGTTGCGGGGTCGTTCCACGATTCACCGCCTGGGTACGCGTGACCAGAGCTTCCTGGATAAGGCAAGCCAGACTCTGACTTTCCACATTCGCCGATTCCATTGATGTCCGCTGCAGGAATGGCAACCAGGACGCCGCGCGCGTTGAATTCGAAATCTGGTGGGCAGCGTAATAGGTCTCGACCCCCGTCGCCGCTGGCCTTGCGGCGTCGTCAAAATGAATACTTATGAAAACGCAATTGCGTTGCGCGTTAGCGACTGCGGCGCGATCCGCTAGCGAAATGTATGTGTCGCCGGTGCGCGTGAGCAGGGTGGCCACACCCTGAAGTTGCAGGAGCCGCTCCACTCGGTGCGCGACATCGATCGCCAGCTCCTTCTCCAGCATGCCCGCCTTCATTGTTCCAGAATCCTGACCGCCGTGGCCGGGATCGAGAACCACGAGTGCGAACGGGCCGTCGGTCGCAGGTGCTCGAATGTCGACCTGCGGCCCTAATATTGGAGACAAGCGTTGCAGCCAGGCGAACGACACGACGAACAATAGCAGGCCGATCCAGGCAAGAAGCGCCCGCCCCCTCCTCCGGCCTTGGTCGACTCTCCCGAACATGGCCAGGAACTTAGTCGCCCAGGGCGGATCGGATTTCGGCCTCGGTCAACGCGCGATACCGGATTGCGACCTTGTCGTCGCGTTCCAGAATCGCTGCTTCGACGCCAGCTGCGCGCAATCTTTCTTTTCGCTCAGCAACGATTTTGTCGCGCACGGGAAGCTCCTTCACCCCGCCGTCGCCCAGTGCGAGGTGACCCACCGTCCAGGCATCCAGTCCAACCTTCAACGCCCGTTCAAAAGTCGCGCCCGCGGAGTGTTCGGCCCGCAGGAACGTCTCCATTAGTTCCGTCGATTGCGGCGTGCCGCTGATCGCACCAAAATCCTGCCGCTTCTGCGCAAAGGTCGCGCTGTTGGTCGCAATAGCGCCGTCGTACTCCAAACGGAGAAACAAATCCGCTTCCGGTTTCGCGCCGATCTCCGCGAAAAGCAGGCGCGCGAGATAAGGCGCGCCGTAGACCTGCTCGAACGCCGTCTTCAGAACCGGACTCAGTGAATAATGCGCCAGCCGCCGCAAAGAAACGTCAGCCGCTGAACGAGTGAAGCCCTCCGCGCTGGCCAGTTCGATCGCCGCCATACGCAAACGCTCGATATCGCCCGGATGACCGATCGCGCCCATGGCAATCCGGTCATAGATCTCGAAAAGTTTTTGCCGGCTCCGGCCGAGGGTCAGAAATAAAATCCCGTCGCGATAGCCGACTGCCGCGATGGGACTTCCCGCGGCGAGCTGCGTCTCAATGTACTCGCCGCGATTCGCAATCGCTTCGACCCAACGATATGGCTCTTCGATCATGCGACGCTTCGTTTGAAGAGCGCGGCGATCCGCTTCTCGGGCAAGGTTGTGATGCCATCGCGAGACACAATCTTGATCACCGGAAAGATCTTCGCGTTTCGATCCACTCCGCCCGTTGCTGTGTCCGATTCGGCCGCTGTGTCCAGCGCACGCAAGGCAAC
>PNAS01000049.1 GCA_003169695.1 Spartobacteria bacterium
GTAGATCACATCCATTTGATCGTATCACCGTCAGCGATTCAAAATGCGGTGGAAGCCGTCAGGAGCTTGCATGCGAGCCGGTAGTTTCGGCAGATGATTCGAGTCGCGATTCACATAATGCATCTAACCAGGCGATGGAGCCAACCGCGAACCGTCCGTATGCCGAGCTTTCTCTGCTTATGAGTGCCGCACGTAACTCGGGCGGTGGCTCATCTTGTTCTCGTTAGGTCTCATGCGCCTCGCCACGATGAACGACATTATCGACTTCCGGTGGAGACACCGCGCGGCCGTTGATATCGTCCTCGCGTTTTGCGCGATGGTCGGTGTTTGTGCTATCGCGCGGCTCTGGCGGGTTCTCTACGTTTTTGTGAGCAGCGCCGTTTTCCTCGTCGCCGTATTTGCAGCTCTCCAGCTTACATCTGTGCGTATTCATCCATTTGACCACAGCTGGGATGTTCAGCATGAGATACCACTCGACGCCAATATCACGCGCATGGCTAAACGGGCGCGTTTCGATGCCTACGTCTGCGGCATCGCACCGATTGGCCGGGGAAAGCTCCGTTTGGACTCAGCGGCAAGGCACGGTTCAGACTACGATTTGTTCTTTATACCCACTTGGGCATCTGACACTCTCGTCGTCTACCGATTCACCGCCGACGGAAAGGCGCTGTGGAAAACGTGTAACTGGGTAGAGACCTAACCAGGCGATGCAGCTAACGCCTACCCGCTGTTCGCTCCACGTTTTTATGATTGAACCATCTCATCTCCGATTGACGCTCGCCCTCGGTAGGCGTAGCTGATCTTGTTCTCGTTAAACCCTTCGACTCCACATGTCTCGCCTCCACCGCGTTCTCGTCGTGGCACTAGTTCTCTCCGGGGGCATTATCTGCGCATTAGCGGAGACCCCGGATTTAGCGCGCACACAATTTTTCGCACTCGATGGGATTTACGAGGCCGGTCGCATGTCAGGCGGTGAACGCGCGCTTAGAGCGGTCTTGCGCAAATCGGACGCGACTGTGCGGTTAGAGGCGATCCTCTTGCATGCTTCACCTGCAGGTCGACTGTATGCGCTATTGGGTCTGCGTTTACGGGACCGTGCAGTTTACGCGCGAGCATTGCGGACGTTCCCGCATGAGGATGCGCAGGTCGAGGTGATGCGCGAAGGCATCATCAGATCCGAGTCATTTCGCGCGCTTGTCTCCGAGATTCAGCACGGTAAGTATGATTCTTCTTCTTTATCGCGCCCAGCGTGGTGACACTGGAGGTCTAACCCCGCGAGGCAGCCAGTTGCTGGCCGGCGTACTGCCTCGATCTCCTTTATGAAAACACCTCCACTGCAATCCACGCCCGCTCCCTCCAGCGGTAGCTGATCTTGTTCTCGTTAGACGAAGAACGGCGATGTCGACGCATTTTCCAGTCTTTGTTGGTTCCACGTTTCAGGACCTTCAAGCGTATCGTGCCGCAGTGCGCCAAGCGCTTCACGAGTTGGAGG
Organism: Spartobacteria bacterium; assembly: GCA_003169695.1. Classification (GTDB taxonomy): domain Bacteria; phylum Verrucomicrobiota; class Verrucomicrobiia; order Chthoniobacterales; family UBA10450; genus AV80. Next base: position 1,493 of record PNAS01000049.1, read on the forward strand.
CCGTGGTTCGTGGAATGGAGTACTTCGGATCTCTGCCGGAGACGCCCAAAGAGGAGTGTCTCCGGATCGTTCGCACTTGCCGCGCTTATGTCGGTTTCTTTGCGATGCGGTACGGCTCAATAGACGAAGCGACAGGAAAATCTTTGACCCACCTCGAATACGAGGAAGCGCAACGAATTCGGCTTCCTTCCTTGATCTACTTATTGGATGAGGAACGGCAGCCGGTACTCCCGAGCCACATAGAATTAGGAGAAGGCGCAGAGAAGCTAAGGCTGCTCAAGGCGCAGTTGCGCCAACGCCACGTAGTGAGCCTATTTACGACCCCAGAAGACCTCCCAGGTAAGATCACACGAGACCTACCCGTTCTGGCGGGGAGAAGCGGCTTTGAAGTACGTGCGGGTGAACTAGCCACAATTATAGCCGCCCTTCCACGAATCGACTGGCTAACGGAGGAAAGATTTACGTTCCTCAAGCGAGAGATCGGTGAGACGGCATCTTCGATTCCGTCGGATGCGATTTTGAGAGAAGTGATCGAATTCCTTCTTAGCGGAGATCGCCAAGCCGCAACGTTTCTTGTGACTCGTGCAACTCAGCTAGACATTAGGGCTGCAATCGATTTGACGATGGTAATCGAGAAAGCAATTACGGCGGTCATCGAACGCGGCTTGGCCATTTTGCAGGCGAAACATGCAGAAAAGGTTCCTCCCGATGTACCAGGGATTCCAACGGTCTAACCACGCGATGCAGCGAACCGCTGGCCGCTATGATGCCCCTCTTTTCATTATGAACGCATTTCCACTGCAATTTACGCTCGCTCTTTCCAGCGGTCGCTGATCTTATTCTCGTTAGATTCTTTACTCGTCATGAAGTCATTCGTTGCGGCTCTTCTTTTGTTCTCGATTTCTCTAGCAAAAGCGGCCGAACCCGGTGTCTCCATATACCCTCTGATCGGCTCGATCTACGTCGCGGAGGACTCGCACTACGCGAAAACGAACTACGCTGTATATATCGGCGCGGCGTCAGTAACTGTCATCGGGGCAGGATGGTCTCCCGACACAGCCGAACTGCTTGCTCGGGAAATTAGAAAGGTGACCGATAAGCCCGTCAGCGATGTCATCCTTCCCGATCACGATCCAGAATACGCGGGAGGCAGCTCCTACTGGAAGCACATCGGTGCGAATATCATTGCGACGGAGTTGACCGAACAGGTGCTCAAAAGAGATTGGGCTAAAGCAGGCGATTTCACCCGCAAGTATTTTCCGACTTATCCGAGTGTGCCGTTGGTTCTTCCGACGAAAACCTACCGGGCTGATTTCGCGCTCGCGAACGGTGCTATTCATGGATTTTATCTCGGACCGTCACATAACGCGGACGATATCTTCGTTTACTTTCCGACCGAGAAGGTTCTCTACGCTGGCTCGATTGTGAAGGAGCACCTTGGCAACCTCGCTTTCGCCAATCTCGAAGAGTATCCAAAGACACTTCAAAAGCTCCAGCAACTTCATCTCGAGATTGATAAGATCATCGCAGGGCACTGGTCAGCGGTACATGGGCCGGAATTGATTGACCAATATTTGGCAATGTTAAAGGAGCATTCGGAAACAGGGCATTCGCCGTGATAAGAAAGAATCTAACCAGGCGATGCAGCGAACCGCGGACCGCCCTTAGGTTTAGCTTTCACTGTTTCATGAAGTCACTTGTCATTCGCGCGGTCGCTGATCTTGTGTCTCGTTAGATGCAGCGCTTTGCTTACACACTGGCTGCGCTGGTAGTCTTCTCCGGCGCTGCATGTCACCGGCAGTTTTCGCTCACCGAATCGAAGCTCGTTGGAGATTGGTCGATTCCCCGAGGTGCGAATCCCACGGAGGACGGATTCACGGAGCCCAACCGCGGCTTTGACGTGACGACTCTGGGCGCAGATCACACTTTTTCGCAGACAACCCACCCGAGCGACGCGCCGCCCGCTAAGATGCTCTCCGGCACGTGGCACATAGACGGTAACAGCTCGTCCTGAAGTTCACGTGGGACGCCCAGCAGGAGATGGTTGGCCAGGAGCTGCAGTTCGTTATATCAGATCTTCGGCCGGAAAGCTTCGTCGCAGCGAACGCGCAGAATCAAAATCAGAAGCTTGTGTGGACACGTGTAAAGTGACTTTCACGCCAGAAGTCTAACCAGGCAATGCAGCGAACGGCGAGCCGCGCTGCGTTCTACCTTGTGCGCATTTGCCATCCACCTTCTCACCGCGTGGCGCACTTTACAGGGCTCGCGGTCGCTGATCTTGTGTCTCGTTAGACTGATTCGTTCAACGAACCCGACAACTGCATGCACGCCGCGCCAAATCAGCAAATTTCATCCTTTGTGCGATTGAGCGGGTTCCGGCTCAAGCCTTGGCCCATTCTGCTAACCTTCGGGCTCGGCATAGTCCTGCTGATCCCCGGTGGCGTGGTCGTTAGCGCCATCTCGCATTACTTGTCGCCAACGACGACGCATGAGATGTCGTGGGTGCTACTATTTGTCGGACACAGCGTGCAGTTACTCATGGCCCTGGGCGGCATCGCCGTAATGAAGCGATTCGTGCCGGGCCATTACGGCCTCCGGTGGCCGCCTGGAAAGACGTACCTTCCGGCGGCAGTCAGCTGGGGGCTTTTTTTCGGTGTGGTGATGACGCTAGTGGACTTTGGCCCGCAAATCGCTGCGCACGTGGCGCCCGAAGGCCCTTATTCGCTGACTCCGACCAATATTTGTGGTTGGCTCTCATTCGAGGGAATCTTCGTCGGCTTCCCCGAGGAAATCCTGTTTCGCGGACTATTGGTAACATATCTTACAGCAAAGCTCCCAGGGCGCGTCGGGTTTTTCCGCTACGAAATGAACGCGGCCGGCGTGGTGGTCGCCTTCATGTTCGCCCTAGCACATATCGGCAACTTCTGGGGGCATCCTTTCTGGATGGCTCTCGGGCAACAGATCTACGCATTCGCGCTCGGTGCTCTTTACGCCTATTGGTTCGAGAAGTCTGAAAGCTTATGCGCGTCAATTGTCGGTCACAACATCAGTAATCTGGTGGAGTATGCGCTCATATTCGGAATGGTCGCTCTTTGGAGATGAAGGACCTTATCCCTTACACCTGATCTCTAACCAGTCTAACCAAGCGCTGCAGCTCCGAAAGCGTTCGGAGCTGATCTTGTCTCTCGTTAGGCCGTTACATGACTACACTACGAACATTCGATCATTCAGCAGCAGTTCGTGCTGAGGTCCATCTCGCACTGCCCCCGCAGGCTCGATTCTCGTTAGATCATAAACATTGCGAGAGCGCCCCGCATTGAGCAACGTCCAGCTGCATCATGAAGACCTTCCGGTTAAGGTGAAACCCAACGAGCGAGTTAGCGCCCTTGAAGAGGGCGGCAATGGCCTATGGCTCGTACAGCTGAAATCACCTCCTGTCGACGGCAAAGCTAATAAGGAGTTGGTGACTTGTTTGCTCGACATTTCGGATGTCCTAAGTCGACTGTATCAATGAAGACCGGCGCATCGCCACGCATTAAGCTGGTAAGCATCGATGGTACCTAAAAGAAATCGTGCTGGCAAATTCCCAGACGACCACCAACTTATGAGCAAATTATGATCGAAGATCGCATTCAGAAAATCGAAGCACGGCTTCAAGAATCCGCCAACATTCCCGACGCGGCCAGAGCGGAGCTCTTGAAACTGCTGGCGGCGTTAAAGGACGAGGTAGGCACCCTGGCCAGGAGTCATGAGGAAGATGCCCGAAGCATTGCGAAATTCATGGATGCCTCGGCTCATGAGGCCACTCGCGCCGAGAAGAAACCGAAATTGATCGAAGCAGCCCTGAATGGATTAACCGCCTCAGTGGAGGCAGTTGAAGCCTCTCATCCGAAATTGGCCGAGGTGGTCAATCAGATTGCCGTAGTCCTGTCGAATATGGGGCTCTGACGCCCCGAATGACCGTTCACCTCCAGCAGTAGTTGTCCGCAGATTAACGCAGCGTCCACAGATTCAATCCTAAGCTCGGAAGCGCTCATCTGCTCATCTTCGGGAATCTGCGGAATCTGCGGATGTTTTCAGTGATCCGACCAGCCGGCGTTTCTTACTGCTCGTAACAGTCGAGGTACTTGATCCCGGAGCCGGTGTTGAAAATGACCACGCGCTCTTCGGGCGCGATTTTTCCCGCGGCCAGAAGTTTCCGTAAAGCCGCAAAGCAGGCGGCGCCTTCCGGCGCAATGAAAAGACCTTCGGTCGATCCTACTTCGCGAGTGACACGAATCATCTCTTCATCATCCACAGTCACGGCGCCGCCTTTCGATTCGCGCAAAATCTTGAGCATGAGAAAATCACCGACTGCCTTTGGAACGCGCAGACCGGAAGCACAGGTATGCGCATCCGGGAACTCGGCCGCAGTTGTTTCTCCTGCTTCGAACGCGCGCACGATCGGTGCGCAGCCGCTGGCTTGCACGGAGAACATGCGCGGTCGCACAGAACCAATCCAGCCTAGCGCCTCCATCTCGTCGAAAGCCTTCCACATGCCGATGAGACCGGTGCCGCCACCAGTGGGATAAAGGATCACATCTGGCAGGGCCCAGTCCAGCTGCTCCGCCAGTTCGTAGCCCAGCGTTTTCTTTCCCTCGACGCGATATGGCTCTTTGAGAGTGGACATCTCGAACCAGCCTTCGGCCGCTTTGCGCCGCGCGATCTCCGCGCCGCAATCCGTGATAAGTCCGTCGATCAGGACGACGTTCGCGCCCAGCTCGCGGCACTCGATGATGTTGGCTGGCGGCGTGTCGCGCGGCATGAAGATGTGCGCCTCGAGGCCGGCCCGGGCGGCATAGGCCGCGAGCGCTCCTCCTGCATTTCCGGCGGTGGGAACGGCAAGCTTGGTGGCACCAAGGTGCTTCGCCATGGAAACCGCGACGGCCATGCCGCGTGCCTTGAAACTCTGCGTCGGATTTTGCGCTTCGTCCTTTATCCAAAGGTCTTTGACTCCCGAGTCGCCGCCAAATCTCGCAGCCCGGAGCAGCGGCGTCCCACCTTCGCCCAGCGAGATCGGTTCAACGTTCGCCGGCAGCGGCAGCACTTCGCGATAGCGCCACAACGACTTCTCGCGCGCGGCCAGGGAATCACGCGTGAGCGTGCGCCCAACCGCGGCCAGGTCGTAGATCGGAAAGAGCGGCTTCTGGCAGGCAGTGCACAAATTCTGAAGACATGACCACTCGTGCCGAAGCCCGCATGAAGTGCAGGTAAGATGAGTCAGGAACATGCCAGCAATGGAGCGCAAACGACGCCCGTTGGAAAGCATCAGAACTAACGGTGGATCGCGCGTTCCACAGCCTGCCCCGCCGTGGAGGGTGTGATGTTCTATTTCGCCCCGAAAGCTTTCGGGCCATTTTTTGGCATCGAGGTGGGTCGTGCGCTCCGCGCGCGATGTTTCTTCTTCCCGGCTCCGCCGGCATCATTTTGCGATCGAGCGAGAGACCGCTCGATCCACCTAAAATTGTTTCTGCTTTGCACAGGCAGCGCGATTTCCTCTAGCCTTAGAGCAGTCGTGAACCCAATCGTTTCTCCGCCCGCGATCCGCTCCGTGCGCCGGCCGTGGTACCGCCCCTCGTTAACGATGCAGATCCTGATCGGCGTGGTTGTAGGCGGTTTGATCGGCTGGCTACGACCCGATTGGGGAAACGCGGTCTATTTTCTGCGGGACATCTTCCTCAACCTCATCAAATCCATCATCGCCCCACTCGTCTTCTCCACGCTGGTAGTCGGGATCGCCGGCGGCGGCGACTTGAAAAAAGTGGGACGCATGGGCGTGAAAGCGTTGATCTATTTCGAGATTGTCACAACCGCGGGGCTCTTCATCGGATTGGCCGTGGTCAACTTCACGAAGCCAGGCCTGGGTGTTCCACTGGTAGCCAGCCAGACCGAAGTGATCCAACAGATTGCAGCAGATCATCCCAGGACCCTGGTCGAAACGTTGGTGCATGCGTTCCCCTCCAGCATCGTCGACGCGATGGCGCGCGGCGACATCCTTCAGACTGTCGCCTTTGCCGTGCTCTTCGCGATGGCCGTGTCAGCTATCGGAGAAAAAGGAAAGCCGATGATTCGCGCAATGGAAAGTCTGTCGCAGGTGATGTTTAAGTTCACGAACTACGTCATGATGTTCGCGCCGATCGGTGTGGCCGCGTCAATGGCACACACTATCGGAACGCAAGGTCCCGGCGTGCTCGTTAACCTCGGTAATCTCATTCTTTCGTATTACCTCGGGCTGATCATCTTTATTACGCTGGTTTTCGGACTCGTGATGCTCATCGCGCGGGTGCCCATCCGGCAGTTTGTGCGGGCAGTGCGCGAACCGGCTGCCATCGCCTTCGCAACGACGAGCAGCGAATCCGCCATGCCGAAAGCGATGCAGGCGATGGAACGCATGGGCGTGCCGAGGCGTATCGTCGGCTTTGTCATGCCGACCGGGTATTCGTTCAATCTCGACGGTTCGATGATATTTCTCGCAATAACTTCTGTCTTCATCGCGCAAGCAGCCGAAGCGACCACGGGCCAGCACATGAGGCTGGGTCAACAGCTTGCGATGATGCTGGCGTTCATGGTCACTTCCAAAGGCCTTGCCGGTGTGCCGCGTGCTTCAATTCTAGTCCTTCTCGCGACGATGAACACTTTGCTCCCCGCGGGTCTTGGCGCCATGGGTGTCGCGGTCATCGTCGGGATCGATGCGTTAATGGACATGGGGCGGTCAGCCGTGAACCTCATGGGCAACTGTCTCGCGACAGTTGTAGTCGCGCGCTGGGAAGGAGACTTCGATGACAATCGAGCGCGCGTCTTCGGCACGCCGGCCGAAGCCGAGCTCGACTTGAAATCGGGCGACGTCGCTTTCGCCGAGGCGGTGCGCCAGGGCGATTAGAAGCGGGAGAACGCACTCCGAAACAGTTCGCGAGCAAGCTCCGAAAGCTTTCGCCCGCCTCCGCCTTGTTCGCCAGTCGGCCGCCGCGGCGACCTGTGGCCAAGCGCTGGCCGTCGTGGTGACCAGCTTGAATCTATGAAACAGATTGTCGACCTTACGCTGACTTGGCGTCGGACGTTTGCCTCTGTTTCCTTGTCTTACGTTTTATTCTTCGGACGATTCTTTCTCTTTGTCCGACTCTTTCTTCGATTTGGCCGCTTTGATCGTGAATTTCACCGTCGTCGCCAGTTGGTCGTTCACGTAAATTTCGACCCGGTATTCGCCCACGGGCCAGCCGTTGGTCGGCTTGCTAAAATTAAAATCACCGTCGTCGGTGTCCTCGTCCAAGGTGAGTGTCTTTTCGAGGACCTTGGTATTCGCCGGTGCCACATCTCCCACATCTATCGCGATCAAGACCCCGCGGACTTTAGTGCCGCTTTGGATGCCCTTGGTTTTAAACATAGCCAACAGCTTCGGAGTATCGGATGCGAACGACGTTACCGGATCATCTTCCGGACCGGTGGTCATCACAGCTTTGACCTTCACATCGTCGGCGAGTGCGACTGACGCCGAGATGACAACAGCGATTACTAAAGCAAATATGTGGTTCATTGTTTTTTGTTCCTCCTCAATTTTCCTTTCCCGTCACTCGTTACCATGTCACCCGTCATTGATTCAAGACTTTTCGGAATTTTGCCGATTTTTTATTCCGCCCACCGATCTCTAATTTCTGATCTCTGAACCGCCACTTGCTGCGGCTCTTTGCGAAAGCCAAACGGGCCAAGCGGCCGGACGCAAGGCGCTCAAGCCTCAAGCGACCCGAAAAAGTTGCTTGATTTCACTACGACTCTTCCGGAAGAGGTGGCTCGACCAACTTCTGGAAGCGCGAACCGTCGCGCAGCGGATCCCATTGCGGATCGAGCCTTAGACACCCGCAAACTCGATCGCGCACTCATGGAGTAGGTGTCGGCGTTGGGGTGGCGCCTGGAGTTGGCGTTGCGGTTGGAGCAGGTGTCGGCGTTGGGGTGGCGCTTGGAGTTGGCGTTGCGGTTGGAGTAGGTGTCGGCGTTGGGGTGGCGCTTGGAGTTGGCGTTGCGGTTGGAGTAGGTGTCGGCGTTGGGGTGTCGCCTGGAGTTGGCGTTGCGGTCGGAGTAGGTGTCGGCGTTGGGGTGGCGCTTGGAGTTGGCGTTGCGGTCGGAGTAGGCGTCGGCGTTGGGGTGGCGCTTGGAGTTGGCGTTGCGGTCGAAGTAGGTGTCGGTGTTGGGGTGGCGCTTGGAGTTGG
>PNAS01000044.1 GCA_003169695.1 Spartobacteria bacterium
AAGCCGACGGCTGAAATCACGCTCGCGCAGGTCCAGGCGCACTTCGGTGATCGCAACGCTGCGATTGCCGCCTTACCGCATCTTCTCGAAGTCCACGCCGGCCTAACGATTGCGAACCTGAAGCTCGACCCATTTTGGGATCCGCTGCGCAAAGATCCACGATTTCAGAAGCTAGCCACGCAATCCAAGTGAACTCGCGCAACTTCTTCGCCGAGCTGAAGCGGCGGAATGTTTACAAGGTCGCCGTCGCGTATGCGATTGTCGGCTGGCTCCTCGTCCAAATCGCGACCCAAGTTTTTCCGTTCCTGGAAATTCCGAATTGGGCCGTTCGCCTTGTGATTGCACTAGTCGTAATCGGATTTCCGATCGCACTGGTGATCGCATGGGCTTTTGAAGCGACTCCGGAAGGAATCAAACGGACGGAGGATGTCGATCTTATCGTCCAACGCGGTGCGAAGAAATACGTGTGGATTTACGTCGTCGTAATCGCTGCTGCGATCTCGGTCACTTTGTTTTTCCTTGGCCGCTATACCGCGGGAAATAAGACAGCCACCGCGGCCCCTAACGAATTGCAGGCAAAATCGATCGCGGTGCTTCCGTTCGTGAACATGAGCGCGGACAAGAATGATGAGTATTTGAGTGACGGCGTGAGCGAAGAATTGATTACCGCGCTTTCAAAGATCACGGGATTGCAGGTCAAGGCGCGCACCTCGTCGTTCGCGTTCAAGGGTAAGAACGAAGACATCCAGAAGATCGGCGAGCTCCTGCACGTGAGTCATTTGCTCGAAGGCAGCGTGGCGAAGGCTGGCAATAAATTGCGCATCACCGCGCAACTCATCCAGGCTTCAGATGGCAACCACGAGTGGTCGGACACTTACGATCGCGAGATGCAGGACATCTTTGCCGTGCGCAGCGAAGTGGCGCAGCAAGTGGCCGCGACGTTGAAAGTACGCTTGCTCGGTGAAGAGAAGAAGCAGATCGACAAAAAGCCAACGGAGAATCTCGAAGCCTACAATCTTTACCGGCAGGGAAGGTTCTATGCGGACAAGCTTTCGGAGGAAGGCATGAAGGCGCTGCCCTTCTTTCAACAAGCGATCGAAAAAGATCCTCACTTTGCGTTGGCCTACGCTGGAATGGCGGACAATTATGTAATCGCGGCGGATGCAATCATTCCGCCCCGTGAGGCGTTTTCAAAAGCAAAAGAGGCGGCCCTCAAGGCGATCGAACTCGACGACTCGCTCGCCGAGGCCCATGCGTCGTTAGGCTTGGTGCATTATCATTACGATTGGGATTGGCCCGCGGCGGAGCAGGAATTGAAACGCGCGATCAGTCTCAATCCGCAATCGGCGCAAAGCTATACCCTCTACACCCATTATTTGGCCGGTATGGGGCGCTACGACGAAGCGAAGAAGTATGGCGCGCGCGCGCTCGAGCTCGATCCACTTTCCCTTTCCGCACATTGGTTCCTTGGCTGGGGAGCGATCCATGCCGGTCGCAGCGATGAAGCGATCGGGTTTTTTTCGAAGGCGCTCGAACTTGATCCGGACAATCCCTGGACGCGGTGGTTTCTAGGGCGAGCCTATCTTCTCAGCGGAAATTCGTCGCGCGCCATCGAAGAAATGGAGACCGGTCTGCGTTTCGGCCCGGACGATCCGCTTGGCCTCGGTTTTGCCGGTTATGTCTATGCGGTTACCGGTCGGCGGGCCGACGCGTTGAAAATCCTTCAACGCTTAGATGAACTGCAAAAGCGCCGTTTCATTTCGACTATCTCGCGTGTGTACGTTTACGCGGGCCTCGGCGACAAAGACAAAGCTTTCGAGTGGCTGGAGAAAGCGTATGAGGAACGCTCCGACTCGCTGGCGTGGTTTCGTTTCGATCCGGAATCGAAAAGCCTTCAAAGCGATCCGCGCTTCGCCGTTTTGATGCGAAAGATCGGATTCTAAGAACAGTGAAGATCGACAATTTCTTCGCTGAACTAAAGCGGCGCAACGTTTACAAGGTCGCGATTGCCTACGTCGTCGCGGGCTGGGCGTTCTCTCAGGGAATCGCGCAGGTCTTTCCGGTGTTCGATGTTCCGAATTGGATAATTCGTCTGATCGTCCTGCTGATCATTCTCGGTTTGCCGGTCGCGCTCGTTCTGGCGTGGATGTTCGAAATAACGCCGGAAGGGATAAAGGGAGCGGAAAATGTCGTTCCTTCGGCCGCGCAGAGAAAATCGCAGGCATGGATCTACATCGTTGTCGTCGGTGCAATTATTTCGATCGGTTTATTTTTCCTCGGCCGCTATACGGCTCGGGATACTGCCAGTGCGACTCGGACCGAATTGCCGGCGAAATCGATTGCGGTTTTGCCTTTCGCGAATCTTAGCCCAGATCCCGAGAATGCCTATTTTGCCGCGGGTATCCAGGATGAAATTATCACTCGGCTCTCGAAGATTGCCGACCTAAGAGTTATCTCCTGCACTTCGACCGAACGCTTCAAGACGGCACCCGATGACATCCCGGCGATTGCCCGGCAGTTAGGCGTCGCGACCGTCGTCCAGGGAAGCGTCCAGCGGACGACAGACCAGTTCCGGGTCAACGTGCAACTGATCGAAGCGGCCACTGACGCCCACCTTTGGGCCGATACTTTCGACCGCGAACGGAAAGACATCTTCGTCGTGGAGAGCGAGATCGCAAAGACCATTGCCGAGACGTTGAAGGCGAAACTAACCGGTCGTGAGCAGGAGGCGATCACGGCGCACGCGACTGACAATCCCGTCGCGCATCAACTTTATCTAAAGGGCCGCTACTTTTGGAACAAGCGCAGCCGCGAAGACATGATTAAGGCTCTTGCTTGTTTTCAGCAAGCGGCAGAGCAGGACGCTAACTACCCCCTAGCCTATGTCGGAATAGCCGACACCTATAACCTAATGCCTCTCTATGATGCTGGCGTTCCGCGCGACTGCCAGCCCAAGGCCGAGGCGGCGGCAAGAAAGGCGCTCGAGCTGGATAATTCATCCGCGGAGGCACACGCCTCACTGGGCTTGTGCTTTTTTACCAGTCTCGATTTTGATCAATCACTCGGGGAATTTGAGAAATCGATTCGGTTAAATCCAAACTACGCGACGGCACACCACTGGCTGGCCTTTGTGTTTCTTGCTACCTCGCAGTTTGATCGTGCCATCGCCGAATGCAAACGGGCGTTGGAGCTCGATCCGGTATCGTTCATTATCAACTCGGACCTGGGGACATTCTACTACTACGCTCGGCGCTACGATGAAGCGATTGATCAATTCCGAAAGACGATCGAGATCGATCCTGCTTTCAATCATGCCCATTGGTCGCTCGGAAAGGCTTTCGAAAAGAAAGGCGATCTCGAACCAGCAATGAAGGAATATCAGAAAGCACGAGAGTTAAGCGACGACCCGTGGATTGTTGGCCTGCTCGCTCACGCTTACGCAGCATCCGGAAACAAGATAGAGGCGCAGAAATATCTTAAGCAGCTCCAGGAAACAGCGAAAGAGCGATACGTGGAACCACAAACATTCGCTCTTGTTTACCTCGGGCTGGGTAACAAAGACGAGGCACTTCCCTGGCTTGAGCAGGCCTATCAGGGCCGGGCGGGGCGCGAGGTGTTTTTTATGAAAAGTGAACCACTTTTCGATCCGCTGCGCGGCGACCCGCGCTTCCAAGCGGTGGTTAAAAAGGTTCTTTCGCATCGCGGCCAGTAGCTCATCATGAAACCGCGCAACTTCTTTGCCGAGCTGAAGCGGCGCAACGTTTACAAGGTTGCGGTCGCCTACGCGATTGTTGGATGGCTTTTGATCCAGATTGCCACGCAGGTTTTTCCGTTCTTCGAAATCCCGAATTGGGCGGTGCGACTGGTTGTGCTCCTCATCATCGTCGGATTTCCAATTGCGCTCGTCGTTGCCTGGGCCTTCGAGCTCACGCCGGAGGGAATCAAGCGCACGGAAGATGTCGATCTTGCAGCCTCGGCGCGACAACCACGAAAGCATGCTTGGATCTTTATCGTAATCGTAGGCGCGGCCCTCTCAGTGGGTTTGTTTTTCATCGGACGTTACACAGCTCGGAATGGCGACGCGTCTTCCACCGAGCTACCGGCGAAATCGATCGCCGTATTGCCGTTCGATAATCTGAGTCGGGATCCCGACAACGCCTTTTTCGCCGAAGGAGTGCAGGATGAAATTCTGACCCGGCTCGCGAAGGTGGCGGACCTCAAGGTGATTGCACGCACATCCACGCAACGATTTAAGAGCGCTCCGGAAAATTTGCCGGACATCGCAAAGCAACTCGGCGCGCTGAACATTCTCGAAGGCAGTGTTCAAAAAGTGAACGATCAGGTGCGGGTCAATGTGCAATTGATCAACGCGCTCACGAACGCGCATCTCTGGGCTGAGATCTACGATCGCAAGCTGAGCGATATCTTCGCCGTCCAGAGTGACATTGCCAAAACGGTGGCCGATACGCTGCAGGCGAAGCTCACCGGCTCGGAAAAGCAGATGATGGCGGCGCAAACGACAAGCGACACGACTGCGTACGAACTTTACCACAAAGGCCGATCGCTTTGGGGAAAGCGGACGGGCGACAACATTCCGAAAGCGATTGAGTTTTACGAGCAGGCGATCGCGCGCGATCCAAATTATGCGCTGGCTTACGCCGGTCTCTCCAGCGCCTATATTCTGGCCCCCTTTTACGCTGGCGCGGACCGGCGTGAGGCAGGTTCGAAAGCGAAAGAAGCGGCCGTCAAAGCTCTCCGCCTTGATCCCAACCTCGCCGAAGCGCACACCGCGCTCGGCAAAGTTCTCTTCTTTAGCGAAATCGATTTGGCCGGAGCCATGCGCGAATACAAACGAGCGATCGAGCTCAAGCCGAACGACGCAGACGCGCATCATTGGTACGGTAACGACACGCTGTCCGCGCTGGAACAGTTCGAGGAGGCCATTGTCGAAGGCAGGCGCTCGGTTGAGTTAGATCCGTTGTCGGTAGTTATAAACGTGGACCTCGGCGTGACTTTTTACTACGCCCACCGCTACGACGATTCTGCGAGGCAATTGCGAAAGACGCTCGAGCTTGATCCCACATCCTTCTACACGCACTACAATCTCGGCATTCTTCTTCAAGCAACGGGCGACCTTCCTGGCGCGATTGCCGAATTCGAAAAGGCAAAACACTTGGGCGACAACACATATGTGTCGACGCTTTGCGCGCAGGCTAAAACTCGCGCAGGTGACAAGGATGCCGCGCAGCGAATGCTGAGCGAGCTCGACAAAATAAGTCAGCAACGCGAAGTGGTCGGTTACCTGCGCGCTCTGCTTTACCTCAGCCTGAACAATAAGGAGGAAGCGCTGCGCTGGCTCGAAAAAGGTTACGAGGAACGCGACGGCTCCAACATCGGCACGATCAAGGTAGATCCGCTGCTTAATTCATTGCACGGCGATGCGCGTTTCGAAGCGCTCGTGGAAAACGTCATCGCGCCAAAAACGGAAACGAAGTGAACCCCGGCAATTTCTTCGCCGAACTGAAGCGGCGCAATGTTTACAAGGTTGCCGTCGCTTACGCAATCGTGGGCTGGCTTCTGGTTCAAATTGCCACGCAGGTTTTCCCGTTCCTGGAGATTCCAAATTGGGTTGTGCGGTTGGTGATCGTGCTAGTCGCGATCGGATTCCCAATCGCTCTTGTCATCGCGTGGGCTTTTGAGGCGACTCCGGAAGGGATTAAACGAACGGAAGTCGCGGACAAAATGCCAACGAAGGCGGGACAGAAAAAGCATGCGTGGATTTATGTCGTCGTGATTGCTGGAGTGATTTCGGTGGCTTTGTTTTTCCTGGGTCGATATACCGCCTCACGCACAGCTGAAGACGGACGGCCCGGCGGTCCGTCCCTACCTCAGAAATCAATTGCGGTGTTGCCGTTTGAAAATCTGAGCGACGACAAGAACGCGGCTTATTTCGCCGACGGCATTCAGGATGAAATCCTGACGAAGCTTGCCAGCATCGCCGATTTGAAAGTCATCTCACGCACATCCACCGCGAAGTACAAAAGCAAGCCGGAAGATCTAAGGACAGTTTCGCAACAGCTCGGTGTCGCGACCGTTCTCGAAGGCAGTGTTCAGAAGGCCGCTGACAAGGTGCGCGTCATCGTGCAGTTCATCGATGCTCGTACCGATTCCCATCTCTGGGCGAAAACGTACGACCGCGATCTTGCGGATGTCTTTGCGATCCAGAGCGAAGTCGCGCAGGAAATCGCCGATTCATTGAAAGCCAAACTTTCGCCGGCTGAAGCCAACACGCTGGCGAGCGCGCCGACGAAAGACACGCAGGCCTATGATCTTTTTCTAAAAGGCGAATTCGAGCAGCGTGTCGCCAACAGCAATTTCCGGCCGGAATCATTCGACCAGGCAGTGCGCTGGTACAAGGAAGCGATTGCGCGCGACCCGAATTTCGCCCTGGCCATCGCGCAACTGGCGATCTGCCAGCTGCGGCGTCATTGGCTGACCGATCCGTTAACCGAAGCGGAAGTGATAGACGCGGGCAAAATGGCAAAGCAGGCGCTAACACTTGCTCCCGATCTCGCCGAAGCGCATATCGCGGTCGGGCTGTTTCACTACTATGGCTTTCGCGAGTACGAGCCGGCCTTAACAGAGTTTCAGCGCGCCCTCCAGCTCCAGCCGAACAACGCGCTGGCGCTCTCGTTTATCGCCTTTGTGCATCGCCGGCAGGGTAAATGGGATCTCACTTTGGACGAGTTGAAGAAATCGATCGAGCTCGACCCACGAAATGCCTACACCATCGGTGGCCTCGCGGAGACCGATATCTTTCTACGCATGTGGAAAGAAGCCGAAGATTTCGCCCAGCGCGGCCTCACCATCGATCCGCACGAATCCACCTGCATGCGCATGTTGTTGCTCGGTTCTTTGAACCAAACCGGAAGTGCGCAGGAGCCTTTGCGTTTACTCGCGACATTCCCGCCGGACGACCTGCTGCTTCCTAACACCGGCGTGTTCGACATGGTGATTGGAACTCGCGGCGAAGCTTTTGTCCTAGGCCGGGATTTCGAGGCGGCATTAAAGGCATGCGAAACCGGCACGGTCGCGACGACTAACGAATGGCATCGGTTTGCCGCCAAAGCTGGGATTCGTGTACTAGCCGGCGATGTTGCCGGCGCACAACCTGACGCCGAGAAAGCGCGCCAGCTCTTGGAGACAAGGCAGCGGGATTATCCGCGTGACGTTCGTTCACTCAGAGCATTGAGCTGGGCTTACCTCGCCCTCAACCGCAAAACTGATGCGATCAATACTGCCCGAAAAGCAGTTGAACTGCTGCCGCTCGAGAAAGACGCGGTGCTTGGTTCCGGTAACCTGGCCGCCTTGGCCGAAATTCAGGCGCGCACCGGCGCTGCCAAAGAAGCAGTGGAGAATTTGAGAAAACTTCTCTCCATCCCGGCCGGCGAGACGATTTCCATTGCGCGCCTAAGAATCGATCCGGTCTGGGACCCCATCCGCAACAATCCCGGCTTCCAACAACTGCTCACGATGAAGGAGCACATCGGACCGTGAAGATCGGAAACTTCTTCGCCGAGCTAAAACGGCGCAACGTTTATAAGGTTGCGGTCGCGTACGCGGTCGTTGGTTGGCTTCTCGTGCAAGTCACGACACAGGTTTTCCCAATCTTTGAAATTCCGAATTGGTCCCTCAGATTAATCGTGCTGGCAATCATCATCGGATTCCCCATCGCGCTCGTAATCGCGTGGGCCTTCGAGCTGACACCGGAAGGAATCAAGCACACGGAAGATGTCGATCTTTCCGACAAACGCGTTTCGAAAAATCGCACTTGGATTTATATCACGTTACTTGCAGCTGCGCTGTCCATTGCATTGTTTTTCGTAGGACGTCTGAGCGCTCCGAGCAGCGGTGCGTCTCCCACTGGCCCGCCGGAGAAATCCATCGCGATCGTTCTGGCGGACTTCACGAACACCACCGGTGATCCTGTCTTCGATGGCACACTGCGGCAAGGGCTTTCAGCGCAACTGGAGCAGTCGCCGTTTCTCACTCTGGTTTCAGATTCGATCATTGCCCAGACCCTGACGCGAATGTCGAAACCGAGAGACGCGAGACTTGTCTCGGAGCTGGCACGCGAAGTTGGTCAGCGACTTGGCGCTGCCGTCACGATCGAGGGCTCCATCTCCGCCCTCGGTACGCAGTACGTCGTGTCACTAAAGGCAGTGAACTGCCGCGATGGAAATTTGCTGTCGCAAGAACAGGAGACCGCAACCGGAAAGGAGAATGTGCTCAACGCGCTCGGGGTGGCAGCAACCAAGATGCGGAAGAAATTGGGCGAATCGCTGGCATCGGTTCAGAAGTACGACGCATTGCCGGAAGACACCACGACTTCATCATTGGAGGCGCTGCAGGCCTATGCCCTGGGCAACAAAGCGACCGATATCGACAACGATTATCTTGCCGCGATCCCGTTTTTTCAGCGCGCAGTCACGTTCGACCCGAATTTCGCCATGGCCTATCTGTTGTTAGGCGAATCTTATCAACCTCAAGGCGAGCTCGCACTCGCCGCTGAAAATACGCGCAAGGCCTACGACCTGCGCGAGCGAACAAGTGATCACGAAAAACTCAGCATCGCGGTTTTTTATGAAATCGTCGTTACGGGCAACTTGGAGGCCGCCCGACGCTCCTGCGCATTACTCGCCCACACCTACCCGCACGATCAGAGCGTGCAGATCTATCTTTGGTACATCTCTCTCATATGCGGAGATTACGTCAGGGCCGACGCAGCCGCGAAGCGAGCATTTGAGATCAATCCCGACAGTTCAAACAACTATGTCAGTTTAATGTATTGCGACCAGTATTTGGGCCGGCTCGATCAAGCGAAAGCCGCGGCAGAGCAATCGCGGGCAAAGAAGCTCAATTCTCCCTGGTATCCGCTCATTCTTTATGTTGTCGATTTTCTCCAGAACAATCCTGCCGGGATGGCGCAACAAGCAGCCGCGACCGTCGGAGTTCCGGGCGTTGAGGATCAGATGTTTTTCGTCGAATCCGACACTGCGGCGAATCACGGCAAGTTTGGCCAGGCTCGCGAACTCGCGCGACGCGCGGCCGACTCAGCGCGACGGGCGCAGGAAAATGAAACCGCGGCAGAGTACGCGGGGCACAATTCGGTCCGCGAAGCGCTGGTCGGACTGGCCGAAGTCGCTAAGGAGGATGCACAGACCGCTCTCAAATCGATAAAAGGGAAACACGGCGAAGGATTTTCCGCGATTGCGTTCGCGCTCGCAGGCGACATGGCGGACGCTAATCGGGCGATTGAGGACCTGACAAAGCGATTCCCCCAAGACACAGTTGTTCAAACTCGATATCTGCCGATGGCTCGGTCGGCTCTCGCCCTGAACAGCGGAAACGCGCAGGCCGCGCTAGATGCCCTGACCGCAGCTGCGCCTTATGAACTGGGACACACCAACGAGGACTTCACTTTTGCTGTCTATCCCGTTTATTTCCGCGGCCAGGCTTATCTGGCGGAAAAAAATGGCGACGCGGCCGCGGCCGAATTCCAAAAGATTCTTGATCACGCCGGCGTTGTCGGAAATGAACCAATCGGCGCGCTGGCACATTTAGGACTCGGCCGCGCTTATTCTCTGTCCGGGAACACCGTCAAAGCTAAAACTGAGTACCAGGACTTCCTCACGCTGTGGAAGGATGCCGATCCAGACATTCCCCTTCTCACTCAAGCAAGAGCGGAGTACGCGAAGCTGCAATGAATCTGCACAACTTCTTCGCCGAGCTGAAGCGACGCAACGTTTACAAAGTCGCGGTCGCCTACGCGGTGGTCGGCTGGTTGGTGATACAAGTCACGGCGACCATTGTTCCGGCACTGCATCTTCCTGATGGCCTAACGACTGCGGTTGTGGTGCTGACTTTGGTCGGCTTTCCGGTTGCGCTCGTTATCGCGTGGGCCTTCGAAATGACGCCGGAAGGGATGAAGCGAACTGAAAATGTTTCGCCCGATGAAGTCATTCCCCAATGGAGCAAACGAAAATTTGCCGCGCTCATTATCGGCATCGCGGTAATTGCCGCTGGCCTCCTCGCTTTTCAATTGTTGCGCTTTTCAAGATCGACAATCACTGCGACTGCTGACGCCAAATCGATCGCGGTGCTGCCGTTTGTGAACATGAGCGCGGATAAAAACGACGAGTATTTGAGTGACGGGATGACCGAGGAATTGATCAATGTGCTGTCGAAGGTGCCGGGATTGCGCGTGCCAGGACGAACATCCTGTTTTGCGTTCAAGGGCAAAAACGAAGAGGACATCTTTCGTAAAGTCGGCGATCAGCTGCACGTGGGCACGGTGTTGGAAGGAAGCGTGCGCAAAGCCGACGAGAAACTGCGCGTGACCGCTCAGCTGATCAATGTGAGCGACGGTTATCATCTCTGGTCGAGGGATTATGACGGTGACGTAAAGGACATTCTCAATTTTCAGAGCAGCGTGGCCGAGCAAGTAGTGCAGGCCTTGCAAGTGCATCTTGGCGCTGAAGCGGCGCGCGCATTATCAAAGAAACCGACGGAGAATCCGGAAGCACATCGACTCTATTTGCTGGGGCGGTACGAGTTCGCCAAGTACACGCAGACCGGCTGGAATAATGCGATCCGTTATTACGAGGAGGCGCTGCGAATTGATCCTGAATTTGCGCTGGCCTACTGCGGATTGGCTGACAACTACGCTTACATGGGAAGCGTGGTGATGCCGGAGAAGGAAGCCATCGCAAAGGAAAAGGAATTTGCCCAAAAGGCGCTGGAACTCGATCCGGAACTGGCGGAGGCGCACATGTCCTTCGCCCTGACACTCGTCGCTGATTATGATTGGCGGAATGGTCTGAAAGAATTCGATCGCGCGCTCGAACTGAATCCGAATCTGGCATTCGCCTATGAGTTACAAGCCTGGACCGTGAACGGGCTTGGTCGATTCGACGAGGCGATTGCCAAGACCAGGAAAGCGGTCGAACTCGATCCGCTGAATCCGTTCTTTCAAATGAGTTTGAGCTTCTTCCAGTATTGGGCACGTCAATACGACGACGCGATCCCGCAAGCCAGAAAGACTCTGGCGATGGATCCGAATTCAGCGATCAGCCACGTTTTGTTAGGCCTCTCTTTCCTTAAGAGAGGCGACACGACCGGCGCCATCGCGGAATTGCAAAACTCCAAAACTCCGGATCCCGGCGCGTGGTATCAAGGATTCCTCGGCTACGCTTATGCCATCTCCGGAGATCGGGCGAAAGCCGAGCAGTCACTGCGCGAGCTCGAAGAGGTTGCGAAACGGCAATACGTCAGTCCAACGGCGTTCGCGACGATCTATCTTGGACTTGGCCAAAAAGAAAAATGTTTGGATTGGCTGGAAAAATCTTACGAGCAGCAGGACAGCGCGTGTTGGTATATTAAGATTGATCAGATCTACGACAGCGTTCGCAACGAGCCGCGCTTCCAGGCGCTCGTGAAAAAAATCTTTGGCGAAGAACAATGAAGATCGACAATTTCTTTGCCGAGCTGAAGCGGCGCAATGTTTACAAGGTAGCGATTGCGTACGTCGTCGCAGGTTGGGCGCTCTCGCAAGGAATCGCGCAGGTGTTTCCGGTCTTCGATGTTCCGAACTGGATCATCCGTTTAATCGTCCTGCTCATAATAATCGGGCTACCGATCGCGCTTGTGCTCGCATGGAGTCTTGAGATCACGCCCCAAGGAATTAAGCGCACCGAAACGGCCGACACGATGACGGCGACCGCGCGAAAGAAGAAACACGTCTGGATTTACGTCGTTGTTATCGGCGCGATCCTCTCGATCGGTCTCTTCTTTCTTGGTCGCTACACTGCTCTGGATACCGCCAGTCCGGCTCGGACTTCGAATAAATCGATTGCGGTGCTGGCGTTTAGCGACTTATCGCCGAACCATGATCAAGAGTCGTTTTCCGTCGGAATGGCGGAGGAAATTCTCAACGCGCTTGCGCACATCAGAGGCCTGAAAGTCGTAGGTCGGTCGTCCTCTTTTTTCTACAAAGGGAAGAACGTCAGTTTGAAACAGATCGGTTCCGAGCTCGGCGTCGCTAACGTTCTCGAGGGCTCGGTTCGCAAACAGGGCGAGCAAGTGCGCATCATCTCGGCACTGACTCGCGCCGCCGATGGTTTGCAGGTCTGGTCGAAGACTTACAACGGAACACTCGCCAACATCTTTGATCTTCAGGAATCGTTCGCGCGCGACATCGCCGGCGAACTCAATGTCGTGCTGGCCGATCCTTCCGAAGGTCGTCTCGTAGATAAGCCGACCGACGATGCGCAGGCTTACGCATTATTCATCGAAAGCGCAGACTCTTGTTAGCCAACGCGTCGGCGACAGTCTGCCTCGTGCGATTGCCTTGCTTAAGGAGGCGACGCGGCTCGATCCTAACTTCGCGCGCGCCTGGGGCAAACTGGCAGTCGCGCTCGCGGTCGAGCCGCAATATTCCGGCGCAGATTGGCAGACGAACTGGGCCGCGGCGGAGAAAGCCGCGCATCGAGCGATCGACATCGATGCGAAAAGCGCCGAAGCCTATACGGCGCTTGGCTACATTGATTTTTCCCGACGCCGCTATCGCGAGATGGTCGAGCCTGCGCAACGCGCAATCGCCATCGATCCAAACGACGTCACTGCGAATTTCTGGTTGGCAAATCAACTGGCCGCAATGGGGCGCATCGCGGAAACGGAAACAGTGAACGATCGTGCGCTCGCCGCGGACCCGGCCAATGATCTCGTCATTTTCTACAAGGCAATGGGCCGCTGGGACATGGGCGACAAGGCCACGGCAGTCAAACTCGCAAAACGAACGGAGGCGCTCGGCAGTCCCTTTGGCGGATTGGTGCTTGGATTTTCGGCCGCGGCGGACGGCGATCCCGATTCAGGGGCAGAATCATTCTCGCAGGGTTTCGGTGCGTTCAAGAGTGGGTTCAGCAAGGAGGAGTTAGCCGCGATTTTTCGTGGCAGCTACGGCGACGAGGCGAAACGAACAGCAGGGCTTGCTGTCATCGCCGCACATCCACATGACCAGTTTGCGGGCACGCTGTTGCTCCTTTTGGGTGAACCCGAACAGTCCTTCGCCTCCTTCGAACGCGATGGCATCGGACTGTCGGATGCATATTACACTTTTCTCTGGCAACCGGACGCATGGTCACGCAAGGCTCGGCAGTACCCGGCCTTTCAAGCTTTCGCAAAACGGATCGGTTTGGTTGATTACTGGAAACAAAATCGCTGGCCGGACCTCTGTCAGCCCACCCCGGAACGCGGTCCGGACGCTTTCATCTGCCAATGAACTTCTTCGCCGAATTGAAGCGACGCAACGTTTACAAAGTCGCTGTCGCGTACGCGGTGGTGTCGTGGCTGTTGATTCAGGCGGCGTCGATTTTCTTTCCGGCTTTCGACGCGCCGCCATGGGTGATGAAGATATTTATCCTCGTCATCATCTTCGGCTTTCCCGTTGCGCTGATTTTCTCCTGGGCGTTTGAGATCACGTCCGAAGGAATCAAGCTCGAATCCGAGATCGATCCGAACAAATCAATCGCGCGTCGGACTGGGCGAAAGATTGTTGCCGTAACCATTGCGCTCGCTGTCGCCGCAGCCGGGTTGTTCGTGTATCAACTCGTACGCTCGAAGTCGGATTCATCGGGATCGCCGACCGCGGCAACGATCGCGAATAAATCGATCGCAGTGCTGCCATTCGACAACCTTAGTCGCGATCCCGACAACGCTTACTTTTGCGAAGGCGTGCAGGATGAAATCCTGACGCGGTTGGCCAAAGTCGCGGATCTGAAAGTAATTTCGCGCACATCGACGCAACATTTCAAAAGCACACCGGACAATCTTCCCCAGATCGCGAAGCAACTTGGGGTGGCCCACATTTTGGAAGGCAGCGTGCAGAAAGCGAGCGATCAGGTCCGGGTGAATGTGCAGCTCATCAACGCTCTCA
Organism: Spartobacteria bacterium; assembly: GCA_003169695.1. Classification (GTDB taxonomy): domain Bacteria; phylum Verrucomicrobiota; class Verrucomicrobiia; order Chthoniobacterales; family UBA10450; genus AV80. Next base: position 13,994 of record PNAS01000044.1, read on the forward strand.
CCGACGCACATCTTTGGGCTGACACTTACGATCGGAAACTGACGGATATTTTCGCAGTCGAAAGCGAAATCGCGAAAACGATCGCCGAGACGTTGCAAGCAAGGCTTACCGGCTCGGAGAAGAGCTCGATCGCGAAAACACCGACGGTGAATCCGGAAGCTTACGAGCTTTATCTCAAAGGAAAATTTTTCGCGGAGAAGCGGACCGGTGCGGACTTGCGCAAATCGATCGAGTATTATGATCAAGCGATCGCAAAGGATCCTGGTTACCCGCTCGCTTATGTCGGCCTGGCTGATTCTCATCTGCTTCTTACCGCCTACGGCGCTACTTCTACGAAAGAGGAAGTTTCTCCCGCCAGAGCCGCTCTAAAGAAAGCGCTGGCCCTGGATGATTCGCTGGCGCAGGCCCACGCATCATCGGGATTGCTTGCCACCCTCGAACTCGACCTCAACCGTGCGATTACCGAATTAGAGCGCGCGATTCAGTTAAATCCAAATTATGCGACGGCGCACCATTGGATCGCACTTCCGTTGATGGCGATCGGCCAGTCTGATCGCGCGATTGTGGAAGGAAAACGCGCGATCGAGCTCGATCCGCTCTCGTTAATTTGCAACGCCGATCTCGCTTGGGTCTATTTTAATGCACGCCGCTACGACGAAACGGAGGCGCAGGCTCGCAAGACTTTGGAAATGGATCCGCGTTTTTATGTGGCGCATTACTATCTCGGGGAAGCCCTTCAGTTTAAGGGGAAGCTCACTGACGCGACTGCCGAGTATCAGAAATCCTTCGAATCAAATAACGATCCGTTCTCGCTCGCCATGCTCGGCCAGGCTTGTGCTCGCCAAGGAAAAACGGACGAGGCGCGAAAGGTTCTCGCACGCCTGAGGAAACAGGCAAAATCGCAATACATCTCCCCCTATGCTTTCGCGGTTGTTCTTACTGCGTTAGGCGATAAGGCGCACGCGATCGACGAATTGGAGCATGGCTACGACGACACCGGATTCTACATTTCTCTCATCAAAGTAGATCCACTGTTCGACGATCTTCGCGGCGATCCGCGTTTCGACGCGCTCGTGCGAAAGATTACCGGCGGGAAATAGCGAACACGCGCAAACGTAGCACAGCGCCCGCTGCGAGCTTGACGCGCTGTTTCAGGATTTAATTTGCAAACAATTTTTGAAGCGCGGTCCGGCGTGAGGTAGAAACAGTCGTGCCATTCTCCAACGTCTACGACGATGCCCAGAGGGCCGAAGCATACGCGACTCTCGAGTTTCCCGGAACATACTATCTCGCATATCGCGATCTGCCGGCGATAATCGACAAACACGTTGCCGGACGCGAAGCCCTTGACTTTGGATGCGGGGCCGGACGCTCGACGCGGTTTCTGAAAAAGCTCGGTTTCAATGCGATCGGGCTCGACATATCAACGCGCATGATCCAACTGGCGACCGACGCCGATCCAGAGGGAAGCTATCGGCTGGTCGATGACGGCGACTTCAGCGCCTTCGATCAAACTCGCTTTGATCTGATTCTTTCTGTCTTCGCTTTTGACAACATTCCCGATGTGGCCAGGCGATGTGAACTATTGCGTCGCCTCTCACGATTACTGAACGACGACGGGCGCATCATCTTGCTCGGCTCGACGCCGGACATCTACACTCATGAATGGGTATCCTTCACCACCAAAGATTTTCCAGAGAATCGTCGCGCAAAGGGCGGTTCGCCGGTGCGGATCGTGATGAAGGACGTGACGGATGCGCGTCCCGTCGTCGACGTTGTTTGGTTCCATGAGGACTATCTGAAACTTTTCGCTGCCGCTGAACTCGACCTCATCGCTCATCACACACCGCTCGGGCGAAAGAATGAGCCATACCATTGGCTGGCCGAGACATCGATCGCCCCATGGGTCATCTACGTCCTGGCGGAAAAGCAGTAAAGATCGACAATCTCTCGGATTGTCTCCGATCACTGACCTCCCCGGCTCGCCGTAGCTTCACGCGAAGGCGGCTGACTTCCCGCTGCCGACTTCTGTTCTACGTCTTGTCGTAAACGGCTTTGCCTTTGAACTTCTTCCCGTCCGCGCCTGTCCCGTTAATGGTGACCGTGCGCGATTTGCCATCCGCCGAGACCGTGATCCGACCCGACCAGACGGTCTTGCCATCCTTCATCGTGGTGATGTCGTTGGTCCGATCGTTGACCATTTTGTAGGCGACGGAGTTGTAGGGCAAATTCCCTTTCACCGGGTAGGCTTTCCCATCGAATTTGCCGACCCAGACGCTGTGCGTCGGTTTCCCATCCTTGTCCACGCCGTCTACAGTCACCTTAATTTTGTCCTTCTGCTCCGCGTAAACGACGGTGGTGTTCTTGCCCATCCCCACCGGGATTTTTGATTTCGCCTCATTGAACTTCCATGTGCCCAGCTGAGCGTTGGCTGCAAAACAGGCTGTTGCCGCCACAAACGACAGGGCGACCGCCATTACTGCAATTCGGATTTTCATCATGCGGCGATTCCGGCAGAAATGCTAGTAGGCGTCAATATCAATTCGCGCGCGGAGCGTACGCGAGGAGACCGCGGATTGAGAATGGTGAAGATCGACAATTATCGCCAGAGGTGTGTGCGGAGGAAATAGAAGGACAGGATTGACCCGATTTTAACGAGACCCAAATCGCCTGAATCCGGTTAATCTTGTCTCGCTTGAAAATAGCATTGACGGGAAATCGAAATCCGGACTTCGATGCTCTCATGAAAACAAGATTTATTCTGAGTTTGTGTATTGCATTGGTCCCGATGACGGTCGCTTTCGCCGCGGGTGCCGATGAGAAAGCAGTGCGCGACGCCGATGCGGAATGGTCGAGAGTCGCAGCAGCGAAAGATCTCGATAAGACGGTCTCCTTCTATGCCGACGACGCGATGGTCCTGCCGCCGAACCAATCGATGGTCACATCGAAGACTGGCATTCGAAATTTGTGGAAAGGATTTCTCGACAGCTTGACGGATATCAATTGGAAAACCACTCGCGTGGAAATGGCGAAGTCCGGCGAGATGGGTTATTTGATCGGCACCTACGCGATGACGATGAAAGACGGCACCAAGGATACAGGCAAGTACTGCGAGGTTTGGAAAAAACAAGCCGATGGCAAATGGAAAGTCACCGCCGACATGTTCAGTTCCGATTTGCCCGCCACACCTGCATCATCTTCACCAGCGCCCGCGGCACCCGAGAAAAAGTAATCCGAGCCGAACGGGGAACCGCAGAAGCTGACGCACAATAGGAGGACATATGCCGATCACTGCCTTCAACAGTTTCACCGACGGCCTCGATCCGAATCAACGGAGTCGCGAACATTTCATTGCCAACATCAACGTGGAGGACGACCGCCTCTGGGTTCCTTATGCGAATGGTGTCTGGTTCCAGCCGTGCTGCTTTAACGTCACGTCTGGAGGATTCAGCGTCGTTCTGAAAGGTCTCCCCGGCGCCAAGCTGGGCACTCACTACCATGTGGGCACCGTTCGTGGCTATACTATGCGTGGTCACTGGCGATACCTGGAGCATGACTGGATTGCAAAGCCCGGAACATTTATCTACGAACCCGCCGGCGAGGCTCACACGCTGGTCATCACGGACGACTCACCAGAGGCAGCGCTGATTCTTTTCATAGTCGAGGGCGGCCTCATCTATCTGGACAAGGCGGTGGACGGTGGCTTTGCTGCCTTCGAGGACGGATTCACCGCTCTGGAGCTGACTCGGAAGCACTATCGCGAGGCCGGTTTGGATGTGCGCCAACTGGACCTGCTCGTGCGCTGATCGTTAGGCAGCGGCGAGATCATCGCAAAAGGAAATAAACCCAAGGCTTTCTCAACCTACAATCTCCGCGAGATCATCGTGCCGAAGACGCCACATGAACGGACGCTGTAACTGTAGGGGAAGCTAACAGCTCCTGCTCCGATGATATGAGCGAGTTGAATGACTTCGCTTCCCGTTACGCGAAGGCGTGGTGCAGCCAAAACCCTGAAAGTGTCGCTGCGTTCTATGCCGAGAACGGTTCCCTGAGCGTGAACGAAGGAACGCCCGCCGTCGGGCGAACGGCGATTGCCAGGGAAGCGCAAGCCTTCATGACAACATTTCCGGACATGGTCGTGACGATGGACAAGGTCGTGCACAACTCGGACGGAACGAAATTCCATTGGACATTAACTGGAACCAACACCGGACCGGGCGGCACAGGAAAACGCGTTCGAATCAGCGGCTACGAACTTTGGGAGATCGACAATGACGGACTCATCGCAGAATCGAAAGGTCATTTCGACAACGCCGAGTACGAACGCCAGCTCAAGCACGGAGTCGACGGTTAATCGACCATGCCAACGCAAATGGGCGAATTCGATTTCATCTCGGTTCTCATCTCACTCATCATCGGCCTCGGCATAACCAATCTGCCTTCCGGAGCAGGCCGCGCGTTTTACCGGCGCCAAAAGAGCCCAATCGATGAGGTCCACATGGTTCTGACCGCCTCGACTCTGCTCATCCTGATCTTGAACTGGTGGGTGATTTTTTCCTGGAGAGCGGAGACCAACTGGACGTTCGAGAAGTTTCTGGTCCTGATTGTTTGGATGGTTTCGCTCTTCATGCTCACCATCTTTCTTTATCCTCCGGATTTATCGGAGTCGGAAGAGCATCGCGATATTTGGTTGCAAAATCGCGTCGGCTACTACGGCGCCTACGTCGTCATGTGTCTCTTCGATATCTTGCAAACAGCCATGCGCGGCGGCCTGTTCCATCCAATCTGGTATCTTCCGTATGTTGGTCATTACGCCTTGCTCAGTGTGCCGCCGGCCTGGCCCTGCGCCGGCGGGGTTACGACCGATTCTTTGCCTGGTACCAGCTCATCACCATCCTGGCCTGGTCGCTTCTCGTCAGGCGTTTTCTTCTCAAAGCGGGTTTAACATGAATCTTGGCAATCGACATTTGTCGAGCGCGCGGGCACTCTCACTGCGGTCCCGCTAGCAATTGAAACCTGTGTCGTTCGAACAATTGTCTTATATCGCGCAGATGGTTGCCTCAGTCGGCGTGATTCTGTCTTTGATCTTTGTCGGTTTACAGATCAGACAAAATACGGGCGCGCTCCAGCGCAACGAACACAATTCCACCATGGCGCAATGGACGGTGATCCGCATGGCCATCGCCAAAAACCGCGATATTGCCGAATTGATGACCGCCGGCTTGCACGGAGAGTCTGCCCTCGATGCCGCCGATCAGCTGAGGCTGGAGCAAATGCTACAAGAAAATCTCTGGGCGTCCTTCCACATTTGGGAGAGAACGCAGCGGGGTATTTTTCCGAAGGGGACTTTCGAATTAGCGGTCGGCCCACACTTAATCGGCCTGCTTAGAACGGTGCGCGGCGAAGCCTGGTGGCGCAGCGCCAAACATGCAGGCTTCATTCCCGGGTTCGTCGCTGACGTCGACGCGTGGCTCGCCAAGAACAGCTGAGGAAAGGAAGAAGGAGAAATTAAGAGTTATGAAACGATCCGTCTACGTGTTTATCGCTCTGCTTGGTTTGCTCACCATTGCCAAATTCACTCTTGCGTCCGAGACGATAAATCCGGCGCCACCGTCGAAGGACGAAGAGACACTCTGGAAACTCGAGCGCGCATATTGGCAGTACGTGCAGGATAATGATCTGTCGGCCTATTCCAACCTGTGGCACAAGGATTTCCTGGGTTGGCCGTCGGTTAGCGACGTGCCGGTTCACAAAAATCACATTACCGATTGGATCACCGCACAAACCAGCAAGGGCTTGGTATTCAAGACCGGTGAATTTAAACCCGCTGCCATTCAAGTGACCGGGGATGTGGCAACGGTCTATTACTGGATAACGCTCCAATGGCTGGACAAGGATGGCAGAGGAGAGGCGCGCACACTCCGCATCACTCACGCGTGGCTCAAGACCGGAAACGATTGGCAGATCATAGGTGGGATGTCCATGCCGGAGCCGGAGACTCCGCGTAAGTGATATCGCGGAGAGCAAAAGCTCATCACCATCCCGGTCTGGTCGCTGCTCGTTGGACGTTTTCTTCTCAGGCTGGCTTAACATGAAGCTTGGGCGGCAGAGTGTTTTGGAAAGGGCTTATCGGCCTTCGACGATCTGGCGTCGCCGCCGCTAATGGAAGGAATCAAAATGTCGGTATTTGAACACGTCACGGCGCTTTTATCATTCGTTTATGCCCTTGCCTTGACGCACTTGCTGTCACGTATCGCTGAACTCGTCGTGGTGCGCGAGCGCGTGCGTTTTTCCGGGCTGCTCGCGCTGGGAACGGTCAACGCCATTCTTTTGGTCTTCGCCAACTGGTTGTCGCTTTGGGATTTTCACTCGATCAAAACCTGGGACCTCGCGTCTATCACGGTCGGGTTCTTGCTCGCCGTTTCGATGTTTTTTATTTGCGTGTTGGTCGGGCCTAAAGCTCACGATGAAGGGCCCATTGATCTGGAAGACTTCTTCTGGCGCCAGCGGCCGTATTTCTACGGTGCCCTTGTGGCCTGCGCCTTCCTGTCATTGCTCGCTAATCTTGATTTTCTGAAGACAGCGAATGCCGCGTTATTCGTGAAGCAAAATCTGACCGTCCTGCCGATGTTCGTCCCAACTCTGCTCGGACTTGTGTCTCGCAGACGATGGGTCCAGTGGGCCGTGGGCTTTTCCTATCTGGCTATGTTGCTCGGATACACCATATTGTTCTACAGCACACTGAGTTGAGGCGCCGATGAATCTTGCCTCCGAAAGAATCAAAATGAAGGTAAGCAAGATTTTCTGCTTCGCCGTTGGCGCAATATTGACTGCTACGGCAGCGTTCGCCGACGAAACGGTTATCGTCAGCAATATCCTTGGACCCGAGGGTCCGTTGTATGTTGACGGCAACCTTTACTACGTTGGCTGGGTCTCTAACACGTTGTCGAAATGGGATGGCAAAACGACCACCGTGTTGAATCACACCCCGGGTTGCGGCCATAACGGGTTGGCGCTCACGAAACAGAAGACATTCCTCCTCGCGTGCACCGAGGAGCATGGCGCCATCCTTGAACTCGACCTGACCGGCAAGCAGCTGCGCCGTTGGGATGCCGACAAAAACGGCAAGACATTCGACGGCGGCATAAATGATATTGTGGTGACCGCCAATGGCGGTGCTTATGCCACGGTCTTTGGCCCGTACGCGGACCTGCCAACCTCTGTTGTGGGAAAAATTCTCTATCTTGCGCCTGGCAGCCAGAAATGGGTCGAGGTAGCGGGCGAACTTAATTACGCCAACGGAATAGGCGTCTCTCCAGATCAAAAGACCCTCTACGTCAGCGAAACCGTCGGAAACTGCATGTTGAGATTCACGATCAATGACGACGGCTCGTTGAGCAACAGATCGAATTTTGCTTTGCTGAACCTTCTCACAAAAAACAAGGTCGAATCCTGGTGGATTGGACCTGATAGCATGAAGGTCGACAGCAAGGGCAACATCTATGTTGCCCAATGGTTCGGCGGTAAGATTTTTAAAATATCTCCTGACGGCAAGCTTCTACACGTATTTGAGATCGCCGCGGGTGATGGCACAACAAACGTCGCATTCGGCGAAGGCGAGAAAGAATTGTATGTGACAGTGGTAAAGGATCCAAAGGACTCGCAGGCAAAGGGCAGTATCGTAAAGATCGCAAATGTGAAGTAACGGGTTTTTGTTTGTGGCGATGGATGATGTCTCGCGCGATTCGATAAGCCGATGCACCCTGATTACGCGCTGAGGTTTCCACTGATCGGAAAGATGATAAGAAATCAGGGTCGCTACTATCTTGTGCACCATGTAGCAGCGTTGCGCCGCGACTTGCTTAAGCTCAAACTCCAGTTGTGGTGCGAGTTTATGAGCATGACGAATGGCGCGCCGACCACGGGAATTGCGGAGACGCCTTGCAATACAGCGTCAGGACCTATTTGTCTGTGTTAACGCTCACAAACAATGATTCTCCAAAATCTGATCTGCGACTGGTGCTGCATGATGCCTCCGCCGAGATCCGCGGCTGTATTGCAAAATCTGGCGTGAAATAGTCCGCCCGCTACTCAGGGAGGAGATATCGATCTTTCCGATTTAAGAACTGGCATAGTCGGCGATCGCTTTCGCTACATCGAGCGTGGAATCTTTGCCGCCTATGTCGTAGGTGCGCACTTTGCCTTCCGCGATGACGATCCGAGCCGGATTGGCGGTTGCAGCAATGGCCGTTTCCAAACGTGTGGCCATTTCGGTTTCTTTGAGCCTTCAGAGCGGGGCATCTATCGTAAGCGGCTTACGATACATAGATCGTCTGTCAAAAAACTTCTTTTCCGACCGGAAGCTGTTGCGCATTGAGGAATGTCTTCACCAGATCGCCTTCTCCGCAGACAATCATTTGTGGGAAGCGTTTGAACCATTTCTCGCTCGGCACCTCAGGCTCGGTGTCGAGCCAGTCGGCGAATAATCCAAGTTGATCTGCCGAAATCTCGCGGGAACGAATCCGGTCGAGGAGATGATGGAGTAGGGCCGGCTGGAGATTCTGCCGCCGAATTTTAGGCATTGTTCTTTTGCTGTCGCCCGTAAAATCCGCGAACAATGCTTTCGCGAATTATCGCTGCTTCAGCGGGATCATCGGTCTCAGTCATTCGCGCCGCGAGACTCGACAACTCTTTGCCGGTGAGTTTGCGTTCCGCGTCGAGTTGATAGGCAAATCGAATAACGCCTGCTTGATCCTTCGGATCCAAGCGTTTGATTTCTTCGATGATCTGAGCGGCGGTCATAAACCGATGTTAACGCATACAGCGGCAACCTTCAATCTGTCTGCCCGCCACGAAAATCCTGGCTCGAGCTCTATCAACTGGCGTAATCGGCGATAGCTTTGGCCACGTCGAGTGTGGAATCTTTGCCACCCATGTCGTAGGTGCGCACCTTGCCTTCCGCGATGACCCGAGCGATGGCGGACTCCAAACGCGTGGCCATATCGTTTTCCTTGAGCCAGTCGAGCATCAGCTTCGCGGTTAAGAGCATGGCGATCGGATTGACCTTGTATTGACCGGCGTATTTCGGCGCCGATCCATGCGTCGGTTCAAACACTGCGTAGTTGTCGCCCAGGTTCGCGCTTGGCGCGAAGCCAAGTCCGCCGACAAGGCCGGCGCACAAATCGCTGACGATGTCGCCGAACATATTTTCCGCGACGAGGACCGAGTAATCCTGCGGGTTCTTGAACATCCACATGCAAATCGCATCGATGTTCGCGTCATCCGCGCGAATGTCTGGATAACTTTTAGCCACGTCCTTGAAGCAACGCATCATCAGGCCGCCGGTTTCGCGCAGCACATTTGGTTTCTCGATCAGCGTGACGCGTTTGCGCCCGGTTTTCTTGGCAAACTCGAAGGCCTGCTTGCAAATGTTGGTGCATCCCTGCGTGCTCACGATCCGAGTTGAGAGCGCGATATTCTCGAGTCCGGCTTTGTCTTTCCACGGCTTCATCTTCGGATTGGCACAAAGCGCCGTGTAAACGGGCTCGGGCAGCGGGAAAAACTCGACGCCGCCGTACATGCCCTCGGTATTTTCCCGGAACACGACCTGATCGATCGCGATGTCTTCGCCGCTGGGATTGGCGATCCTGGTGCCGCGATAATTCAACGGGTTGCCGGGATAACTTTTGCACGGCCGCATGTTGGTGTGCAGGTTGAACATCTGGCGCAGCTTCACGATGGGCGAAAAGTAAACCAATCCCTTGTCCTTGAGCTCGGGAGCCAATTCTTCCTTGGCTTCACTTTGCGGTTTGCTGGTGATGGCGCCGAAGAGACCGCAGGTTGTTTCCTTGAGAGCTTTCACGGTGCGATCGGGAAGCGCGTTGCCTTCCTTGCACCAAAAATCCCAGCCGATGTCGCAAGGCACATACTCAGCGTCGAGTTTCATGCGATCCAACACGATGCGCGCCGCCTCCATGACATCATTTCCAACTCCGTCACCAGGCATCCATGCGATTTTATATTTAGCCATGGTCGCGACTTTACCGGGAGGCGTTACGGCCTGCAAGTAGCGGCCCCCGAGTTCATCGACTTGGGAGTGCAGTCAATACTTGACCCACTGCAATTCCCGCAACCGCGCGAAACGTGGATCGCTTGAAACCAGCGGTAAGTTGCATCGCACGCACAGGGCAGCGATCCACAAATCGTTTTGCGGAATTCGTTGGCCACTCGTTTCCAGGTCGGCACCTAAACGCGCGTAAGCAACGGAAGTCGGGATGTCAGCGCCGACCCAAGTGTTGTTGAGTAGGAGCTTGCGCAGATTTGAAAATTCAGTTTCTGGATCGGGCGAGCGCTTGCAACCAAGAAGTAATTCGCCCAAGACAACGTAACCAATGAGCAAATGATCGAAATTAGCGAGCGCGTCTCTTGCAGCTTGACGCCCCGCCATTAGGTCAATGACCGCGCACGTGTCGAGAAAACAGGGCTTCATTCATCGATTTGCTCGCAGCTTTCTTCGATGAGTGCTCCGAATCTCTTTGCGTCCTCTTCGGTCATGAGGCCCCGCGCCGCCCGCAAAAATTCTTCCTTGTTCCCCGGCGCGTTGGTGCCGTTGCGCGCGTGTACTTCATCGGGCGTGAGACGCTTTAGATTTTCGACGGTTGTCTCCGGCGTGGCCACGCGAAGAGATTATCCGCGATAGACGGCAGAGAGGCAAAACAAAGTTCGCAACGGCACACCGATTGGTAAAGCCAAGCGTGAGAAACTTCCAAGATTACACGGCCTTTTGCGACTTCTTACGAAGCCGGGCGGCCACCAGATTTTCGGCGCCCCCAGCCACGATCAATTCCTGGGCCGCGGGACTCAGCGGCGGAAAAGCGAATGATTTTCCATCGATGGTCAGGACGGATTTGCCGTAATCGATCGTGATTTCCGACGTTACTGTGGTCGGCGCGCGATTTTTCAGCGTCGCGCGCAGGTGCGTCACCAACTCGGGGCACTCGAAGACCACGAAGCCGTTGTTGAACGCGTTGCGCTTGTAGGTTTCAGAAAAACTGCTGGCGATGACACAGGGAATACCCTTGAACTTCAGCGCCGTCGCCGCCTGCTCGCGGCTGGATCCCGTGCCAAAGTTCAGTCCGCCGACCACGACGTCGCCGGTGCGGTAGAGGGTGTTGAAGTTCGGATCGTAATTTTCGAACGTCACCGTCGCCATTTCTTCCGGCGTGAGATCGTCGCGATAGGTGTGTTTCCCGGCGAAAATGCCGTCGGTGTTCAAGTTGTCTTTGTCGATAAAGAGAACGCGACCGCGCACGCTTGGCGGAAATCCTTTGATGATCTCGACTGACACATCCGCCTGCGGTTTGCTTTTCGCGCGTCGAACAGAGGTGCCGGCGGGGCGATCCGTGAATGTTTGTGGCGCGCAAATAAACCCAGCGAGCGCGCTGGCCGCCACGACAGCGGGCGAACCCAAATAGACCTGCGCATCGGGATCGCCCATGCGGCCTTTGAAATTGCGATTGGTCGCGCTGATCGCGATTTCGCCTTTGCCCACCAGACCGCGGCCCAAACCGATGCATGTTCCGCAACCGGGCGGCAGTGGAATAGCACCCGCATCGACCAAAGTTTGCCAATCACCAGCGGACTCCGACCTGGCTTGCACTTCGGCGCTCGCGGCGGCCAAATAAAATTCGACACCCTCGGCAACGCGTCCGCCGCGGGCGCGCACCACGTCCGCCGCGTCATGCAAATCCTCCAGGCGCGCGTTCACGCACGACATCAAATACGCCTTCTGAATGGGCACGTGTCTCCGCTCCATTTCCGTCAGCGAGACCATCGTCTTCACTTCATTGGGACCGGACACATGCGGAACCACGGTCGCCAAATCAAGTTCCAGTTCGATGGCGTAGTCGGCGTCCGCGTCGGCGCTTAGGTTGGCGCGATCGTTCCACCACGAATCGATCTCGGCATTGGTGTAGCCCGAGCGACTCGTTGGGCCGCGCGTTCCCGGACGTCCGGGATTGGTGAACTCGCCGACGCGCGAGCGCAAATACTCCACCGTTATTTGATCGAATGGAAACACGCCCGCCAGCGCGCCCCACTCGGTGGTCATGTTGGCGATCGTCATGCGCGCACCCATGGAAAGTTTCGCCACTCCATCGCCCATGAATTCAACAGCGTGATTTAGCACCTCGTCTTTGTTGAAGAGCCCGCACAAGGCGATGATGACATCCTTGCCGGTGACGCCCGCGGAAGGATTCCCCTTGAGCACCACCTTGGCCACCTTGGGAACCTGCCACCACGTGACTCCCGTGGCCCAGATGCTTGCGGCGTCGGTTCGCACCACGGGCGTGCCCAGCGCCGCAACGGCGCCGTACAAATTGGAGTGCGAATCGCTGGCTACCACCAACGCGCCGGGAACAACGTAGCCCTGTTCCACCATTACTTGATGCGAAATGCCGGTGCCCGGCGGGTAGTAATCGATGCCGTGTTCGCGGGCGAAGGCTTCGATCTTTGCGTACTTCTCAAGATTCTTCGGCGTGACATTTTGAATGTCGTGATCGATGGCGAAGACCGGTTGCGCCGGATCCGCGATCGTCGTTGCGCCGATCTGCCTGAACTTTGGAATCACGGCGCCGGTGTTGTCATGCGTCATGACATGGCGCGGCCGAATCGAAACGAAATCGCCTGCGCGCACGACCGCGCCCGGAGCGAGTCCATCCGCGTGTCGAGCGGCAATTTTTTCGACGAGCGTGAGGCCCATGATTATTTCCTTCTCAATCTAAGAACGTGAGGCCCATGTCAATTTTCTTCTGGGCACTCGGCATATTGACAATCGACTTCATGCATAAGCGACTCCAGAGATTATTCACCGTTTGAATGTCATTCAGGCACAATCGGCCGCGAGCAAACGATGAAGGAAAAGCTATTCAGGTTAAGACTCAATTAGAAATCGCCAAGCTTGTCCGCCAGGATTTGAGGACATCGTCGACCCGGAGAAGATATCGCACTATTCATTTCGTCGGGCGGAGCCCGCATGCAGAATGGAAAGACTGTTCCTTGGAAATTTGATACGGGCGGCGGCCTCGACGTGAATGGGATCGGCAACAGGGCCAGCCGTCTAGCGAGAACAAGTAAGTCCGCACCAACGTCATTTCTCGCCCGCAGATTGGTCAATATTGAAGACGATACCGTATGGGTCTCTAAGGTAGCAGCGCGGGATTTTAGGATTCTCCTCTATCACGGTGCAACCGGCTGCTACGAGTTGTCGCTTGGCGGCTTGAATGTCTGGCACCAGAAAATCAAAGACCGCCCCATGTTCTTTGCCGCGTTCGACGTATAAGCAAAAGGAGCCGGTCTCAAAACCTACGATCGTTTCGCTTTGATGGGTGATTGGCAGACCGAGAACCGACCCATAAAACTTCAGCGCTTCTGACCAGTTCTCGGTTCGGACGATGATATCTCGCGATGTTCTAAATGCATTAGGCATAGTGATCTCCTTGCGGTAACGAAACCCAAGCTCAGCCACGGCTTCCGCCTACGCAACTGCAGCGTGACATGCCGGCAGGCGCAACTGGCGTTCGCACGCACGGACAGCGTTTGTGATTGAGGTTCAAAAGGGCGGCAATTAGGATGAGCTGTTATGTCGGGTGGCGGCATAACGAGAACAAGATCAAGAGATTCTGGACTGAATCTTGTGGCCTGACCAAGGCGCGCGGACCCGTCTCTATCTTCATGAGAAGAACGCGACTAGGCCGCCGATACCATCTTGCAGCCCGTGGGCCAGCATTCCGGGGCGCAGGCTCTTGCGCCAGTAGGCAAGCAGTCCCAGTAGCAGTCCCTGAGCCATGATGAGAACCATGACCTTCTCGTAATACCCGTGGGCGAGACCAAAGATCACCCCTTGAAGGACGATAGCGAATACACGGCTGCCGGTCCACGCGCTGAATTGTTGGGTGAGATATCCACGGAAGATGAGCTCTTCACAAAAGCCGCCAGTCGCGGCGCACGCCAGCCATACCACAAGCTCGAATCCGGTCTTGGGCGTGATACCGGTCACGTTGCTATTGGCATCGCCCCCAATAAGATGAACCAGAACTCCTATCAGCGGGACTGCGACAACAAGAAACCCGACGGCAAGTCCTAGATCTTTGAAGAAAGCGCCAAGGGTCTGCCAACGGCCTGAAACCACACTACCTATTGAGAGCCCGCGGCGTCTAAGTGCGAGCCAGATCAAAAAAACCACACACCACTCTTGTACCAGGATTGTGATGTAGCTTGAGAGCCGGGAACTTATGCCTGGCACATTTGCGTTTGGTAGTCCGTGCTGGTACCAGCTCGCGATCGACCCGACAGCTAGAGGCACTAGCACCAGTACGGTATGCCACCAGGGCGCAATGGGCTCTCTCGCAGTATCGGCGGACGTTGTCACTGTGCTTGATGACATTGTGTGTTCGTCTCCCTAGCCATTATGGCGCCGGCAAATCCACTCTCATGCGGTACAAATAATCCAGAACAATAATTGCCTCAACTTCATAATATTCAAAATTAACTTGCTTATTATGCACTATTTGGTTGAATCTTGGTTTCTGGTAAGGCCTAAGCTTGTTTGCGGAACTCAAAACTCTGGTTGCACTAGCTAAGACTGGCTCGATGGAGCGAGCCGCCAAGGATCTCTACCTTACGCCTTCAGCATTGACTCGAAGGATTCAGCGCTTAGAGGCCGAACTTGGTGTTGTTCTCCTTGACCGACATTTCAAACCTCCAAAGCTGACGCAAGCGGGATTCGAGGTTCTAGAGAAGAGCCGCACTATTCTTTCGTCTCTGAGCGATTTGAAGGCTTCCACGTCTGGGACCACACCCCCGGTTGGGCCTTTTCGTCTGGGTCTCTCTCATGCTCTGGCGCGGCCGGACATATCTGAGGTCATTATCGAACTGGGCAAGCAATTTCCTCTCCTTCAACCCAACATTTGCAATGATATAAGTTGCCAGTTATTGGCACGCCTGCACCTTGGTGAGTTGGACGGGGCACTTGTCATCTTGCCCATTGACACGGCTCTGCCGCACGACCTGGAGGGAGTAACGCTTTCGCATGAAGCGATGCGACTCGTTCACGCACGAACCTCGGCTCAACTAAGGTCTTCGAAATCCTCGGAATTTTATCGGCGGAATTGGGTTCTTAATCCAGTCGGATGTTTGGTGCGAGAAGAGATAAAGAATCGGGTTGAACACCTCGGCGTTCCACTCATTGTTGCCGCCGAGCTGCACAATCCGGACTTGCAACTCTCGCTCATTGCTGGGAATGTGGGCGTGGGAATGTTGCGAGCCAGCTTTCTACGGACACACTCGCTGCGCACTCGACTAAGTATTATTGAGCATCCGAATTTCAATATTTCAATCAGGATCGCCTTCTTTCGTGCCAGGCATCTTGGCACACGAGAGCAGGTAGCCCTCGAACTTCAGCGGATACTCGTGAAACACTTCAAAGGTGCCAGTGAGGCCCCCCTCCGAGTCACTCGGCGGATCGTGGCGGGCACGGCTCCTTAGGGCGCTAATCTGGATGCAACTGACTCGGTCGGCGACTAATCGGGGAATCGTGCGACTCCGTTTGGTCTGAGAATACAATCTTCCGACCCTGTTATTTTGGTTGCGTCGGATCGGCGATCGCGGTGGCGCCGATCTGCTTGAACTTCGGGATCACGGCACCGGTGTTGTCATGCGTCATCACATGGCGCGGGCGGATCGAAACAAAATCGCCGGCGCGCACCACGGTTCCCGCCGCGAGTCCATCAGCGTGTCGTGCGGCAATCTTCTCGACGAGCGTGAGGCCCATATCTAATTCAGCGAACCTTTATTTCGTGAGTGAGGGCGTTCGTTGACGAATGATCTTCCGTAGCGACACATTCACGGACCTGGAGCTGGAGAATACCTTGGCGACATCAGGCTCCAGGACGACGACGTTCGCGCCCTGCGCATAACGGCGCACGTATTTTCCACGCTTGCCTTGCGAGAAATCGTCTTCGTCGCGCATCGGCGTTCGAGCGGACTTATTCGATGTTTTCTTCATAAAACTTGTGCTCTCGCCGGCTCAATCAGCGTCTCGACTGCTTCCCGCTGGGATTCTTCCGCGTGCCGTAGGGCTTAAGCAGTTTTGCTCCCATGTCGTTGAGCCGCTGATAGTAATCGGGGTTTTTCTCCGCCTCACGCGCCATGGCCTCCTTGATTTTTCGAATCCCCAGCAAGGTTTTGGATTCGCGCAGTTCGATCTTTTTCACAATTCAATTACCTCCTCTGGCGTATGGATCCGGATCGGCGGAAGACGACATGGCCAGATTTGTCCGATTGATACCCTCGATCCGTCGCACATTTGCCAGATGCTTCATGTTCCACGTTACCACAACATCCAAATTGTTGAGAACTGCCAATGCCACGTGCACGGCATCGTCTCGGTAGCGGGCGGGAATCACGCCATCGGTCACATATCGCCCGGCCAAAGCCACGGCCTCATCGCTGATGGGAAGATTTTCCACTGGAAGCCGGGCCACGGCCTCCAACAGCTTGTCGCGCACAGCTGGAGAGGCGCGGTTCAATTCTGCCAGCACCAATTCCGAGATGTAGAGCTTGTCGGGGCTGATCGCGAGCCACTCGAAAAACTGTCGTGTCACCTCCTGCTTCTCGGGCGCGTCGTCTGCGAGCAGAAAACTCGGCACCGTCGTTTCGAGATAGAGTTTCAATTCTTCCTGCTCAAGAAAACCAATTGAGACAGCACCCAATGCGTCACTTCTTGGTGGCCCGCTTCCCGAGAAGTTTGGCGATGTCAAAGTCCACGAAGTCGGCGTGATGGAAAATTATCGACTCGATCGAGCGCTCCATCTTATCGCCCTCGTGACTGTGCGTGGCGATGATGTGCATGACTTCGCCGGGAATGCCGTGCTTGTAGGCTAGCGCGACGCCGGTGAAGGGATGCCGCACCTGCTGGCCGAATTTGCCCTGAATCACATTGCCTGACGCGTCCTTATCAAACTCCAGCGGTTTGCCCACATCCGCCAGAAGCGCACCTGCGATGAGGTAGTCGCGTTGAATGGGAATGCTGCAGCGGAAGGATTTCTTGAGCACATCGGCGATGGCGGTGCATTGCCGAGCGCAGGAATTGAGATGCTCGACGAAAGTCATCTTAATGTCGCCGGCGAGCAGGGTGAACTTGACCGCTCGAAGTTCGGCGAAGGTCCAGCCCTTGCCGCCGCACCCCGTGGTAATGGCCTCGCTCCAGACCGCAGCGACCTTTTCGCGCAGCGACTTGTTCTTGATCTTCCTGATGCTGGGAAAGAGTTCTGCGATTTTAGTGACGCCGTAGGCGGTTGGTTGGTTTGCTTTCATCGTGTTCATTTCGATTTCAGGCGGTATTTTGGAGGTTTGCCAGAAGTTCTCTGGACTAATTTTCTAGCTTCTAAATCGAGCTTAACGGTTTCTCCATACCAACTGATGTTCCCTGAAAACTTGCCCTTTAAGCTCTGGTTGAGCCGATCGAATAATTCGTCATGAGTGAGTTCCTTCTTTTGCAAAGCAGAAAGGATCGCCTTCTTGAGCGCTTCGTATTTTTGCTTGTCGATATTTTTCCCACTTTTACCTAATGGATGTTTGGTCAGTATTTTTTCTTCGTTCATCGTTGTTCGCCTTCTTCCTTGGGATTTGGACCTTCGGACTTGGAGCTTCCGCCAGAGATGCTTCTCGGCGGCGGTCCGTCATAGCCGTGTTTGACGGGATCAATTCGCCGCATCGGTTTCTCGCGGGTTTGCTCTTCGATGACATGCGCTACTAAACCCGGCGTTCGTGCAATCATGAAAATACCGTTGAACGCCGCGGGATTCATTCCCAGATCGGCGAGGATGGCTCCGATGGCGCCGTCCACATTGATGGGGAGCGGTTTCTTCGCATCGGCGAACGATTTTTCCACGGCCCGCGCCGCCTGCATGTGCGTTCCGTCCACGCCGGCTTCGCGCGCCAGCTCGAACAAACGCGCGGTGCGCGGATCCTTGGTGTGATAGCGATGACCAAATCCTGGCATTCGATCGCCCGCTTCCTTCATGGCCGCGAGTGTGAGCATGGCGGCTTCCTCCATCGAGATGGATTTGCTCGTGGCGCGATCGGCAATCTTTTTCAGTTGCCGGGCGCAATCCTCAATAGCGCCGCCATGATGACGATTGATCGACATGATGCCGGCGGCGACCGACGCGCTCAACGAGGCGCCGGTGGATGCGACGGTTCGCGCGGCCAACGCGCTCGGAGGCGTGGCGCCATGATCGATCGACGCCACCAAGACCGCGTCCATCAAACGTCCGATCTCGAGCGACGGCAACTCGCCGGTCAAAATCAAATGCACCGCGGCGCCAAAGGAGGCGCGTCCCATGAGATCGGCGATGTCGTATCCGCGCACCGCGACTCGGTTAGGCTCGATGCGAGTCACGGCGGTATTCCACACGGCATTCTTGTCAGTTTCGCTCATAAGACTTTTCCCGTTTATGCGTTTGAGAATATCAACCACCGCACTCGGTAGCTCGCCAAATGCATCGACCACCGTGGCGCCCGCCTCCCGCAAGGCTTTCACTTTGCCGGCGTGCGTGCCGCGACCACCTTCGATAATGGCCCCGGCGTGACTGAAGCGCGTGCCTTCGCGCGCCGCCTTCCCGCCGATGTAGGCGATGACCGGCTTGGTCACTTTTCGATCGCGAATCAGCTGTGCCAGTTCCTCTTCTTGGGACGAACCAATTTCACCAAAGATCACGATGGCTTCGGTGAGCGGATCGGCCTCAAACATCAGCGCCGCATCGGGAATACGAATTCCAAGAACCGCGTCGCCGCCAATGTGCGCGATGGTCGAAATGCGCACTCCGGACTGTCCGAGGTAGTAGCCCGTGCTCGAAGCCATCCCGCCGGAACGACTGATCACTCCAACGCCGGTCGGGATGCCGGGCTTGAACCATTGCCGCGCACTTTCGGCGCGGCCCCCGATCATGCCGACCACGGCCTTGCCCGGGCTCAGGACGCCGAGCGTGTTGGGTCCGACAAACATCGCGCCATTCGCTTTAGCCGCGGCGGCGATTTCCATCGCATCCCACACCGGCACGCGATCAGGCACGAGGACAGTAAGTTTGATTCCCGCATCAATGGCGGAAATGGCTGCGTCTTTCACGCCGACCGCAGGAACAAAAAGGACCGAGATGTCGATCTTTCCCAAAGCTTTCACCGCATCCTGCGGCGTGTTGAAGACAGGCACGCCCAGGACCGCTTGTCCGCCTTTACCCGGTGTTACACCCGCGACAACATTGGTTCCGTACTCACGCATCAGGCGAGTGCGCGCCTGACCTTCGCGACCCGTGATGCCTTGCACCAGAACGCGCTTTGTTTCGTCGATCAAAATTGCCATTTAGCGCGCGCCTCCAATCAATTCATCCAAGCCGGGAATATCGAGTTCCAGGTAAAAGCCTTCCACTCCGGCGAGTCGACACTCGACATCGCAGGCGAGCAACTCGGAATCTTTGTTGGCAAACTCTTCGCTCGGCAACGCCGCTGCAGGTCCGGCAGCTGCCGGACGATCCACGATCAATCCGCCCGAGTGCGTCTCCACGGCGCGACGAATCTGCGGCCACTTCGTGGTGTCAATCCAGACGCGACCACTTTTCACGGGAAACATGGTCGCCGACGGATCCTTGACGAACTTCGGCACACGCGGAGCGCGCGGTTTCCATTTTGTGCCGCCCGCGCCTGCGACAAGTTCCGCGAAGCGCTCGGCGATCATGGCCGGCGCGTCGGTCTTGCGATAGCCCTCGACTGGCGCGCGAAGCAGCCCGGACATTCGCTGCAAAATATCCACGGCGCGGTCTTCGGTGTTGCCCCCCAAACGAATCACCGCTGGAATATGCAGATCAAGTTCCCAAAACGCCTTGGCCAGTCCATACGCGGACCAATATTGTTCCTGGCTCGCGACGCCGGAGCCCGAACCGAAATAACCCACGATGTCGGGTTGAGCCAAAATAATCCGGCTGGCGCGATATACCTTGGACGCGGATGGATTGCCGCTGGTGTCGGTGAAATTGGCGATGGTGAATCCCGCGTTCACAATGGCGTCCATCGACATCATGGATCCGCCGCCGCCAGCGCCGTGAAAACCAACCAAACCTTTGGAATCTTTGGCAGCCACCGTGGCCAACTGCGCGAAATAAAATGTGCCGCGATGATCACTTTGCTCGGCGGCGTAGGCCACGCGTTCCAGGGCAGTAGGCGGATGATCGAATTCTCGTGCGATCTCGATCCCCAGTTCAGGGTGTCGCGCCACGGCGTAATCATCAATCGTGATGCGGCAATCAGCGGCGACGAACTGACCATCCTTTGTCAGCACCAGCGGATTTATTTCAAGCGAACGGGCTTCAACGCTGCGGGCGGCGGTAAATAATTTTTGAATCGAGTCGGCGAGTTGCGTCGCGTGCGCCGGCGAAAGACCGCACGAAGCGGCGGCTTCGCCAACGGCCGAATCCAGAGGTCCGCTCTTCACGTGGCAGGCGATGCGCCGGGTCGAGGCGGCACGCTCTTCGATTCCGCTGCCGCCGCCGGCCGCGAAAATAATCACCGGGGCGCGAGCGGCGTCATCAATTGCAAACGAAAGAAAAAACTCCCGCTCGATCGCAATTTTCTCTTCCACCAACACGGCTTCAACGGGGAACTGGCCAACTTTCATGGCCAGCATGCGCGCCGCGTGGCCGCGAACATCATCTGGCCTCTTGGCAAACATCACCCCGCCGATGCCGGCTCGGCCGGTCGTCCAGGCTTGAATCTTGACGACCACTTCGGTGCCTTTCTTGCCGCCGGCGAGTTCTTTGGCCGCCGCCACGGCTTCCTCGGCGGTTAAGGCGGCGCGGCCCCGCGGAATCTTGAATCCGTTGGCGGCGAGAATGGCTTTGCCTTGATATTCGTGAAGTCGCGCCATGGCCGGGTGCTATATATCGCTGCCGCCGATCCTCGCAAACAATCAGCATGAAACAAAGTCTGTCATCCCGAGCCGCGCAGACGGCGAGGGACCTCACAAAGGCTCATACGTTTTCTTCAACCAGAAAATATGGTTCAAAGTCTGGGTGGTGTAGATCGCGAAGCGACTATAGGAGGCCACTTGCGAGTTGGTGAGGTCCTTCGCCGTCTGCGCGCCTCAGGATGACAGCAGCCCGCATTCAGCTTAATTTACGCAATCGTATGAACGAACCTGTTTACATTCTCGGCGGTGGCCGAACCGATTTTAAGCGCAACCTGAAGAAGGAAGGCAAGACGATCCGCGATCTGATTACGGAATCCGGCCGGAAAGCGATTAGCGATGCGAAGATCGATCCGGGCGAAATCAACGCTGGGACGGTTGGCAATTTCAACGCCGGCCAATTCACGAAACAACTGCACCTCGGCGCGTTTCTTCCAGAGATCGATCCGAAGCTGCACGGCATTCCCACCATGCACACCGAGGCCGCGTGCGCTTCCGGCGCGCTCTCCGTTTTGCTCGCCTCGCAGTGGATCATGGGCGGTTTTTACGATGTCGTCCTGGTCGTTGGCGCCGAACAGCAAAAAACGATGTCGTCTCTCGATGGCTCCGATGTCCTCGGTGCTGCGGCTGATTATCACATCGAGAAACCGGAGTACGGCGACTTCATGTTCCCGAAGTTGTTTGGCAAGATTGCGCAGATTTACATCGATAAATATGGCGTCTCCGAGAATGCCCTGGCCCAGGTCGCCTATAAGAATTACGCGCATGCCAGGCTCAATCCATTGGCGCAGATGCGCGACGCGGATCTGACTTACGATTGCGCGTCACAAGTATCCGACAAGAATCCGAGCGTCGCGCCTCCGCTCAAAGTTTCCGATTGCTCACAGATCACCGACGGGGCCGCCTCGCTGGTGCTCTGTTCGGAGAGATATTTGCAAAGCATCGGCCGCGACAAATCGAAACTGGCGCGTCTGCTCGGTTTCGGTCACACCACTGATTACCTCGCGCTCGCGAAGAAGGATGCCCCGACATTCTCGACGGCGCGGAAAGCCGCGACGAACGCGTTCTCGATGGCAAACCTGAAGCCGCGCGACATGCAGGGAGCGGAAGTGCACGATTGCTTCTCCATCACCGAGATTATCGCTTACGAGATTCTCGGTCTGGCCGAGCCTGGAAAGGGCGCGGAGTTAGCCATGAGCGGCGCGACCGCGTTGCCCCAAGTGCGCGGCGAGCACGTCAGCGGGAAAATCGACTTCGAGATTCCGGTCAATACCGGCGGTGGTTTGATCGGCGATGGCCATCCGGTCGGCGCGACCGGCGTGCGCCAGGTATTTGACGCGTATCAGCAGATTACCAATCAAGCTGGCGCCCGACAGATTAAGAACGTGAAAAACTTTCTTACCTTCAACATGGGCGGCAGCCTCACGACTTCCGTTGCCATGATTTGGGGCCGGGAGTAACGACCACCTGTAGCGGCGCTCTATGACCACCGATTGGCGGATCCCTTACGCCGCGTGCGCGTGAGATCGTGAAATCGCGTTCAGATGCGCGCGAAGCGAGGAGAGACGAACTCTGACGTCCCGGCAACGATCGCGTTCGCGCGCGGCGTCTGTTTCCGGCAGGTGCTGGGCCTCGTACGGCGGTCGGGCTGGCTTCAGGCAATCTTTAACAAAGTCATTCGCGATGCGAGCCCGCTCCAGATTCACGGAGCTGGGGTCTTTCTCGGCTTCCGCGAGCGCGATGTCTCGTATCGCAGCGTAAGCATTAATCTCGTCGACGACGTAGCTCGTCATCCTGAAATCGGCGGGTTTCGTCCGTTGCGGCAGAGGCTTCTGGGAAATGTTTTTTGGTAAGAATACCGTGCGCAGAGATGGTTGAGTTAGCTGCATGAAGAATAAATCAGCATCTCCCGTGCCTCTCTCGGAGCCTCTTTGGACCTTGGTCGAGGCCCTCGCCGCCGAAGGTCCCGTTTCGCACAATTGTAGGGCGTCTGTGTCAGACGCCTCCCCGGTGCAGTTCGATTGGCGTTTCACAGAAACGCCCTACAAATCCGTCTTTGAATTGCTGCCGTGGCGACATTTTCGCTGTCTCGTGCTTGTGATCTCGCTAACGTGCACAACCTGATGAGCGCTTCCGATTCCGATGCCACGATGGCCGTCTTTCTCGACCTGGAAAACATCGCCATCGGTGCGCTTGACGCGCAATTTCCCGCGTTCGACATCCGAAAGGTGCTCGAGCGTCTGCTCCTAAAGGGCCACATCGTGGTCAAGAAGGCCTACTGCGATTTCGACCGTTACAAGACGTTCAAACGCGGGCTGCACGAGGCGGCGTTCGAGTTGATCGAGATCCCACACGTTCGCCAGTCCGGCAAAAACTCCGCCGACATCCGCATGGTCGTCGATGCGCTCGACCTCTGCTACACCAAGAGCCACGTCGACACCTTCGTCATCATCAGTGGCGATTCGGACTTCTCGCCGCTGGTCAGCAAACTGCGCGAGAACGCCAAGACCGTCATCGGCGTCGGCGTCAAGAAGTCGACCTCTGATCTCTTCATCAGCAACTGCGACGAATTTATCTATTACGACGATCTCGTGCGCGTCGAGCCGGCGAAGAAGCGTTCCAGCGCTGCCCCGGCTGCACCGGCAGCTAGACCTGCGCGTGAAAAGGATCATGGCTCAGGACCCTCCATCGACGGAGCGCTCGAGCTTCTGACGAAAACCTTGGAAGCACTGCGCGCTGAACGAGGTGAGGACTATCCGATTCGCGGTTCCCTGGTGAAACAAGCTATTAAGCGCCAGAACCCCGGCTTTAACGAGCGCGCGCACGGGTTCCGTGCCTTCAACGAGCTCCTCCTCGAAGCCCAAAAGCGCGGCCTCCTAAAGTTGGAGGACGACAAACAAGCCGGAACTTACATCGTCCACGCGATCGAGTAGGGAGAGACAGAATTGGGGCCGCCGAAGACGAATCGGCACGCGAATGTAACCTTCTTAGCCCAGGTAAAACCCGCCGTTCACGTTTAGCACGTGGCCGGTGATGTAGGACGCCATCGGCGAGCAGAGGAATAAGGCGGCGTCGACGATGTTTTTGGCGTCGCCCAATCGGCCAAGCGGAATCTGTTTGATGAAATTTGCGGTTACTTCGTCCGGCATGCCTTTGCTCATGCCGACGTCGATGAAGCCGGGCGCGATCGCATTCACGGTGATGTTCTGCCGCGCGAACTCACGCGCGGAGACTTTCGTGAGCGCGATGATGGCGGCTTTGCTCGAAGAATAATTCGCCTGGCCGAAAAGGCCCATCTGTCCGCTGACGGATGATAAATTCACGATCCGCCCATCCTTACGCAAAATGGCGGCGGCCTTCTGCGTGACATTGAAGGTGCCGGTCAAGTTTACGCGCACGACGCTTTCGAAATCCTCCAACGTCAATTTTTTGATCGTGCGGTCGCGAATGATTCCGGAGTTGTTGATCAGGATGTCGAGACCGCCGAACTTATCGCCGATCGTTTTCATCATGGCCTCGACCTGTTCAGGATTTGTGACGTCGCACTCGATGATCACCGGTTTTTTCAATTCCTTTGCGACTGTAGCGGCATCCGATTGGTTCTGACCGGCGGAGTCGGCGATGTAATTGACCACGCATTGCGCCCCGCGCTGGCTAAACGCCTTGATCATCTCTGCGCCGAGGCCCCGCGAGCTGCCGGTCACGAGCACGACTTTACCGGTGAAATCGAGGGGGTCGTTCATTGAGGAGGTTGATGATTGTTGGTGGCTGGTTGAGAGGCGAGGGGAGCGCGCGAGTATCGACGGACGATGAGGGCGATGGGAAGTCCCACCAAGAACATAACAATGACCATGCTCCTCATGACTTCGGGAACGGTGTGCCGCGGCTTAATGGAGGCCAGCGGCAGGACGACACAGGTCATAAAGACGTAGACCGCCACACCGTAGGCTAGCCCCGAAGCGACGGCGCGCTGCGTCAAGAAGCGGAGTTTTCGGCTGACTGCGTAAAAGAGGCACGCGGCCACGAACACGATTAGAAAATGCGCCGCCAGACCCAACGCGGCGCTGGTCAGGCCGCGGTTGAATGAGTCCTGTCCGAAAAGGCCGGTGGCAATCCCCTGGAGACCCCGGATTGGCCCGACGCCTCTCAAGGCCCAAATAACGAACGCGGACGAGATATCCAAAACTCCAGCGATCAAACCGGCCCACGCGATCGCCGGAAAAGCCTGCGATCGTTCGGTCTTTTGTGGGGAAGCCGATGCACTCATGCGCGGACGTTAGGCTGAAACGGCATTGCTCGACAAGCGATTGCCGCTAAGATTTCAAACTCCATGGCCGCACCGATCCGAGTTCTCACTGCTGTGCCGATCTGCGACGGCCACGACAGCGCGATCAATACGATCAATCTCGAGTTTATCCGGCATGGAATCGAAGTGGTTTATCTCGGATACCACCGATACGCGACGGACATGGTGCGCGCTGCGATCCAGGAAGACGTAAAGGCGCTTGGCATCTCCAGTTACAATGGAGGGCACGTTGAATTCTTCTCCGAGGTGGCGAGGCTCTTGAGGAAACAAGGCGCTGATTACATCAAACTTTTCGGCGGCGGCGGCGGCACGATCACGGGTAACGACGACGTGATTATGCGGCGAAACGGCGTCGATAAGATTTTTTTTGCCGGCACGTCGTTGGCGGACATGGTCGATTACGTGCACAAACATTACGGCGGACCACACAAACCTTTTCGCGGCAGCAAGCCGAATGCCGATATGCAATTGGCGCGCAAGTTGACCGAGATCGAGGACGCGTACGCAAATGGGAAGAAGAAACGCCCAACGCCCAAGGGAAGAAAGAGCAAGAAGAGCAATCACGGCCAGACCCGCGTCTTCGGTTTTACCGGACCGGGCGGCGCGGGCAAGACGACGCTGATCGACGAGCTCGTGCTGCGTCTCCTGCATCGCGAACCGAAAGCGCGCATCGCGATTCTCTCACATGATCCGAGCGTGGTTGGCGCGGGCGCTTTGCTCGGCGATCGCGCAACGATGATCAATTCGCAGAACGAACGTGTTTTCATGCGCAGCATGGCCACGCGTGGTCAAGCCGGCGGGCTTTCTCCCGCGACCGAAGATTGCCTGATGCTTCTGGCGGGATCCGGCTTCGATTACGTGATTATCGAAACGGTTGGCACCGGCCAGGAGGCAATGCCGTTTCAGACCGGTCTTGTGCACAAAACCATCTTGGTCATGAATCCCGATTACGGCAGCCGTCTGCAATTGCAGAAGATCGTTATGCTCGATCTGGCCGACATCGTGGTCGTGAACAAGAGCGACCAGGAACGCGCGCGCACGGCGACTTCTGAAATTGGACGCAGACTTGATCAGAACAAGCAATCGCAGATTCTCGTTTCGACGGTGGCGAACCGGCATCGTGATGCGGGTGTGGATGAGTTGTGCGATTTATTAACCGAGCAAAACGTATGAGCAAACTGGGACAGGTGGTCGAAGCGGTTGAGAACTACAATGAGTTCGTTCTCAAAGAGGTAAAACGAGCTCGGACCGACGAGGCATTTGGTCAGCAAATGGTCGATCGCTGGAACGATGTGAAGGCGAAGACGCCCATCGGGACGGCGCCGACTGGTTTGAAATTGCCGCGTCTCGCCTTACCGGAAATCGACGAAGCCGGCGAGATTACCCGTTACTTGTTAGGCGAAGGCTTGCCGGGCGAGTTTCCCTTCACCAACGGCGCCTATCGCGAAATGTACCTCGAGCCGCTGCGCGAATTGGAAGCCGGCAGCTACGGGAAGGCTGGAAAAAATGGTAAGAATGGCCATGCCAGGAATGGAAGAAATAGCCCGAAGATCGCTGCACCCAAAGCCGTTGAAGTGGAGGAACCGACGCGACTTTTTTCCGGACTCGGTCTGGCCGAAGACACCAACGCGCGCTTTCATTTTCTAACCGGTCATCAACGCAGCGCGCGTCTGAGCACGGCGTTCGACGGACCTACGCTTTATGGAATCGACAGCGATGCGGAAGGCGTTTTCGGCAAGATTGGCGAAGGCGGCCTCGCGATCGATACCTACGAAGACATGGTCCGTCTCTACGACGGCTTCGACATGGGCTCGGCCGCTTTTTCCGCGTCGATGACGATCAGCGGCCCGGCGCCGATTATCATGGCGATGTACATAACGGCGGCAAAAAAGCGTTTCGGCCCGCAGGTGGTTCCAAATCTGCGCGGCACCATCCAAGCCGATATTTTCAAAGAAGTGCAGGCGCAGAACGAAACGATTTTTCCCACGGAAGCGTCGCTGCGTTTCCTCTGCGACATGATCGAATGGACCACGCGGGAAATGCCGCGTTGGTATCCGGTGTCGATCAGCGGCTATCACATTGGCGAAGCAGGCGCGACGCCAGTGCAGCAAGCGGCTTACACCGTTTCGAACGGCTTTGCTTACGCCGAGATGCTCGCCGCGCGCGGGATTCCGGTCGATCAGTTCGCGCCCCGTCTTTCCTTCTTTTTGGATTGCGGTCTCGATGTTGAATACATAGCGCTGGCCCGCGTTTCGCGCCGCATCTGGGCCATCGGCATGCGCGATGTTTTCGGCGCGGGTCCGAAAGGGCAAATGTTCAAACTGCATACGCAGACGAGCGGTCGATCGTTAGTCGCGGCGGAATTCAAAAACAATCTCACGCGCACGGCGGCGGAGTTGATGCTGGCCTATATGAACGGCACGAACTCCTGCCATTCGAACAGCGCCGATGAGCCGTTTACTACGCCGAGCGAAGAGTGGATTCGCCTCGCGGCGCACGGGCAGGCGATCCTGCTCGACGAATCCGGCATCTTTAAACACACCATGAACATGCTGAGCGGTTCGCCTGGCATGAAAGCGGTCGAACGTGCGGTCGAAGCGGCGATGCTCGAAGAATTCCGACAGATCGAAGAGTTCGGTGGTGTGTTGCCGGCGATCGAACATCGTTATCAACGGAGCCAGATTCAAAACGCGGCCCATCGTTACGAACAGCAGATCTACGATGGCACCCGCCCGATCATCGCGTTGACCAAGTACAACGACCTGAAGGACGAAATGCCCGAAGTGAAAATGGTGCGCACGCCGCGCGCCAAGAAACAGCTTCAGGTCGATCGACTGGCGAAGTTCAAAAAGAGAAACGCCGAAAAGGCGAAACACGCGCTCGATAAGTTGGCCGATGTGGTCGAGAGCGGGAAAAATTGCTTCCCGACGCTGATCGAGGTTGTGGAAGTTTGCTCGTTAGGCCAGATCACCGGCCGACTGCAGGATATCGTCGGCCATTTCCGTCCGATGGTGTAGAGGCCACGGCTCGACCGTCGCCCTCCGAAATTCGAGGTTACTTCTTTGCAGCGCGCTTGAGATGCATGTTCTGTCCGTAGAAGGCGAGGCAGCGCGGATCCTCCACGTGCGTGGTTTTCATCGAGACGATGATGCCGTCGCCCACACGCGTAATCGTGCCGGTGCCGGAATTGCTGAAGCTGTCTTCGAATTTGAATTGAAGAGTGTTGCCGGAAACCTTCGCGGCTCCCTGACCTTCCGGCGCGGCGCCGTGGCCATCGGCGTAGGCACCATCGAACGTGACCTGCATCGAATTGCCGGATTGTTCGATGCTCAATTGAAAAACTGCCCGGCCGTTGAGGAATTTCTCGGCACGGTACTCGCCCGCCCAATTCTGGGCGTCAGCGGCATGGACCGCGAGGCAAGTGGCCAGCGTTAGGAAAGCAACGAGAATAATGGGCCGGAAGACAGAGGGAGAGGAAAGCGTGCTCATAAGGAAATCACGAGGCTGATTGCTCCGCCGCGCTAGCTATTCGAAAACGGGCGTGGCGGAATTCGCATTGTGAGCATTATGGCCCCCGCATTATTCTGCGCGCATCCATGGCCTCTTCCCAATTAGACACTGGGGCAAGTGCGCGCACTCGAATCGCGGCGCGGCTCCTGCCGTTTCTTTTTCTCCTTTACGTCGCGAACTATCTCGATCGCACGAACATCGCCTATGCGACGCTGGGGATGACGGGCGACCTGGGCCTGACCGATTCGGTGTTTGGCACGGCGAGCGGAATTTTCTTCATTGGATATTTCGCGCTGCAAATTCCCGGGGCGCTGCTGGTGGAACGCTGGAGCGCCAGGCTCCTGCTCGCGATAACGCTCATCACATGGGGAGCACTTACAACGCTCACCGGTTTTGTGCGCAGTCCGCTGGAGCTTTACGGCGCGCGTTTCCTGCTGGGCGCGGCCGAGGCGGGCTTTTTTCCCGGTGTCATTGTCTATCTTTCTCACTGGTTCATTTATCAGGATCGGGCCAAGGCGCTGGCGCGGTTTATGGCCGCCATTCCAATTGGATTCATGATCGGCGGACCCATTGCCGGCGCGGTTCTCGGTGTGCATTGGCTGGGCATCACCGGATGGCGATGGCTTTTTCTCCTGGAAGGTCTGCCTGCCGTTGTGCTAGGAATCGCGGCGCTGTTCGTGCTGCCGGATTGGCCTAACGAAGCGCGATGGCTTCGGCCCGACGAACGCGATTGGATCACTACTCGCCTTGCGGAAGGGCGACAAGCCAAAGCACACTTAGAGCACGTTACGATTTGGCAAGCGCTCCGGCATCCCGCAGTGCTGGTGCTCACGGCCGGGCTATTCTTCACCTATACCGGTGGCTATGCGTTTTGGTTTTGGTTTCCTACGATGCTCCAGCGTTTCACTGGTTGGACCGATGTTCAACGCATCGGCTGGGTCGGCGCCATTCCGTTTGTGGCGGGCCTGATCGGAATGCTTGTTCTCGGCTGGAGCTCCGATCGTACGGACGAGCGGCGGTGGCATTTTGCCATTCCTCAACTGACGGCCGCGCTCGCGCTCGGCGTGTGGTTTTTCATTCCACATTCGAACGTGATGCTCATTGCGGTGTTCACACTCGTCGGCTTCGGCACCGTCGCCTATCTGCCGTCGTTCTGGGCGCTGCCCTCGGCATTTCTCACGAGTTCGGCAGCGGCCGCAGCGGTGGGCTTTATCAATTGCACAGCTAGCATCGGCGGATTCGTCGGTCCAAAGATTATCGGCAACCTGAGCCAGCGCAGCGGCTCGTTCAGTTCTGGCTTCATCTTTATGATCTCGTGCTGGACGATCGCGTCATTGCTGGTGCTGCTGTGCCCGCGGGAAAATGTGGGAGGGGCCTCAGTGCCCCGACCAACGTGAGCTCACAAGCACATTCTAAGAACCTGCGTCTGCATCGCTGGACTGGTGCATCAGCCACTTTCTTCATCACTAAGTCGCTACATCCTAAGAGACCATTTCTCGATCCGGAGGCGCGCGCGATTGTTATCTCCGCATTTCTTTTCGCGGTGGATGATAAACGCATTTACTTGCGCGCCTTCGTTGTCATGCCTGATCATTGGCATGCGCTCTTCGCATTACGCGAGCCATGGACGTTGCCCAAATTCATGCACGACTTCATGAGCTATGTGGCACGAAAAACCAGTTACTTGCTCAGCACGCAGGACACGGCTTGGCAAGACGGCTACTACGGCACTCACGTCAAGACAGCCAGGCAGTTTGAGTACGTTGCTTACTACATTGAGCAGAATCCGGTTGTGAAAGGATTAGTGGATTCAGCCGAACAGTGGGATGCAAGTAGTGCAAGCTGCAAGGATATCGGGTAGTGTCCTAATTTGAAATTTACTAGCGTCCATCGCGGACTCGACAATCGAAATATTTGTATAGGCCTATGATGCATTAAGCGTAATCGGCCCGCACTTTTTATATCTTGTTTGTAAGAACGCCGCTTAAGAAATGACTTCTTTTCGTCAGAAAAGGTTTGCACCCAAGCAGGATTCTGGGCAAAACGCGGTGAATTATGTCCTCCAGAATAATGAAGTGGCTGTTTTTCAGCGTACTCGTCTCGCTTGTTCCGCTCGTGTTATCCGGTTTAATATTACGTGACCATGGGCTTCTGAAGTCAATGAGCGACGTATGGGCACGCGGAGAGTTGTTTTTGATCTCTCTAATCGGAACTGCGGCTGCCGTAGGGGATTTGATCACGTCCAAGACCACTCACTACAAAAGGAAAATGGCCATTGTTGGCCTGGCTGGGATTTTGGGCCTCGTTGTGACTTGCTGGTATGTCGAACTCACTTCAAACGCTATTCTGACCGTGGCGGGCCAGCCAACCACATTACAAGCCAATATTCTGGCATATGCTCCCTGGGCCTATGGATGCTCTTTGGTTCTCGGGCTGGCCTGTGTCATGCTCCCTCCCCATTGACAAACTCAACGAAAATATGAAAAACTGATCTAAGAATACGTTATGAACTTTGTGCTAATACTTATTTGCGTCTTTGTTTCTTTGACTGCGTTTACCATTTCGGCGACCACCCGTCGTCCAGAAAGTCGCTCTAACGGCTTTATTGAGAAGCGCGATGTACGTGATTTGCGACGTACCGAACAGTTCCACGAGAGCGAAAAAAGCACCACCCAGAATCCCCAGAGCGCACGGACTTAGGCACGCGTCTTTCTGACCGTTTTGCCTTTTGCAGCAATCGCTACCTTAACGGCGGTCTCGGCTGAATCTACCGGGGGAATCTCCAAAACCACCACGGTCTTGGTTTCTTTCCCTTCCTCATATTGCCACGCATAGGCTCGTTTGGCGTTGGGATGGCCGATCAGATCAAACACCTCGACAGTCCCTTGCCACGCTGTCAGTCCCTCGAAAACTTCATGGACTGGCTCGGAGGCTACGTGCTTCGCCTCGCAGTCATATTTCGCCCTGATTAGGCCCTCTAACCCTGGGTTGATATTGTCACGCTGCATTGACCAAATCTCCCACCGTCCACGCGCTGCTCTCGATTCCAGCGGCCTGCGCTGGCGTGCAGCGGAGCGAGCCGTGAGTTTTCACAAGGTTGTAATACGCGATATTGAGCGCGATTGCCGCTTTGAAATTCGGCAGTTTTTTCGAGAACGCCAGCGTCAAACGAGCAAGACGTTTGCAATGCGTGCGCATCGTGAGGTTCGCTCGTTCGATGTATGACGTGCAAATATGGTCTGGATTCGGAGCACCATTGATCGGGGTTTTAGTAACGGCCCGCAGTTCGCCGGGACTGTACCTACGTTGCACTTCTTGCCCCGACGGGGTTGAGTATTCTTTTACGATTTGGGCATAGTCCACGACTGCGCCGAAAGCGTTTTCAACCGCATCCTTGTATTTGTCCATCCCATCGGTGGAAAGTTGAATCCGGTTGTTCAACCGTCCCGCCAAATCGTCCATGAACCAATGAGCGTGATAACGGTCACGCTGACCGACGATGAAAGAGGGAATCAATTTTGTCACGGGGTCGATGCTCATAAACGTCCACACGTCGCCAATCCCGCGCGTCCGATCTGTCATCGTCGCATTGCGCCTTTTTTTGCCGATGAATCCCCAGATTTCGTCAACCTCGATACGGGAGCAAGTCAGACCGCGCATTTTTTGATCGAGAATTTGCGCGCATGTTTCACCGACGCGCATTCCAAGGCGCATGATCGTATCGCGATGGATTTCAGTCATGCGCTCGATTGAACGAATCGAATTGCCCTCTGCGAGCGCGCTAATCACTGCCACTTGTTTTTCTTTGGTCAGGGTGTTTGCCATAAATTTCTTTCTGGACTTATTGTGCTACAGAAATATATTAGGTCAAGACATTTTTGTGCTACAGAAAAGAAAATCTAAAAAAGCTGTTATCCTCGGCCGTCCGAAGTTACCCGCAGGGGCAGCGAAGGAGCACACGCTCCGCGCACGCGTCTCCTTGGATGAACTCAGCCGATTCAAGGCAGCGGCAAAGCGAACCGGGAAGACATTGCCCGTTTGGGTAAGAAACACATTGATTGACGCATCATGATATGATAATTTGTAGCACAGAAAAGATGGAGCGGACGGGAGTTGGACCCGCACAAGCCGGTGTAAATCCTGCTGGTTCTACCGTTAAACCTACCGCCCCAAGTTTCTTGATGATGAAGTGGCAGTCTGCCGGACGGATTGGACGTTCCGACAACTGCTTTTAGCGCCTGTTGGCCGGGAGAGGTTCTCTGATCAGGATAGACTCTCCCGGCCTGCCACGCCCAACGATCCGGCGCTTCGCAACCAAGGGGCACGCTGTTCTTCTCTGGGTCATTTGAGAATTAGAGCACGGCAAAGACAAACACGCAATAACATTCTCTCGTGCTGTCTTAAGACAGCGAGACAGTCATGTCTCCAGAAATCAGTAGACAGGGTTTATTTTGTGCTCTAGATTGTCGAACCAACACTGGACTTAACAACCATGAATGACCCTCAAAAACCCTCAAATTCACCCGCCAGCAAGACGAAACGGCAAACTATGCGCAGTCCCAACTATCCGGCAATCAGCCTGCGCGAAGCAGTCGAAGCCATCAAAAAGCTTTGGGATAAAGAAAACCGAAGCCCTGTTGCGTTCAACGTAGCGGCGGGGCATCTGGGCTATAAACCTACGAGCAGTGGAGCCGCTCTTTCAGTCGCGGCGCTGAAGAAATACGGCTTTGTTGCAGCGGATGGCGGCGGATCGCGCTTGATTCGCCTTACGGATGCGGCTGTTGAAGTTCTCAAACACTACGGAAATGAAGAGGAGCTCATCCCCTTGCTCAAAGAAGCCGCCCTACGTCCCGAAATCCTCCGGGAGCTGTTTGAGCAAAAGCGCCATTCATCCCCAGAAAGCATCCTCAATTATTTGGAATTTGATAGGAAATTTACCAAGACTGCGGCTCAATTGGTGCTGAACATTTTCCTAGACACGATTTCTTTTGCAAAGTTTACAGAATCGGATAAGGTGCAAGACATCCAGAATGAAAAAGCTGATCCGAAGTCCACAAAAAGCGAAATTCCTGAGCGTCTTGATAAGAATCTGGCAGAGAGGGTCAAACCACCACCACCCGCTCCAATGACACCAAACATTCGCTATTTGCCGATTCCGCTCGATATAGGGGACGCCCCGATTCCCGTTGGGATGTCGGATGGGGATTTCGATTTACTTCTGGATACGCTGAAGCTGTGGAAAAAGAAGATCGTTCGTCCCGAACAGCCGAACCCTGCTAAAGCGCTTACGTTCCCGCGCAATGCCATCTGGAAGAATAAAGACCATGATGTGCCGGTCGTGATTACGGACATCGCTGGAGATAAGGACGGCGTTCGTTATTACCAATCCTCAACCGGCACAGGCATTCCGGCGTCGGAACTGAAGTTTGAATAATGCCTCTCTTTCCTGAAGAACCGAATTGGGACGATCTTCATGGCATACCGGCAGAACGCGTCGCCGCAGAAGTGTGGGATACAGATGGCAAAATACTCTCCAAAGGGGAGGCGCTGATTTTCCCTGACAACACGACAGCAAATTTTTTCCCGCTAGATGCTGCCGAACCGGTTGCCATTCAGGGCCGCGCCAAAACCCTCTTTCTGATTGCGGGCGGCAGATCGTTATCCGTTTCCGCGAAACTCTGTCCAGACGAAACGCCGCACGAGCCGCATCTTCACCTCGACATTTCAAATTAGGACACTACCGGATATCGTTACTGATCCTTGGCCGCTGATTTACGGCTGAGTTGCAGCAGTCGGGGCTCTGAGGCTCCTCCCACATTATTCAGTCCTTTAGCCCAACGTCGAACGGTGCGCCGGTCTTGGCGCGGATATCGTCCACGATAACGCCCGGATGCAGCTCGGTGAGGACGAGCCCGCCACCCGGCTTCACCTCGAACACGCATAGGTCGGTGATGATGAGGTTGACGACTCCGAGACCGGTGATGGGCAAAGTGCATTCTTTCAAAATCTTCGGGCTGCCGTCCCTGGCGCAGTGCTCCATCACCGCCACCACGCGCTTCACTCCGGCGACGAGGTCCATCGCCCCACCGGGTCCCTTGACCATCTTGCCGGGAACCATCCAATTGGCGATATCGCCCTTATCCGTGACCTCGAAGGCGCCGAGAATGGCGAGATCGATGTGTCCGCCGCGAATCATCGTGAATGAATCGGCACTCGAGAAAAAAGCGGAGCCAGGCATCGTCGTGATGGTTTGCTTGCCGGCGTTGATCAGATCGGCGTCCACCTCGTCGTCGGTCGGGAACGGGCCGATGCCGAGCAGGCCGTTCTCGGATTGCAGCGTGACATTCATGCCCTCGGGAATGTAATTGGCCACCAGCGTCGGAATGCCGATGCCGAGATTGACGTAGTAGCCGTCGCGCAATTCCTGCGCCGCGCGCTTCGCCATCAAATCGCGGATCGGATTCTCTTTCTTCGCGGCCGCGCTGCCTTGCACGGTGCGAAACTCGATCCGTTTTTCGTAGCTCGGGCCCTGGATGATGCGATCAACGAAGATACCCGGCGTGTGGATCTGGTCAGGATCGAGCTCGCTGATCTCGACGAGTTGCTCGACTTCGGCCACGCAGATCTGGCTGCAACTGGCGATCATCGGATTGAAGTTCCGTGAGGTTTTTCGAAAAATGAGGTTGCCGGATTTATCCCCCTTCCACGCTTTCACAAGCGAGACCTCGGCCTTGATGCCGGGTTCGAGGACGTATTCCTTGCCGTCAAAAACTTTCGTCTCCTTACCCTCGGTTAGTTTGGTGCCGAAGCCGGTGCGGGTGTAGAACCCCGGGATACCTGCACCGCCCGCGCGCAACCGCTCGGCCAGTGTGCCCTGCGGGATGAGCTCAAGTTCGAGTTCGCCCGCTAGCACTTGGCGCTCGAACTCCTTGTTCTCCCCGACGTAGGACGCCATGACCTTCTTCACCTGCCGGGTGGTGAGCAGAACCCCCATGCCGAAGCCATCCACGCCCGCGTTGTTGCCGACGATGGTGAGGCCTTTCACGCCGCTGTCGTGTAATGCAGAGATGAGATTTTCGGGAATGCCGCACAGTCCGAACCCGCCCGCGGCGATCGTCATGTTGTCGTGGAGAAGGCCGGCAAGCGCAGCCGTGGCGTTGGAGTAAACTTTGCTCATGGGGGAGAAACTTAACCACGAATTACACCAATGAGCACGGATGAAAACCCTAACGGTTGTCGCTCTGGGGGTAGCAATATCCCGCGTCACGTTCAGAGCGGACAATAGTGCGGATCCTTCTCCCGTCGTAATCGCCCCACCTGGAGCGGCCTGTGAGTTGGGAAGCGGGCGCTACCCAGAGGTTGCCGCGCGGCGATTAATCGCCAGATTGCAGCTTCTCTTTTTCCTATGACCGTTACGCTCGCTCACCAACTGGCCAATTTCGCCTGCTCTCTCGAATTCGAGGATCTCTCCAGCAACGTAGTGCACGAAGTGAAGCGGCGCGTGATTGATTCGTTAGGCTGCGCGCTCGGTGCCTGGAACGAGGAGCCGTGCATGATTGCGCGGAACGTCGCTTCGGAGTTCTCCGCCAAGAACGGTGCAACGATTATTGGCACCGACCATCAAGCGCCGCCGGACTGGGCCGCGTTCGCCACCGGCTGCGCGATCCGTTACTTCGATTACAACGACACCTATCTTTCGAAAGAGCCCGCTCATCCAAGCGACAACATCGCGGCGGCGCTCGCCGTCGCGGAAAGTGTGGACGCGAACGGCCGCGAATTCATTACTGCGATAGCGCTGGCTTACGAAGTGCAATGCCGTTTGTGCGATGCCGCCAGCATCCGCGCGCGGGGGTGGGACCACGTTACCTACGGCGCGTTTTCCACTGCACTGGCCGCGGCGAAGTTGATGAAGCTCGATCCCGAGAAGACGCGGCACGCGGTGAACATCGCGGGAGTCGCCTGCGCGGCGATGCGCCAGGCGCGGGTTGGCGAATTATCGCACTGGAAAGGTGTCGCCTTCGCGAACGCGGCGCGTCATGGAGTTTACTCGGCGTTGCTGGCACGCGCGGGGATGACCGGGCC
The DNA here is from genome assembly GCA_003169695.1 of Spartobacteria bacterium. GTDB lineage: Bacteria > Verrucomicrobiota > Verrucomicrobiia > Chthoniobacterales > UBA10450 > AV80. The sequence goes on from PNAS01000044.1 coordinate 50,908, forward strand.
GGCGCCAATTTTCGAAGGCCAGATGGGATTCGAGAAGCAACTAGGTGTCTCGCTCGGTGACGTCGGTTCGAAGTTCGTCATCCGCGGGAAAGGCGAAGCCGATGGCACCGCGGCGATGATCTTGAATACCAGCATCAAGTACTGGCCGGCGGAATATCACAGCCAGAGCGCGATCGAGGCTGCGTTGCACCTGCGCAACCAGATTCAGGATCCTTCGCAGATCAAAACGGTTGTGATCGAAAGCCACGATGCATCGGTAGACATCATTGGAAGCGAGCCGGAAAAATGGCATCCGCAAAGCCGTGAGACGGCGGATCACAGTCTACCCTACATCACCGCGGTCGCGTTGATCGACGGCGAAGTCACCAGCAAACAATTTGCGCCCGAGCGATTCACTCAGACCGGGATCGTCAAGTTCCTGCAAGACGTAAAGGTGGAGCGGAATGCCGAGCTGAGCGCGATGTATCCGGGCGCGGTCGCGAACATCGTGCATGTGGAGTTGGCCGATGGACGAAAACTAACGAAGCGCGTCGATTATCCACAGGGCCACGCGAAAAATCCGCTGAAGGATTCTGAGGTCGAAGGAAAATTCAAGTTCCTGGCCGCGCCGGTCTTGGGGGAAGAGAGAACGAAAAAACTGCTGGAGCACGGGTGGAAACTTGAAAATGCGTCCGGCGTCAGCGAACTGATGGGATTGGTCAAGGTGCCGGCCTAACAAATGAAGCCGACGAAAGCCGCAACGTTTCGCGCAGCGATCAACAAAAGTTGTGTCGCGATGCCGGGCGTGCCCAATGCGGCATTTGCGCGGCAGGTGGAGCGCGCGGGGTTTTCGGCGGTCTATATCAGTGGAGCGGGTTTGGCGAACGCGACGGCGGGGCTGCCGGATATCGGATTGCTCACGCTAACGGAGGTAGCGCAACTCGCCGGTTACGTCGCGAAAGCGGTAAAGATTCCCGCGTTAGTGGATGCTGATACTGGTTTTGGTGGAGCGGAAAGTGTCGCGCGTACCATCTTCGAGTTGGAGTGCGCTGGATTGGCGGGCTGCCACATCGAAGACCAGGAATTTCCGAAGCGTTGTGGTCATCTTGCCGGGAAAACACTCATTCCGACGGAGGAGATGGCGGAGAAAATCAAGGCGGCGGTGCGGACGCGGCGCGACGCGGATTTCGTGATCATGGCGCGGACTGATGCCCGCGCGGTGGAAAGTTTCGACGACGCGGTGAAGCGCGCGCGGCAATATGTTGAGGCCGGAGCGGACGCGATCTTTCCGGAGGCGTTGCAGAGCGCGGAAGAGTTCAAGGCATTCGCGCGCGAAGTGAAGGTGCCATTGCTCGCGAACATGACGGAGTTCGGCAAGAGCCCGTTGCTCAGTTTCAGCGAACTCGAAGAGCTCGGATATCGGATGGTCATTTTTCCGATGAGCGCGTTTCGGATAGCGATGAAAACAACCGACGAATTCTTCCGAGCGTTGAAAGAGCAGGGAACGCCGGTGGCCTGGCTCGACAAGATGCAGACGCGCAAGGAGCTTTATGAGCTGCTCGAATATGATCCGGCGGCGAATGACTGGCCGGGATATACCATGGGGGAGAACGTCCAACCCCGAAAAACTCTCGGGGCGGGCAGTCCAACGCCAGAGACTTAATGCGCTCCCTTATTGGACGTTCCGCGTTCGTCGTTCCATGTTCGACGTGACAAGATTTCGGAGAGAACCCTATGAACACTGAAACTAAACCGAGTTACAGCCCGGGCCTGGCAGGTGTGGTCGCGGGCGAAACGGAGATTTGCTGGGTCGATCCGAACGCGGGCTTGATGTATCGCGGCTACGACATCCACGAGATGGCGAACAAGGCCAGTTTCGAGGAAGTCGCTTATCTCCTGCTGAATGGAGAACTGCCCAACAGCGGTCAGCTCGCGAATTTCACGAATCAGCTCGCCTCCGAGCGCGCTCTGCCGGACGCGATCATCAAGATGATGCGGCTCATGCCCCGGAACACGCATCCGATGGATATGCTGCGCACGGGCGTCTCGATGCTCGGCCCCTTCGATCCTGACCTGAACGACCACTCACATGCCGCCAACGTCCGGAAGGCCATGCGGCTGATCGCGCGCGTCTCGTCCCTGGTCACTGACGGTTGGCGGATTTCTCAGGGACAGGATCTTATTCCAGATAAACCGGATCTGACGCATGCCGGTAATTTTTTCTACAAGCTGACCGGCGGCGTGCCGCAGGATTGGCAAATCCGGATGCTCGACACGATTTACATTCTTTACGCGGACCATGAATTCAACGCGTCCACATTCGCGGCCCGGGTGACCGCCTCAACCCTGGCGGATATGTACGCGGCGGTGACGTCGGCCTGCGGGACGTTGAAGGGCCCGCTGCATGGCGGCGCAAACGAAGAATCAATGAAGATGCTCGACGATATCAACACACCCGACCGCGCCGAGGGCTGGTTAAAAGCGCAACTCGCGAAGAAGGCAAAGATCATGGGCTTCGGTCATCGCGTTTACAAGGAGGGCGACTCCCGCGTGCCGATCATGCGCGAGATCGCGCGCGATCTTGGAAAACGGTTGGGCAAGGAGCAATGGGTGCCGATCTGCGAAAACCTGGAGAAAGCGATGGAGCGCGAGAAGCAGCTCTGCGCAAACGTCGATCTTTATGCTGCGCCGGTCTTCACCATGCTGAAATTCCCGCCGGAATTGAATACGCCAGTCTTCGCCGTGTCGCGCGTCGCGGGATGGTGCGCGCACGTCGTCGAGCAGCACGATCACAACCGGCTTATTCGCCCACGCTCCCTCTATACCGGCCCGGAATTGCGACCATATCCGGGCTCGGCAGCTAACGGAGCGAAGTGACCGATGGCGGACACTGAATCGAAATCCCTGCAAGAACGATACGCCCCGGCCAATGCCTGCTGGGGTTGCGGTCCCGCGAATCCGCATGGATTGCGGATTCGGAGCTTTCCGCGCGGCGAGGAAGTCGTCGCGGAATGGAAGCCGGAGCCGCGCTACGAAGCATTTCCCGGAGTTCTTAATGGCGGAATCATCGGCACGTTGCTCGATTGTCACTGCAACTGGACGGCGGCCTGGCATCTGATGAATAAAGCTGGCGAAGACCGGCCGCCCTGCACGGTGACGGCGAATTACGCGATCAAACTGCTGCGCCCTACGCCGACGAACGCACCGGTTTTCCTCTCAGCCAAAGTCGTCGAGTCAACGGACGATCGAGCTACGGTTGAAGGAACACTGACGGCGGGTGGAGAAATTTGTGCAACTTGTCGCGGAACTTTTGTCGCCGTGAAAGAAGGTCATCCCGCCTTCCATCGCTGGTAGGGAGCGCTTGGTAGGGCGAGGCTCCGCCGGCCGCGAGCGTCGATAAGCGGAAGACGACGGCTCAGCGGGAGCTTCGCCCTACCAACTACTCCGACTCCAACGCGACGCGTTCGATGTGCGCGTAGATGTTGAAAGTCGGCGGGCGGAGAAAGCCAATGAGCGTCTGATTGCTTTCGCGAGCAAAGTTAACCGCGAGTGTGGAGGGCGCCGAGACGGCGGCGACGATCGGAATCGCGGCCGCAAGCGCTTTCTGCACGATCTCGAGAGACGAACGTCCGCTGACGATCATGATATGATTTCTTAACGGCAGCAGATCGTCGAGGAACGCGCGGCCGATCACTTTGTCGACTGCATTGTGACGGCCAATGTCTTCGCGCAGGACAATCAGGTTTCCGTCGAGATCGAAGATCGCCGCTGCATGAATGCCACCGGTCCTGGCGAAATTGCCCTGGGCGCTGCGAAGACGTTCGGGTAGTTCGAGAAGCCTGGCCACTTCGATTCGGATCGGAGTGGTGGAATCAATCGGCGGAAATTGTTGGCGGATGAATTCGATACTCGTCTTTCCGCACAGTCCGCAACTCGTGGAAATCGTGCCGAAGCGATGCGCGGCTGCCGGAGTTAGTTTGGCGGTCGCCGAGAGCGTCACATTGAGAACGTTGCCGAGAGAGGCCGGCAGTGTGCAGCGGACGATCTCCCGCAGATCAGCGGGCGCGCGGACGATTCCCTCGGCGAGAAGAAAGCCTGCGGCAAGTTCCTGATCATTGCCCGGCGTGCGCATGGTGACGGCGAGCGGATTCTGGCCAATCCGGATTTCCAACGGCTCCTCGATTGCGACCTCGTCGGTCACGCATTCATAACCGCCGTCCGCTTTGCGACGGATGACGCTTCCGGCGCCAATCCCTTGCCCCTCCGCTTCCGACGCGCTCATGGAAGAATCATCGCACGAAAGGGCGATGCGGCGAGGCTCCCGGTCAACTCGCGCGAGTGCGCCCAAGTGATAGCATTGCGGCATGACTCTTACCGCAGTCTTGCTCGCTGGCGGTGAGTCGCGGCGGATGGGAAGGGAGAAGGCGGCGATTGTTTTTCGTGGCCAGCCGTTTTGGCAACGGCAGGTCGAGCTTCTCCGAGTTCTTCGTCCGGAGAAGATTTTCGTTTCTGTCCGGAAAGAGCCTTCCTGGCTGCCGCTGGATACCGAATTGCTTTTGGATGAGCCGCCATCCCGAGGTCCGCTCAGCGGCCTAACGAGAGCTTTGGCCTCGACGCAGACATCGCACCTCGTCGTGCTGGCGGTCGACATGCCGTTTATGACGAGCGAGCAGATGGGGATTCTTTGGAGTCTGGCCAAGATTGGTTGCGGCGTTCTGCCAATGATTGGCAATAGGGCGGAACCGCTGGCCGCGATTTATCCGCGAGAGGCTGCCAGTGATTTGTTTACTGCGCTCGCGGGCGACAACTTTTCGCTGCAACGGCTGAGCCACAGTTTGGTGCAGGGAGGCAGACTCCGGGTCTTTCAAGTCTCGCAGAGAGAAAAAGAACTTTATCGAAGTGTGAACGAGACGGGAGATTTGCCGATTGAAACGCGTCGGGTGTGACTGGTTTCGTCTTTTCAAGGAGGGGCCACTTCAGTCGCCCACGGCGGTTTGGAAACCGCCGCTCCTTGGAAGACGCCACCGAATTCGCTGCCCGAATTCCGTCGATGCGCGGCTGGTCGGACTGCGCGTAGGCTGCCTCCATGAAAACTTCGAACTTTCGAATCGTTCCGATTCGCACTGAAATTGCCGAGGCCGCCCGTCGCGACGCGACGGCTGGCGCCTCGGACCATGCCGTCGTCACGGCAGATTCTCCGACGGGATATCCTTGCCGGCACTGCCTGCGCTGGGCGCAGCCCGGGGAGCGCATGATCCTGTTTCCGTACGCGGCCATCGCACCGGGCCGGCCCTACTCGGAAAGCGGACCGATTTTCGTCCACGCGGAACCGTGTGAACGCTACGCGACGACGCACGAGTTTCCGTCGGAGTTTCGAAAGGGCCGCGTGCTCCGCGCCTACAATTCGCAACACGATATGATTGCCGCCGAAGTGGCGAACGGAGAAGGACCCGAAGCTGTGATTGAAAGGTTACTGCAAAAGCCCGAAACTGCTTTCGTTCACGTCCGCAGCGCCAGCCGCGGTTGCTACACGATGGAGGTTGAACGCATATGAAAGCGATGGAACTGCTCCCACCCTCCGACACGATGTATCGCGCGTTGGTCAATCGCGACTCGAGCTTCGAGGGAATTTTTTTCGTCGGCGTGCGCACGACCGGAATCTTTTGCCGTCCGACTTGTTCCGCCAAGAAACCAGCGCGAATGAACGTCGATTTCTTCGCGACTCCGAGTGAAGCGTTGCATGGCGGCTACCGGCCGTGCTTGCGTTGCCGGCCGATGGATCCGGGTGAGCGTCCGCCGAAGCTCATCGAACGCTTGCGTGCCGAAGTCGAGAAAGCGGCAGATGGGCGTCTGACCGACAAAGAGCTGGCCGCTTTGTCGATCGATCCATCGACCGCGCGCCGACAATTCAAACGTCATTACGGAATGACGTTTCAAGCCTATCATCGCGCCCGGCGGATGGGACTCGCACTCCGCGAAGTGCGCAAAGGCGGTCGCGTGGATGCAGCGCAAAACGGCAGCGGCTTTGAATCAGCGAGCGGTTTTCGCGAGGCGTTCACCCGGATTTTTGGCGATCCTCCGACCGCCGCGAAGTCACGGGCCTGCATGTTTGCCGAACGAATCGACACGCCTCTCGGCGCAATGCTCGCGGTGGCGGATGATGAAGGATTGCGCCTCCTCGAATTCGCCGATCGACGCGCGTTAGAAGGCGAGTTGACGATTCTGCGTCAACGATTGAAGACAAACGTCGTCCCGGGTGAACATCGATATCTCGAGGCGATCCGGACGCAGCTCGCTCGTTATTTCTCAGGCGAAAGTTTGGAATTCGACATCCCGCTCGCGCCCATCGGATCGGATTTCCAAGTCCGCGCCTGGGACGTGCTGCGTTCAATTCCTGTAGCCGAGACGCGCTCTTATTCCTGGATGGCGGAGCGCCTTGGTATTCCGGGCGCCCGCCGTGCGGTCGGGCGCGCGAATGGGACGAACATGCTTTCGATCATCATCCCTTGCCATCGGGTCATTCGCGCCGACGGCACGCTCTGCGGGTACGGCGGCGGGCTCTGGCGAAAGAAATGGCTGCTCGATCACGAGAAGAAGGCAAAACATGAGTGCTAGTAATTGGTGAGGCGCGATGAAACTAGATTCATGGTCGCCACCAATAACATATCACGCCTTTCACCCTCTTAAGATCGCGCCCGGGGTGACTCGAACACCCGACCGACGGATTAGAAATCCGTTGCTCTATCCGGCTGAGCTACGGGCGCCTTGGCCTGCCAGTGACCAACGCACTGAGTCTCATATCTGGTCGCGGCCGCAAGTGGTCAAATTAGTCTCTGCTCTAAGACTTCCAAGTTGTCTGAGTTGTTGGCGGTCATGGCGCACCGCACGTGTACGAAACGGGCAGGCTAACGCCCGCCTCGCGCATAAGCTCATCGAGTTGCTTCGGAGAAGACATCCAGCCGTCTTTCGATAATGTAGTAAACAATTCTTTGCCCAGAACGCCGCGTGCGGCTTCGACGGCCGCATCGTACTCGGTACGGTCGCGTGGTGGAATCGGGCTGCCCATCTCTTCCCGCAACGCGGCTACTTTCCCCAAGATGTGCGCGCAATTTTCGGGCCGATTTTGTCTCTTCAATAAATACGCGAATTGCTCGAGCACGTTGGCGGCGACGGACTTGGAATCAATTTGCTTGGCCAGTTCGAAGCTCTCGTTCAAGAACGATCGCGCCTCGTCGTGCTCGCCGAGCAGGCGCGCCAGGCGCGCCTGCTCGGACAAAGCCTGCGCAAGCCCATTTTTTGTGCCCGCTTCCCGAAAGGCGGCGAGGCTTTTCTGGAGGGATTTCCGCGCCGATCTGAATCTGCCTTCGTAGATAGCGGTGCTTCCAAGGAGCAACGTCGCCCAAGCAGTGCTTGTTCCCAGGATGCGGAACATGGCAAGGGCGCGCTCAAAATACGCGCTCGCTTCGAGAAATTCCTCGGTGTCGCGCGCGACTTTGCCCAACTCGTAGAGGCACCAGGCTTCGCCCAAGGGCGTGGCCATTCGCTGGAAAGCGGTCAAGCAGTCCTCAAACTCAAGGCGAGCCTGAGTGTATTCACCGCGAGCGCAAGCGACTTGCCCGCGTTTGTAGCGATCCCAAACGAGACTGTGGTGGTCGCCTGCCGCCTCGTGAATTTGGATTGCGCTGCGCAAACAAGAGGACGCCTGCTCGTATTCGCCCGCGACAATGGCAACCCCGGCCAAATAGCTCATGCAGCGTCCACTGCCGGCCCGATATCCGCGTTTTCGGCAAAGGGCCGATGCTTCCTCAAACTTATCGCGGGCTTGATTAAATTGACTCTCGGCAACTGCGAGATCCGCCAGGTGGGCGAGCGAGTCCGCGATGCCTCGTTCATCCTTGAGTTCGTGGGCAAGATTGAGCGCTCGTTCAAGCAAATCACGGGCCTCGGAATTTCGCCCTCGATGGTGGAGCGTCCTCCCAAGTTGATGAAGAGCCTCCAGCGTTTCGGGGCCGCTTCCACATTGCTCGCTGAGAACCAGGCTCTCTTGAAAAAACGTTTCAGCGAGTGAGGAATCACCGCTCACGAGGGTACATTGGCCCGCGTATCTTAAGCAGCGCGCCCTCCACTCGAGTCGACCAGTCGCGACTTCCTGCTCCAATCTCTGGCAAGTCGTGCGCAGTTCGGCCCAATGGCCGTGCAAGAACCAAAAATTGCCCACCGCCGCCGTGATTTGCAGGGCGAGCTCGGGCTCGTTCAGAAAAGACCAGGATAAGGCCGCGCGAAGGTTGTCTTTTTCGGACTCGACTCGCTTGTCCCAGATTAAATCGTCGGGTCCGTTACGATTCACCTCCGCCTCTTCGGCAAAGGCAGCGAAGTATTTCGCGTGCGCCGTGTGGGTTTCGACGTCCGCACGCGATTTGCGCAGTTGCTCCAATCCGTACTCGCGAATCGTCTGAAGCATGCTGACGCGTGGCTCACCAGCGATTTCTTCTTCCTGCCGCAGGAGGTTGTTGTCCACGAGCGCCGCAATCCCATCAAGCACTTCGATTTTAAGATCGCCGATCTGGGGGCAAACGACTTCCGCGGTGGAAAACGTGCATCCGCCAGCGAAAACCGACAAACGACAAAAGAGTTTTTTCAAATCGGCGTTGAGCAAGTCGTAGCTCCACGCAATCGCACCTCGAATGGTTTGTTGCCGCTCGGGGAGGTCGTGGGCCCCTCCCGTGAGCATCTGCAAGGAGAGATGGCCATCGGCCCCGACCAAACGCGCAAGCATGGCAGTGGGTGAGAGCAGCTTGATGCGCGCCGCGGCCAACTCGATCGCAAGCGGCAGTCCATCGAGACGTGTGCAGATCTCGGCCACGGCTTTGGCGTTCTGCTCGGTAATGACGAAGTCGCTTTTGATCGCTTTCGCTCGTTCCTCGAAGAGAGACACGGCCGGGGATGCGAGCAAGCCCTCCAAGCTCGAGATCATAGTCAGGTCTGGCACCGGTAGCGGCGGCACATGGAAGGTGTATTCACCGCGCATTCGAAGTGGTGCGCGGCTTGTCACCAGGACCTTCAAGTCGGGACAACTTTCGATGAGCGTTGAAATGGACTTGGATGCTCCCCTCAGGTGTTCGAGATTATCGAGCACGAGTAACAAACGTTTTTCTTGCAGGTGCCCCACCAATCGCAGAACCAGCGATTGATCGCCCGATTCTTTCACGCCGAGCGCCTCGGCGATTTCAGCAGGGACCAGTGACGGGTCATTTACGGCGGAGAGGAGCACGGCGAATGCGCCATCGGCGAAATCCGCGAGGAGCATCGTACCGGCCTGCAAGGCCAACAGAGTCTTGCCCGAGCCACCCGGCCCGGTCAAGGTCAGCAAACGGAGGACAGGGCGACGCAGCAGTTCACATATCTGGGCGAGCTCTTGCTCGCGGCCAATCAGCGGCGTCATTTGCGCCGGCAAGTTATTGGGGCAGTTGTTGAGGCTGCGGATGGGGGGGAAATCCGCCCGCAAATCTGGGACAACCAGTTGAAAGAGGTGCTCTGGCCGCTCCAGATCTTTTAGCCGGTGTTCCCCAAGGTCCCGCACGGTGACGTTCGGAGGGAACCGGTTGCCAGCCAGAATTTTGGTCGCCGCTGAGATCAGCACTTGCCCGCCATGGGCGGCCCCACTGATTCGCGCGGCACGGTGCACGTCCAACCCCCTGTAGGCGTCACCGGTGAACGTAGGCTCGCCCGTGTGTAAACCCATTCGGACAGAGAGCAGGATGTTTTCGGGCCACTGATGTTCCGCGAGAGCTTTTTGTCCCGACACGGCCGCAGCGATCGCGTCCGCCGCGCGAGAGAATGCGATAAAAAAGGCATCGCCTTCCGTGGTTAGCTCGTAGCCATCGTGCAGAACGAAAACGCCATGCAAGATTTGATTGTGTTCGGCGAGGATGTCATGATAGCGATCGCCGAACCGATTGAGGAGCTTGGTCGAGCCTTCAATATCGGTGAAGAGAAATGTGACTGTCCCGGTTGGAAATTCGGGCATAACAAATTGGTTTAGGCGGGCGGAGCGCTGCGGGGAAATGCACTTGTTGGACCGTTATAGAGCAGAATATTCATTTGCCGGTTTGTTTTCTGAGAAGGCCGAAGAAGATGACAAGATAGCAGGCGCCAACCCAAATGCTGAGTAGCAGGAGCGAACTGTAATAATCCATAAGAGAGCGAAAAACTGTCCCTTTGGAATAACGGACGTCGCGCCGGCTTTCCACGGTGTCGCGATACTCGATCCGGAAGCCACTTTCGCTGCGCTCGCCCACTTGCTTATGCTGACCAAGCCGTTCGGGAATGATCGCCATGTTTTGCCATGACGTGTTCACCGGCGATAGCTTGTCATAACTCTGCGAGAAGGATTGGCTGCGGCTTTCCCATTCGACGGTCTCTTTATCACCTCTTGAAGTGAGGAAGAGTGGTGTCTTGGTTCGATTGGTCAGAAACGGAGTCATGAGTCCATAGATTGAGGCTACATCCATTATCCGCTGTGCCGCGAAGCTTGGCATTACGTGACTAAAAATCCGGACGGAGCTGCTCATATCTGCGACCGTCACCACGATACCACCAAAGAGAATTTGAGGGATAAGTATGAGGGGAACCCAGAGCACGGCCTGCGTAGTATTTGAGACCAGCGAGGAAATCATCAGTCCAATGCTGACGCCGGTGATCGCCGCGGCGGCAACGGCCAACCAACGCAGCCCGAGAGTGACCATGAGCACTTTCAATATCCCCGTGCCGGGCACTACAATCTCCTGACCCTTGGCATCCCTGAGCGGCATCCCGTCGGAGCGCGTTAACACTCTTGGACCCGAATCGATAATGTTTTGTGACACTTGAAAAAAGCGGCTCACCAAGAGAAGCGGCTTGAGTAGATACAAGCCCGCCTCGGAGGGACCTTTCTCCGCTGACTCAGCCGGCGTGCCGTTACTGTTCGGACTTGCATTCGGGAGGTCGGCATCCACTGCATCGAAATCCTCCTGTGCGCTGGGATTGGCGGCGGCGGTTTCGAGTGGGACAAGACGCGCGGCAAACTCTTTCTCGAGATTTTGCGAGTCGGTCTTCTCCGGGTGAAAAATGACCTGGCTGCAGAACAGTGTCACCAGCAGGAGCACGGCCGCCTGGGCCAAAGAGATCAGGGAAAGAAAGCCGAGCTTGCTCAGGACGTAAGCGTTCAGTCCTTGTCCGGAAACGCGCTCGCGCCGGAAAATGGGGAGTTCGCCTACGATCTGCTGCGCCCCATTGCTGCATCCAAACCACATTGTGGCGACGACACAGAGGAACATTCTGAGAGCCGATTTATCCGCGACCCACCCAATCAAAAAGCCGATCAACATCGGCTGCGCTAAAAGAAAGACGAGGTTCCAAAAGTCTGACCGGACGATTTGCCACTGGCGCGCGGCGAGGAGCAGGAAGGTGCTGAGCGGAGACACGCGGAGTTTTTTCGAGTACTCGGAATCGATCTCCCTTACCTGGCGTTGCGGGAGAGGGGGGACAGCACGGCCTGCAAAGGCGGAACGACGGAATTCCAGTTCCCATTCGCTCGCTGGTTTCGGCGAGTTGGCCAGGAGCACGTAAATTCGCTCGATCGGTGAATGCTGAAGAGAGGCGTGATCCTCCATGCCGGACTGAAGCAGGAAATGTCTTCGGGCTTCGTCAGTATGTCCGGCGAAAACAAGTTTCCCGCCTTGGATAAAGAGTATCCGATCGAAGAGATAAGCTTTCTGTAAGACATGCGTTGTGCAGACGACGGTAAGCTTGGTGAGGGTCAGAGATTGAAGAAGCGTCATGAGCGACTCCTCGGTCGCCGGGTCAAGTCCGGAGGAGGGCTCGTCGAGAAAGAGGACGCTCGGTTTTGCCAGAAGTTCAATCGCGATGCTCACGCGTTTGCGTTGGCCACCCGAAAGGTCCGCGATGCGCTGGTGCGCATGTGCAGCCAGTCCCAGCCGCGTGATCACCCGAAGAACCAGCGCGTCTATCTGATGTCGGGGCAGGCGGAGCCGTAATCTTGCACTAAAGGAGATGGCATCGGTGACCGTAAGTTCCTTGTGAACAATGTCGTCCTGCGGAACAAAACCGATTCCGATTTCCCGCAGGCCCGCGCGGTCGGAAAGTGGCACGCCTCCGATGCGCACCTCGCCGGATGTGGGAGGATTGATCCCGCAGAGCGCGTTGAGCAAAGTCGATTTCCCCTGACCCGAACCGCCGAGAACGCCGATGAATTCGCCGGCAGTGATATTCACCGAGAATTGGTCCAGAATGGTTCGACCGCTGGTCACTACCGTCAGGTTTCGGGCCGAGACAGAACCGGAACTTTCGGGATGAATGAGCCGGATCGCGTCTCCCGTAAACTCGAAAATATAGCCAGAGATGCGCACGCGATCTCCGAAAACCAGGCGTTCGCTGGTGAAGGCTACGCCGTTGAGCTCCATACCCCGCCGACTGCGGTCCGTAATGATGTAATCCTGACCTTCGGGTTCGATGAGAGCATGAATCCGAGAAATGGTTGTCTCCTCACTGTCGAGATCGATCCGGCCCGCGTCCGCGGTGCCTTGTGGATCACCGCGGCCAATGGCGAGCGGCTTATTATTTAGAGGAATGCGATCCAGCGAGCGGCCGCCGCGCGACGGGCGCGCGAGCAGGCGCTGAAATTTAAGAAATGCGCCGGGTAACTCGATTACATCCAGATTGTTCAGGGGAATCTGTTCACCCGGGGTCGCGGCCCGCCGGTTAACTATGACCGGTGCTGCGAGAGGCAGCGGACAATGCAACAGCCAGGTCGCGCGCCGGCTGTCCCAATTGAGTGTGACGAGGGCAGGGCCCAGATTCTCGGTCTTGAGAGCGATGGAATCTGATCTGTCGGAACCTATGGTGGTCTCTGCGCGAGACAATTCTACAGTTCTTTCCCCAGATTCATCAACGATCTGGAGTAGCCCGGTCATTAACGCCTCCGTCGAGCAATCGAGGCGTGCTTGCGGCTAGAATCGGATAAGGACATCGCGATCAGCAGCAGGGATAGCCTGTTTGGTTGCAGGTGTGGTCTGGGGGCCACTTGGAGCAGTCTCGGGATTGGGCTTTGCGGCCGGATCCGAACTCTTTGGGGTGTCTCGCGAAGCCGGGGACGACGTGCTATTCGGCCATTGAATAACGGATGTTGTTGTGGAGGGCATGGTCGTCGCAACGTTTGGCTGCGGCGCGTTGGGCCCCGTTTTGGGTGCGCGGCTCTCAGAGATGTCCGACGTCGCCGCAATTTTTTTCGCCTCGATAGCGCGCCGCACAATCTCTGCCGTCTCAGGGAAAACCCAGCCGCCTTTCGAGTCAGCTTTTACAGCGAAGTCGAGCCGGCACTGTTTCCCGTCGCTCGCTTGAAAGGCAAGGGAGATCCACGAGGTGATGGGAAACTGGCTGTCGGGCAGTTGGACGTTGTGAAGCGTAAAGCCGCCGAGGGTGAAATCTTTTAACTGGCTTTGCAGCTGTTTTTTGAGCGCCTTCGCCTCCGCCATATAGGAGGTTTCGAGTGCTTCGCGAGATGGGATTGTGGAGCTAATCGGCAGTGGGTTTGCAGATTCACGTTTGGCGCTGGGGGCCGTCGCTTTCAACCGCGCCAGTTCTTCCTGCGAGGCCTGAAGCGCTTGTGTTGTGGACTTCAGCTCCCCTTGTGTCCGGTCCAGCTCCTTTTGTAATTGCGTGACTTGCTCATCCAACTCCTGGGGCTGTTCACCGCAGGCGACGAGAAGAAAGAAACAACTGATCGTTCCAGTGCCGAGCAGGTTAACGAACCGAATCCGTCTCCTGGCCAGGCTTTTCGCCGAGGAACTCGGAACCAATCGCGACCTCATAGTGGCAGCGATATTATGGCTCACGCGTAAACCGTCGAGTACAATCTATTCGGCGTCGCGCTCCGCCTGAGAACTCTTTGGAAGAAAAATCTTGCATTCGAATATTTCGCCCTGCTAGACCTAACGAATGGCTGAAATCTTCGATCTCCGCAAGCTGCGAGGTTTGCGACTTCTACTGCTTCTTGGGGGTTTCGCCCCGTGTCTTTTGTTTGCGGCGGATAAGGACGAAAAGGCCCCCTTCGATCCCAAAAAAGCCCAGGACGCCGGAGTCGGCATGCCCACGCCGTACGACAAATTTCTCGCCCTCGATCAGGCTCTGACTGACTCAAAGGTGAATTGGGGCCAGGTCTATCGAAAAGTGGCTGTCGATATTGATCCCGACGCATTCACCGATAAAGAGGTCGTGATCCCAATGGTGCTCGGTATTCGCATTGCCGACGGCGTCATGGCGATTAAAGCGCTCGATGCGGAGATGCTGAATAAGTGCGCGGCTGACATCGAGAAACTGGCGAAAAAACTGAATATTGCAGACTCGGAGTTAGGTCGCGCCCGGGCTGTCCGTGCAGCCGCGAACAAGGGCGAGTGGCTGAAAGTCTTCATGGAGCTCGGCTTTTTCCAACAGGACATCATGAAGAAGATCGAAGACAAGGAACATTCCAACCGCGGCACGCTCTTGATCGTGTGTGGCTGGATGCAGGGTGCCCGTTATACCACCACGGTGGTCGGCGAAAATTATTCGCCCGCGGTTTCAAATATCCTGCGTGAGCCGCTGCTGGCGCGCGCGCTGAAAGAAAAGGTGGAGAACCTCTCCGGCAACATAAAAGACGTTCCCTCGGTTGCGAGACTTCGGGAGGTTCTACCGAAGGTCGAGACCCTACTCACCATCCCTCTCGATGGAACAATTTCGAAGGAAAATGTTGCCGAAATCAACCGGCTTGCGACCGAAGTCGTCAAAGCGGCCTTAGCGGCGCCGGACGCATCAACCTCGGCAGCGAAACCGTAGCCTGATCGGCTCCCGGAACCAGCCCTCAAATTATGAAGCTTAAATATCTCCTCGCTTTCGTGCTTGGCGCCGCCTGTCTCGCTGCGCCCGCCTCTTTCGCAGATCCCGCCAAGGCGGAAGATGATGCCTACAGCATGGCCGTCCACTACACCGCTAGGGGATTTTATATGTCTCCGACCAATACGAGCGGCGTCGCCGGCACGGGGTACACCGTGAAAGTCATGATTCCTGTGAGCAAAGGCCTGGACTACGTCATTTTGATCGGTCGCGACGCATTTGCCAAAGACATCGACCTCTATGTCTACGACGAAGTTGGATCGCTCATCCTGGATGATCGACGCCCAACGTCGCGCGCCGGTGTGAAATTCCGTTCGAGCTACAATGGCACCGTCCAGGCCATCGTTCACATTGCGCGCGCGCAAGGCTTGGCCTCTTACGCAGTGCTTGTGGGAAGGCGCGGAATCGAACGCGGCGCCACCACCGTGGAATCAATGGGCGTCGAACCAACCTTTGAAATGGACGGCGGGAAATCGCCGTCGCCATCGCCTCCCATTGCACCCAAGCGCTAACACCAAAAACACGAAACAAATACCGCCATGAGAAAACTTATCCTTATTATCCTGCCGGCTCTTTATCTGGGAGCCTGTACCGAGCCCGCACCGCCACCGCCACCGCAGACGGACCACCACCATCACCACGTAACAGGAACTTCGGATAACGCGGAAGATTTCCGAGCGGTGGAAAAACCACCCAGCTACGACAGATAATTTCAATGATCTGAAAAACCCCGGCACGCTTCGTTCTTTTGGGCGGGGCTGCCGGGAATTTTTCCCGAAATTAATTCTTGACTCATTTGGCCAATCCGTTAGGCATTTGCGCGAGGCGGATCAGGAGAAACAAATCCCCCACACGTAAATCAATGAAAAAGAAAACGCTCCCACGCGTCGTGGCCTATGCCGTTTGCGCAATTTTTGCTTTAACCACAGCGGCCCTGGCGCAGAACAGCGACCCCAAGGATGTCACCGTGGAAGTCAAACACGACTCCAAGGATTCCAAAACGCCTCCTATCACGCAGGAAAAGGAGCCGCTCGTGCAATTCCTGTTAGAAAGCGGGTACGAATCGGAATATAATTTCCGTGGCACCAATCTAATGCCCAACAGCGAGGGCGGATTTTTTTACCAGGCGCAAGCGACGATTCCGAAAGTGGGGCCAGGGAGTCTTACATTGGGGCTTTGGGCCATTCACCAGATTGGAACTGCGTCAGCGGACACCTGGTCGCTGAGCGAAGGCGGCGGTGGGGCGGGAATTTCGCGTGCTGCGATCATGAACGCTCAGGGAGGCGTTATTAATGCCGATCGGTTCCCTACGACAACCCAAACCAGCTTTCGTGAGATTGATCTTTTTGTCTCTTACAAATTTTCGCTCGGTCCAGTGGACATCACGCTCGGTAACATCGGGTTCCTTATCCATCGGGAGGCTCAGACTTTCGAGCTTGATGTTCTGCCCGCGAACTTTATCTGGCTCAACCCGCCGACGGGTACCCGATTTGCCACGTTCGGCCCTTTGCCGACAGTTGAAGATGAGAACTTCGATCGGATTTATATTCGGCTGAGCTCTACCAAACTATGTCCTCACATCACACCTCAAATAACCTATTACCAAACCATCTACAGCGATGGAAATCAGCGTACGGCCCCGTTCATTCAAACCCTAACCCAGTTTGGTGCCCCGATCCTCATTCAGGGGCCGGGCCAGGAACGCAATGACGATCTCGGCGGCTACCTCGAGGGGAGATTAAACGGAAACTTTCCTGTCGGGCATTGGCTGGATATCAATCCATATGGGCTTGTTTCCGTTAGCTTTCGCGATCGGACCGAACCGGTCGCTGGAACTTTCGCGGGCCGTCCATTTACCGGGTTCAACAATGCCCAAGCCGGGTTGGAGCTGGACTTTCATATCACCCCCAACATAGCGTTGGTTCCATTCGGGGCCGTTTCCTATCATATTTCTGAACCGCCGATCGGTACGGATAGGACTGAGGCTTGGGGAGGCGTTAAAATCGCCATTAATCTTTAGTAAGATTCTTAATAAAAGCGATTCCGACCGTTTCGGACTGAAACTTGTAGGTCGCGCTCTTGGGGTATTAGTAGTGTAGTTCTGCGCCTGAGGTGTAATGTGAGCGCGAACTAATCGTTCAGCGGCAGCGGGTCTGAAATGCTACCGCGGGGTCTTACCGACCAAATGAGTTCCTAATCACCCGGAGCGTTCGGAGACCACGGTAGCTCCCCCGTGCGCGCATAGTACCAGTGGGCTCCCGAATGCAACCAGCGAGGAGCAACGCGACGTATTGTCCGCGTATTTGCGGTTTGCGCCACTTTGGTGCTCTCGGCGGGCCTCTCGGAAACCTTGTCGCTCTTGGAATATTTATATCGCGTGTCACCGGTCACAGCGCCATCCCCCGCGTTGCACGAATGCCAGGGCACAAAACCGCTTGCGAGGAAGATTAGAGCGAGATGTGTAATGCGTTTCATATGATTGAACCTCGGATCTACAGACGATTGAAACTGCAAGCAATGCAACTTCTTATGCTAACCGCCGGGGGCGGTTGAACCAAACTCGGACTGTGGACGTTGTGAGTTGTTGGTCGGGCGTGGCGCAGGCGGGGGGCGGGTGACGGGGGCGACAGGCGCCGGACGGTTTGCGGATTGGGAGGTGGTGCTTGTCCGGTTGCGTCCGGCAGACTGCGAATCTTTCTGAGTCTGCTTTTGCGTGCCGCGGGTTTTGGGTGCCTCTTGTGTCTTCGTGTTGGCGGCGGTTTCAAGCCCTGGCACGGGCTTGGTCTGATCCGGTTGATTCACTTTTTGCTGTCCCGCCAACAGCTTTACATCGTCGGCAGCTTTTTGGGCAGCAAGCTTCGCCTCATCGGCGGCCTTTTGTTCCCGGGCTGTGCGCTCGGCGAGGAGTCTATCAGCATTGATTTTATCCTGCTCGGCATTGTTTGTCGCAACGACCGGAACAGGCGCGACATCTTTGGCGGATTCCACCGCTGGTTTGTCACGCTGCCGGGTGACGAAACTTGCCGCGGTGGGTTTGGTCGCGCTCGGGGAACGCATCTTCTGGATGAAACCATAGGCCAGCGACACCGTCAGTAATGCGGCGATTCCGATACCGATGGGACGAACGTTTCTTCCAACCCAGGGAACGACGTTTTGGGCGATACTCGGCTTGGGGATAACCCGGGCCGGCGGGACGGTCGTCTTCGGAGGCGTAGCCGGACTCGCAGGCGCGACGATTTTTTCATTGACCACGGTCACGGCTTCGAGATGAGACGGAGCGGCCTTGGTCACTGGTTCAGTGCGGGCCTTTTCCTCCTTCACCTCGGCCTCGGTAGCCTGGGTCTTGGCCACTATCGGTCGGGATTTTGTTGCGAATCTTTTCGGCGGCGCTGGGGTCGGAACTTTATCTTTGGTTTCGCCTTCGCTCGGCGGCTTGCTCGTTGGCGTCGCAGACTTCGGAGTGGGTTCCTGGGTTGTAACTGACGGCGCCGGCGCGGTTTTGCGAGGAGGAATCGGCGGCTTGAGTGCTTGAGCGGCGGGAGGTTCTTCAACCTCGGCAAGAAGAGCGCCGGCTGCTTCGATTGATTTCGCTTCGGGTGGCGGTGGGGCGCTCGCAGTCGCAGCATGTGTCGCTGGTTCAACCGGCCGAGGCGGGACAATCAGCGGAGGCGGAACAACCAGCGGAGGCGGAACAACCAGCGGAGGAGGGGCGCCAGCAGCTAATGGGGCCACGGGCATGGGCCGAAACCGACTGGAAGAAGCGGTTGAAGCGGTGGAAGTTTTCGGAGGCGTCCGGAGCGGAAGAGGCGGAGTGGCGCTCGGAGGTGAGACAGTCGATCCGCTGCCCGGAACCGTAAATCCCGCGGAGGGATGGCCTGGGGATCGAGGCGCGATTCCTTCTGCTCCGAGGATTTCCCGAAGAACCTGGCCGCACGAGGCGAGTGCAATTTGTTTCGCAATCACCAGCGAGAGAAGCCGGTTCGCCTGCTCCGAAAGGCCGGGCACTGCTACGTACGCCTGGGAAGAGAGCGAGGCCGCGACCGGGCAGTTGCGCCCGGCGACGATGCGGTAGAGCAACGTGCCGAAATGCTCGCACACGTTATCCGCCCGGCTCGGATCGCCCAGCATGTCGGTCGTCATCGTCGAATTGACATCTTCCGGTTCGTTGAGCCGCGCGAGTTCCGGAGCTTCGCTCACGGCCAGAAATCGCGGATACAATTTCGGCCGTGCTTCGCTGAGCTGACGCGCGTTTGCTCCGCCATTTTGCTGGTCGACGCCCTCCGGCCATTCCACAAAAATATGGGGCGGCGCCAGTTGGGGTCCGGGCAGACCGGCCGCGGCCAGTTGGTCGCAAACGGTGGCAATACTTTCAAGCAATGGCGCGGCTTCAACGAGATGCACGACACGCTCGGTGCGAAGAATACTCAAGAGATCGCTGCCTCCCGGCCTGTCGATCACGATCGCGACATAATCGGAATAAGCGCGCAGAGCCCGCGGTTGTAATATCTCCGGAACGCCGAGCGTTCTGAGTTGGGTCATATGCACTCGAAGCAGCTCGAAGGTCGATACGTCCTCGACGAGTGCCGGATGCAAGACATGCAGAAAAACGAGCGGGCCTGTCCCGGCCTTGGATTCGGCGACATAGTTTGATCCGGTGAAATCGTCGTTGACTCGCGTGACGATCTTGAATTCCGAATCAAGATCCGCCTCTACTCGCTCGATCTCCGCCGGGTCAGTTTTCGCGACTTGCTGTGACACCGGAGCAGGCTCGGGTTCGTCCCACTCCGTTGATTCACTGGTCGCAGTATAATCGCGAGCCCGTCGCAAACCGAGCGCGGTCGCACACGCGTTGAAGGCCGCAAAGACTTCCGCCGCTGAAGCAAAACGATTTTTCCTGTCTTTCTGCAGCAAACGCGCCAACACGTCCCGTAATTGAGATGGTAAAGCGGCTGGCAGCTGTATGACATAACTTTCTGGACTCAGCCGGCTTGCTGCAATTTCGGCCGATGACCCGCTATCGGGAGCCCGCCCGAGCAGCAAGTACCAGAGAGTCATTCCGAGCGAGAACAGGTCGGTCCGAATATCCATCGGCTCTTCTTTCAGCTGTTCCGGGCTCGCGAAGAGCGGAGTGCCAAGGAACCGCCCGCCGTCAGCAGATTGATCGCCTCCGAACGATCGGGTCGCTTCCGGGAGGCTTGGCTGGACCAATCCGAAATCGATGAGTTTCGCGAACAGCGACCCTTTCGCGTCAGTGAGCATGATGTTGGAGGGCTTCAGATCACGGTGGATAAACCCTGCACCGTGCGCGCACTTCAAGGCTCCGGCGATCTGTTGGCCCACCTCCACGACCTGCGGCAGTCCAAGTGGGCCATGTTTAGCCACTTGATCGGCCAGGCTGCCGCCGCCGCAGTACTCCATCGCATAGTGCAACACACCATCCACTTCCCCGAAATCGTAAAGCCGCGCGATGTGGGGATGCGATAGGCGCGCTACCGCGCGCGCCTCGACAAGAAATCGCTGCCTTACGCCAGCGTCTGCAGCGTACCGTTCATTTATGATCTTGAGCGCGACGACCGTGTCGAGATACCGGTGGCGCGCTTGGTAAGTGCGTCCGAATGTGCCTGTGCCCAAGGAAAGCGGACGGCCTTCTGCATCGTTAATGATGTCGAAATTGCCGAACTGCACTCTCTGGGGGGCGTCTTTTTTCGACCCGCTGTTCAATGTTGCGAGCATCCTAGACAAGATTTATCAGAATCGATTAACAAAGCCAAGCCTATTTCTCGGCAGCGACCGTATTTGCAACGCAGCCATGTATGACTCTAACGAGCGATCAGGGCCGTTATTGCATTGATTCCCAACCAAAGGGGACTCGAACCTCCAACCGACGGATTAGAAATCCGTTGCTCTATCCGGCTGAGCTACGGGCGCTCAACGCAACCTACAGAGAGTATTATCGGCGCAGACAACGGTAAATCAGTTTGTGTGTGGTTGCGCGAAATCTGGTTGCGCTGATCGGGCTCGGCGGACGGCAGCCCTTCATCCGCGGAGGGTAGTTTTTTGGTCTGACACCCGAGACCTGACGAACAGGGCGATGTTACTATCGCTACGCCTATTGAAGAGTATAAGCTTCCACGACGGCAATTCCGGTCGTGTTGCTCGCCCCACGCACGATCATCGTGTAGCTGCCGGGTGCGAGGGTCTGCACAAGGGCCGATTCCAAATCGTTCGTGGGCGGGATCGCTGTTGCTTCAATTTCCCCCTGCTGACTACTGCCGTCGGGACGAGTTTTCCAGTTGTCGTTGGAGGCGATCGTCGTGCCGTTGGCGTCGTGCACTTCGAGGTTCGGATCTTGCAACACACCTTGGACACCCGAAGTACTGAGCGAGGGACCAATCGCACGCACAAGTACTCTGGCACTTCCACCGCCCGTGCCTCCGCTTACGATTAATCCACCTATCATGACGTTGTCGCTGGTATTGACAAACCCGCGTGTGCTGATGTTCGCCAGCTCCGAGTTTGCCGCTTGATCCAGGTCATACACCTCCACAACTCCGATGCCCGTGCCGTTGTTTTTGCCTTTAAGAATAGCGGTATATGCGCCTGGAGTGAGCGTGGCTACTATGGCTGACTCGAGATCGTTCGTGGGCGGAATATTCGTCGCTTCCACTTCCGCCTGATGTTCTTTCCAGTCATCGTTGATTGCGATTGTAGCGCTCCCCTGATGCAACTCCAGCATCGGATCCTGGAGAGTGACCCCAACCCCGTTGAGGGAGGGACCTATCCCGCGAATAATGACTTTCTTTGGATCGCTGCCCGTGATGATAAACCCACCAATCAACACCTTGTCGCCAGTGAGCACCTGCGATCGGGTCGAGATGTTGAGCAATGTCCGCGGAGGGGCCATATTCAACCTAAAGACTGTGCCATGACCGGACGCGCCGTCCGCGCTGGTCGCTCCGTATAGGCTGTGCTCTTCGCCTTCGAATAATTGGCTGGGATGGCCGCCGGTGGCGGCGCCGTCGAAGATGTAAGTGGTCACCTGCCCGGCGGGATTGATCTTAAAGATACTCCCAGCTTGCGGAATCCCGCCATCCTGCGTCGTACCATAGACGTTTCCGTCGGTACTCGGAATTAATCTGGAGGGATCGCTTCCATTGTTGCCCGCAAAACTGTACAGAGTAGTCCGCACACCCGCGAGAGTGACTTTGAAGAGCGTACCGACTGTTGGGTAGGTGGCGATCCCGTACAGGTTGCCGTCGCCGCCTTGGATGACCTTACTCGGATTACCGCCGTCGTTGGCCCCAGTAAACCTGTATAGAGTAGTCAGTGCGCCAGCGGGAGTGAATTCAAAGACCGTCCCGTAGCCGCTGAAAACATTGGGTGGCGATTCGGGGCCGTACAGGGTGCTCCCGTAAAAATTGCCGTCTGCCCCTTGTGTTATTGCGTTGGGCAAGCTTCCGTCCGCTCCGCCGCTAAAGGTATAAAGGGTTGTAAAGTCACCTGCTGGAGTCAACCTAAAGAATATCCCGGGGTTGTGCAGGGCCGGCGGGTGATTGAAAAAACCGCCGCTTGAGTCGCCAGCCGCCGTGCCATAGAAGTTTCCATCCGCAGCTTGCATTAGACTGGTAACGTGAGTTCCCTTCGCATCGTTGAATCGATAGAGTGGAGTGAAGGTTCCTGACAGCGTCAGCCTGAAGATCATCCCATTTGCATCACCGACGGATCTAGGCGCGGTCCCACCGTATAAGTTCCCATCAGCTGCTGCGATCAGAATAGTTGGATTCGCCTCGTCCTCCGTGGCAGCCTGAAATTGGTAAAGCGTAGTGAGAGAACCGTCGGGTCCCAGCTTAAAGATAGACCCATGGTCTGAAGCACCGTTGAAGCCGCCAAAAATCGGGCCGTAAAACGTGCCGTTTGAAAGCCGGACTTGGGGAAAAGCGAGGAGTGGATCACTCAAGGAGGCCATTGTCTCAATCGTGGCAGCTCGCAGAGGCACAACGAGCAGAGTCGTTCCTAAGACAGCTATTTTCACGAACCGAAGCGCGTGCCGCATTGAGCATTTCTTCGAGATAGCCAACAAGTAACGAAAGGAGTCCTTTTTGTCGATAGTCACATGTCTATCGCAGCAGGTTCTTGGCCATCTCGGGACCGGGTTTTGGAACTGCGCGTGCCGGTTTCGGACGTTCCGTTGCGCTTTCCACGAGCGCAGGAGGTCTATCCAGGCTCAACTCGGCTGCGATCGTTGTCCGCGGCCCGTCTTAAGAGCGAATTCGTCTGGGCGTTGGCGGGATGTGGATCGAAAGGGATTCATACGGCTAACTGCAACCCTCAGCGTCTCGCCTGGCGCCAATGGCTTGCGTTGCGGAAAGGGAACCCCGACGGTCCCATCCGATGAATTCACTCTTCGTCATCGTTCCTTACAAATATGAGGGTATGTGGGTCTTCGATGATCCGAGAGTAGGATTGTCGCGCGAGCCGTTCATTGCCGGGATCGATACAATGATCGACAAGTTCGTCTCGAAAATTCCTGATGCCGAGGGAGGATTTCGCGCAGTTTTTAGCGCGGCCCCGTTTCCAGGATACACGGAAAGACTGGAATGGCTTCGGGAAGAATCAGGCGGGAACTGGTACTACAACGACTACTTCAAGCTGGAAGGCTGGCCTTGTCCGGCCTTGTTCAAGTATTTCCCGGCAGCGCCCAAATCGATTTTTGTTAAGGTGGAGGCGAAAAAGTAGAGCAACCTGCCAGGTTGGTCTGTAATCAATTCGCAGGCTGGAACCTTGCGTTACACTACTCGCTGATCCGCTGCTTAAGCTCCCAGACGCGCAACGCCGCAAGCAAGAGGCTTTTCGTGCGTGTGAGCGTGCCGACGGCGGCTGGCTCCCGCACAACGCTACCGTGCGCGTTGTTCTTACGGGGACGGCCCCGGCGCGCTTTCGTCTTGCCCATGCTGCGCGCGGTCTCGCTCAATGGGAGATGGCCGACGTTATCCATAATTACTGAAAAGCAGCTTCCGGGCCAGGCCGCTTTTTCGAATCGCTTGCGCTTCAGTCACGCGTTCCACGACGCCGTAGCGGGAAGACCTCGCTGTTATGAAAAGCGCTTGTGCGGTCTTCTGTTCTCCGCAAACTTCACTCGGTCATGGCTAATCGAAAACTCGGCTGTCTGAGCATCTTTCTGTTCGTAGCACTCTGCGCCAGTGTATTCATGAACTTCGTGCTCGCGGCCACGGCCTTTCGCCGCCTCAGTGGGGGGGGGCGCGAGGAAGAGGCGACGCCGTATTTCCGCGAGACGATTGTGCAACGCGGCAGCAAAGGCAGCAACGACAAGATCGCGGTAATCGTGCTGCGCGGACTGATTAGTTCATCGCTTCCCGGAAACGTGGGGGATTCGATGGTCGACGACATGCGCATGGCGCTGCAGCAGGCGCGGGACGATGAACACGTGCGCGCGGTTGTGCTCGAAATCGATTCACCCGGCGGCGAGGTAACGGCCTCGGATGTCATCTACAATTGGGTGGCCAAGACCCGCGCGAAGAAACCGGTGATCGTTTATATGGATTCGCTGGCTGCGTCCGGCGGCTACTACGTGGCCTGCGGCGGAAAATATCTGATGGCGAACGAGACGACGATCACGGGCAGCATCGGTGTGATCATCCAAACCCTGAACTACGAGCAGCTCTTTAACAAGATCGGCCTCGCATCCGTTGTATTCAAAAGCGGCAAATTCAAGGATATGCTCAATGGCGCGCGGCCGGTCACGCCGGAAGAGCGGGAGTTCGTGCAGAGCTTCGTCATGAAAACCTACGACAAGTTTCTGGGGATCGTGGCGCGCGAACGCAATGTGCCGGCGGACCTTCTCCGCAATACAGTCGCGGATGGGCGCATCCTTTCGGGCAAGGACGCCCTCGACAACAAATTGATCGATGGCCTGGGCCAGATTGAAGACGCTTTCGCGAAAGCGAAGGAGCTGGGCAACTCCCGGGAGGCAACCATCGTGAAATACGGGCCGCCCTTTTCGTGGAGCCGTGTCTTTCGCGCGCTCGGCAGTGCCGGGGCCTCCAAAATCGAGCTGACGCTTCCGAAGCAGCTGGTCCCGCAGTTGGAAACGGGCCGGGCTTATTTTCTGCCGAGCTTTTACGCTCCTTAGGGCACGCGCCGAAGCATGGCGTTCGACGGCTTTCTTCCAGCACTTGCTGCTGTGATACCGGCCTTGTTTTTGGCCGCGGCCGTCTACGTCTACGTCGCCCTTGTCAGGCAAATCAGCGTGCGGCTCGTGGAGCCTTCGGCCATGCCGGTGCGCGGATTTGGCTGGCCTGAGGCGACTTTGGCAACGGTCCTCGCCATGATATTTCTTCATGGTCTTGCG
This sequence comes from Spartobacteria bacterium, assembly GCA_003169695.1. Classification (GTDB taxonomy): domain Bacteria; phylum Verrucomicrobiota; class Verrucomicrobiia; order Chthoniobacterales; family UBA10450; genus AV80. The sequence continues at coordinate 76,184 of PNAS01000044.1, forward strand.
GTGTCAGCCTCCCGCGATGTGAGTCCCATACAGACTCGCGATCTTGTAGCGAACGCGCTCTTTTCGATTGGGCTGTTACTTTTTATCGCGGCTTTTCTGCGCTTGCGCCGGCTCGACTTGAACTTGTTAGGCGGCTTTTCGAAAATCGGATTCGGGCGTGCGGTGACCACCGGAGCGTTTCTGCTGCTGGCCGCGTACCCGTTGGTTCTTCTCGCGGAAGTTGTGACTCAAAAGCTTTCCCGCGGGAGTCTGGAAAAGCAGGGAATCGTCGAGCTCTTCAACGCCTCGAGTACGCTGGAGCAGCGGATCTGGATCATTTTGTTAGCGGTCACCGTAGCACCCCTCGCCGAGGAATTTTTCTTCCGGTTTTTCTTGTACGGCGTGTTGAAACGATACTTCGGTCGCGGAGTGGGAGTGGTGGCAAGCGCGCTGTTGTTCGCCGCCGTGCACGCTCACCTTCCCTCTTTTGCGCCGCTCTTCGTCCTCGGAATTTGCTTCGCGATCGCTTACGAATGGAGTGGTTCCCTGCTCGTCTCTATGACGATGCACGCGCTCTTTAATGCGGTCGCCCTGACCGCACTCGCCTTTCCCGAGGTGATTCCGCAATGAAGCTGAGGGAGGCCGGCGAAAACCGGCTGCTCGCGCAACTTCTCTCAACGCTTTCCCGCCATAGTTCGGTGGTGCTGGGCGTGGGCGATGATTGCGCGGTTGTCAGAGGTCCGCAGCGGGACGACCTCCAGCTGCTCAAGACCGATTGCATCGTGGAAGGCATTCATTTCACGGCTACAAGCCCTCCGGCTTTGATCGGCTGGAAAGCAATGGCTCGTCCGTTAAGCGATTTTGCCGCGATGTCTGGCGTTCCGCAGTTTGCGCTCGTCACTCTGATTGTTCCTGCGGAAAGAACGCTCGATTGGACGAAAAAGATTTACCGTGGACTGGAGAAGGCCGCGCGAGCCTTCCGTGTGGTGATCGTGGGCGGTGAGACGAGTAACATCAAAGGCCCCGCAGTGATTTCCGTCAGCCTGGCCGGTTTCGTCGAGAAGAGGCGATGGGTCAGTCGCGCCGGAGGAAAGGCGAAGGACGAATTGCTTGTGACTGGCCGGTTAGGCGGATCGCTCCGTGGGAGGCATTTCAAGTTTACGCCACGGATTGAGGAGGCGCGCTGGCTCACGAAGCATTTTCCGATTCACGCGATGATGGACTTAAGCGACGGGTTGGGCGCGGATTTGCCGCGTCTCTCGCGCGCGAGTGGCGTTGGATTTGAGGTGGATGAGCATGCGGTCCCGCGGCATCGAGGATGCAGCGTGTGTCACGCAATCGGCGACGGGGAAGACTACGAACTTCTTTTCGCCGTGTCGCCGAAGGTGAGCGCGGAGTTGCAGCGCCGCTGGCGAAAGCGTTGGCGGCTCGAACTCACGCGAATCGGTCGCTTAACGAAAGCAAAGTCATCGCCCGAAAATTGGCCGGCCGGTTATGTTCATTTCAAATAGCGTGGAGGAGACCATCGCGGCGGGGCGCAGTTACGCGCGGATCGCGCGCCAGGGCGATGTCTTCGCCCTGACCGGAGATCTCGGCGCCGGGAAAACGCAATTTGTGAAAGGCTTCGTGGCAGGTTTGGAGAGCCGCGCGGAAGTGACGAGCCCGACCTTCGTCCTCGTGCACGAGTACGGGGACGGCCGTCTGCCGGTTTATCATTTCGATTTTTACCGGCTCGACAACAGCGAGGCCGTCTTGCGAATTGGATTCGACGATTACGTTTTTGGTGAAGGCGTCTCGTTGATCGAATGGGCTGACCGGTATTCCGATCTCATTCCGAAGGAGGCGAAGTGGCTTTCCTTCGAGCTGAAAGGCGAAAACACGCGCGTGATTCGAGAAGGAAAACCGCAATGAAAATTCTCGCGTTGGAGCTTTCCAGCGGGCAAGGGAGCGTTGCCTGGCTCGAGGGCGGTCGTGACCCGTTCGTGCGAAGTTTCCCGAATGACCGGAAACATTCCGGTTTGTTCTTCGAGAATTTGCAGCTTTGTTCGCGCGAATTCGGCGCGCCGGATGCGATCGTGGTCGGCCTCGGTCCTGGTTCTTATGCAGGAGTGCGCATCGCGATTGCGACAGCTGTTGGTCTTCGCGCCGCGTCTGCAACAAAACTCACTGGGATCTCCTCCATTTGCGGGATCGAAACGGCGTCTCGTGAGTATTGTGTGATTGGAGATGCGCGGCGGGCATCTTTTTTCTTTGGACGAATTCGCGATGGCAGACTGACGGAAGGGCCCTCACTGCACTCCGGCGTGGAATTGGAAATGAAGATCATGGGATCGGGCGTGCCGCTTTATGCTTCGGAGCCATTACCGCAATTCCCCAAGGCCGCGCTGGCACATCCTTCCGCGCAAAGATTGGCGGAAGTGGTGCGCGATCAGGGCGGTGAAATAGCCGATACCCGGTCACTGGAACCGATTTATCTTCGCGAGCCGCATATTACGGTCCCCAGAGCATCTCGTGCATCTGCGATCCATCAATGAACTCCAAAACGTATCGATGTTGGGCTGAAATCGATCAAAGTGCGTTGCGGCACAATGCGACCGTCGTGAGCGAGCGACTTGAGCCCGATGTGCAACTGCTCGCGATCGTGAAAGCGAACGCGTATGGGCATGGGATGGTCGGCGTCGCCAAGGCCCTGGCGCAGGCGGCGCAAATTTTCGGCGTCGCGAATTTGGAAGAGGCTACAATTCTGCGCAGAGACGTTTGGCACCCGATTATCATTCTCGGTCCGGCTTTGCCCGAGGAAAGAGTCCCCATCGCCGACGGCGGGTTCATCCCGTCCGTCTCCACCTTTGAGGAGGCGCAGGACTTCGATCGCGCGGCGAAGGAATCACCCGTCGCCGTCAATTTCGTCATCGATACGGGGATGGGTCGGATGGGAACTCCACAAGCAGAAGCAACGGCGCTTTTCAAGAAAGTAGCCGCGTTGCCGAACATAAAGATTCACAGTCTTTCGACGCATCTTCCGGTTTCGAATGAGGACGCGGAATTTACGCGTGCGGAACTTTTACAATTCGCGGATCTCGTAAAAAAGCTTCGCGCCGAATTTCCAGGCGATTACAAAGCGCACGTCTTGCAGAGCGCCGGCGTACTCGCTTTCGCTGATCCACCCTTCGACATTGTGCGTGCTGGGCTGATGCTCTACGGCATTTCACCATTCCCGGAGTTCCAAAAACTTCTGCGACCGGTGCTTACTTGGAAAACGCGGATCTCTCTGATTCGCGACATGCCTGCCGGACACGGGATCAGTTACGGACGGACTTTCATCACGCCGCGAGAGATGCGCGTCGCCACGCTTTCCGCGGGTTATGCCGATGGCTATCCCCGGCACCTTTCCAATCGCCAGGCCGCGATCCTGGTGCGCGGGCAACGCTGCCCGCTTTTGGGTCGAGTCACAATGGATTTGATGATGAGTGATGTTTCGCACATCGGCGGCGTGGAGGTGGGCGATGAGGTTGTGTTGTTGGGTCGACAGGTCAATGAGGAGATTTCTGCGACGGAGCTGGCTGATCGCGCCAAAACCATCTCCTGGGAAATCGTAACGCGGATTGGCAGCCGTGTGCGGCGCGTGTATGTGTGAGCAGCGATGTTCCAGATCATCTTCAACGAATTAAGCGCCGCGGAAATGTCGGCACTGCCAAAGACGTTGCAGCTCGATTTGCTCGCGGAATTCCAGATTCTCCCGGAAGATCTCGATAACCTCGATGCGAGTCGTTTCGGGGTGATCGAACGCGAAGGGAAAAAACTGCATCGTTATCGCGCGAAAGATTACCGGATTTATTTTGAGAAACGCGTGGAAGGAATCACCGTCCATCGCGTCCTGCACAAGAACACATTTCGCGACTTCCTTTTCCGCAGCAAACTGCCGATGGCGGAAGACGATCAGCTCGGCAAGGCGCGAGAATTTTGGAAATTGATCGAACAAGGCGAGCGCGCGGAGAAGAAGGCCTGATCGCTGCGCTCGATGCGGACGAAGAACTGCGACGGCGCGAGTTTCCGATTTGCTCGCGCAAAATCTATTGCGCCCACGCCGCAGATGCACCATTGCCGCGCCGAGTGGCCGACGCAATGCGGGACTCGATCGAACGCGCCTCGACCGATGCACGGCAATACGATCTGGAGTTGGCGCATATCGCGAAAGCGCGGAAGGCGGTGGCGCGATTCATCGGCGCGGAATTGGATGAGATTTCGTTCACGGGGCCCACTTCAAGCGGACTGAGTGCAATCGCGAACGGCCTCGATTGGACGAACGGTGACGAAGTCATCTGCTATCTCGATGATTACCCGGCGAATGTTTATCCCTGGCTTGCTCTCGAACGGCGCGGCGTAAAGGCGGTCCTGCTCGAGACGGCTCGCATCGGTGAAATCACGCCGAAAATTGTCGAGCAGGCTCTGACGGAGCGGACAAAACTCGTGGCGCTGGCGAGTGCGAATTTCTGCAGCGGGTATCGAATCGATCTGGAATCGATCGGTGCGCTTTGCGCAAAGCGTGGCGTCTTGCTTTCGGTCGATGCCATTCAGACTCTTGGCGCGTTTCCGATCGCGTTGGCTCGAATCGATTTTCTCAGCGCCGGAGCTCAGAAATGGATGCTTGGTCCATCGGGCGCAGGAATTTTGTATGTGAAGAATAGGCGGCGCGATTTGTTGCGTCCGGCGACGATCGGCGGCTGGAATGTGCAATCCCGCAATTTCATCGCCCAGCGCGAGATCAAGTACGCCCCGGGTGGCCAGAAATTCGAGCCGGGCGCTTACTACCACAGCGCAATCGCCGGGTTCGGGGCCGCGATCGAGCTTCTTCTGGAAGCTGGGACGACAGAGATTGCCGAGCGGGTTCTCTCGCTGACGCAGGCACTCAAGGCTGAAATTGCATCCGCTGGTTTTGAATTCCTGAGCCCGGACGAAGAGAACAATCGCTCCGGGATTTTAACGTTTCGGCATCCGAAAATTCCGGCCGATCAATTCCTGGAAGCGCTCTTGAACAACGACGTCGTCGTGTCATTGCGCTTCGATCGCGGCGATCGCAGCTGGCTGCGCGTCAGCCCGCATTTTTACAACACCTTCGACGAAATCGCGAAGATGACGGACGTGTTGCGGAAAGAACTGTAATCCGGCGCACTCGCCGCGGCGAGCGCCTACACCTACTTCATCAGCAGGACGGAACGGCTGCGTTTGATTTCGCGTGTAATCTTGCGGTGCATGTGCGCCGGCATCCCGGTAACGCGCCGGGGCAAAATTTTCCCGCTCTCGGTAACAAATTTCTTCAACAGATCGGGGTTCTTGTAGTCGATCGCTTCAGTGGCGATATCGATGCGGCGCCGCGGCATCGTGCGATTGGCGCGGCGGAAAGCGGAACGGCGTTTGGCGGTCTTTGGTTGCATGGCTGATTACCTCGTTTCGCGATGAAGGGTATGCCGTTTCAGGAAAGGATTGTATTTCTTTTTTTCGAGCCGATTTGGCGTGCGCGGGCTCTTCTTATTGCGAGTGCTCATGTAGCGCGAGACCGGTGCGCCGAGCGCCTTTGCTTCCGTGCATTCCAGAGTAATGATTTCCTGCGCCATAACTAGTCCTTGCTGTCGTCCGCTTTCGCCTCTTCTTCTTCGCCTTCGGCCCCCTCCTCATCGGTCAAACCGAAGAGCGATGTGACCGATTGCCGCACGCGAGACGCTTTGTTTTGCTTCTCGAGCTTTGATTGGCATTCGACGGTAAAACGCGCGAACGGGATCGCCTCAAGCCGCGCGTGCGAGATTGATTTTCCGGACATTTCGCAGGTTCCGTACGT
>PNAS01000037.1 GCA_003169695.1 Spartobacteria bacterium
CGGCTTGATTGGACGAGTCCCACGGCCGACCCAAACGTCCGAATGACGCTGAATTACAAGCGGGCTGGAGGCCAGAAAGTGCCCGCGAACCCGCTCATCGGGAGGTGGCACGCTAGCACACTCTTTGCCGGTTTGATGTGGGATGTTGATTGGGACGTGCGATCGGATTCGTCTTTTGAATTCTTGTTCGAAAACCTGGACGAGGGCACCGTCACGATCGCGCACGGCGAATGGGAAGCGAAATCAAAAATCGGAAGGCCGCCCGCGAAGGGCATCTATCGCAATGTGACCCCAGAGTCTTTCGAAATGAGTCATCCTATTTTCCAAATGTTGAAGTTCGAACGGGTAAGCCCGGGAAATGGGAAGTAGGGTTTTTGTTTCCCTTCTGCCTCAATTCGCACGGACGAAATCAATAAACCCCCGCTCCGGAATGGTTCCGATCAGACGGACGCGAACTTTCTCACCGACATCCAGCCCGTCTTCTCCGCGGACGACACGACCCTCGACCGGCGGATTATTTACCCGCACATAAGTTCCTTTTGGCGACACGCCCGTGACGAGTGCGTCAAATGTCTCACCGATTCGCCCGCTCAAAAACGTGGCCGCGACGATCTTGCGCATGAGGCGTTCGATTTTCCGCGCAGCCTTTGCACGGTCGTTGCAATGGGCCACGATCTCTTCCAGTTCATCCACTGAATAGGGCGGGGGTGCGCTCGCGATGGCGGCCTTGAGCAGACGTTGCGTGACTAGGTCCGGGTAACGGCGGTTCGGCGCGGTGGCGTGCGTGTAATCGTGCACGGCCAAACCAAAATGGCCTTCGGTTTCCTGGCCTTTAGCGATGACGACGTATTCAGCCGCTCCGATCAGCTTCACGATCGCAAGCGAGAGATCGGCGAAATGTCCCGGATCATCGCGCCGTTTCCGCGCGAGGAATTCCGCCAGCGCAACCGCATCCGGCGTAGTCGGTAGTTGGGTGCCTTGCTCAGCTGCCAAGGCGGCTATGCGAGGCCAGCGTTCCGGCGTTCGGACAACGCGCTGAATCGAAGGGAAACCACGCGACTCGAGGAAGGTCGCGATGGCGGAATTCGTAGCCACCATGAGATTTTCGATCAAATCGTGCGCGCGATTCTTTCTCTCCAAATTCAGGCCGACAACGTTTTGTCCCGCCATCACCGGCTGCGGCTCGATCGATTCGAATTCGAGCGCGCCCGCACGGATCCGCTCTTCGTGGAATTGTTTCGCTGCCTCGAATTGCAAATGCAATTGGTCGGCCAGGCCCGGCGTGTTTTCCACCAGCTGCGGAGCCTTGCCTTTATTCTCGAGCCACGCGCCGGCAGAATCGTAATTGAGCTTTGCTCGGTTCCGAACCGTCGCCTTCGAGACAGACGCGGCATGGACGGCGCCTCGCTCATCCAGAGTGACATCGATGATTACCGCCTGACGGTCCTGATCTGGAAGCAAAGATGTCATGTCATTCGAAATCTCAGGCGGGAAGAGCGGAAAAGTCACGACGCCCAAGTAAATGGACATGCCGTTTTGCGCCGCATGCAGATCCGCCGCCGAGCCTCTCGCAACGAGCGCGTCCACATCCGCGATGCCAAGCAAGATGCGGATATCGCCATTCGGAAGGCGCTCGGCGAACTCGATCTGATCAAGATCGCGCGAGGTCGGATTATCAATCGACGACCAGAGCAATTCACGGAGGTCATGCGTCGGCGGATTGGCGCGGAGTCGATCGGAAGCCTGTCTGATCGCCGGCAATTCTTGCAAGACAGCTTGAGGGAACTCCGGCAAAAACCCGGCATCGACCATTGCGTTGCGCGCCAGCATGGGAAGATCTGGGCTTCCGCGAAAAGTTCGATCGCTCACGTTGTTTTTCCTGTCGGCCATTTGATCAACGCGCACAAGCGGTCTGAACGCCAGCGTATTTCCGCTTGTCGATCACGGCGTCGCCACCACAGTTGCCCTTGTGAATTTGCGTTGCGTATCTCCGTTCCGGTTCAGTTGCCTGCTCGCGACTGGATGGATGGTCGCGTCTCCGTGCGACGCACAATCGGAAAGTCCCTCGCCGGAGCCGAGTACAACGCCATTCGAAGAAACGATCGTTCCTACCTTCGAGACACAGAAGCTCGCGCGCACCTACGTTCTCGATATCCCCGCGCCTCGAGGTCAGATCACGGATCGAAACGGCCTGCCGTTAGCGCAAAATCGGCTGAGTTACAATCTCGCGATCAATTACCCAACGCCGCTCGATTTTTCCGATGCGCAATTGCTCAGTTTCGCTCGGGAAGAAATTCAGGCGACCGAAAAGTTGCTCGGCCGGCCGCTAAAGATTTCGGACGAACTGATCAAGCGTCATTACCGGAACCGCGGGATTCTGCCATTCGCGATCGCGCAGAATCTCACCACGAAAGAATACGACGAAGTCAAAGGACACTTACCAGCGGGAATTACCTTGCGTCCGTTCTATGTGCGCACGTATCCGAACGGAAAGATCGCCGGACAGATCATTGGCTACAGCGGGAAAACCGGGCGGAATCCCGATGGAATAATCGACAATCACGAAGTGCTTTGGCCGGAAACCGAGGGCCGCGAAGGTCTCGAGCAAACCTTCAACCAGGTGCTGACCGGCAAGCACGGCGAATACAAAATTACCTTCGACCAGGATGGCCGAAAAACCTCGGAGAAGATTGTAACTCCTCCTGTGCCGGGACACACGGTGGTCACAACTCTCGATCTTCACCTACAGGAGCTGGCCGAGAAAGCGCTCGAAGCGAGAGCAAAGCGGGGCGCGATCGTCGTGGTCGATCCCAATACCGGGGACATTCTCGCGATGGCATCCTGGCCCACTTATGATCCGAACGCATTTACACCAACAATCTCAACCGAGAAGTTCAAGGCGCTGCAGGATGATCCGGACATCCCGCTCCTGCCGCGCGCCTTCCGCTCTTCCTATCCGCCTGGCTCAACGTTCAAGGTGGCGGTCGGGATCGCAGCATTGGAGAGCGGCGCCGTCCGTGCCGACGAAGAATTCGACTGCGTGCCTTCGATCCAAATCGGCAACCTCACCTTTCATAACTGGAAGAAAACTGACCGCGGCCCGTTGAATTTCGTGCAGGCGCTGACAGAATCGTGCGACACTTGGTTTTATCAGGTCGGCATCAAGACGGGGGCCGAACCGATTCTCGATTGGGCGCAGAAGCTTGGTTTCGGCGCAAAGAGCGGCATCCCGCTGCGGGGCGAAGTCGAAGGCCGTGTGCCTAACGACCAGTATATGAAAGCGACGCATGGCCGAAAATTGCTCAATGGCGACATCGCGAATCTGTCGATCGGCCAGGGCGACACGCAGGTGACGCCGTTGCAGATGGCGCAAGCGATGGCGATCATCGGGAACGGCGGGACGTTCTACCAAACGCGTCTCGTGCAACAGGTGCAGACTGTCGATAACGAGATCGTGACGGCGTTCCAGGTACGCGAGAAGAAAACGCTTGGGGCCTCGGCCGACACGATGGCGCAATTGCGGACAGGGATGATCAATGTCGTGAACGGGTCTGGTGGCACTGCTCATCAGGCGAGCCTCGAGAATGTGGAGGTGGCAGGGAAAACCGGAACGGCGCAGTGGGGACCAAAAACCAAAGAGCGCACGGCGGCGTGGTTTGCGGGTTTCGTGCCGTCGGATCATCCGCAATACGCGTTCGCGGCTCTTTATGAGGGAGACGTCGGCACCAAAGCTCACGGTGGCACGGCCGCCGCACCGATGATCGCGATGATCTTGAAGGACGTTTACAAACAGAACGCGAATGGAAACAAGCGACGACGAACGCCCGAACCGGGAGAAACCCCGATTCCACGGGCCGAGCGTGTGGAGGAAGATGAATCGGATTAAGGTCCCGCGCGCTGCCGTCATCCTGAGCTGCACAGACGGCGCAGGACCTCACAGTCGCAGTCTACGCTATCGAAAGGCAAGTTCACCTTCCCCGAAGGTCACGCTTATTGGAACGCGGAAGCGTTAGGCAATTGCGAGGTCCCTCGCCGTTGGCGCGGCTCGGGATGACAAGCAGGCATCATCGCGCCTTTATACCGAGGCAGCTTCCGCAGCCGCGGGAAGTTCCATCGTGCCTTTGAATTTTGGTTCTTCCCGCTCAACTCCGAAATTATTGGCGTACAGCTCAGCGATTTTTTCCAGGTCGTCGGTTGTGAGCACCGGAGAGTCGGGCGCTTTTGCGAATTCGACGAGCTGCGCTTCTTCGTAAATATTTGGCAGTGTCGAGGCGACACGTTCGTCTTCGAGCAGCCATTGCAACGCCGCCTGGCCGAGGGTTCGGTCGGAGCTTTCGAGAAAGCGAAGTCGATCGATTTTTTTCACGCCGTTCAGGAGCCAGCTGCGCGGACGATGACTGCGATGATCGCTCGGCGGGAACGTCGTCTCCGCGGTGTATTTCCCTTCGAGCATGCCGGAAGAATGCGTGACACGAATGAGGAACATGGTGTCTTTGCCTGCCTGCGTCGCGGCGTCCTGCATGGCACGGCCGGGATGTTGCTCGAGCATGTTGTAAAT
>PNAS01000047.1 GCA_003169695.1 Spartobacteria bacterium
TGATTGAAGTCTACGATCGCGGGACGCCGTAGCGAGGCTTCCAGCGGCGCTTGGTTTCACCTTTGCCGGTTGGCGCAAGTATAAGTCAGTCGTCGGCTGGGCAAAGACTACTTCGCCATTTGGACGCGCTCCGGCCTCCGACGCCATAGTTGCTCGCGCGAACGTTGTTGCGTATCATAGGCGGCGCTTGGAAACGGGCGTTCACACATGCAAAAAATAGGATTCGCCGAAGCTCTTGATTCGATCGTGGCCAGCGATCCGCGCTATCAGCGCGATGCGTATGTTTTTTTGCGCGATGCGCTCGATTACACCACGAAGCAACAAAAGAAGACAAAGGGCGCGTCGGTGCGTCACGTCGCTGGCCCCGAATTGCTCGAAGGCGTGCGCCAATACGCACTCAAGGAATTCGGGCCGATGGTCGTAACGGTCTTGTCGTACTGGGGAATTCGATCCTGCGAAGACGTGGGACACATGGTCTTTAATCTGATCGGCGCCGGGATTTTCGGCAAAACCGAGGAAGATTCGATCGATGACTTCAAGAACGTCTTTGATTTTCACGAAGCCTTTGTGAAACCTTTCGAGCCTGCAAAGCCTCCTCACCCAGAGGTGCCACTTGGTCTGCCCGCGCCCAAACTTTCCTGAATCGAGCCGCGCCGCGCGTGGCGCTCTTGCCCGCCTGTATGTTGACCGCCCATCTTAAAGCCGCCCCGCCCGAGAGTACCGCCGGCATTATCTTCCCGCCCAGTTCTGCGCAAGAACGTGTTCTGCCCAATGGACTCACCGTCATTGTGCAGGAGGATCGCAGCGCGCCGGTCGTTAGTGTGCAGGCGTGGTGCGGCACCGGCAGCATCGACGAGAACGAGCATCTCGGCGCCGGGCTGTCGCACATTCTCGAGCATATGCTTTTCAAGGGAACGAAAACACGCAGGTCGAGCACGATCGCCCAAAAAATCCAGGATGTGGGCGGTTACATCAACGCCTACACGTCGTTCGATCGGACGGTTTACTGGATCGATGCGCCGAAAGCCGGCACGAGCGTTGCCCTCGATATTTTGTCCGATACTATGATGAATTCCACGCTCCCGCAGGAAGAATACGCGAAGGAACAGGAAGTGATCCGGCGCGAATTTGCGATGGGCCTGGATGACCCTGACCGGATGGCGGGACAATTGCTTTTCGCGACCGCGTTTCAGCGCCATCCCTACCGGTTGCCGGTGATCGGGCAGTTGGAAATTTTCAACCAGCTCACGCAGGAGCAGGTGATGCAGTATTACAAGACGCGTTACGTGCCGAACAATCTCACCTTCATCGTCGTGGGAGATGTCGATACGGACGCGGTCTATCAGCAGCTCGGCGCTTTCTTCAAGGATTACCCCGCGAAATCGCTCCAGCCGGTTTATATCCCGAGTGAGCCGCCGCAACTCGGGCCACGCGTCGTTCACCAGGAATTTGCGACGGAGCTGACCCGACTTTCGCTCGCGTGGCATATTCCGGAAATCACGCATCCCGACGTTCCGGCGCTCGACCTCCTCTCCACCATTCTCGGTGATGGCCGCAGCTCGCGCCTCTATCAGCGCGTGCGTGAAGAGGCTGGACTCGCCTTTGGTGTCTCGGCGTTTTCCTACACGCCGGGTGATCCGGGATTGCTTGGAATCGACGCAACGGTTGAGCCGGCGAAGCGGGAAGCGACCCAAGCGCTCGTCCTGAAAATCCTTGAAGAGATCAAACAGGCGGGCGTCACGTCCGACGAGCTCGCCAAGGCCAAGAAGATTTCCCTGAGCCATCACCTTGGATCGCTCACCACGATGCGCGGTCAGGCGTCGGACCTTGGTTCAAACTGGTTCCTGACGCGGAATCTCAATTTCACCCGCGACTATCTCGCCGTCGTCCAAAAAATTACGCCGGAAGACATTCGCCGTGTCGTGGGCAAGTATCTCACGAGCGATAACCTGACGATCGTCTCACTAGATCCGAAAGGCGCTCTCGCGGCGAAGACCGAAACAACCAAGCCGATCGTCGCGGGGGAGATCCAAAAAATCGAGCTTTCAAACGGAATGCGCCTCCTGGTTCGTGAAGATCCGCGCCTGCCATTGGTCTCGATGGTGGCGGTTTTTCGCGGCGGACTTTTAGCTGAGACGCCGCGGACAAATGGCATCACGCGCTTGATGGCGAAGGTGCTTCTCAAAGGCACAAAGACGCGGACCGCCGAGCAGATCGCCGACACGATCGAGGCCGTCGGCGGTAGCATTGGCAGCGATGCCGGCAACAATAGTTTCAGCATTTCGCTCGATGTTACGCAGCCGGATTTCACATTGGGGGCGGAGTTGCTCTCGGATGTTTTGCTCAACCCGACGATGCCGGAGAAAGCGATCATGCGCGAAAAAGAGGTTCAGCTCGCTGGGATCAAGGAAGACGAAGAGCAATTGACGACCGTCGCCCGCAATATCTTGCGCGAAGCGCTTTTTCCCAAGCACCCCTACGCACTCCGCGGCAAGGGCTCCGTGCAATCGGTCGCGAAATTAACCCAAAAAGACTTAATGGAGTTCCGCGACCGGTATCTCGTCGCCAGAAACGGCGTTATTTCCGTTTTCGGGAACGTCACGGCCGCGGCAGTAAGACAGATTTTCGAGCAGGCGCTCAGCGGAATGAAATCAGGCCAGCTCGCGCTGACTGATGCTCCGAAGCCAGCGCCGCTGGCCAAGACCATCCCCGTCGAAAGTTTGAAGGACAAAGCGCAGGGCGTGATCATGGTCGGCTATCGTGGCGCGGACATGTTCAGTTCTGATCGATACGCGCTTGAATTGATCGACGAAGCCAGCAGCGATTTGGGCTCGCGGTTCTTTGTTCGCATCCGCGAGCAAATGGGCCTGGCATATTACGTCGGCGCCAGCCAAATGCAGGGGCTCGTCCCCGGGCTTTTTTTGTTTTATCTCGGGACGGATCCGCAAAAAATCGAGAAGGTGAAAACAGCGTTGCTCGACGAAATCAATAAACTCGCCGCGGAAGGCCTGACAAATGACGAGCTACTCCGCGCGAAGAAGAAGTTGCTCGGCCAAATGCAGATCGCTAATCAGAGCAACGATTCCTTCGGATACATGGCGGCGCTCGATGAGCTCTACGGACTCGGCTTCGCTCATTACAAAACGCTCGAGCGCGACGTGGAAGCGGTCACGCTGGAGGATGTGAAACGCGTCGCCGCGAAATATTTTCAGAAACAACCGTACGTGCTCGCGACCGTGCGGCCGCCCGAAAAACCAAACGCGCCGAAAGGGAATTAAGTTATGGCCGAAGTTCAGACCAGCACGCAATCGGGAGAGCTTTCCCAGCGTTTCATTGAATTTGTCATGATGCAGGCGCAAAACGCCGCGCTCTTTCTCGGCCAGATTCCGAACCCGCAAACCGGGCAGGGCGAAGTCAATCTGGAGCTGGCGAAAATGTTCATCGATCAGCTCGGGATGATCCAGGAAAAGACGCGCGGGAACCTGACGAACGAGGAAACGGCCGTGCTGCGGAACACGCTTACTAATCTCCAAATGGCGTTTGTGGAAGTGTCGCAACAATCCCGGGGTGAAATCCCCGCTGCTTCACCGCAGCCAGCGCCGCCGGCTCCGCCGGATGAACCCGCCGTAACGTCAGTTCCTGCCGAACCAAGTACTGCGCCCGTGACTCCCCAGGCGGAAACGGAATCGCGCAAGAAGTTCACGAAGAGCTACGGCGCGTAGATCGGCGGCACGAAGCCGTTTGTCATCCCGAGCCGCGCAGGCGGCGAGGAGCCCCACACCCGCAGTGGGGGATTAGCTTACGCCCTCCAACGACGTCGCCATGGACTGCGTGCCCTTGGTGCAGGCAAGCGGGTTAGCAATTGTGGGGTCCCTCGCCATCTGCGCGGCTCGGGAAGACACGCAACCGCGCAGCGTGGGCATTTTCTTGCGCGTTGCGAATCAATTGCAGCCTTCCGCTCTGCCGCGCACGTATTGCTTACGTGGCGACATCTGCTTCTAAAATTCGGAAAGAAAAAAAGAAAATTGTAGAGATCGAGGTCGTTACCGACCCGATCGAAGTGGCGGAAGACGCCGGCCTGCGATACGTGAGCGACGACCAACCTGGCTACACGCGAAAACCAAAAGGCGACGACTTCGAGTATTTCGACACGGACGGCAAACTGATTCGTGACGAAACCCGCTTCTTGCGCATCCGTCGACTCGCGATTCCGCCTGCTTACAAGAACGTCTGGATTTGTCCGTCGACGAACGGGCATATTCAGGCCACCGCCCGCGATGCGCGCGGCCGAAAGCAATATCGTTATCATGAGCGCTGGCGTGAGGCGCGTGCCGAAAACAAATATGATCGCATGCTCGTTTTCGGCCATGCGCTGCCGAAAATTCGCCGCCAGGTGAACAAGGATATGGGGCTGCGCGACCTGCCGCGAAGCAAGGTATTGGCGACGGTCGTGCACCTGCTCGGACGCACTTTTATTCGCATTGGGAACGAGGAGTATGCGCGCGAAAACAAATCATTTGGCCTAACGACCATGCGGGACCGTCACGTCGACGTCAAAGGCGCGAAACTCAGCTTTAGTTTTCGTGGGAAAAGCGGCGTGAAGCATGAAATCGACGTCAACGATCGGCGGCTTGCGAACATCATCCGCAAGCTGCAAGATCTGCCCGGCCAGGACATCTTTCAGTACGAAGAAGAAACAGGTGAAGTGCGAAATGTGACTTCGCAGGACGTGAACGATTACCTGCACGAGATCACCGACGAAGAGTTCACCGCGAAAGACTTTCGCACGTGGGCGGGGACGGTGCTTACGGCGATGGCGCTCAATGGACAGGGGCCGGCTGAGAACGAGACGGAGGCGAAAAAGAACATCAAAGATGCGATCGCAGCGGTTTCAAAAATACTCGGCAATACGCCTGCCATTTGCCGGAAATGTTACGTGCATCCCGTCGTGCTGGAATCTTATCTCGACGGCGACATGATCGAAGGGCTCAAGCAAAAGACTGAAGAAGCTCTCTCGGAAAATCTGGAAGACCTGCGGGCGGAGGAAGCCGCCGTGATGTCGTTCCTCCAGGAGAAATTGGCGAAATTGGAAGCGTGACGGAGGGATGGGCTCTGTCCCGTCCCATCTTGGGACGACACCCATTCAACTTCGCTCAGGCAGGCTCAGGTCGTCCCGCGAGTCAGCGTGTGCGCGGTGGGGGCGAAGGCGAAGGGCGGCGTTGCGCTTTGGTGGATTTCTTGGCGGTGATTGTATCTGGAGCGTTCGGGCCCTCCTCCGGGGATTTTTTCGTGCTGGGCCAGATCAATCGCCACGGCTGGCTCTTCACCGTTGCGGTCAACTCTTTCACGTTCTGGCCGCTCTCTTTGAGGTCCGGCCCCAGCTGGCTGAGATCGCCGATGATCGACTTCAGCTTGTCGGACGACTCGCGAAAATTTTGCAACGTCATCTGGATATTGTCATTGCTCGACAAATCGGTGCTGATTTTCTCGATGTTCTTGAACGCAATCGAGATGGAGCTGTCGCGCGCGGTCATGTTGGTCAAGTTCTCGGCGAACGTGCGCATTTGCGCGAGGGCCATGTTCAGCTGCGAGTATTCGTCGGTGATGCGGCTGAGGTTCTGCGCCGTGGTTTGAAGCTCTTTCAACGTGCCAGTGGCTTCGACCGCCACCGGCTTCACAATATCGAGCATCTTCGAGATCGCTTCGCCAAAATCGGGGACGCGTTCGCCGGCGAACATCTCCCCATCGTTGGCGCGGCCGGAGCTCTCCCTGCCCTGCGTAAAGTCGATGGCGATCTCGCCGAGGAGGCCAAGGGTAATAAGACGCGCCTTCGCGTCTTTGTAGACGCCCGCGCTTTTATCTACGCGGACATCGATGCGTGCTTCGTAGTTCGTCCTGGTCTCGAGCGGATTTGGCGTGGGGTTCGCCTTTGGTGTGGGTGTGGAGGGCGTATTGGGATCCGATGCGCGGAGCGCTTCCGCGGCGGCTTCCGCGCGTTGCGCCTCCTCTTTCGAAACCGGCGAGTACAATTTGTCGACCTGGCCGATCTTCCGGCCCGCGAGCAAGACAGGCGCTCCCAGTTTGATGCCGGCCGCGTTATCGAGATAGATCCGGTAGGTGACCAGCGGACGGAAAAGGCCGGGCGCCCCGAGGAGGACAAGGATCCCCGTCAGGATTGCGACTGTCGCGAGCACCAGCAGCCCCGTCAGGATTTCATTTCGTTGCAATTGCATCTTTGCTTCCTTCCAGAATGGGTCCTTCAGTGCTTCCGCTCAAGAACTGGGCGACCACGGGGTTCTTTGATCGTTTGAATTCCTCGGCTTCTCCCTCTTCAATGATTTTGCCCTGGTAGAGCATAGCCATTCGTGTGCCGATGCGAAAGGCGCTGTCCATTTCATGCGTGACAATGATCGAGGTGACCTTCGATTTTTCGGTTAGGCTGATGATCAACTCATTGATGACGGATCCGATCACCGGATCGAGACCAGCCGAGGGTTCGTCGAAAAGAATGAGTTCTGGGTCCATGACCAAAGCGCGCGCCAGGCTTACCCGCTTTTTCATGCCGCCGCTCAGCTCGGATGGCATTTGCTCCTTGGCGTCGGTCATACCGACGAGAGCGAGTTTTTCATCGACAATTTTATCAATCTCGGCGCGCGACTTGTCCGTCAATTCCTCCAGCGGAAGAGCGACATTGTCCCGAACGTTGCGCGAACTCAGAAGCGCCGAATACTGATACACCATCCCAATTCGCGACCGGATCTGCTGCAGCTTGCGCCGCTGGAGTCGCGAAATTTCAAACTGCTTGAAAAAGACCGATCCGGCGGCGGGCTGTAAAATGCCGAGAATCAAACGCAGGATGGTGCTCTTGCCGCTCCCGCTTTGGCCCATGATGACGAGGCGCTCCAGCGGTTCCACTCTAAGCGAGACGCCCGTGAGCACTTTTTTTTCCTCGAAGTTCAACGCGACGTCGCGCAGCTCGACCACATACGGAGAAGGCGCGCTCACGTGGGAAAAAAGACGGTGTAAACGATGTTAAAGAGCGTGTCGAAGCCGATCACAGTCGTGATGGCGGTGACGACGCTCGAAGTAGTGGATGTGCCGACGCCAGCAGCGCCGCCCTTCACGCTCAAACCGCGGTAGCAGGCAATGGCGCCGATGAGCATGCCGAAAAGAAAACTCTTCATCACTCCGGTAATGATGTCACGAATGAGCAGCGCATTGAGCACGAGGTCGTTAAAATAAACGAAAGCGATATTGAAATACGCGCGGGAGATGAGGGCAGTCGCGATGATTGCGGCCACGCTTGAAACCACCGAGAGGCATGGCATGAGGGCGAAGAGCGCGAGCATTCGCGGCGCGACCAGAAAGCGGAGCGGGCTAATGCCCATCGCTTCGATCGCTTCCACTTCCTCGGACACTCGCATCGTGCCCAGCTCCGCGGTGTAGGCTGCACCAATCCGCGCGGCCAGCATGATCCCGGTCATGAGCGGTCCGAGCTCCCGCGTGAACGAGATGGCCACCAATCCCGGAACCAGCCGTTCGGTACCGAAGCGTTGCAATTGATAGCCGGTCAATAACGCCATCGTCAGTCCGAGAAAAAACGAGACCATCGCCACGAGCGGGATGGAACCGACGCCGGCGCGTTCGGTGTGGCGAAAAAAACTCGCAGCCCGGAAGGGCGCGCGCCCGCGCCGCATGTTGTCCATCGTGTCCGTGACAGTTTGGATGATGAACCAGAACATGCCGCCGATCTCGCGCAGGAAGCCGCGCCCCTTTTGCCCAATTTCCTGCACGACAACGACCGGGTTGGTCTCGATGGGCCCGCTCGAGTCTGCATTGCGATTCTCTTCGGCCATGTTCAGGTGGAAGTTGCCCCAGTTCCCTCACGTGCAAAGAGAAAATCCCCCAGTATTCTCGCGCTCGCAGGGGTCTTATCGCGCGCGCGGAAAGAAAAATAAGCTGGGATGCGAGTCGGTCATGCGTCAAAAGCGAATCAAGACAAACATGCAAACTAGGGAAGGGGAGAGTGGAAAGGAATTCGTCGTTTCCGATCAGGATCGGCATGGGACGCTCGGCGCTGTGGCATTGGATCGGGCAGGGAATCTTGCCACGGCGACTTCTACCGGCGGAAATACAAACAAGAGACCAGGACGTCTCGGCGCCACGCCCATTATTGAAGCGGGCACGTACGCAAACAATCAAACTTGCGCGATGTCGGCAACGGGAGACGGGGAATATTTCATGCGTCTTGTGGCCGGCCACGAGATCTCAGCTTTGATGGAACATCGCGCGATGCCGCTGGAGAGGGCGGCGCAAGCTGTCATCCCCAAGATTACAGACCTCGGCGGCGCCGGTGGATTGATCGCGATCGGCAAGGACGGGAATATTTCGCTTCCCTTCAACACCGCTGGGATGTATCGGGGCCACGTCAATTCGATCGGCCAGACGGTCATTGAGATCTACAAATAGAGCGCATTTTCGCTGACGAGAATCGCGTTCCGACAATTTTTACGGGACCGCTGAACGACCATGCTTCCACCTTTCACCATCGTGATTCCGGCCTTTAACGAGGCGGGACGAATCGGCGGAAGTCTCCGTGTGATGCTGGAGTATCTCGGCCGGGTCAGCCCCGAAAGTGAAGTCATTGTGGTCAACGATGGATCGACCGACGCGACCTCCGAAATCGTGCGCGAAGGTTTTTCCACCGGTGGCCCGATTACGACGCGATTGATCGAGCACTATCCGAACCGCGGCAAAGGCGCTGCCGTGCGCGCTGGTTTGCTTGCCGCGACCCAACCTATTGGGTTGTTTTCGGATGCGGATTTGTCGACACCCATCGACGACGCACCGAAACTGATTGAACCCATCACGGCCGGTGAGGTGGATATCGCGTTTGGTTCGCGAGCTTTGGACCGGCGGTTGATCGGCCATCGGCAGCCCTGGCGGCGTGAACAAGGCGGTCGCGTTTTCAATCTTATCGTGCGCGTTGCAACGGGCCTTCCGTTTTGGGACACCCAGTGCGGATTCAAGGCGTTCCGTCTCGATATTTGCCGGCCGATTCTCGAACAAGCCAAAACCGAGGGGTTTGGTTTCGACGTCGAGCTGCTTTACCTGGCGTGGCGCACCAAAATCAGAATGAGGGAGATTCCGGTACGTTGGAATCATTACGAAGGAAGTAAGGTCGACTTCTTCCACGACAGCTTACGCATGCTGGGTGAAGTCATCGCGTTGCGATCGCGCGGTTGAAAAATGTAACGGCGCTTGTCCAGGCGCCAAAATCAAAGAGCCGGCGTTCGCCGCGACAAGCGCCTCTACACTCGTCCGTACGCAAAGCGGCGCGCAATCTCTGTCGGTCTTGCGCGCCTGCTGCGAATCGAAGACGTGTTACTTCTTAACGATCTCGGCGTTCTCGAGCATGGGAATACTTCCGTTGCTGGCCAGCTTGCCTTTTAGCGTGATGGTTTTGCCGGCGTATTCCGCGAGCTGGTCGTTCATCGGCTTATGATCGCCAACGACGAGATAGGTTTTCCCTTCGCTTACGATGCCAACCGGTCCGCCGCCCTTGATGCATTTGGCCGCGCAGGACGCATGTTTGTCGCCCATCGCATTATGATCTGCGTAGCACATCAGGTCCACGATCTCGCCGGTGATGGTTTTCTCAGCCGCCGTGTCGAGCTTCTCTTTGCCCGGTTCCTCTGCGGCGAAAGCCAGAGGCGAAACGACAAGTGCCGCCGAAAAACTGACGGCGATGGTGAATTTCAACAGCCTCGAAGTCCTATCCGGAGAATATAACATGGCGCAAAGTCCGCCAGATATTGCGCCTGTCAATCCGGGTAGGGATGGCTCTCCGAGCCATCCGTCGAACCAACCGTCGAGGCGCTCGGTGATCGCGCCCTACCTGTGCCTTTCGATCAGTTCGGCAAATTGGGAAAAGAAGTAGCTGGCATCGTGCGGACCCGGCGCTGCCTCCGGGTGATATTGCACACTGAAGACCGGCAATTCGCGATGCCGCATGCCCTCGACTGTGCCGTCGTTCAAATTGATGTGCGTGACTTCCATCTCCTTCGGCAATGAATCGGCATCCACCGCAAAACCATGATTCTGCGATGTGATCGCCACCTTGCCCGTGCGCAAGTCTTTCACCGGTTGATTGCCGCCTCGATGCCCAAATTTTAGTTTGAAGGTCTTGCCCCCAACGGCGAAACCGAGAACCTGATGGCCAAGGCAAATTCCGAAGATTGGTTTCTTCCCCATCAAACCGCGCAACGATTCGTGGGCGTAATGCAATACCGACGGATCGCCGGGTCCGTTTGAAAGAAAAACTCCATCCGGATCCAAAGCCAAAACTTCATCCGCCGTGGTGACGGCTGGCACGACGGTGACCGAGAAACCGTTCTGACGAAGGCGTCGCAGGATGTTTTCCTTGATCCCGTAATCGTACGCCACGATTCGGTGTCGCACGGGCGGAAGGTTTTGCCGGATGACTTCATCGGCATTTCCACTCGCCACCGACCAGGCGGCGCTGAGTCGGTCTCCTGCATCCCACTGATACGAAGCAGGCGTGCTGACTTCGCGCACATAGTCCATCCCGATCACACCCTGGCCGGCGATAGCCCGACCGACCGCTTCCTTTTCCGAGAGTGCTTCACTTGTCAGGCAGGCTTTCATCGCGCCGCGCTGGCGCAGATGCCGTGTTAACGCGCGCGTGTCGATGCCTTGGACGCCGGGGATATCCCACCTTCGCAGGTAATCTTCGAGCGGTGTTTCCGAACGCCAACTACTCGGAATTTCGCTCAATTCTTCGATGACAAATCCGCGCACGTGCGGCTCACCGCTTTCCTGATCGAGCGAATTCGTGCCATAGTTTCCGATCAGCGGGTAAGTCATCGCCACGATTTGACCGCGATACGACGGATCGGTCAGCACCTCCTGGTAACCGGTCATCGACGTGTTAAAACACACCTCGCCGACACGCGTGCCCTGCGCGCCAAAGGATTCGCCTTCGAAAACACGACCGTCTTCGAGAGCGAGAATTGCACGCATCGCGAGACCGTTAGCAGCTTTAATCGTCCGCGAAAGTCCAAAGCTTCAACCCGTGCTCCTAATTCGATCCGGATCTTGATCTTCACGCTGTGAAAAGGATCACGATCACAAAAAAGCCCGAACCGCTCACGCAGTCCGGGCTTTGCAAATTTTTACCCCGCAGATGCCGTTTAGGCGGATATCCCGTTCCCTTTCGGTAACGGGCGGATGACCGTCGCAGGAGCGTCTGACTTCCAATTAAGGCATGTCATCTTCCCCAAGTGCAACCAAGCCTCCTAGTCAATGAAATATCGGTTCGGGAATCCCACCTGTAATCTCGAACACCGCAGGGTAAATTGTTGAGAGTTCTCGGTTGAGAGTTGAGCGAAAAACGCTGGTTTCCATCCCAACCCTCAATCAAAAACTCCCGACACTATCAAAGAACTATTCTCGTAGTTCCACTCCCAACTCCCGCTGCAACCGCTCGCGAATCTTCGCATGGACCACGGTGATTTCGTCGTTCGTCAGTGTGCGATTTCTGTCGCGGTATGTCAACGTATATGCCAGCGACTTTTTCCCGGCGCCCAAAACCGTCTCTTCTTTTCCCTTGAAAAGATCGAAGAGTTCGATCCTCGCGAGCAGCGGTTCGCGCGCTCCTTCGATCGTCGCCATGATTTCGGCGTGACTCAATTTCTCCGGAACGATCATCGCGATATCGCGCGTGACCGAAGGAAATTTTTCGATTTCGCGAAACGAAGGCGTTCCGACCAAGCTCACCATCTCAAAACTAGCGACTCTTACTTCAACATTCTTTCGTAGGACAATTTCCGCCATTAAGACGGGCTCGAGCGCGCCGAGATCCTTAGCCGAAGCAGCGGCGAGTTGACCGAGAAATCCGACGACTGCTGAACCGGACAAGATGTCGGCGCTGAGTGAAAAGCGAGGCCGCTCCGATCGCCGGAAAGAAAGATCTGCGATTCCAATCGTCTCGATCACGCCTTTCAAATCGAAGAGGTCGAGGCGCCGGGATGCGGAACGCCAGTGCGCATTGCTCTCGGCACTTCCGGAAAAAACAAAAGCGAGATTTCTTTTTTCCGCAGCGTTCTCCGCGGAGAACACGTGGCCCAGCTCGAAAAGCCGAATGCTCGACGCGCCCGCTCGGACGTTGCGCGCGAGAACATCCAGCAGGCCCGAAAGAAGAGTTGGCCGAAGCGCGAGATGATCCTCGCTCAGCGGATTGCGCAGCTCGAGCGCGCCCCCACCGAACGGATCGGTCTCGCGCGGGATCAACGCCGAGGTGCGCGCCTCCGAAAGCCCTCGAGCGACGAGTCGTTGCCGTAGGGCGGACTCGAAATCGTAGGTGCGATCCGCTTCCGACTCGGGCGTGAACCGGCTCCGATCACTCACCGGAACGCGCTCGATTCCAACCACGCGCACGACTTCCTCGATCAAGTCTGCTTCGCGCTGAAGGTCGGAACGGTAACTGGGAATGCGCCATGAAGTTTCGTCTTTGTTGGCGCTCTCTCTCCTCAAACCGAACCCCTCGAGAATTTGATCGACGCGTTCCTTCGGAACCGGCAGGCCGATGAGTCGGGTGCATCGTTCGTAGTGCAGCGAAACATCCTTTGGCGGAGCCGGAAGCTCTCCGGCGATCGCAATTTCAGGTGAGGAATTCCCGTCAGCGAGTTCGCGGATCAATTCGGTGGCGCGTTGCGATGCGGGCAGAATCATCGCGGGATCAACTCCGCGCTCGAAGCGATAACTCGAGTCGCTCGGCAGGTTCAATTCTCTCGCCGTGCGCCGGACGCTTCCGGGACGGAAATACGCGCTCTCCAAGAGCACATTTTTCGTCGTTTCCGTCACGCCGGTATCTTCGCCGCCCATGACGCCGGCGATTCCCACCGCGCGCGCGTCGTCGGCAACGACGAGATTATCCGGGCCTAACGAATAAGTTTTTCCATCGAGCGCGAGAAACTTTTCATTTTCGTTCGCGAACCGGACCTCGATTTCGCCCGTCAATTTATCGGCATCAAAGGCGTGCAGTGGCTGGCCGATTTCCAGCATCACGAAATTCGTGATGTCGACAATGTTGTTGATTGAGCGCAGACCCACCGCTTCCAGTTTTGTGCGGACCCAGTCCGGGCTCGGACGAACCGTGACGTTCTCGATCCGGCGCGCAGAATAAAACGGACATTCGCGGAGCGCTGAAATGCGGACGCCCATAGGTAGGGACGTTTCTCCGAAACGTCCGACTCCATGGCCGCCTCGGAGAGGCGTCCCTACCAGGGCAGAAATCTCGCGGGCGAGGCCAAAATGACTGAGCAAATCGCCGCGATTCGGGGTGATCTCAACGTCCAGAATCGTATCTTCAGGAAAGAGGGAACCGATCCGCGCGCCAATTTTTGCGTCGGGTGAAAGGATGAGCAAACCCTCGCTTTCTTTGGAGAGCCCGAGTTCGATCCCGCTGCAGAGCATTCCTTGCGACTCGACACCCCGCAGTTTGCTTGCGCGTATTTTTAAGTCGTTGGGCAGGACTGCGCCGGGCAGAGCGAGCGGGACCTTGTCGCCCACTTTGTAATTCTTCGCGCCACAAACGATCTGGCGCGTTTGCCCGCTGCCGTCATCGACCTGGCAAACGCTCAAGCGGTCTGCATTGGGATGTTGCGATGATGCGGTGATTTGCGCGACGACTACCTTATCGAAGTTCGCGCCGCGCTTTTCGATCCCCTCGATCTCGATCCCGGCGAGGGTAAGAAGCTCGGCCAGCTCGTCGATGCTCGCAGGTAGCTCAACGAATTCGCGCAGCCAACTAACGGAGAATTTCATGCGACAATATCTGTCATCCCGAGCCGCGCAGACGGCGAGGGACCTCGCAATGACAGATCGATTTCCTTGTTGCGGGCGAAGGCGCCACTCGGCTGAGCGGTTGAACGTCTTCCATTTTCGCTGGCACCAAATTTTGTTGTGAGGTCCCTCACCGTCTGCGCGGCTCGGGATGACACGCTGATGGCAGTGGAGCGCGTTCTCCTCATGCGAACTGCCTCAAGAACCGCAGGTCGTTCCCCGCGAACAATCGGAGATCAGGAATGCCGAACAAGATCATGGCCAACCGATCCATTCCCAAGCCAAAGGCGAAGCCGCTCCATTTTTCCGGATCATAGGCGTCGTCTTTTCGCGCTTTGTTCACTTCCTCGAAAACGGCTGGATGCACCATCCCGCAGCCGCAAACTTCCAGCCATTTCTCGCCGCCTTTAAGCGCTTTGGATTTCACGTCGATCTCAAAGCTCGGCTCGGTGAAAGGGAAATAATGCGGGCGGAAACGGACCTGCGAGTCGGAGCCGAAAAGCTCGCGCAGAAAAAACTCCAGTGTCCCCTTCAGATCCGCGACGCTGACGCCCTCATCGACGTAAAGGCCTTCGATTTGGTGAAACTGGGCGCTGTGGGTGGCATCTACTTCGTCGCGCCGGTAAGCGGCGCCGGGAGCGATGACGCGGATTGGCGGGGGAGCGCTTTGCATCGTGCGGATCTGTACGGTGGAAGTGTGCGTGCGGAGCACGCGACCGTCGGGCAGATAGAACGTGTTCTGTTCGTTTCGGGCCGGATGATCGGCCGCGGTGTTGAGGGCGTCGAAGCAATGCCACTCGGTCTCGACATCCGGTCCTTCGGCCAGAGCGAATCCCATTCGCCGAAAAATTCCAATCCCGCGGTCGAGCATTTGGGTGAGCGGATGGAGCGTGCCGAGCTCGGCTGCGGTGCCGGGGAGTGAGATATCGATGTTCGCCAGCTCAGTCGCTTCTTTCATTGTCCGAAGACGCTCAGCGCTTTGCTGGATCGCTGCGGTAACGGCGGTGCGCGCTTCATTCAGAAGTTTGCCGACGATCGGACGCTCTTCTTTGCTGAGCGATTTCATCCGATCGGCCCAGGCGGAAATGCTGCCGGCGCGGCCGAGGTAGCGGACACGCGCGGCGTCGAGCACTTGTTCCCCGGTCGCTGCGGCGATCTCAGCCAGCGCGGCGTCGCGCAATTGTTCCAGCTCGTGAGACATGGAGAGGTTACATTGTTAAAAGGGTTACAAAGTTACAACGGCGTTCTCCGATGTAACGATGTACCTTTTGTAACTCTTTTAACCTTCGGAACGGACCTATGCCGCCTTCTTCGCTTTCGCCTTATTCTCGAGCGCCGTCTTCACTTGCTCGACAATTCCCTTAAACGCGGCCTCGTCGGTGATCGCGAGATCGGAAAGAATCTTGCGGTCAAGCCCGATGTTCGCGGCTTTCAAGCCCTCGGCGAAGCGGCTGTAGGTGAGGCCTTGCGCGCGGACGGCAGCGTTCAGGCGCTGGACCCAAAGATAACGGAAAGTCCGTTTGCGCGTCTTGCGATCGCGATAGGCCCAGTACTTGCCCTTCATCGTCGCGTCCTTCGCGTAGCGAAAGAGTTTCGAACGGCGGCCGCGGTAACCCTTGGCTTGATCTAGAACGCGCTTGCGTCGCTCCCGGCTGGCCGGGGCGTTAGTGGCTCTTGGCATTTTGTCTTGTCCCGCAGGTGCGGGACTCCTCTTTCAGCGAATTGTTCTTTTGTTTATGATCTGCGCGACCTCATTCGCTGATTCGGTCCGGCTCTGCGGGACCAGGTGAGCAGATCGCCGCGGCGCCATCGGGCGTTCGCGGGCCGGAAAAGTAGCTGGCTCTCTTCAAATGACAAACGGTTTCTGGGTGGGGGGACGCCTGCTCCTACTCGTGCTCGCATTTCAGCGCAGACCAAGATCGATCACGAGCCGAAGCACGAGCACGATTACGATTGTAAGACCAGAAGCAAAATTGCATTGGCCGCGGACTTGGTGGCTCCTAAAATCGGGGATGCATTGGCTCAGTCATCATCGGCGCTTTGTCGTGGCGGCCATCTGCGCGCTCTGCGCCGGCGTGATTATTGCCGTGCATTTTTTCCCGGACTTTCCATTCGTCTCGGCGATCTGGCGACAGGAGCAGAACTTCGAGGACTTTCTCCAGCGCGAAGGCCGGAAGACAGCAACGCGTCCGGATTTTGTCTTCCTCGGCATCGACCAGAGCACGCTGGAGCTTCCGCCATTATTGCCGGAAGAGGTCGCTCAGAATCGGGCGTTGCAGTTGATGTCGGAGCGACCGTTTCCATGGTCGCGCGAAGTTTACGCGCTCCTTCTCGATCGACTTTTCGGTGCCGGCGCGCGGCTGGTCATGTTCGATCTGCTTTTCAACCCGCCCAACGATGGCGACCCCGCGCTGCACCAGGCGCTCGATCGTTACCGTGATCGCGTTGTGGTCGGCGCGAACATCGATGCGGCAAACGCCAACCAAATTGTCTGCCCGAACCCGGTGGTGATCCCGCCGCCGCCGCTCGCGGATGATCGCGTGGGATTTGTAAATTTTTGGTCCGATTCAGTGGACGGAAAAGTTCGCGCGATTTACTTCACCAGGTCGGACCGCCAGCTTGCCGGGCAAGAGCTTTTTCCGGGCGAGGAGGTTTTCGAATCTTTTTCGGCGCGCGCGCTCGCGAAACTCGGACACACGGCCGACGTTCCGCGTGACGGGCGACTCCATCAGTTACGTCTCAGCGAGAGTCACGTCTACGATCCTCGCCCGCTCTACGAAGTTTTCGATCCCAAGCTCTGGCAGGCGAACTATGCAGATGGGGCTTTCTTTAAGGACAAAATTATAATCGTCGGTGCCTCGGCCCAGATCCTGCACGACTTTGTCGTCACGCCGATGGACTTGGACACGCCCGGCCCGTCGTTGCACTTGCAAGCGATCGCGGCAGCGATCGATCATGATTTTCTTCGCAACACTTCGGAAGCGACCGATCTCATTCTGGTTTGCGCGGCAGGGATCTTGGCATGGGCGCTGATTGCATTCGTCAGGCGACCGCTCGTTTGTCTGATTGCGCTGCTGCTGATTGCCGGGGCGCACCTGGCCTTCGCGCGCGTCGCCTACGATCGCATTGGCTTGCTTGTCGTGGCGGTGCCGGTGCTAACCGCATTTCTCAGCGGCGGCTTCCTCTCATTAGGCTTCGAATACGTGCTGGAAAGCATGGAGAAGTTGCGCACCCGCCGCACGCTCGAGCGTTACGTCTCGAAAAATCTGGTAAAGGAAATTCTCGAAAATCCCGACAGCTTCTACAGCAGCCTGCGCGGCGTGCGCATCCCCGCGACGATCCTGTTTTCCGATATCGTTGGCTTCACCACGGTAACCGAAAGCGCCGATCCCGAGGCGCTCGTCAAACAGCTCAACGAATACTTGAGCCGCATGACGGCGGCTGTCTTCGAAAATGCCGGCACGCTTGATAAGTTTATCGGCGACGCGGTCATGGCAGTGTGGGGTAACGTCAGTAGCCGTGGCATCGCCGAAGACGCGAGATGTTGTGCCCGAGCCGCCCTCGCGATGCGGCGCGAGCTTCAGTTACTGAACCGAAAATGGCAGGCAGAAGGGATTGCGCCATTCGCGATCGGCATTGGAATCAATCAGGGCGATGTTCTCGGGGGAAACATTGGGTCACAGGCAAAAGCCGATCCGACAGTGATCGGCGATGCGGTGAATCTGGCGTCGCGACTCGAAGCTCTAACGCGGACGTATCGCGTTGACATTTTGGTCGGCGCCGGCGCGAGCGAGTTAATCCGCGACGAGTTTCATCTGCGGAGCGTGGCGCTCGTCCAGGTGAAAGGGAAGACGAGGCCGGTCGAAATTTTCACATTGATCGGGGCGAAGAACGATTCCGGGGACGAGGAGTTTCTCCAGCGGCTCGAGACCTACGAAGCCGGGCTTCGAAAATTTCGGGAGCGCGACTTCACGCGGGCGAAGATCCTGTTTTCAAAGTTTCTCGAATTTTATCCGGAAGACGCGCTGGCCAAGATGTATCTCGAGCGCGCGCTCGAATATGAGGAGCAGCCGCCAGACGAATCCTGGAATGCTGTCGAAGTCTTCAAGAAGAAGTGAAGCTTTTTCAGGAGCACGAAACCCTCGCGTCGAATGGAAGCGCGCCATATTATCGTGGCTCATTCAATGGATCGGCCAGCTACCGTTATCGCCTCGACGCAGCCGCGTTGGTGACGCTGTTGCCCTCTTCGAAAAGATAGTTGCCTCAAGGATTGGAGGATTGTCCGGAGGCTTTGCTTCTTAAGTAGTCCAGGCACTCGTCGAGTCGCCGGTCTCGAGATTGGCGCGGTCGAGCAGTGAACGCCGGCTACGACCGCCTTGTCGAAAGCCGAGCCGGTGCGCTCGTCAAGCTCACAGGCAATGACTCGGCACGCATGAAGGGCGGTGTAAAGACACGGCGGTGACGACGCGGCAGCTTGAAGGCACGTTGCGCAATCGGGAGGAAGCGCTGGAGTGGGTGAAGCGCCAATACTAGTTGCAGAGGAGGGGTTAAAAAACATTCGGCGTTCAACGATTAAACCGTTAAACGCCGAATCAAGCCGCTTTCCTGGCACCCTTAAGGAGGAGTTGTAGCGCTTGCAACATTGGACAGTGCAGAGTTCCCGCGAGAATTAAACGCCCGGGCTCGATAATAATAGGTCGTTCCTGCCGTGCGCCCATTATCTGTGTATGTGGTGACATTGGCGCCGAGAGTAGCGATTAATGTAAAGGTTACGCCGGTGCTAGACCGTTGAAGCTGAAAACCAGTCTCGTTATTCGCATTGTCAGTCCACGTGAGACCAATCTGGCTGGATGAGATTGCAGTTGCTACAAGATTTGTTGGCGCAGCGGGTGTCTGACCAGGGCTAGGAGTAGGAGTAGGTGTCGGTGTTGGAGCGTCCAAAAAATTGATGACGTAGGCTCCGCGCCCATAGGTGGCCGCGGCAAGCTGACGACTGGGGCCATTGAAGGACAGGCCTTGGACGACCATTCCTGCCGGCATGCCGGCACTCATGCTTCCCCACGTTCCGCCGCCATCGATGCTGGCGTAAACGCCCCCGTGGGAGGCTGCGAAGATATGGGTCGGATTGACCGGATCGATCGCCAGATCGTGATAGATGATATTGGCGGGCGCGCTCAGAATGGTCCAGCTCGCGTTCAGGCCCATATTGAGGGTCTTGTAGACGGCTGAACTGCACGCGAGATAGGCCGTTGACGAGTTGGTGGGATCGACGATGACAGCGTTGATCGCTAATCCCCCGGGCAAACCGGGCGTGACATCGGTCCAGGCGGCCCCGGTGCCACTGTTAGCAGTGGACGTCACAAAAACTTCCGAAAAATTGTTAGCGACAGCGTAGATGACGTCCGAGTTGCTGGGCGCCTCATAAAGAGCGTCAATAGTTCCACCGTTGGGATCAATACCGCCCCCGATGGCACCGCCGATGCGCGTCCAGTTGTCACCCGAGTCAAGGCTGCGCCAGACGTTCTGAAATCCCATGATGACACGGGCCGAATCACCAGGAGCCATGAACATCGCAGGAAAAGTTGACGAACCCTCACCGTAGGCTTCAAGCGGCGTGACATTGGTCTGGACACCGTTAATCACTCGAACGGGACCGCGGCTTGCGTCGGGCGGGCCGTGGACTGGATTGCAGTTGTAGTAGACGTAGTACAACTTAGTGCTGACATTCGGATCGATTTGTGGTTTGTAGCCGTCGCCGCCGTAAACCATCGTCCAGGGCGGGTTGGCTCCGGCGTACAACTGGGTCCCGTTGTCTTGATTTCCCATGACCATGTGACCGTCGCTGCTTAAGGACACTCCCCGCATGAGCACCCCGGCAAGGTTTTCGTTCTTGCTATACCAGAGCATGGGGCCGCTGCTCGAATAATCGACGCGGTAGATGCCGCCGTCGGTGCCCAGGTAGTTCCTCTCCGTGCTCGTTGGGGAAAAGGCGATGGAATGAATGTCGACGTGGACATGTTCAGCGGTGACCCACGAATTGCCCGAGTCCATGGAATACTGCAGGTCGCCGCCGCCGCCAACGAAGATCCGGTTTGGATGGACAGGGTCGACACCGAAGCAGTAAAGCTCAGCGCCGGAGGGTTGGAGGCTCGTCCAGCTGGAGCCCTGGTTGGTCGATTTGACGATGGTGGTGCGGTTGGGGTTGTTTTCTTTGAAAGCCAGGTATAGCACGGATTGGACGAAAGCCAGACAAGACGGGGCAGGCCCGTCTGGGATACTATGTATCAGGACCCACCCGCCGCTTGCGCCCATCTTAAACACGCCGTCGGGTGCCGTGACGTAGAGCGTGGAGGGTGCAGCCGGATCGATGGCGATGTCATAGAAGGCTACGCCTTCCCATTCCCACCAAGGCGCCCCCCCTGCGTTCTTGATCGAAGTCCAAGTCGAGCCGCTGTCGGTGGACTTCCAGACACTGTGGTTCCCGCCGGAGGCTTTAATGACGCTCGCGTACAACGTTGTCGAAGTTTCGGAGCCCGCCGTGGTCGGATCGATGACGATCTTCGCGACTGTACTTGCGCTGAACTGCGACGACCCGGGAAGGGGCAGCCAAGTCGTTCCAGAATCGAGCGAACGGTAGATGCCCACGCCGAAATACTGAATGGTCCCTGTCCCAGCGTAGATGATGTTCGGCGCGTTCGGATCGATGGCGATCGATCTTATGGACTGAGAAAGGAAGCCGTCGGAGAGATAGCTCCAATGTCCCCCTCCATCCACGGATTTCGAAAGCCCCCCCTCGCTTCCCACGTAGACGGTATTCCCGTCGCCCGGATGGACTGCAATAGCGTTGATGCGCGCGCTTGCCCCACAACTGGAGAGCGGCGGGTAAGGTGTAGTGCAACTGTCACCCGGAAGACTCCAGTCATTCCAAAGCGGCGAAAGAACGGAAAAAGTCCAGGATGGCGTCGGCGTCGTCTGGGGCGACATGAAAGTCCGGCCCTGCAAGAGAGGACTTGGGGGCAACGCGCGCGCGGCGGCCAAGGCGGTTGCGAAGGCGGCGGGCGACACGTTTCCAAAGGACCGGTTGAAATATTCACGACGCATCTTGACAGACTCGGGATCGCTATCGTCGTCCGGACGAGAGGCGTGATCGGGGATTTGCGCCGCGGGCGAAACGCAAGCCGCGCTGCTCGCGTGTTGGGTGTCGGCACGGCGCGCCTTCGCGACCGCGCTATAACAGCAGAACAGCAATACAGCCGCAAGAATGGGCGAGAGTACGAGAATCCATTTGGTTGGAGTCGGGGATGTTGTTTTCATAATAATGTCCAAGGAGTTGACTGACTCCAGACAGCCCGCACCTCGCGCGTCGCGCAACTTTGAAAATCGCGCGCGTGCGCGTGCTTGTCAAAACTTCGGTTTCGCCAATTTGTGTACTTCTGGCAGAGGAAGCAGGGGCCTCTTTAAGTGGCCGAACCGCCGCGTGGCCAGAAACAGCTTAACACCGCTAACGCTCAATCCTCACTGAGAGCCAGCCGAAAACTGTTGCAGCCTGGCAAGAAACCATTGTGTCGTCCGCGAGAGAGCCAAATCATCGTGGCTCAGTTAGCAGGCCGGCGTGGCAACTAAACCCGCCTGCCTAGTTCCAAAAGGTAATTGCCTCAGGGGCTGCAGGATTGCCTGGATGCTTTGCTTCTTAAGTATTCCAGACACTCGTCGACTCGCGGTTTCGCGCAGGCATAAAACTGATAGAAAGAGACAGACCTGGCCAGGCCGAAGACACTTCCTTCAACCTCAGAAAAGAAGTATCGCAAAACACTCTCGATTTCCCTCGCGGAGTTAACATGTTCGTGTCTCATCAGCACTTCATAATCCAGGTTGTACCTAAGTCTAAACTCCAACGCGGTTGTGGCTTTCCAGGCAAGCCGCCAAAGCATTGTCCCTTCGCTCGGGATGCCCGCTCGGAATTGTCCTCCATCAACCAGGAGCAAGGCGCTTTGCGCAACCACCTCCGGTAAATTGCAAATATGTTCGAGCACCGCCACAGAGATAATCCGTTCATATCTTGAGGTAGGAGGAATTTCAAAGATGTCGTCGTAAGTATTCCTGACGCGATCGAGATCCGGCGAAGACTTATACAGATCGCGAAATGGCTCCACGATATCGTAGGGGTTGGACAGTGGTTCGTAGGGCAACTGATTTAGAGTGCCGGCGCCAAGTTCGAGCGTGGATTTCCGCGAGCCCGACTTTACATCCTCGGCCAGCTTCTTATGCATCCAGCTCTCCGCCCTTTTGGCCAGGGATAATACTTTTGACTTACCTTCGCGGCTATTCCTATAGTGCTGGAGGTAGATGGCCGCGAATTCAGGCGAGAGCGGAGGACGCTCTTTAGGAAAATTGCTGAATAGGTTGTTTGTTGTCACTCGTTTAGCTTCAGGGTTTGCCGTGAAGTTTACTATCGAGTATTGCTCTGACTAGTAGCATAGCCTTGCTCCAGGTGCTTCGACGTCCACAAGAGAAATACGCGCTAGTTACTGTGAGGAGTGGCAGGGGGTTCTGTTGAGTTGGCAATAACATAGCGCGGACGGCGCTTAACTTCTTCGTAAATACGTGCCAGGTATTGGCCAATGATGCCGAGACTGATCATTAATAGGCTTCCGATAATGAGAAGTAAGAGAATAACTGTGGCAAACCCGCTGACCGATTTGCCCGCAAGCTGCAAAACCAGCGTATAGATACCAAAGACAACGGAAAAGATAAGGAAGAACAACCCTGCTACCGTGACGAACTGCAGCGGTAAGGAAGAAAAAGCAGAGATGCCGGTCAGAGCCAGTTCGAAACGTCGCAGGAAGGACCATCCGGTTTCCCCTCCTACGCGCCCGGGAACCTCGAATGGAATTTGCGCGCGGGTGAACCCCAGCCACGCTGTCATGCCACGAAAGAACACGTTGCGCTCTTCCATTTGCAGCCAGGCGTCGACCGCTCGGCGGTTCATTAACTTGAAATCCGAGGCGCCCTTCAAATTAACCCCGGCCAGCTTATTGAGGATGACATAAAAGAGCAGAGCGCCGAGTTTGCCCGACAACGATTCCTGCCCGCGGTTAATTTTGACCGCCTCTACAATGTCGGCGCCGGTCGTTCGCCACAGCCGCACCATATCCGGCAAGAGCGCAGGTGGATGTTGTCCGTCTCCGTCCATCACGACAACGACATCGCCGCGCGCGCGTTCCAAGCCGGCGCAGAGGGCGAGTTCTTTCCCAAAGTTTCGGCTCAGGCGCACTCCGTGCAAAGCAGGTAATATTTGTGCCTCCTCCGAGATGATCTTCCATGTCTCATCTGGTGAGCCGTCATCAACGAGAATCAACTCAAATGGGCAACCAGTTTTAGCCAGCGCGGCCGTCACCCCGGAAAGAAGCGGGCGCAAGTTAGGACCCTCTTTGTAAAGTGGGATGACTACCGAAATAAGAGGTGACCTGGCGGGATCGATGTCCATGACTCTGCGTCGCGGCGCCCACCGGGGTGTCGCTGGCACGAAATCGCTAAGCTTTTTCGAAGGCGCTGTAAAGCCAAGTTTAAATCCTCAGGGAGTTGGCAAGTCGAGACCGCAGCGTTTCAGTTGCCACAGCGCTGCTGGCGGCGCAAAGGAATTTGCCGGATTGGCGCCCGGGAAGATAAAGGCCGGCACCACCGCAGCTACGTCACTCCTCAAACGAAATCCGCCCGAGTGGCGCCGCGCTCCGATAACGAAAACCTTGCGCCGTCCGGGAGTGCGCATATTATCGTTGCTCATTCAATGGATAAACAGCTACCGCCATCGGCTCCCCGCAGCTTCGGCGGGGATGCCGGCTCTTGCTAGTTCGCAAAAGCAAACGCTATGCGGACAAAATGATGACATCGAGTTCAGGCGGACGACTCTCATACTTCATGTGTAACTTCTCTCTGCGCGCGAACGCGAGTGGCCCAGAAGACGAAACAGCTATTCGGCAAGGCGATGATCGAATTTACGGAGGTTAGGGGATGCTAGCGCTCATCTACCTGGGCCTGGCCATATGTGTTGGTGAGCGTCTCTGCGGGCGCTTTTATCGCTTCATCTCAACAGCCCATCGCTGGGCCACAGGGGCGCTGGTCGGACTATTGCTCAGCTCCTGGTTTACCTATCTGGCCGCGCGACATATTGCGAGCGCAAGTAATCCTCTGCTCTGGGGAGATCTTCTATTTTTTGCCGCCGCGGCGATCTTCCTCCTCAAATGTCCGCCGGGGAGAGAACCGTTGATGATAGAAACGCGGGTTTCGAGATCCGCTAAATGGGACTGGATCGCTTTGGGGATCTATTGTGCGGTCGCCTCCTGGATGATGTTCGCCACTCTCGACTTCAAAGATGGCACGTTACTAATCGGCACTAACCAATGGAGCGACTACGGTCCGAACACGGCCATCGTCCAAAGTTTCGCGCTCGGTCATAACTTTCCCGCCGAATATCCGCATTTTGCCGGCGAACCAATCCGCTATCATTTCCTGTTCTATTTCCTGGCGGGAAATCTCGAATTCCTCGGTCTGAATCTGGTCTGGAGCCTGAACATTCTCAGTATTCTTACGATGGTTTGCATGCTTGCGCTGGTCATGGTCCTGGGAGAGCTGCTTTTCAAATCGCGGGTTGTCGGCGGCCTCGCCTCGGCGCTCTTCTTCTTCCACGGGACGCTTAACCTCATTCCGTTTTTCCGCAGGCAAACATCCTTCAAAGGCGCGCTTCAGGCCATCTACCATTTGGTGGCTTATCTTTCCTCAGGTTATCCATATCGTGGCGAGGATTGGGGAATATGGACCCAGGTGGTATTCGTTAACCAACGACACTTGGCTAGCTCTATTGGCATCTTTCTGGTTGTGTTGATCTTTCTTTTCGATCGGTACTTGGAGAGGGCGAAACAAAGGGAGATTGATCGTGCTCTCGCTGCGGGCTTCGCGCCAATTCCGTTGGAGGCGGCAGCTGAGTCTATCGCGGCTGGGATACCGGCGCGGCATGAGGAGAGTGAACGGGCGACGGACGTCACGTCGGTGGAGGAAGCACAAACGTCCAATGAACTTCAGTCCGTCGAACAATCGCCTCAGGCGTCGGAGACCATTTCAACGAGCGAAGTACAACCTTCCGACAAAGTTGAGTCTCTCGAAGAATCGGCTCAAGCGGCGAACTATGCGGCAGCGGGCGAAGCACGGACGTTCGATACCCTGGCTTACGA
The DNA here is from genome assembly GCA_003169695.1 of Spartobacteria bacterium. Classification (GTDB taxonomy): domain Bacteria; phylum Verrucomicrobiota; class Verrucomicrobiia; order Chthoniobacterales; family UBA10450; genus AV80. The sequence goes on from PNAS01000047.1 coordinate 25,095, forward strand.
CGAGTATATGCGTCGGGGACCGGACGACACGTCAGTGAACGAGGCACAGGAATCCGAGGTACTGGAGTTTGTCAAACAATCGTCTCGGGAGTCCGACGCCCCGGCCATTAACGAAGCGCAATCGCCGCCGGCGCCTGTTTCCGAGCCCATTCCCAAAGCCTCTCGAGGCATTATCGCGCAGCTTGTTCATGACAATCTTGTTTCCGGCCAGGGCTTTATCTTCTCCGGCCTTCTGTTAGGCGCGCTGCCATACTGGAATGCTCCGGTGTTCACGGCGGCATTTGCGGTGCTTGCCTTCCTTTTTGTCCTTTTCCCTTATCGTCGATACATGGTGGGCCTGGCCATTATGGCAGCCATCGTCGGTCTTCCACAGGTCCTTGCTTTGCGCTCCGGCAATGTGCGAGCGGGGCCGGCGCTGATTCACTGGGGCTATACGCTCGGTAACGTGCCAGTGGCCCAAGTTTTGAAGTACCTTGGATTTACGTTCGGGTTCAAGTGGGTGCTAATCCTGGTTGCCCTGCTCTTCTTTTCGTGGCGTCACCTCCGCTTGTTCGTTGCCATCTGCAGTCTGTTCCTGCTCACCTTCTGCTTTCAGTTTAGTGAAGAGGCCTTGGCGAACCATAAGTTTTTGAACATCTGGCTGGTGCTGGCGAACCTGTTTGTCGCCTACGGTCTTTGGCGGCTATGGCACATAAGGATAAAGGGTTGGGCAATACTCTTCCGGGTGATTGCCATTCTTCTAGCGAGCCCAATCGTCATCGGGGGAGTCATCGACTTCTTTCCCATACATAACGCCAGTTTTGTTTATACACGCTATACCAATGATCACCTCATGAAATGGATCCGGACAGAGACGAAACCGGATGCTGTTTTCTTAACTGACAAGTTCGTCAACCATCCGATCCTGCTTGCCGGTCGCCGGATTTTCTATGGTTATACCTATTTCACCTGGGGCGCTGGGTACGATCTACCCAAGCGCGAAGCAGCTTACACGAAGATGTTCGAAAGCAAAAATGCGCACCAGGTGTTTACTCTCTTGAAGGCCAACGGCATAGATTACGTGGCGTTTGATGGCGGCGTCCGCGGTTTTTTCAAGAACTCGAATGAACAGCAAGTTTATGCGCCTAACTTCAAGAAGGTATTTGAAGGGTCGGAGTATTGGCAATTGACCATTTACAAAGTTCCGGAGAATGCAGATTTCATTCCTGCTTCTCCAGGCTCTGCGCCGGGAGGTGCCCAGGCTCTGCGGGTTAGCGTCTTTGAGGGTGGACAGGGAAAGGAAAATGGCCAGTTCAACCTTCCGCGCGGCCTTGCGCTTGATAATGCGGGAAACATCCTGGTTTGCGATAGCGGCAATGGACGTATTCAAAAATTTTCCCCTAGCGGGATCTTCCTTAACATCATTGGGAAAACGGGCCAGGCCCCGGGTGAGTTCCGCGAACCCGGTGGAATTGCCGTCGATTCCAGCGGCAATATCTATGTGGCTGACGTCGCAAATCACCGCATCCAGAAATTAAAGCCGGATGGAACCTTCCTGGCCGAGTGGAAAGGTCCCGAGCCGGGATTTTACGGGCCGCGGGATGTCTCCATTGGTCCCGATAACTCGGTCTATGTAGTCGATCAGGGCCACTCGCGCATCGTCAAGTTCGATTCTAACGGCAAGGTGCTGGTGGTTTGGGGAACGGCAGGGCAGGATGATGGACAGTTTGTTGAACCCACCTCCGTTGCGATCGATGGAAAGAATGACAGAGTCTACGTGGCTGATCCGCGTTCAAAGCGGATCGAAGTTTTCGATACGAATGGTAAGTTTATCGCGAAATGGTTGGTAAACGAGTGGGGCACTCCTACTGGATGGTACTTCCAGGATTTGGCTGTTGATTCCACAACCGGATTCTTGTATGCCTCAAGCAATGCCACGGACGAAGTGCTCGTTTTCGATCTAAGCGGAAACAAAGTTAAGTCTCTGAAGTCCGACCAACCCGACAAAGTCGTAGGAGCTTCATCCATTGCTTTGCAAAAAAACAGCCTCTACGTCGTTAACACTTTTTCGGCGCGGGTGAGCCGGATCGATCTGGAAAAGAAGTAAGGCAGTCACACACCGCGCTAATCGATGAAACTCTGGCGAAGCATCCCGAGGGCGAACCTATCGCAGCCCGGGATGGAATCCGAACCACAGCGCGGCGTCTCCTCTTACGCCGCAGCATGCGCCAATAAATGCATTATGTGGATAAGAACCAACAAAGCGCTGTTCTTAATGATTTTGCTCGTTGTCTTGATCGCGTTGGTTCCACTTTACGGCATTTTATTTCCACCGCTGGTTGATCTTCCTGAACACATCCTCATAAGCAAGCTCTTGTGGGAAAAGCTATCTGGCGTCTCACACCTCGATCTCGAACTTTCGTGGTTCCTTGGCTATCGATTGTTTCCAGCCTTCATGATGATCGTCATTCCCTTGTGCAGACTCTGTGGAATCTCGTTCATCTACCTTCCTAAGATCGTCGCGATGACGCTCATTTCTATCCATGCGATGGTCGTCGCCGCGATCCTTGGTTCCGCACTTAGAAACAAGTCCTGGAAATCATGCGCCCTCGCCGCTTGTATTTCGGTCCCGGCGATCGTTTGCATGTATTCGGCTTGTTGGTTCATCGGTTTTGTGAACTACACACTGGCCGTCACGTTGCTTATTCCGGCCGTTTTTCTCACGGAAAGGTTTCTTCGCTCGGGTAAACTGATTGACGCTTCTTTGCTCTTCTTAAACTTGCTGATGGTCTATGCCGCTCACCCATTCGCGCCGGCATTCTGGCTACTGTGGTGTTTCAGCCGCGCTCTCGCGGGTATCGCAACGGGAACTTTTGTCCTTGAATGGAAAAAACTGACTTCCCTGGGCCTTATTTTTTTGCCGATATTCCTGTACCACTTTCTGGCGACGCGAAGCACGGTATTAGCGCCCTCAAGTCAGTCCCTCTTGAGTCAACCCGCAATTATTTCAATAAACGATTGGTACCAGCACAGATTTCGCGGCCTCCTCGACGGATCTCTTCTTAAAGCGGATGATGCCGCTGACGCGAGACTCTTTGCGCGTTTCGCAATTGGATTCATCCTATTTGCGACCGTTCTCGCTTTTCGCGCTACGCAAAATCAGCGGCTCAAAAACGTAATGTTATCGAGCATCTTTCTTATGTTTATCTCTTCGTGGGTTAATGAAAAATGTATTCCTGTTCCTGGCGGCGCCTGGCTGGCTTATGACTATAGGTTCAGCTCGACTGTTTATGCTATCGACCTAGCTCTGGCCGGAATGGTTCTCATTCGCCTCATGCCGGTTGCGACTGACAAAGTTCGATACAAAATGCTCTTCGTCGTTTTGGCCGTTTTCTCAGTTGTTGCCTCATTTGACCATTTAATGGATGTCCGAAAGGCCTATGCAAGATTTGATGTTCAGGCGCGCAAGTATATGGCGAGAGTTTTCAAGCATGAACAACCGACGGGAATCTACCTGCCTCATAGCCGATGGCATCCCGATGGGACTCTCCTGAAGCTTTATGTTTGCCTCGAGCAGCCCGATTGCAACCCGGAAGGCACGACCTTCTTCACGGGCTATGTGAGTAACCTTTATCCTGTGAGGTTAAAGTCCGCCAATCGAGTGCCACCCGCTCCATTAGTGCCGAGCAGGCCGCCGAATGCGCGGATTAGCGTTTTTGAGAGTGGAGGGGGAAAGGAAAATGGCCAGTTCAGCCTTCCGCGCGGCCTTGCCCTTGATAACGCGGGAAACATCCTGGTTTGCGATAGCGGCAATGGGCGTATTGAAAAATTTTCCCCGAGCGGGATCTTCCTTAACATCATTGGGAAGAAGGGGCTGGCCCCGGGTGAGTTCCGCGAACCCGGTGGAATTGCCGTCGATTCCAGCGGCAATATTTATGTGGCTGACGTCGCGAATCATCGCGTGCAGAAATTAAAGCCGGATGGAACCTTCCTGGCCCAGTGGAAAGGCCCCGAGCCGGGACTTTATGGGCCGCGGGGTGTCTCCATTGGTCCCGATAACTCGGTCTATGTAGTCGATCAGGGCCACTCGCGCATCGTCAAGTTCGATCCTAACGGCAAGGTGCTTGCCGTCTGGGGAACGACAGGAAAGGATAGCGGGCAATTTGCTGACCCCACGTCCGTTGCCGTCGATGGAAAAAATGACAGAGTCTACGTGGCTGATCCGCGTAATAAGCGGATCGAAGTTTTCGATACGAATGGTAAGTTTATCGCGAAATGGTTGGTAAACGAATGGGGCACTCCTACTGAATGGTATTTCCAGGATTTGGCGGTTGATTCCATAGCCGGATTCTTATATGCCTCAAGCAATGCCACGAACGAAGTGCTCGTTTTCGATCTAAGCGGAAACAAAGTTAAGTCTCTGAAGCCCGACCAACCCGACAAAGTCGTAGGAGCTTCATCCATTGCTGTGCTAAAAAACAGCCTCTACGTCATTAACACCTTTTCCGCGCGGGTGAGCCGGATCGATCTGGGAACAAAATAGAAGCTATCTGCACTCTTGACCTCCCTTTGCGGTCCGAGTTCTGCTCTCCGAGTGTTATCTTGGCAGGATCGAATCCGTTCGGTCGTCCGTAAGCTCAGACCTTCCAGGCTGATTGACGCCCAAGGCGGGAGCCACTGTAATGCCCGCAACCTCCTTTAACGTGAAAATCGGCCGGCCTTTGACCTCCTCGTAAACGCTGCCGAGGTACTCGCCAAGGATTCCCAGGCAGAGCAACTGGACTGCGCTGAGAAAGAAGATGGCAGCCGTTATGATCGTATAGCCAATAAGCGGCGCTGCGGGATGAAAGAGGCGCCAGTAAATCACAACCACAACCATGACCAGCGCGAAGCCAGCCACGAGGAGCCCGAGGTAAGTGGCGATGCGCAGCGGCACTCGCGAAAACGAGACAATACCGGTTACGGCCAGGCCGAATGATTTGCGAAAAGTATACTTAACTTCACCTGCAAAGCGGGGCTCACGCTCGAAAGGCACAGCAGTCTGGCGAAAGCCAATCCATGCCCGCAACCCTCTCAGATAGCGGCCCCGCTCGGGCAGCGCGTTCAGAACGTCAACAACTTTGCGGTCCATCAGACAGAAGTCTCCGGTGTCCGCCGGCATGTCGACGTTCGTGAGGAGCCGCAGGACGCGGTAGAAGAGATAGGCGAAAAGTTTCTTTGCCGGACCTTCACGCTGTCGCGCGGTGCGTTGGGCATAGATTACGTGATACCCGGCGCGCCATTTGTCGATCATCGCTGGAATCAACTCGGGCGGATCTTGCAGGTCAGCGTCGAGGACTACCACTGCGTCTCCTTGCGCAAAACGCAGTCCCGCAGTCACGGCGATTTGATGACCGAAATTGCGCGCCAGGCTGATGTATCGCACCCGCGGGTCACGCTGGCGCAAATCGCGCATCATTTCCAGCGAACGATCACGACTGCCATCGTCTACCAGAATGATTTCGCCTTCGGCTTTCAGGCTGTCCATGATGCCCGCAAGACGGCGGTAGGTTTCCTCGAGCGTCTCCTCTTCATTGAAAACCGGGAGAATGAATGAGAAGACTGGCTTCATCGGGTATTGTGGGTCTCGTCGGCGGAATGGCCGGCCTACTTGGTTGCCACCACGGCAATGTTCCACGCGAATCTCTTCATGAAGGGCACCCGCTTGACCAGTCTGTCAAGGCTCTCAAGACGACGGTATGTCGGTTCCAATCGCGCGCGCTCGGCAATAATCTTTTTCCAATACCGCTCCTTGTTCGGATCGACGCGTTCGATCAAGTAGAAGCGAAGAAAGATCCACAGCGTCGACAACCAGAAGGTATCGTAAACTGTTTCCGGGAAGAGCGACTTTACAAACTTCGTGATCCCGATGTCCAAAGGCATCTCGTCCTCTGTCCGGACCTCCTTCGCGATGCGCCGGTAAACGTTGATCACCGGATTGTGTTTGAGCGGATCCCAGAAGCAGGCTTTGCCGCCAGGTTTCAGCACGCGGTGCATTTCGCGCAGCGCCGTCGTTGAGTCGGGCAGATGATGAAGCAAGTTTGCCGCATAGACGATGTCAAACGTATTGGCCGGAAATTCGATCTCCAGCGCGTTCATCGTGCGGGCTTCGATTTGAACGCCGTTGGCCGCGGCCAGCTTCAGCGCTTTCTCAACCATTCCGGGTGAATAGTCGGTCGCCGTGCAGCGGGCACCTTTCAGCGAAAAATAAACGCTGTTCTCACCGGCGCCGCACCCTAGATCAAGCAGCGTCTTGCCGTTGACATCTCCGAGATGGCCGAGGATGAAACGATTCTCCGGCGCCGTGCAAGCTTCAAAGTAATCGCTTACCCGAATGCCATCGACATCGATGGATTCGGCCCACCGATCATGAAAGCTACGCTCTCTCTGAAGTAATTCGCGCATTCTCGGCTGGACTAAGGGCTGTCAGATTTCCCAGTCGTGTCATTTTCCATGCGTTAGAGTTGACCGGTCAACGAACAGTCAATACTCCTTGCTGCAATGCTTCGACGGGGTCACAATATTCGCCAAATTTCAGAGAACTCAAAGTTTAACTCAGTCTTATCCTGATGGAAAACCGTTCACGTCGTCGCTTGCGTGTCTTGTTATGGGTGGCGGGCCTGGCTTTACTTTTTGCTCTCTACGCATCCGGGCTTGGAAGTAATCCACCGGGTTTCTATTTGGATGAGTCGGCGCCTGCCTACAATGCCTATTTGGTTGCCCACACCGGAGCGGGTGAATTTGGACCGCGCTTTCCGCTCTTCTTTCAATACTACACCGATGCCTTCACCCAAATCGGGGACCCCACGCAGATCTATATGCTTGCGGCCGTCTTCCGTTTTTTTCCGCCGAGCATCCTGCTGGCGCGGCTCTTTAGCGCCTTCTGGGTCTTCAGCGCATGTTTACTTCTTGGTCTTTTGGCAAAGCGAATTTCCGGCCGAAGCATGATCGGTGTCATCGTTGCTGCTACGGCACTTCTGACACCCTGGTTCTTTGAAGGAAGAGGCCTGCTGTTGGAGCCGCAATTTGTGCCAATGGCGTTGGCGCCATTCCTTTTGACGCTCTGCCACGTGCAGAAAAAGGAAAGTTGGAACTGGCTCGAGGTGGCCCTGCTTGCTGCGACCCTGGCGCTGGTGACCTATTGCTATACAAGCGGACGGATCCTTGGGCCGCTCCTGGCGTTAGGTCTCCTGTTCTTTGCGACCTCAAGGCGGCGTTTGATTAGCGTTGTCAAAGCAGGGCTGTTGTACGGCGCGACGCTATTCCCGATACTCGTGTTCAACTGGCGCAATCCGGGAGTCCTGACGAAACGATTAAACGAAATCTCGTACATCAAGCCAGGCGTACCTTTAAGCGAGATCGTGTCTCAGTTCGTCCAACGTTACCTGGAAGATCAGAGCCTGACCGGTTTGCTCCTGAACGGAGACTACCATCCGCGCCATCACGTACAGGGTTCGGGAGGAGCTTTGTTTTACGCAACTTTCATTCTCGCAATCATAGGTCTCGTTATCATCATTGCCCGCCGCCGGCGCGACCCGTGGTGGCGTTTTGTTCTCTACGGGCTCGCTGTTGCGATCGTGCCGGGTGCGATCTCGGTCGAGCCGTTCCATGGCATGCGTCTCATGGCATATCCAGTCTTTCTCCTGCTCCTGACGGTGCCGGCCCTCGAATGGCTGCTCGCTCGAGATAAACACAAATCGGATTTTGTGCCATCGCCCTCGCACGAGGGTGAGGAGCCACTCTGGGAGGACGGGCAACCCTTTGAGCCTGGAGTTGCGGAGGGCGTTCTGCCACGCGTTGCTCGCCTGTGGATTCTGTTCTTCTTGTTGGCGCTCACGGCCGTAGAAGCTTACCGGTTTCAGACTGTTTTTCGCCGTGATGGACCAAAGCGCGCGTTTGATTTTGACGTTGAGTACAAGGCAGCTTACGACGCGGCGACCAGGCAATCCGCCAGGCCAATCTATCTTGAGGACGGAAAATGGGGTCCGGCCTACATCCACGCTTTATGGTATGCAGCGGTGGAGAAAAGACCCAGGTCGGAGTTTGTCCACCTTGCGCCTGGAGCGAAGGCGCCGGCAGGAAAGGTTGTTATCAGCTCTTCCGAGGGGTGCCAGGGTTGTGAGACCATCATGCGCACCGGCGTCTATCAAGTTTATAAGTCGCTTTAACCGGGCGCGCATTGCCACCTCAGGTATCAAGCCCTTCCTTTACGATCACCGGTTCGATTGAGTAGGTTACCACGCATCGTCACGAGACCGCTAACCTCTTTCAAACTCCCTTTGAAGCCAATCTGAAAACAGGACTGTTGTTTCCGTAGCGTTTCAGTAGCCAAATCCTCACTCGCGGCGTAAGGAGTTTGCGTGATCGGCGCACCGGCTAATTTTCATTTTCTGGGTATCTGCGGCACCGCGATGGGATCGGTCGCCGTGGCTTTGCGCGAGCGCGGCTCCACGGTCACGGGCTCGGACGAAAACACTTACCCACCAATGTCGACCTTTCTCGAGAGCAAGGGGATCGCGCTCCATCAAGGATATCGCCCCGAAAATATTCCGGCCGACGCCGAGATTATCGTCATCGGGAACGCCATCGTCCGGGGCAACCCCGAGGTGGAAGCGGTTTTGAACAGAAAGCTTTACTACGCCTCGCTTCCAGAAGTGTTGAAGCAATTTTTCCTGCGCGGCCGGCACAATCTCGTCGTCACCGGCACGCACGGAAAGACGACCACCACGGCCTTGCTCGCCTGGATCATGACGGCCGCGAAACTCGATCCGAGTTACGTTATCGGCGGTATCCCGAAAAATCTCGGGCAAGGCGCGCGCTTCAACGAGTCAAAATATTTCGTGATCGAAGGGGACGAATACGACTCCGCCTTCTTCGATAAGCGCTCGAAGTTCGTTCATTACCTGCCGGAATTGTTGATCGTAAACAATATCGAGTTCGATCACGCGGATATCTTTCGCGACCTCGGGGAGATCAAGCTCAGTTTCCGGCGGTTGCTCAACATCGTGCCGCAAAATGGAATGGT
>PNAS01000074.1 GCA_003169695.1 Spartobacteria bacterium
AGGTTTCTGGCGGTTCCGATTTTGGTGGGTGGCCAGGTTAGGGGTTTTGTTGGAATCCGTCATGTCGACCAAGCATCTTATCGGCCGGAAGAGATTGAATTAACTCAGGCGCTCGCCCATCAAGTCATGCTTGCGCTTCAACTCAACGAATTTGCCGAGCAGGGTCAGCGGGCGGCAGTCTTCGAAGAACGAAATCGGATGGCGCGCGACATTCACGACACGCTCGCGCAAGGTTTTACCGGCGTGATTGTCCAATTGGAAGCAGCCGAAGATGCAATTTCCCTGGGTTCGCGGAAGGAGGCGGACAATCATTTGCACCGCGCCGGCGAATTAGCCCGGCGCAGTCTGACCGAAGCGCGTCGCTCCGTGCATGCGTTGCGTCCGCAAGCCTTGCAAGAATACAATTTTTGGGACGCGCTCAAAGGTACTATTAAGAACACGACCGTTGGAACAGCGCTCCACGCAACATTTGAAGCGCAAGGCAAACTACCGGACCTTCCTCAGCGCTGGCAGGAAAACCTTCTGCATATCGGACAGGAAGCTTTGACCAACGCGCTCAAGTACGCTCACGCTCGCAACTTCAAAACGCGACTAATCTACAAGGCGAAAGAACTTCGTCTGGAACTGCGTGACGACGGCAACGGATTCAAAGTCAAAGATCGACATGACGGTGTCGGTCTTAGTGGAATGCGCGAGCGGGTCGAGCAAATGGGCGGCGAATTGGAAATTACCAGCTCACGTGGTAAGGGCACGAAGATCACTGTGGTATTGCCTGGCAACGGAGAAACAATGTCATGAAATCCAAAAAGAAAGCAGCGGCGAAGTCTAACCAGCGGGCAAAGAAACCAAAATCTGCGGCGAAGAAAGCACCGAAAGTTGGAGATACAAGAAAGTCTCGGATAACTGTGCTCATCGCTGACGATCACAGCGTTGTCCGCGAAGGGTTGGTTTCGCTCATCACTCGGAAGACAGATATGGCTGTTATCGGTGAGGCGAGTAACGGACGTGAAGCGGTCGATCTTTGGAAGCAACATCAACCCGATGTGACGTTGCTCGATCTGCGCATGCCGGAGTTGGACGGCGTTGGCACAATTAAAGAAATTCGAGAAAGGAACGGAAAAGCGCGCATCATTGTCCTAACGACATTCGATGGCGACGAAGATATTTACCGCGCCATTCAAGCCGGCGCCAAAGGTTACCTGCTTAAGGACGCACCGCGCGAAGCGCTCATGGATTGCATTCGCCGGGTGCATGCCGGCGAAACCTGCGTGCCGGTACATCTTGCGGCGAAACTGGCCCAACGGGTCAGCGGCGAAACGTTGAGCGAACGTGAGATCGACGTGCTCAAGCTGATGGCTCAAGGTAAAAGCAACAAAGAGATCGGGTCGGCCCTCTTTATTAGTGAAGGCACCGTGAAGTCGCATGTGAAAGCCATCTTCGCCAAGATGAATGTCATCAGCCGAACCGAAGCGGTCGCGAACGCTACGCGCCGCGGCCTGATTCAATTGTAGGAAACGAATTCGACCTACCAAGCCTTCCCCTGAAAAAGGGTGCGGCTTCCGGCTTTCACCTCTTAACGCTCAAAGCAGTGTTTACCGGACGCGGTGATGAAGTTTGTCGATCAAGCCGGAAGCAATCTCTTTCGTTAGGCCGAGGTTTAGTTTCGATACTACCTCGAACGAGGGATAACGAATCACCTCGCGAGCGGCATTAAAAAATCCCTAACGCGCGCGCTGGCGGGAATCCGCTCTCGGAGAGTACCTTCACACATGAAAAATAGGCTACTCAAGCAAAGAACTATTAACCTCGCTGCCATTTCATTGTTCGTCCTCCTTGGAGCATGCACCACGACAACGCTACGTTACGCGAGCAATCGTCCAATGACAGCATCGCGGGATAGCTCGGGCCCGGTGAGGAACCCCGATGTAATCGATGGTGGAACCAGGATACCGGTTGAAACATACTACAATTGGCCACCTTTCGGAGACGAAGGCCCACGATAGGAAGATTACGACGCTAGTCACGTCGCCTGGTGCTGAAGCAAAGCGAATAATCTTCGAGGCATTCACATATGATAAAGACATCTCCTATCTCGGTCTCGGGGCCATGGGCAGCACAATCATTCGAAAACCTAAACAGGAGAAAATTATGACCAATGCCGATTTAACGGGAGCCCCAGCAAAACCTTCTCGCCTATCCAATGCCCGCCCCGCTGAGGCGAGCGGAACATTCTTAATCGGTGGCGACATTCCAGTTCGCCGACTCGGCTTCGGCGCGATGCAACTCACCGGCCCCGGCGTCTGGGGAGAACCGCCCGACCATTCCGAGGCGATCGCCGTCCTGAAGCGGACGGTGGAGTTGGGCATCAATCTCATTGACACCGCCGACTCGTATGGGCCCGAAGTTGCCGAGCGTCTCATCGCCGAGGCGCTTCATCCATATCCGGCCGACCTTTTAATCGCGACCAAAGCCGGCTTTCAGCGGCCCGGCCCAAATCGATGGGTCGAGGACGGCCGCCCCGAGCATTTGCGGTCTGCGGTGGAGGGTAGTCTCCGCCGGCTGCGCCTCCCACGAATCGATCTGTTACAACTGCACCGGATCGACCCGAAAGTAGCGCTCGAAGATCAGATCGGCGCGTTAGTCGATCTTCAGCGCGAGGGCAAGATCCGCCATATCGGCTTGTCGGAAGTCAGCGTCGAGCAGATCGATGCGGTCAGGGGCATTACCCCGATCGTTTCGGTGCAGAATCGATATAATCTGGTCGATAGAAATTCCGAGGACGTGCTGAAGTATTGCGCCCGGGAAAACATCGGCTTTATCCCTTGGTTTCCACTCGCCACCGGCGAACTCGCAAAACACGACGGCCCGCTGACGCGCGCAGCGAAGCGCCTCAACGCGCAGCCGGCGCAGAGCGCGCTCGCATGGCTGCTTCGGAAATCTCCGGTGATGCTCCCGATTCCCGGAACTTCGAAGGTCAAACACCTCGAGGAGAACACCGCTGCGGCTCTAATCAAGCTCGATGATTCGACAACGGAAGAGTTGGAACGCCTCGGTGCGTTTCATTGACCTAACCAGAACACGAGAGAGAACCGCCTCTGCGGCGGCTGCTCGGCAGCGATGCCGTCAAGATTGCAGAGCAGGCGGATCGAAGCTGATAGGACCTGACGGGACTTGAGCGTCTCGACCGGCTTCGTCCCTGGCTGCCAACCGGGGCCGCATTATGACGGCGATTGGCGGATGAAAAGGCGGTTTTACATAATCAGAGTCGATTGGCTGTTGGACGTGACGAGAATGAATCATTTCTCTGGGAATTTATTTGATCTTTACCTCCAAATCTGAACTTGCTTTTATCCCCAACAGCACGCTAAAAATTCTCCGATATGAAAACTTGGACTGTTTGCACGTTCGTTTCGTTCTTTATCTTCTCTCTAATTTGTCTGCCGGTGCGCGGCGCGGATCCGGCCGGTCAATCGGACGCGGAACGATTACAAACTTTGGAGAAAGCAGTTCTTCATTTGCAACAGCGCAACGCCGCGCTGGAAAATGAAGTGCACCAGCTCAAGGCGAAGAGCGAGCCCTTCGCTCCGATTTTGTCGAAATCCGAAGTGAAAGCGACAGCCGAGAATGACGGCAAAACGGTTTTCACTGAGCCATCGCCGCCGCCCGTTTACGCACAAGCCGCCGGCTCGGAATACAAATTGACGCTCGGAGGTTATATCCAGACGAATCTGGAAAGCGGTGACGTCTCCGCTTTTGAAGGTCGGTTCGGTGCGAACGCGTTGAAGGATCGGTTCCGGTTGCGGCGCGCGCGCATAACCTTGACCGGCGATTTCGCAGAGCAATTTGATTTTAAGATCGAAGGCGATTTCGAACAGAGCGATTCGGCAATCACGGCGTTGCGAAGCGTCAACGTCAACACCGGTGCGACCACAACGGTGACGAATTCGAACCGTGTTGAATTTTCCGGGACCGACATATTCATCAACTGGCATCGATATCCGGAAGCCGATATTAAGGTGGGTCAGTTTAAGGCGCCGTTCGGTCTCGAACAATTAACGCCCGACACTTTGATCTACACGATCGAGCGCAGTCTGGCCACGGGTGCGCTGACACCGGAGCGGCAGATCGGCGCGATGCTTTGGGGTAAGCCGCTCGCCAACGTCTGGCCGGAGCAAAAGGATCTCGTTACCTATTACTCGGGCATTTTCAACGGCAACGGGCGCAATTTTAACAACAATGACAATAACGAATTCATGTACGTCGACCGTCTCGAGATTTTACCTTTCAAAGGCACGTTGCTGGGGCAGGAAGCGAGCTTGAAGATCGGCGGCGATTATCTCTTCAGCCGCGACGATGCGGGCACCAACATCTCGCCCGCCCTGAATTTGAAAGTCAACACCGATGGTTCCCTGACAGCATTCACTTTGCCAGGCGCAGATGAGCGGCACGCCTGGAGCATCGATGCCTGGCTCAAGATTGGACCGTTCGATTTGATCGGAGAATATCTCGACGAAAGCGTGGACGGGCGGACGGTTCACGGGGTCGCGCCCGGGTTTGCCGACTTCGATCCGCACGGTTGGTACGTGCAGGGCAGCTATTTCATCATTCCGAAAAAGTTGCAGGCGGTGGTGAAGTGGGAAGGGTTCAGTCCCGATCAATTAGCCAACGACGGCATTCACTCCATCACCGGCGGCCTGAATTACTACATTCATGGCGACAATGTGAAAGCAATGGCCGATTACGTGCACACCTGGTCGGATTTTCGCCAAGCGAACCCGCAGTTCGGCGATGATCAATTCGACGAAGTGCTGCTCCGCCTGCAGGTAATTTTTTAGCCGCTCGCATGAAGGTCTTTCCGAACCAAGTACGGCTTCGCGCGCGATGAATCTTTGATGACTTCTCCGGCCCAGTTGCTCTCGAAATGGCCGCTCGTTCGGCAGATTCGTGAACGCAAAGATGGAACGGGCCTGGAGTCGATGTCGGACAAAACGCGTGCGATGCATGCGCGCATCGATGGGGCGAAAGTCGCGCGTTCGATTTGCCCATACTGCGGAGTCGGTTGTGGTCAGCTAATTTTTCACAAGGATGGGAAACTGATTTCCATCGAAGGCGATCCGGAGAGTCCGATCAGCCAGGGCAATCTTTGCCCGAAAGGCGCGGCTTCGTATCAATTGCTCACGCACGATCGGCGCGAGACGAAAATGAAATATCGCGCACCGCGCGCGAAAGAGTGGACGGAAATTTCACTGGATCGCGCGATGGATATGGTGGCGGACCGCGTCTGGGAGTCGCGCAAGCGCACGTTCGTCCACAAAAAAGACGGCGCGACGATCAATCACACGACTGCGATCTGCCATCTCGGCGGCGCAACGCTCGACAACGAAGAAAATTATCTCATTCGAAAACTATTCACTCTCGGCCTGGGGATGGTCTGCATATCCAACCAGGCCCGGATATGACATAGTAGCACGGTGCCCGGTCTGGGCACCTCCTTCGGCCGGGGCGGAGCTACGACTGCGCAACAAGATCTGGCCAACGCCGATTGTATTCTAATCGAAGGCTCGTCCATGGCCGAAGCGCACCCGGTCGGCTTCCGCTGGGTCATGAAAGCAAAAGAGCGCGGCGCGACCATTATTCATGTCGATCCTAGATTTTCGCGCACGAGCGCGCTGGCCGATATTTGGGTGCCGATGCGCGCCGGTGGCGACATCGCGTTTCTCGGCGGCCTCGTCAGGCACATTATCGAGAACAATCTTTTCTTCCGCGATTACGTTGTGCACTTCACCAATGCGTCCTGCATTCTGCGCGAAGATTTTCGGGACACCGAAGAAGGGGCAGCCGGCTTTTTCTCCGGCTGGAATGAAGGGCAACGCGCCTACGACAAGGAGAGCTGGGCTTACAACGGCGATGGCGGCCTCAGTTTTCCGGAACGCGATCTGACCTTGCAACACCCGCGCTGCGTCTTGCAAACGTTGCGCCGCCACTTTGCTCGCTACACGCCCGAGATGGTAGAGAAGATTTGCGGCATTTCGCCGATGCTGTTTCACAAAGTGGCGGACGCGCTCGTCGCTGCTTCCGGTCCGGACAAGAGCGCGGCGATTTGTTACGCGCTCGGTTGGACGCAACATTCAAAGGGCGTTCAGATCATTCGCACGGCGGCGATCCTGCAACTTCTGCTCGGCAACATCGGCCGGCCTGGCGGCGGCATCCTCGCGCTGCGCGGTCACGCCTCGATTCAAGGTTCGACCGACATTCCAACGCTTTACGATATTTTGCCCGGTTACCTGCCGATGCCGCGCGGCGACGGCAGCGAGGAGACGCTGGCTGATTACCTGACTCATCAAACAAAGCCAACCGGTCTCTGGCATAATTTTCCGGCCTACTTCATCAGCTTGCTGAAGGCCTACTACGGCAAGAACGCCACGGCCGAAAACGACTTCGGATACAATTGGGTCCCGAAGATCACGGGGAACCATTCGTTCTTCGAATATCTCTACGACATGGCCGACGGAAAAATGGAAGGCATGTTCATGATGGGCCAGAATCCGGCGGTTGCTGCGGCCAACTCCAGGTTTCAGCGAACGTCGCTCTCGAAACTAAAATGGCTGGTCGTCCGTGATATGGTCGAAATCGAAGCCGCCAATTTTTGGTGCGACTCGCCCGAGATCGAGCGCGGCGAATTAAAGACCGAGCAAATCGAAACGGAAGTTTTTTTCTTTCCCGCGGCCGGTCACGCAGAAAAGGAAGGTGCCTTCACCAACACCCAGCGCCTTTTGCAGTGGCGCGAGAAAGCGGTGAACCCGCCGGGTGACGCGCGATCGGAAGGTTGGTTCATGCATCAACTCGCTTTGCGACTCATTGCCAAGGCGAAGCAATCGAACGATCCGCTCGACGAGCCGTTGCGTTCACTCGACTGGTGGTATCCGGAAGATGAGCACGGGGAACCTCACATGGAATCCGTGCTAGCAGAGATCAACGGTTGGTCCACCAATCCGCAATCGGGCGCAGACGGAGTGGTCTTCGGTGTCGATCGTGACGGCAAGCCGCATCACGGTCCGCAGGTTGACGGTTTTCCACGACTGAAGGCCGACGGTTCAACCGCAAGCGGGGGCTGGATTTACTCCGGCGTGCTGGGTCCGGATAAGATTAACAAGGCGAACACGCGTAATTCGAAAGA
>PNAS01000029.1 GCA_003169695.1 Spartobacteria bacterium
CAGGTTGCCCCGGCTTTGGATTCGAATAGATGTCTACTCTCACCACATGCGGTATTAATTCGCCTTTCGGCGAGCTATCCCCCACTTTTCGGCAGATTGCCCACGTGTTACGCACCCGTTCGCCACTGAATTACTTCTGTATTGCTACAAAAGTAATCCCGTTCGACTTGCATGTCTTATCCACGCCGCCAGCGTTCGTTCTGAGCCAGAATCAAACTCTCCGTAAAAATTTGGAGCCTCGGAATTGCTTCCAAGGACAAAGTTTGTCGAAACACTCGCTAAAGTGTCCGAAATTCTGACCATTCTTGCCTGAAAACGACTCGTGAGAGCCGGATCCAGGTTCGTCCGATCTTATAAATTAAGATTTCCTCGGATCCCTGTCGCGCCGAAGCCCCGAAGGGCGAAGGCGGACGAAGAACGTTGGAAAAATGTTTTAATCAAAGAAATATGCCGGTCCCAAATCGCTTCAGGACCGGACAACCCCGAATTGCTTCGGGGCTCTGACGTATAACGCACAATTCAATTTTCGCTGACTTACTTCACGTTTTGGATTTCGATAAATTCGTCGTGATGACGAAACCCAAAATTGCACTGTCAAAGATCAACGCTCTTCCGTTTCCGGTACACGACAAAATCCGATCCGATCAGCGAACTGACAAAACCGGCTCGATCATGAGCCCGAAGAGAAGAACACTCCGGGGAACCCCCGAAGTCCGCGTGGTAGCGGGACCATCAACATAATGGGTTGAGGCAACCCGTCAAACGCAAAATATGCTCTCTTTCAATTTATTTCGCGCTCGTCGAGAGCTGGCGCCCTCGCGGTTTTTTCTCTCTGAGCTCGAGGCTCCTTGCCCGGTCGCTAAATCATTCACTCGCCAGATCGCTAAATGCTTTTCGCTCGGGCCGAGACACTGTCATCTTTTTCTCGCCAGCGCGAATGGCGTCGATTATGACATACGCGCGATGCCTCTTTTAACCATTCGAGCATGTATTCGGGCCGCAATATTCTCGGGGGTGGTGCTCAGTCCCCTCACGATCTTCGCCGACTCCGGCTTGCACCTGGAAGCGAAAGAAATTGGGGTTCCAAGGCGAATTGTCGTTACCATCAGGGACTCATCCGGCAAAGCGAAACCGATCACGGTTCACGTGTATTTCATCGGAAAAGCACCCAGTCCCGGCCTCCGTTTCATTTACGCGCACTCTGATCTTTCGGTGAACTTGAGAGGTGCGTCGGAGGCGAGCGCCAAAGTCGACGTGGCAGAGTTGAAGTCGGACCCAACAAAACGGGTGCCGGCCGGCTTCGTCTCGACCGGAGTGGGAGAAATGGACGGCTGGATCGTTACCGCCGAAACGAACGGCAAGAGATTTCAGGTACGCGCCTCCAGCCCCGCGCTCCTCGACGTCGCCCAAGGAAAATCTCATGATTCCCTCGACTCGATGATTGCCGATTATGAGAAAAGGACTGGAGCGCCGGCGAGCCGTCCTTGACGATCCCCTCAGCGTCAAATCCGCCCGCCTCCCGCCGGGCGCCGCGCGATCACCCGCCCAACTGCGTTTGCGACCTGCTATGTCATGGATGCGCCGGACGCGGCAGCTTTGCTCCGTCGCGCGCGCGACCGTGCATGCCAGCGCCTTTGCAGCGGCACCAGGAACGCCATCGACATATACACCCAGCCGCTCCATTGGATATACTCACCAGGCAAAGTTAGCGCCAGAAGCAGCGACGTAAGCCCCACCGCTGCTGGGGTGCTCCATCCGAAAAGCTCCCTGCGCGTCAATGATTTTTCGTGATCGTTCAGGCGCAGCGCTCCTCGCAGTCGCCAGGCCCGCAGATTGAGCAGGAGAATCTCCACGGCGATCGCGCTGAACCCGAGCCCGTAGATCGCGAAAAGCGCTCGCACCTGTCCTTCTGTATGAGCAATCACCGATTGGCCGACTGCATGAGCAGTCAGGTAATAAAACATCCCGCCGAATAGCAGCTTCAGCGGGTAGACATAGATCAGGATGGTCACCAACATCATCCAGCTGATCAGGATCGACACGCCATCTTCGAGACCGAATCGCCGGCTCCAGAGCCAATGACCGCGCCAGAAAATGCTCAGCACCGCGATGCTCGCGACAAATGCCGGGACGTTCTTGAACGCAAGCAACAGCGCCTGGATGTCATCTGGAACCTGACCGGTGGAGATTACCAGCATCGTCACGGCGAAAGCGAACGCCGCATCGATGAACGTCTCCAGGCGCGTCATCTCGATTCCGCGAAGTCGAAACCCCTTCAGTCGCGGGAGCGAATCGAGATCCGCCGGGAGCGAGCAAGATATTTCTTCTTCGAGTTGATTCACGCTGGTTAGCGTATCCAGGAGGCCAAGGTCTTAGGAGCTTCTTTTTTGCGCTTTCTTTTGGCTTTCCGAGCCCCAGGAACGAAGCCAAGTTCTTTATTCTTGTCAAGAATGGGTCAGGTCAAAATATCTCAGAGAGATGGGCGCGCGAGTACGACAAGAATAAGGACATGACCCCTCACTTCCTCCCTGCTGTGGCCAAAGAAATTTATCTACTTGAGCAATGAGGTCGAAATGCCCATTTTGGCAAGCAACAGAATGACGGCCAAGGAATTCGTTCGTGCGTCGATAGGTCGCCTGAAGGAGCTGAAGGCCCAGGGCAAAAACGTCATTGGTATTGACGGTGTTTTGACAATCTTTAGCGATCTCGAACAGGCTGTTAGCGACGTGACTCTCCCTTTGCGCGCGGAAAAATTCGTTGAAATCCAAGCGTCGTTTGATCTTGAGTACTATCGAGCCAGTATCGAGGGACGGCATCGCTTGTTTGACTCAGTAGTTTCTACTGGCTCCGCCGCAATCAAATCTCTATTTCTGATAAACGGCGGTGGCTGCGTGGCGCTGCTCGCGCTAATCGGACAGTTGGCGCAAAGGCTCCCTCTCGCCGGCAATACAAATGTTTTCGCCGTTCCGTTGCTTAGTTTCGCAATTGGAGTTGGCGCAGCTAGCTTCGCGGCCTGCGTACTTGCCTTGGCCCAAAAGGCATTTCACGAGAAGCATCAGCGAGTCGGTCGCGTCGCTGGATATATCACGATGTTGCTTGGCCTAATGTCGCTTGCCGCCTTCAGAACGGGCTGTTACGTGACCTTTACACAATTCTCGCAGATGCGGTGACGGTAATGTATCCTTTTCGGTCATCCAAGGCTTTGATAGCCTTCAGCTCTGATCCAAATCCGGATTTCCATAAGTCATCGGTCACGCTTTTTTAAAACCGATCGTTCATCGCAAAAAGAATGTAGAGCGTGACGAACAGCTTCGCCATCCGCGAAGCAAACTACTGGGCATCATTCAAATTCTCGATGCCAAAGTTGGACTGTAGGTTCGATCCCTGACTTTGCCTCACCAAGTACATTGGGCTGTGTCGCGGAATCGCGGGCCAGACCGTTTTAGTACGTGAAAGACTGAATCTCTCGCACGCCCGGGTCAGGACCATCGACGAAACCGCTCCGCCGGCTCGGGTTCAACGCGATGTGCGCGAAGATCACATTTCCGGCGTTGGAGAAACTGAAGCCGTTGAGGGATTCGACCAGATTGCCCTCTACGTCGTAAACATGAATACTGCTGCCGCTCGAGGCGGTGCTGGAGTTCGGCTGCGCGACGAGGAAAAGCTTGTTCACAGGATCGAATTCGACATCCGCGCCGCTGAAGAACTGATTCAAGGCGCCGGGCAGAGGCTGGCTGAAGCCGGTTTGTGTGGCCAGATCGTAAAACTGCACGCTGAAGTCGATTTCAGTGGTGGTGCAAGCAGTGCCCGTGGATGGATCGACCGCTAGACCATTGACGTCGCCAAGTCCGACACCGCGAAATTTGCTGAAGGCCCCAGTGGTGAGATCTACCGTGGCGATGAACCCCGGCACGAACGGGTTTCCAAGCATGGCGTGCCCGAGCACCGCCTGATTGGTCCGATTATCGTAAGCAAAGCCGGGGTCACCTCCTGAGGTGAAGTCCTGGTCCGTAATGCCGATCACGGGCCCAAACGTATTCGACCTGACATCTGAGGTGAAGACCAGCGGGGTGAAGCTGCCGCTGTTATCCATGACGTAGACCGCGGAACCGGAAGCTACTCGGGCTCGTCCACCTACCCTGGTCAGGACTCCACTTACCTTGGTGACGAGGTGCTCCTGATCGATGGGCGGTGTCCAGACGCCGGTGAACTCATTCGCGTCGAGCGGAGCGATGCTATGAAATTTGCGCCTAACATCGAGAAAACCGACTACGTGTTCGCTCTCGATGAGGCCGACGGAGTTGAAGACTCCCAGGGTGACAAAATCATCCTGCGATTTGGTCATGCTAATGACCTTGATGATTTCGCCGGTGGTTTGATCGAAGGTCTCGACTGCCGCCAGGTAATTTCCATCGGGCAACGACAGGGACTCGCTCAGGATGCCGTCCTTCCCGTTTGGATCGATATCGAACCCGAAGATCTGGCCGCCAAACTGGCTATGCACGATGACGCTGCCCGGCCCGACGGCGGGATTCGATTCACCCGCGTGGCCGGCGCTGGGGATTAATTCTGCGAAGCAGAAGACGCAGAGCAGCACCGCAGGAATCAGCATTGACCTAAGGCGTCTGGGCAGAATCGAGGGCCGCCCAATCGCACGCTGCCTCGGAACGTCAAAGACGTCGCGATTGGCAAACAGGGTGAGAATTAGAAGGGCGGGCACATGGCATGTCTTCATGGTGAAATTATTTTCCGCGATGGAGTATCTTTCAAGAAAAGCTTGGTAACAGATTTGTTACGTCTTGTCACTCCAGACGACGAGCAAGCGGGGTCATGACCCTGGCTCATTGCACTCGGTTTTGGAGCGGCCGGTTCGAAAGCCAGGGCTTCAACGCCTTGAAGCTTACGTGAATCCCACAGGATCCGCGGCAAACGTCAATCGGGTTTAGCGCGTTCGTCGAAGGCAATCGTCTTCTCGATCGCGCCGCGGGGGCTTAGAATCCGGATTTCACCCCGTCGCAGCGCGGTCCGGCTCTCGGCGTAATGGATCGCCTGCGCGCGCTCGCTGAAGTACGGCTCAATGCCCTGCGCTTCGAACACCTTCCAACCGCCGAAGTGTGGTCTTATCTCAATTATCGTTTGCATGGCGAGGGACCCTTTCAGCCCCGAGAAACGCTATTGTTAGCAGCATTTCCCAGTTGAAGAAAATTGGGGCCAGTTAAGATTGCCATTCGCCGCCTGGGCAACTTGCCCGCTTCCGCCAAGCGCGAGGATCATCACCACGGAAAAACCCAACCGCCGGGCGGATTCGACCGGCGCCGATTCTTATTTGCTTTGGAAAACCACACCCCGATTTGAGTTTCATATGTTGCAAACGCTGACCTGAATCGCTATAACAGATATAATAGCAATAATCGTGCTCCTCGTGGAAAGTATTACGTTTGTTACTTTTGAGCGGGACAGGTCCGTCCTGTTAGCCGCTGCTGCGAGTCGTCGGCCGTCGGAGTCTTATCTTTTTTGAAGAAGAGGGCGAGTGTGCGAGCAAGCCCTCCGCGGATCCAAAGTAGGAAGTAGAAAAACGGGCGAGGGCTCGGAACGGCGGTTGCCGGACGAGTGAATTCCAAGCAGTATCACAAAGTTGGATTCCGAACCGCTTCTCAATATCGCTGATTACGCTCGTGCAGCGCAGTGCAAGCTGTCGAAGGATGTGTGCGATTACTACGAAGGCGGTGCGTTGGATGAGATCACGCTCGTGGAAAACACAACCGGGTGGGAAAGGCTCAAGCTTCACTATCGGATTTTGGCCGGAGTCGGGACGCGCGATACGAGCAGCACCGTGCTCGGGCAACCTGTCTCGATGCCGATCGCGGTGGCACCGACCGCTTTTCACAGACTGGCGTGTGACGAGGGAGAGCTCGCAACCGCGCGTGCGGCCAAGGCGGCGGGAACCTTGTTTATCCTCAGCGCGCTCTCGAATACCGCCATGGAAGCGGTCTTTGCCGAGGCGGCCAGCCCGCGCTGGTTTCAGCTCTATATATATAAGGACAGGGAGATCACGCTGGAACTGGTGAGAAGGGCCGAGGCTGCCGGAGCGGAGGCGATCGTCCTGACGGTTGATGCGCCAGGTTTGGGCACTCGTGAACGCGACACCCGCAACCGCTTTCGATTGCCGGACGGTCTCGCCGTCGAAAACCTTGCGCCGTTAGGGAAGGGCCAACTGCCGGAAGGACAAGGCTCGAGCCTGGCCGCTTATGTCAGAGAAAATTTCAAAGCGGATATTGGGTTCGCTGATCTCGATTGGTTATGCGGTTCCACTCGATTGCCGGTGGTGGTGAAAGGCGTGTGCCGCGGCGACGACGCCTGTCGCGCGGCCGAATATGGCGCCAAAGCCCTGGTGGTCTCGAATCACGGTGGACGGCAGCTTGATACCGCGCCCGCCACTTGCGAAGTCCTACCGCACGTGGTCGATGCCGCGGGCGATCTTTGCGAGATCTATGTCGACGGCGGGATTCGGCGCGGCAGCGATGTCCTCAAGGCGATTGCGCTCGGCGCGCGCGCCGTGCTGATCGGCCGGCCGGTTCTCTGGGGTTTGTGCGTCGCCGGCGAACCGGGCGCGACGGATGTGCTAAGCATTCTGCGCCGCGAACTTGACGAAGCGATGCTGCTTTGTGGCTGCACGAGACTCAGCGATGTCAGCCGGTGGCTGTTGGCGCCTTAGCGACGCTGCCTTGAAATTTGGAAAGGGGGGAAGTCGCGGCGTCCCCCACTCGCGCCTTTCGCGAGCAGGCGGCGTGACGGGTTCCGCCTTCGCATCCTCGTTCCAAGAGCCACCGCGCTTCGTCGGTGTTAGACCGCCGCTAGAATAGCGGCGAGTGCGGCGAGGCTGCGATATCGCACTTTGCGATATCAATCCGTCATATCATCACGAGTGACGACGAAGGAGAAATTCTTTTCGTCTCCAACTACTTGTTAGGCCCAATCTGCTCGGGGCCTACGCAGAGTTTCTGAAATCTCGGATCATTCCGAAGCGGGTCGAACATTGGATCGAGCCGGAGCAGCGCAGGAGTAAGTGGCACATTCTCAACGAGCGGGGCAATATACGGTATCGAGAGTAGTTTCTGTAAGGCGGTGATGGCGCGGTCGGGCTCTCCTATGCGCGCCATGACCCGGGCGAGGAATTCGATCCCCATGGGACCATATTCCGCGTCTTTCTCGATCGGATTCACGGCTACGGCGCGTTCGGCCAGAGTCAATGCGGCGGCTTTGTCGCCAAGGCACGCATTGGTCAGCGCGAGATCTCCAAGCAGGAAACAATTTTCCGGTTGTTCTTTAAGCAGAGGTTCCAATTCGCTGCGTGCCTGTCGCCAACTTTCCTGGGCGGCAGCATGATCGCCGGCGATTTCTTGCGCCCAGCCCAAAAAAAAGCGTAGTTCGCCATTGGCATAACCCAACGCTGGATCGGGCTTGACCAATACCTCTTTTAGCCGAGGGATGACCGCTGCAGGGTGGCGCTCCAGGATCGCTTGGTAAATTTGTATTTCCCAGGCGTTGGTGTCGGCGGCCCCCGGGTGGAGCTGCGCGAGAATCGCCGAGGCGCTCGGCAAGTCACCCTCAGCTTGTGCAATCGCCGCCTTTTCTACAAGGGTATCGAGATCATCCGGCGTGATGTCGAGAACCTGATCAAGCTTTCGCAGCGCTTCTGGAAAGCGACGAAGAGCGACATAGTAGACCACGCGATCCGTGAGCAGAACAACGTTGCGCGGGTCAAGCCGCTCGGCTTCGTTGAAATACGACTCGCTTCGGTCCCACTCGCCTCGCCTCCGCGCCACACCGGCCAGCGACTGAGGTATCTGGCTGCTATTCGGCAGGAGTTGACGTGCTTTCTCAAAGTAAAGCATGGCGGTGTCGTAATCCTTTAGGCAGGCGTAGTAGTAATATCCTTTGGCCAATATGGCCTCGCCGAGATTGGGTTGAAGAGTGAGCGCGGTTTCGGCTGCCTGCCGCCCCTCTTCACGCAGCGCAATTGTTGGTTGAAGACTCGCAGTGAGGTAGCCGCGCGCATCAACCTCTGACAGCAGCGCCCAACTAAGGGCGAACTTCGGATCCAACCGCACCGCTTCTCTGAGATATTTCTGTGCACCGAGAGAGTTGCCAGGTGTCGTTGCCGTCTTCAAATTATAAGCCAGCCCGCGCAGGTAGGCATCGTAGGCCGCCGGATTGTCTGTCGGTTTGTCGGCGATGACTTGCTCTTCCCGACCAGTAAGTTTCGCTCGCAACTGATCGGCGATGGCTTTGGCCACCTCACTCTCCACCGAAAAGATATCGGTCAGTTTGCGATCAAAGGTATCGGCCCACAGATGGGAATCATTGGCTGCTTTGATCAGCTGCACGTTCACGCGCACGGCGTCGCCGCTCTTCTGCACGCTTCCTTCCAAAATGTGGGCGACGCCAAGTTGCCTGGCGATGTCGGGTAGGTTTTCAGGCGCGCTCTTGTAATGCTGAGTGGATGTGCGCGAGATCACCTTCAGATCAGCGATCTTAGATAAGCGTGTCAGGATCTCGTCCTGGACGCCTTCAGCAAAATACTCATTGTCTGGATCGCGGCTTAGATTATTGAACGGCAGAACCGCGATCGATTTCTGCGGCGCGTTAGCAGTTGCGACCCCGGGCACCGGTTTGGTGCGCAAAACCTGAAATAACAGAAGACCGGCCGCAATCGCCGCGATTGCGGCGATGAGAGCCGCAAACTTTCGCTTGCTCCATTGCGGGATGAACTCGTCCGGCGAAACGTTCTCGGTGCGCTTCATCCCTTCGGGCGTCATCTCGAAGGCCCAGGCGATCACTAGTGCAATCGGGAAGCCAGCTGCCATCAGTGTGACAACCACTTTCATCACCCAGGCCGGAGCTTCGAAGGTTGGGAATAGAATCGACGCCGCCTGGATCAACAGCCACGCCACGACGACATATGCGACCGCAACTTTATAAACGTTGCGCCGTTTCAGCTCAGCGAGAAAATTGCGCGGATTCATTCTTGATTGAGGCTGCGCCTAGTGAGGTTATTCTTAACCGTCTCCGCAACGCGTAAACAGTAAAATCACGTCAGACTGCTTGAGGTTGCTGGGCGATTGCGAGCTCAGATCAGAGTAATCGAACCGCGGTCAAAGCGATGCGGCCTCCGAAGCAGATGTCCACGTCCGCTCCCGGCGTCTGATGCCGCAGACGGTAATCGCCGGCATAATAGAGACCGGTCTCTGCGTCGTGGCGATAATTGAGCGGCAAGGGCTTTGGATCGAGCGGACACCAGACGACTTCGGGATTGGCAGCCCCCGAAGGAAGCAGCGGCAGGTTCACATTGTAGAAAAGGCCCGGCTCAACCGGTTTAGCTAACAGCTCGGTGAGGATCGGGATAACCCAGTTCGCCGCGCGCGTCCAATCGAACTCCACTCCCGCCTTGCGATAATGCGACACCGCCACGCCGGGCCAGCCATGCAATACGGCCTCTCGCACTGCGGCCACGGTGCCGGAGTAGTGCACGTCGGCTCCCAAATTTGCGCCGTGATTGATACCACTGAGCACCCACTTTGCCTCTGGAACCACCCTGAGCAGTCCAAGACGGGTGCAGTCCGCCGGCGTGCCGTGAACCGCGTAACGTTTGTCGCCGCGCGGCTCGATCCGGACGCCCTCGTGCCAGGTCACGGCGTGGCTGACGCCGGATTGCGGCCCGGCGGGGGCCACTATGACCGGATCGCCGAGCGTGCGCGCCGCGCTTAGCAATGCTTCGAGGCCCGCAGCGTCAATGCCATCGTCATTGGTGAGGAGAAGCTTCATTCAAAAAACTTGGGAGTTATGGACAAGGGCGTAGGGAGGTGGATCGGTTTGTTCCTCATACGCTATGTAACTTCGGCGTGACAAGTTGTTGAAGGTTTATCGACAATTGCGCGTGCAGGAGCGGGAAGCTAACAGCAGCGAGATTCTGTCGCCGATGCCGCCCTCCTTCTGAACTATGGGATCGGTCAGTGAGGAAGCGGCCCATCGTATGCCCGAACCGACTACTTCGACCTCCGTCGACTTTGTGCCATGTGATGCGACGTCCCTATTATCGCCACGCCGCCCATTGAAGCGCTCGAGATTCCTAAGGAGTCGAATTTTTCTCGCCCAAAGCGGATGGTGGCGAAGCGTCATAAAGAGCGGCATAGAGCTGATCCAAACGTATAGGCTTTAGCAGCACGGCCAGCGCACCGGAGTCGGCGATCTCCTGCGGCGAGCCGGAAACGAGGATGACCCGGGCGGTCGGATACTTTGCCACGATGTTGCGGCAGGCTGTCGCGCCGTTGAATTTCGGCATCTGGTAATCCATGAGCACGACGTCTGGTCGATGTCGATCGTAGGCGTGGATGGCCTCCAGGCCCGAGCCGACAACCTCCACCACCTCATGTTGGCAAAGACGAACAAGCTCGGCCAGCGTGATCCCCACGCTTTTCTGGTCGTCCGCAATCAAGACGCGCATACTGCAGTCGCAGAACTTTCCATGCCAATCGGGCTCCCGCGGAGTTATTTCAATGTGGCATGAAACGCGACATCGAGTTTGTCCCTCCGGCCCTCTGTCGCTGTCGCCAAATCGGAAGCTGCGTCCGCCGCGGAACTGGCGAGCGCACAAAGGGCCAGCGCGGCGACGAAAGTTGTGAAGCGGAAGGATTTTGGAAATGGAGTCATGCGGCAAGGTTAGATAGCCCTCTGATTTGTCAAAGCCTTGCACTTTGAATCGCGCGATGGGCGTTGCCGCGGGCAGGCTGCGGCACCGCGTAAGAATTAGAGCCAGAGTTCCGTGATCGTCGTGGCTTCCGTGATTTTGCGTGAGGCCTGCTTGCTTGCGCGACGTCCTGTTTGCGATAGAATGGGGGACATGAAAAAGTCCATCGGCGTTTGCCTTGTCTGCGCGTGTCTATTGGCGTTGGGGTCCTGTGCGAGCGGGCCCGAGAAAATGACTACCACCAGTACGACGACGACCAATACCTCTCCGGCCACCACCACTACGCCGGACAGAACCTCCTACTCTACAATGAATGGCCCAATGGGCGGAGCGCCACGTTAGGAACACCCGCGAAAGCCATCTGGCATTTGTTTCTCGGACGACCCCGGCGATTTGTTGCGGGAAAGTATTCCCGAACTCAGCGAGAAAGAAGTGCTGGGCAGGCAATCGCTCGGTTAACGGGCGAATTACAGCGGCCTCCGCAGCGAGGTGACCAGTCGCCCGTAGCGGCGGTCCATGACCGCCGACAGAAGAGCTGCCAATCGTCGTGACCTCCGTGGCCTTTGTGCGAGGCCTGCGCTCCGACCTCAGGCTGTTACCTGACGAAACGCTGACAGAAAAACCTCCATCTCGGCTTTCTTGCCGATGGTGAGACGCATGTGATTCGGCAGGGCCGGGAATAATCGGCCAACTTGCACGTTGCGCTGCTTCAGCGCCTGGATCAGCGGGACGACCGGACGCTTCACGTTGAACATGATAAAGTTGGCCTGTGAAGGAATCTGCGTGTAGCCCATCTTGTCGAGCTCGCCGATTACAAAGGCTTTTGCTTCGCTGTTGAGACGACGGCCGTTCGCGACTTGATCCGGGTCATTCAGACTCGCAATCGCCGCAGTCAGCGCCATGATGTTGACGCTGTCCCAGGATTGATGCGGGCGCATTCGCTCAATCATTTCCCGTTGCGCGACACAGTAACCGCAGCGCAATCCCGCCATGCCGTAAATTTTCGAGAAAGTGCGCGCGACCATCAGGTTCGCGTTGTCCGTGACCAGCGGGATCACACTCTCATAGTCGGGGCTCTCAGCGTAGTGGTGGTAAGCTTCGTCGATCAGGATCATCGTCTGTCGCGGGACTTTGGCGATGAACTCGCGCACATCATTCTTCGGCGTGATGCTGGCGGTGGGATTGTTCGGATTGCAAATGTAAATGAGCCCGTCCTTTGCTGCTGCCGCCATCTTGGAAAGATCATGACTAAAGCTAGCGGTAAGCGGAACTTTCACGTTTTCCGCGCCGTTGACGCTCGCGTGATGGAGGATCGCTTCAAAAGTCGGATCGGCGACGATCAATTTGCCGCGCCCAGCCGATCCATTATTGCCGCTCGCGGTCGGTCCGGTGAATGCGTCCGCGGAGATCTTTAGAATCTCGCCGGAGCCGTCGCCCAGCAAGATCTGATCGCGACTGACGCCGTTGATTTTTGCCAGCGTCTCAACCAGCAAATCGGCATGTTCATCGGGATAGCGGCACGCCAGGACGAAGGCGTCGTTCATCGCCTTCAGTGCGGTCGCTGAAGGCCCGTATGGATTCTCGTTGGAGCTCAAGCGCACGACACCGGCAGTCGCGGGCGAAGGCGCGACGGGTCCTGCTGGTAACTGGCCAGGCGTCGGCCCCGCAAGAGAAAGTACGGGTCTGGCAACGGCGCACGCCGCACCGGCACCCAACAGTCGCGCAAAATTACGTCGAGAAATAGAGATTGTGTTCATGGAATCTTCGGAGCCCCTTTGACGCATTATTAGATTGTCCCGTAGCCGAATGCGAGACTGAAGTGCGGCAGGTTGTCTTCGGACCGTTCGAGCTGGCCATCCGCTACGGGTGCAGTCTTGCCGAGCGAAGCGTTTTTGTTCATCGTCCGAAGGATGAACAGGTTCTTGCGCATCCGATTCTTGTTCCTGATCGTCGCAGCATTTCCGATTTCCGCGCAGGCGACGGACCAGCCAGGAGGAAGCGATCGAAACGCAACACCAGGAGAGTTATTCGAGACGATTGCTCGGATGGACACGGCCATCTTCGACGCCTTCAACGCGCATGATGTCGAGCGGTTAATGACGATGTTTACCGACGACCTCGAGTTCTATCACGACACCGGTGGTCTCACTGATTACCGGCAGACCCAGGAAAATTTTAAGAAGATGTTTGCGGGAACCCCGGACATACGCAGAGATTTAGTGAAGGGAAGTCTGGAGGTTTATCCCGTCAAAGATCATGGTGCCATCGAGATTGGCGAACATCGATTTTGCCATAAGGAGAATAGCAAAGACGAATGTGGCATCTTCAAGTTCGCCATGATCTGGCGGAAAAGTGGTGAGTCGTGGAAAATTTCTCGCGTAATCAGTTACGGGCACCAGCCTCCGCACTAGGCCACCGCGTAGTGCGCGGCGCCGGCGACATCCCTGACGCGGTAGTAATTGGCGCGCAGATGGGCTTCACGTTCTAAGACCGAAACATCACGATTGTGGACGCTCCTTCTTCCGAACACGGGCCCGCGCCCGATCCGCGGCTTGCCCCGAGAAAAAGCATGTTCGTTTTGGACGACGGCAGGAATGTCCTGTTCGTCTTTGTGCTCCTCATCCTGCTATTTGCCCTGTGGGGATTCTGCAACGGGATGATCGACGTGATGGACAAGCACTTTCAGGAAGAGCTGCACCTGTCGTTGTCGCAATCGGCCTGGGTGCAGTTCGCGCACTACCTTGGTTACTTCCTGATGGCATTGCCCGCTGGGTGGCTGGCGACCAAACTCGGTTACAAAGGCGGCATTATTACGGGTCTCTTGATGGTGGCAATCGGCGGATTCTGGTTTATTCCGGCGACGCACATCGCGTCCTTCTGGGCGTTCTTGCTTGGTGTTTGCGTCATCGCCGCTGGTCTCACTTTCCTCGAGACGATCGCCAATCCCTACACGACCGTTCTCGGGCCGATCCAGTTCGCGGCGACCCGCATCAATCTCGCGCAATCCTGCAACGGCATTGGCCTACTGCTCGGGCCTGTCGCGGGTGGCATGTTTTTCTATTCCAAGAACGCGGCGGGGCAGAGCACCGGCAGCGCGAACCTTTGGATTCCTTACGCCTTCATTGGGGGCGCGGTCATCGTTCTCGCGATCATCTTCTACTTTGCGAATGTCCCCGACATCAAAATGGAGGACGACTACCACCTCGATGATCCGGCCGCGACGAACGTGTCGCATTCGATGTGGTCGCACCCGCACTTTTGGATGGCTGTCCTCGCACAATTTCTCTATGTGGCAGCGCAGGCCGGCATCTTCAGCTTCTTCATCAACTACATGACCTCGCAGGTTCCGCCGGTCCCCGCTGCGTGGAGCTCTCCCCGCGCCGGCTCGGGTTGGTTCGGCGGTTGGTTTGAAACACACCAAAACGGCGCGCTTGGCTTTAGCAATAAGGCCGCGTCGAACCTGGCCTCGTTAGGCTTTCTCTGCTTTCTCATCGGCCGTTTCACGGGCTCCGCCATTTTGAAGAAGTTCGCTGCGCATAAAGTGCTCGGATTCTATTCAGCCGCGGCAGTCGTGCTTTGCCTGCTGATCTTTCTGAAGCTGGGCTGGGTGTCGGTGGCTTGCGTTTTCCTCACGTATTTCTTCATGTCTATCATGTTCCCGACGATCTTCGCCCTTGGGATCTTCGGCCTCGGCGAGCGGGCGAAAAGGGCTTCTTCTTTCATTGTCATGGCGATCATGGGCGGCGCAATTCTGCCAAAGGTCATGGGCCATGTGGCCGACTCATACGATCTCTCCCGCGGCTTCATCGTGCCGATGCTCTGCTTCGCGTTCGTCGCAGCGTATGGATTCATGTGGCCGAAGCTGAGCGGTGCTGAGGGGATGCAGGGCGTGTCAACTTCGCGCGGGCACTGAGCAATGGGCGCGTCCTTTCAACTCAATCACGAGAAGCTGGCGTCCGATCCGCGGTTTGCGGAGCTCGGCACTGCACTCGGCGCGCTTTCGCCGATCGAGTCCGAGGAAACTTTCAACCGCTACTGCCGTGAAGCGTGTCGGCTGTGGAGTAGCCACTTTCGCGATCCGGTCGGAGAAACCTCATCGCGTTTTCCCGAGCTCCTCGAGAGAATCGAGCGCCGCGGTGAAGGCGTCATCAAAACGGACTGGGGTGGCGTGGTCGTGACGCTGCACGAACATCCGCGCGTGGAGAAGTTTCTCGTGATTCGCGAAGGCGGATATCTTGCGCTCGAGATGCACGAGCAAAAGGATGAGCGGCTTGAGGTGAAGGAAGGCGCTGGACTTGTTCTGCGGAGACGGCCTAACGAGCGAGTGCTTACGGCC
This sequence comes from Spartobacteria bacterium, assembly GCA_003169695.1. Taxonomy (GTDB): domain Bacteria; phylum Verrucomicrobiota; class Verrucomicrobiia; order Chthoniobacterales; family UBA10450; genus AV80. Next base: position 15,084 of record PNAS01000029.1, read on the forward strand.
GAATTGCTTAAGCGGGGCAGCAAGTTCCATTTCAAGCCGGGCGTGGAGCATTGCCTCATCGGAACCGAGAACCTGCTCGTCTTCGAGCGATCCGTTGATCCGAAGGGAATGGATTAAGACCTGATCTTCATCTACGAACCAGACGTCGACTGATGAACGCGGAATTCTTCGCCTTTGGTGAGATACTCTGGGATTGCCTGCCATCAGGAAGACACGCGGGTGGCGCTCCCTTCAATGTCACCGCACACCTTGCGCAAATCGGCGTCTCGGCATCTCTCATCTCCTGCATCGGCAGAGACGCCCTGGGCGACGAGATTTTGAAAGTCGCTCAAGACAAAGAGGTCAATACGGAGTTTGTGACGCGGGCGCGGATCGGCCTTGGCACTGGCACCGTGCTCGTAACCGTGGATGCCAATGGCAACGCGACCTACGAGCTCGTGCAACCAGCGGCTTGGGACGAGATCAGGGTTTCTGCGGAAGCACTCGAGGCTGTCTCGAAAGCGCGCGCGTTGATTTACGGCTCGCTCGCCGGCCGCTCGCCCTACAACCTCGACCAGTTGGATCGCCTGCTCTCTGTGAAGGGTCCATTGAAATTCTTCGACGTAAATTTGCGTCCGCCTTTTGCCGATGCGCCGCTCGTCGTGCAATTGGCCAAGCGCGCTGATGTCCTGAAGCTTAATGACGGTGAAGTCGGTCAGCTCACTTCGTGGCTGCGAACAGGCGAGATGAAGCACGAGACCCCTCGCAACGCAGCGGCAATTACCAGCGCTTGCGCCATCATCGCAGAGGCAACGAACGTTTCCCGCATTTGCGTCACACTGGCGGAAGAAGGTGCGGCGCTGTGGGAGCGCGGCAAACTCGTGACCGCTCCGGCTCCCAAGATTGTCGTGAAGGATACGGTCGGGGCAGGGGACGCATTCATGGCTGGATTGATGGTTGGGCTGACTCGCGGAACCGACACGCGCAAAGTTTTGGAGAACGCCTGCCGCCTGGGTGCTTTCGTCGCTTCACACCACGGCGCCACGCCCTTGCTCCCACCGGAGATCATAGCGGAATTCACGAACGCGTAGCGGTTTCGCGAATACTGGAACAATGAGCCAAGAGACCAGAATGATGCATCTCCCGGCGGATCCCGCCGATGTGGCGTCAATCGACGCCATCATTGCTGCTGCGTACGAGGTGATTTCCGGTCCCGCGGGGCAGAAGCGTGATTGGGATCGCGAGCGCTCGTTGTTCATCCCGGGCGCGCGTCTGATTCCGACTACGAAAACCGCCGGCGAGATGAACCAGGATGGAACGATCACGCCGCAGGTGCTGGACGTCGATGGCTACATCGAGCGGTCGCGTGATTACCTGGAGAAAAATGGATTCTTCGAGAAGGAGATTGCGCGGCGGACGGAGCAATTCGGACACATCGCGCATGTCTGGAGCACCTACGAGTCGCGGCACAGAGAGGACGATCCTAACCCGTTCATGCGCGGGATCAACAGCATCCAGTTGCTCTATGACGAAAGCCGTTGGTGGATCGTCACGGTCTATTGGCAGCACGAGAGCCCGGAGGAGCCGATTCCAGAGAAGTACCGGAAGAGTGGCGAATGACGAGTAGGGGAGATCAAAAACCAGCGGAAACCGCTCAGGAGTTCCGACAAGTCGGCGCTTCTCCGTCCGACGGTGCGGGAGCGCTCAACAGAATCTTTAGTCTGGCCAGATCGATTGGTTTGGACAAGACGGCGATCGCACCGGAGTGGCTGAGCTCTTCGGCCCCGGCTACCCCGGAAACCAGGATGACGTTTGCCGCCGGATATCTCGACAAGATGTTCCGGCAAGCGGTCGCGCCATTGAGCCGCGGCATATAGTAATCCATCAAAACCATGTCGGGACGATGGCGGTGGTAGGCCTGAATCGCTTCAAAACCCGAGCCGACAACTTCAACGACCTCGTGATCGCACTTGGAAACGAGGTCCGCGAGTGTCGTACCGACGCTTCGTTGGTCGTCGGCTATGAGCACGCGCATGGACGATTTTGCAGAACATTCCATGCCAGCGCACCGATTATTGCTCTGGCCCTTTTTGTGATATCATGCGCTCCCACGACGTCGTTGTTCGAGATTTGGTAAGAGCCACGTAAGCAGACCTATGAGTGGAAGATAGGAGCAGACTTGAAAGACAAATGGGATACTCGTCCGATCGGCCATCGCCCCGAGCACAGCGGAACCGATACCGCCTAAACCGAAGGCGAGACCGAAAAATAGCCCAGCGATCATGCCTACTCTGCCGGGAACAAGCTCTTGCGCGTAGACGAGGATGGCGGAAAAGGCCGAAGCCAGGATCAGTCCAATGATTGCCGTGAGGATGCCGACCCAGAACAGGTTGGCATAAGGAAGCGCGAGGGCAAACGGCGCAACGCCCAGGATTGAGGCCCAGATCACACTCTTGCGGCCTACGCGGTCGCCCACCGGCCCGCCCAGCAACGTGCCAGCCGCGACGGCGAAAAGAAAGCCGAAGAGATGGAGTTGAGCGCTCTTGACTGAGAGCCCGAACTTTCCCATTAGGAAAAACGTGTAGTAGCTCGACATGCTCGCGAGATAGAAATATTTCGAAAAGATAAGCGCGATAAGGACAGCGAGGGATAAGATCACCCGGCCGCGTGTGAGCATCGGCGTCTCCCGGTGGTGAAAGGGCGTGGATTTCGCCGTTCTGAAAACGGCAAGGCTTCCTCGGTACCAGCGCCCTATTCCAGTCAGGACAGCGATACCGAGCAAGGCCAGCAGGGAGAACCACAACACGGCTGATTGCCCGCGGGCGACTACGATAACGGCGGCCAGGAGAGGGCCAAGCGCGCTGCCGGCATTGCCGCCGACCTGAAAGAGCGATTGGGCGAAGCCGAGCCGTCCGCCAGAGGCGATGTGCGCTATGCGTGAAGCTTCCGGGTGGAACACGGAAGAACCAACGCCGACCAGCGCCACGGCGATGAGAACCAACGTCAGGCTGCCGGCGAATGAGAGCAGGACCAGGCCGGCGAGCGTGAAGCTCATTCCAACGGCGAGCGAGAAAGGCTGCGGTCGCCGGTCCGTGTAAAGGCCGACGAAGGGCTGGAGAACCGAAGCCGTCAGCTGGTTGGCGAGCGTAATAAGGCCAATGTGAGCGAAGTTCAGATGAAGCGCGCTCTTAAGAATCGGGTAGATCGCCGGGATCAACGACTGCATCGCGTCGTTGAGTAAGTGTGAGAAGCTCAGGGCCGTGAGCACACCTAGCACGGGAGCGGTGGCACGCGACACGTCCGGAGTCCGGAGCGCTTGGGTTCCAAGGTCGGGAGCGGCAATCGGACTGTCGGGCGCGGTGGGCAAGAGAGATATTTTCACCACTCTTCTTCCGCACGCAATGCCCGATCCCGGCGCACGCGGCCGCGCGGATTATTTTTGGCGATACGTCTCTTTGTATTTATCGCGCAAACGTGTCTGCCGGTTGCTGAGATCGATCTTCCGTCCCATCGATGTAGGGGCAGTCCTCACTATTGACATTGCGTCATAGGGGTTGTTAAAACACTCGCGATCTGGGTCGCTCAATTCTTGCAGTGGATTCACGAGAAGGAAGTCAATTTCGGTTGGAATGGTCCCCAACCCAGCGATTCTGCACCTGCGCCGTGAAGCAGTCGGCATTGTGAATTCGTCGAACGCGATGGCCGAGAATGAGCTCAGTTTGGCCGCTGGTGGCGAGACGAGCAGGAAAGTCGGGGGCTATTTCTGGAGTGCCGGCCTGCTGGCTGCGCTTGGGTTTCTGATCGCTTTCTTTTCATTCGATCTGAACACGCCTTGGACCCAGGACGATTATTACAACGGCGCCGTCTGGTCGCAGGCAGCCCACAATCTTCTCCGTGCCGGACTGCTGAAGACAGTCGCAGTGCCGGCTGCGTTTTACTATGGGCCGCTACCGATACCGCCGGACGGGTTTTATGTTCATCATCCCTGCTTGCTACCGCTGGGTGTTGCAGCTGCCTTTTGGGTGTTCGGCGAGAGCGAGTGGGCGGCCCGAATTGTCCCACTCTTGTGCTCCACCACGAGCGTCATCCTAGTGTGGCTCTTAGCCCGGAGTTGTGCGGGAGTACGTGCCGCGACCTTCAGTGTGGCGGTCTTTGTCACGCTACCGATGGAGCTGCACTACGGACAGATGGTTAACTTCGAACCGTGCACGCTGATGTGGATGCTCGCCGCGCTGCTGAGTGTGCGATACGTGAGTGTAACCGGCAACACGCGCTGGTGGATTAGTATGATCGCCGCCTGTGTTCTGGCGATGTGGACCGCGTGGCTCGCGTATTTTTTTGTCATTATCCTGGCTCTTCACTTCGTTTTCTTCGCTCGCGAGAAACACCGGTCCGTCGCTGCGTGGCTGTGGCTGCTCGCGCTTCTCTCCGCGCTGGCTTTCCTTTTTCAAATTCGCGAGGTACGGGCCGATGCGTGGCCGGACTTAGCGGCGGCCTTTTACCACCGGCTCAGCAGCAGCGGCGCGGGGGCGTTGCGCTTCACCATGTCGGAATGGGCGCGGACGGTCGGCGGATGGCTTCTTATACTCGTCTCGCCGCTCGCATGGGCGCTCGCCTTCGTCGGAAGCTGGATCGTTTGGAAGAACAGGCAGGCTGCGCCGGGACTGCGTTGGCTCGGTTGGGCGGCCCTCTGTCTTTTACTTCTGAACGGCTTCTATCTGGTGGCATTCCGCAACGCCTCCTACATCCACGACTACGCAGGCTTCTACCTCGTTGCGCCTATCTCGCTTATGGCGGGTATGGCGCTCGACCGTCTCGCTGGTTGGAAGGCGTCACGCCATCTCGGACTTGCGATCGCATTGATGATGGTCTTAACCCTTGCCTATTTTGGTGTCGTCACGTCTCGCAGTCTTTGGGCGCAATCCCATTTGTTGGAAGGAACCATCGCGGAGTCGCCCCGCTTCATACCGTCGTTAGGCCACATCCTGCGCGGATATTTCGACGAACGAACCGAGGTCCTCTGCAACTTCGAGCCGCACGCCACAACCCTTCCCTATTACGCACAGCGTAGCTTCCTTGGCGAGCCATGGGACGCACCAGGCTGGGGGGAGCGGCTCCAGGATAAAACAGGCCGCTTCGGCGCGATCGTTTGGATGGACGGCGCGGACGCGCCGGAGTTGCTCGAGGTCTTGCCGAAACAAGGCCGGACAGAGATTGAGCTCGAGCGCGTCCGCTTCTGTTTATGGAAACCTTCTGTGGATAACCTACGGTGACGCGATGAAGGCATCAAAGCGATCAGCGGCGTTGATCACATCGCCGCCGCCCGTCGGAGCGACAAGCTTGGCAGCGACAGCTGCCATCGCTGGTGATCGATCTGTTCCCTGATAGATGACACTCCGCACTACCAAGACGTCCTTCAACCCCCGACAAACTGCGGCTGATTATCCGTGGGCGCGGGCGACCTTGACTGGAGCGGGGCGTTTCGGCCGCGCTCCAAAGCGCCTGCTTTTCCCTGTTCCGTCCCCGTTTCCTCCCGCACTCCCATTGGCGAAGACCGGGGTTCTGCCCCCAGGCATTGGACCAGGCGCAGCCACCTGCGCGCTCTTCCCCGCTTTGTCGACCAGGCGATCGATCATATCGGGCATGAGCCGTTCGGCGAACCCAACGATAAAAGCCCACACCAACCACTTTGCCAATTCAGCTGGATAAGAAAGCAGTTCTGGCCAATTACCGTTTGGGGACGTCTTGGGGAAAAGCTGACCGTTCAACAGTTGCCCTCCGAAAACGAAGGATAACAAAATGGCAAACACAAACCCTGTTACCGGAGCGAGTCTAACCGACTCGGAGTAGCGTAGCGCGACAACGTTGCGCGCGATCTCGTTGTTCTCCGGCACCGACTCGATCCGCAACAAGGCGCTAATGAACGATCCTACCGCGCCAGCGATAGCGGCTAGACTGAGCAGCGTCAATATATGTAACGCTCGGTAGAGGGTTGTCGGGTGCTCTACGTCGCCTACGAAATAAGATGTAAGGAAATGCGACTCCTGCAACGGATGGTGCATCGCGGTACGACAGATCAGAAATAAGAGTACAACCGCGACGGGCGTGAAGATAAGCTTAAACAAGGTCAGGCGCAGCTTTCTGATCAGGTAGCTGCGGGTCTCTTCGATGTGATACTCCAGCAGCGTCAACTTCCTAATCTCGTTGATCAACTGAATGTAATCGGCCCGGAGCCATCGCACTCGGGCTTCAGGATCCGATGCCCGGTCGCAACCTGTAAGCATTTTGTAAGTGTGTGATCCAGTATAGACGCCGTACGCTTCTGCGCTGACGCGCGCCCGATAATCGTCACGTATCGCTGGCACAGCACTATCCAAGGTCTCGACCGGCATGAGCTGACCGAAAAGAAGATTGAGATTGTGGACATAATCTCCCATCTCGTTTCGCTGAAAAGGTTTGTCGTTTTGCGCTAGCCTCTCCTCGATCATCGAGCACAGGTTACGGAATTCCTGTACGGTGGGATCGACACACCGGCCGTCCTGATCTTTCCCTTTCCGCGTTGCTGGTACTACAGCGTGAAACAAGCCGACGAGGCGCAGAAACTTTTCGTGCGGCAGCCCGTCAAGGGCATCGCGTGAAATTCTTCGACTCCCGGAAACTGCAGGAGTTCCTCTCTTCTTCCAAAATCGAGTGATTTTCATGGGATTGGTGCTCTTACTTCGATTTTGCGCAGATATCGGCATTGAGCCTGTTCCCAAGCGTCCAAGAGGTTCACGCTGAGAACTGGGGCGTTTGCAATTACTACGGGAAAAGCGCCGCCGAAGTTCCAGATATTTGGCCATGCTTGGCAGCAAGCCAAGTAAGTCGGACTAGACGACGGGGCGGCGTTTAGATTTTAGCGTTTACTTAAGCCGCCCGTTCGTCCGACGCTGTTTTCGCTTGAATCACTTAGGAATCCGTCACGCGATTTCCGGGTCGACACGCGTCGTCATTCTTGATTCACTTCCGTGTCGGTAGAATCGGAGGGATGGGAAAGGCGATAATCGAACGACGTCGAACCGCGGCAACCGGAAATCCGCTGCAATGAAAACATCGTACCTTAAGAGATTTACCGTGGGCGCGGCACCGTTTCTCTTTCTCTCATTGACCGCTCTCCACGGTGGCACGCCGACGCCCACGCCGACTCCAAGTGTCGCGCCCGCCGCGAGTCCCGCACCTATGAAGTCGGGGCCACAGCAACAACCCGCGCAGTCGGCGGTCAAAGTTACTCTGCTCAGTTTCACGCCGATGGCCGGCGTCCCCGGGGGAAAAGATTTCAAAATTGCTACACTGACGTTCAAGATTGAAGCTAGTGCGCCAGTGGCGGTCACCGAAGCCAGCTTTTACATCGATTCCGGTGCCTTCGATGATGGCCCAGCGCACAATGTGCCTATCAACCTTCTTGTTCATACAGGCATTTTTTTGGGACCGCCGGGCACCAAGGTGGACCCGGGGCATCCCATCCAGCGAACCGTCTGGCTGAAGTCGCAAGAGAACGTCTATCCGAACTGGTCACTTGCGTATAATCAGACCGAGAACGCCACATTTCGTTGGACCATTGGCGGACAGCCCGGAGGCGGCCCGGTTGCAAAACCGCTTCACAAAGCCTGGCCGTAGCCTGCGTTCAAATCACGCAAGTTGGCCTTAGATCACCTCAACCTCGATCGGCAGAACATGATTGATCATGTAGGTGCCACGATCGGGGTCATGCTCGAACGGCTGGACGCGATTGCGTGAGTCAGTAGCCCGAGCCAGCAGCCTTTGTTTTCCTGCCTTGGTGGGCGTGCGCCAATCAAATACCCAAAGACGCCACGCGTTTTTCACGGGAGCATCCAGTAGGTGCGCCGCATTCCACGTCGCACCGGCGTCGGCGCTGACCTCCACCTTCGCTATCTCGCCGTCGCCGCACCAAGCCGCTCCATGCACACGGACGGTCGAATTGGCGGGAACGCTCTCGCCATCCTCCGGGCGCGCGATCTCAGCTTTCACTTGCTGCTCGCGCAGTGGGGCAAGAGTGGGCAACGTTCCACTGCGGTCCCAAAAAGAATAGTCGAGCGATTGATAGTAACCGTTGAATGGCCTGGAGCTTACGATCAGGCGTCGGAGCCACTTCACGGACGCCATCGCATACCAACCGGGCACGATCGCGCGCAGGGGAAATCCATGCGTCGCGGTAAGTTTCTCGCCGTTCATCTCGTACGCGAGCAGTACATCGTCGTACGCCTTGCCGAGCGGTAAACTCCGGGAAAAGGAAATCTTACCCGATGGGCGGGGCGTCTTATCGACTGCGCCTTCGTCCGCGCCTTCGAGGATCACCTCAATCGCGCCCGGCTTTACCTTCGCGCGATCGAGCACGGCCGCCAGAGTAACGCCGGTCCAGGATGCATTTCCGACTGCGCCAAGTCCCCATTGCACTCCTTTGACTTTAGGCTCGAGGAAAATGCGGTTGTTGCCCGCGCATTCCAGGGTCGCAGCGATGGTGCGCGATTCCATTTCGAGCAGTTCTTCGTAACTGAGTGAGAACGGCGTTTCGACTTCGCCTTCAACTTTGAGTTGCCATTCCGAGGCTGCAATTTCCGGGATCGGAAAGTGGCAGCGAACATAAAAGGATTCGTTAGGGGTGGTGAAGGCGCTCAAGGTCGAGAACGGCATCTCAAGATTGAGCGGTTCTTTCTCGCGAACGATCAGCCCGTCCGATGTCAGTGGGTTATTGTCCGCAGATTTCACAGGTTAGCGCTGATCCTTGATCCGAAAAAGAGATGCGAGAGGAAGAGGAGATTCTTCCAGTCATTTCTCCACCGGGAACTTTGCCGCTTTCCATGCGTGGAAACTTCCTGGCAGATTCCGAACGTCAGCAAAGCCCTCCTGCTGCAGCAGGCTCGCGGCGAGACTCGCGCGGTATCCGGTAGCGCAATAAACAAGCACCGGGCGCTCCCGGTCGAGTTCACCCGAGCGTTTCTGCAGGTGCGGGAGAAAAATATGCTTCGCGCCCGGGATGCGACCATTTTTCCACTCGGCTGGCCCGCGGACGTCGAGCACCTGCAAACCATTGCGCGCGTTTTGCAATTCGTGAATCGTCATCTGCAGCAGCTCGCGCAACGGATAACCGGCGTTTTGCCAGGCTTTCATCCCTCCGACCAAGTAACCGGCGAACTTCGTGTAACCAGTGCGCACAAAAAGCTGCGCTACTTTTTCGACATCAGCGTCGCTTTCGAGCACGAGGAGAATCGGCATCTGTGGATCGAGTAGCCAACCTGCCCAGATGGAGAGGATAGGAGAGGCGGCAATATTCAGCGCGCCGTCGATGTGTCCGCCGCCAAACGCCAGCATCGTGCGCGTGTCCACGAGTTGAGCGCTCTTCCCATCGACGAATTCCTTGAAAGTTTTCGGCGGCAGCGCGGGAATGATCGGCAGCCGCCCAAGGACCTCGGGTCCGGCAGCATTGACCTTTTTCATCCGCTTGTAATAGGTTGGTTCGGGGGGCGGAGTGGAAAGCGCGTAGTCGACGAATGTTTGTCGTTCCTTGCGTTGGTAATAGGGATTGAAGCGCTTTTCGAAACCGATCGTGCTCTCGAGGCGATCGCCGATGTCAGCCCCGCAAGGCGATCCACTTCCATGAGATGGATGAATGATCACGCTATCGTCGAGCTTTCCATAGAATTCCCACAGCGTGTCATAAAGTTGTGAGGCCAGCTTGTCCGCATCTCTGCCGAGGAGATCTGGCCGGCCGGCGGAATTAACGAAGAGCGAGTCACCTGTGAAAACGCCCCATGGAAAGTCAGTGTGCTCTTCCTCGGCGGCGACATAGCAGACATGCTCGGGAGTGTGCCCGGGCGAATGACGCGCGGTCAGAACAAGAGGGCCGAATTTGAATTCGTCACCATCCTTGACCGGCTCGACGGCAAAACCGTACTCCGCGCCGCCTTCGCCGCTCGCGTAAATCTTTGCCGTCTGTGTGCGAGCCGCCAATTCTCGTGAGCCGCTGACGAGATCAGCGTGGATATGTGTTTCGAAAATGTGCGTAATCGAAACGCCGTTCTTTCGCGCCAGTTCTACGTAGATTTCCACGTCAGGTCGCGGATCAATGACTGCGGCGGTGCCTTCCTCGTCATCGCCGATCAGGTAAGAGATCGCTGCGATGCCATCGGTGAGAACGCGTTCGAAAATAAGAGACATATATATGATTGAGCAGGGTTCAGAAACTCACGAGCGCTGAATACCATCCTTATACTATGCGATGGCAGCCGCTGTCTTTCCAAAAATGCGCGTAGGTCGGAAAGATTGCGCGGCAGCCGTGTCGGTGCCAACACCAGAATCGACGGGCGACCCGCCTGCCCTACAATTTTGGACGACGCGGGGTTCGCATCTCACGGCGTGAGTCTGGCGAGGCATGTCCAGGAACGCTGATGTCTGGGTTTGGCGACAAGCGTGGATGAGCGTCGCGATAGTACTTCGTCGCCAGACCGAGAACGAACGCAACAAGCACGAAGCAAACGGTCTTTTTCTCTTCAGGCGTAAGGACGAAAATCTCGCGGCGTGCCGGCTTTGAAGTGCTGTGCTTCGCTTTCATTTTGGTCTCACATGCAGCGACCGGTATTTCCGGCGAATATTTTCGTCGTAAAAGCGCGCTTTCGACGGCGCGATCATGAGGTCGTGATAAATTGCCGGGCTAACGTTGAGATAACGATAGATCGCCCCGTTTCTAAATTCGATTTCCAAAACATGCAGACGCGTGCTGTAACCGACGGAAGCGAGTGCCGTGGATTGAACAGCGTCGCGCTTGATGTGGGAAATAATACCCGTGGAATCGGGCGTCTTTGGAGGATCGCCCGCGACCGCCGTTGCGAACAAGAGCATGCACGTGAACAGCGCGATGGGGGGACGCCGCATGGGGTCTCCCTTGTAGCAAGGTTGCGCTCTGACGTCGAGGAAGATTGCGCGGTGTTAACTCCTGCTCCTCATCGTGCTCTTGACCATGCTCCCCAAAGGCAGAAGACCGTGATCACGAATCGGATCGGGTCAGGAGCAGCAAATATTGCTACCGCCCCAGTGGCGTGGTGATTTCGGTCCCGGCTGGCGGTGTAAACTCAAACGTGGACGCGGGGATCGGCGCGCGCGATTCATTTGAATACGTCGTGACGATGCGATCCCCGTTCGGCTGCACCATTTCGGTGCGCCCCACTTGCAAATCGTTGTTCATGCGAATGCTGAAAGTTTGCAGGAATCGCTTCATCGACGGGTTGCGAGGCGTCAGTTGCAACTGATATCCGTCTGCTTCTTTCGTGGCCGTGATGTGATAAGTGGCCTCGACATTCTCGAGATTCAAACTGGCCGTGATCGCGGCGATGCCAGCATCGAGCGGGGAGCGTTTGCCTAACGAGTAGTGCTCCGCCGACTGGAATTTCGGATAATAAATCCAGAGATGCTGCCCGTCACTCACGGTGATGCTGGGGGAATTGCCCTTCGCTTCGCGCCGGAATTTGTTCGGCGCCTGAAACCACATTGTGCCCGCACTGGTGATCGGTTTGTTAAGCATGTGAACGGTCTTTTCTTCCTGGAAGTCAGCCTGGACCTGGGGCGCGGCGGCGCGTTTCTCGCGGATGTGCGCGAGCAGGGCCTTCAGGTCCGCCGGAGAAAGCGGATCGGCGGAGACGACGTGGGCAAGGAACAGCAACCCGAAGACAAAACAGGTAGGGACGGATCTCCGAGCCGTCCGTCGAATGAGTCGGCGCGCTCGGAGAGCGCGCCCTACCTGGATGGGATTACAGCAACGAGAAGTATTAAACATTTTCAGGTTGTTGGACGCGTGGCCGCAATGATTCTTCGCGCCAGGACTTCGGTTCAGCCGCCGCCGCCGCAGGTAAAGTGAAGAAAATCGTCGCGGCGAGGCTCCAGAACAAGCCAATAGCGCAGGCGTAACCCAATCCCGCGAGCGTTGGATTATTCGCGGCGCCGAGCGAACCGAAGCCGCAGATCGCAGTCAAACCGGCAAGAATTACCGGTTTCACGACGCCGGCAACGTCATGATCAAGTTGCCGCGCCTTCTGCCAAACGAGAAGCACATAGATGCCGTAATCGACTCCGATGGCGAGGACGAGCCTAAAGGCGAGAACGTTGAGTAGATTAAGCGGGATATGGAGCAGTTTCATTGACGCGATCATGGCGCAGACGGCCATGGTGAGCGTGGCAACTTGAATGAGCCACAAGCGCCAGTCGCGATAGAGCAATGCGAGCAAGGTCGCGTCGAATACCGCCATCAACGCGCTGATCAGGATGAGCTGCCGATGTGACCACGGAACGAGATCAGTCAGGGTGAAGCTCCAGCCAGAAAGCACCATTGGCACGCTCTCGACCGGCAGTTCGCGGTGCAGCATTTCTTTTTGGTCCTGTGTCGCGACGGGCGCGTTAGTCGTGACGAATCCCGTCGTGAGGAGTGGATCATGGGCGAAGTACCGATCGACGAGAAACCACCAGCTGGATTTTTGCGGCAGCTGCGTTCGCCAATCGGGCAGCTGGCCGGGCAACAACGCCACGCCTTGCAGTTGATCGAGGAGGACGAAGGCGGATTCGAAAGTGTCGCGAGTGAAACCCTCGGTTGCGATCGCGGCTTCGAGCGCGGCGCGCGCTCCGTGGAGATTGGCCGTCCGCAATTTTTGCCGGTTCGTTTGCAATCGTTGCGGCGATAAGGCGAGTGCGGCCGGGGTGGAGAAGCTCTTGATCTTGCCGGCAACTTGTAAGCCGTTCCACTGCGCGGCCACTTTCTGCCAGTAATCATGCAACTGCTGCGCGTTCGCGGCCTTGACGATCCCGATGACGGGTTCCCAGCGGGAGGGCATTTTCTCCATGATCGTCTTGAGTGCGTAGCCGGCGTCACTGCGTTTCGGCTCCATCGAATGGGTGCTCACATCGAAGATTATTGGTGGCTTCGGCGAAAGCGCGACCGCTGTGAGAATCAGAAGCAGCGGCGCGGAGATCCAAAGCATTGGAGAGGGGCGGCGAACGGTCCAGCGCACGTAATTCTTCACCATCGTAAACATCCAATCATTTCGCGGCGCTGAATTTTTCCACGGCAGAAAAAGGAAGAAAACCGTCATCATGAAAATACCCGCGAACGTGATTCCGAGCGCAATCAGAACGCCGAGCTGAGTGAATCCTTGGGAGCCCGCTAGCATCAACGCCATGAAGCCCACAGCCGTTGTCAGCGCGCCGAAGAAAATGGCTTTCCCGAGGCTTTTAACGGCTTCGCTTACGGCCGCGGGATGATCGATGCCTTCATCACGCGCTTGCTGGTAACGGCCGAAGATCAAAATCGCGAAGTCCACTCCCAGCCCAATCAGGATCGCGCAGAATCCGATGGTCACCATATTTAGCTGATGGAAAATCAGGAGTCCGGTGGCGAGCGCAACCAGGCAGCAAAGCAACAGCGTCAGGCCCATCCCGATGAGCGGCAGCCAGCGATGGAAGCCGACGTAAAAAACTCCACTGACCAGAAGGATGGAGCCCAGCAACGTGATGACGATGTCGTGTCGCATGCTGAGGGAAATCTCGGCGACGTAGGCTGAGCGGCCCGTCACCAGAATTTGGAGCGGCCCGCCATTCCAGCCTTCGTCGGCGTGCGCCTGAAACGCTTTTACCTCGCGCATCAGTTTCTGGCAATCGACCGCACCGATGCTCGGCTGATTCGTGACGGTGAGAAACACACGCATCGTGCGGTCGGGCGAAGTGAGGGGTTGGTCCTCTTCGATCGCCGCGTTGTTCGCGAAAGGTTTCAGCGCCGGTGCGATGACGCCGAGCGGATCTAGCCCCAACTCGATTTGGGGCCGGGGCGAACCTGCTTCCAGCTCGGAATGCAAACGATGCAACCGCTCTCGGATTTTCTCCGGCTGTAAAAGAGCGAGCGTCTCGTTGAAAGCGGCCGGCTCGAGATTAAGCAGAAGCGGAATGGCGATGGATTGCAAATCGCGAATTCCTTCCGGCGTTTCGATCGGCGCGCCGGCCAGGACGCGCGTGCACCATGATTGCTCACGCAATTTTTGGGCGAACTGCGGTGCGAACTCTTCCAGCTTATCGACGTCCGTGGGCTGGCAGAGGAGCGCGAAAGTTAGCTCACGAACCTGCGCGAAATCGCGATTGTAAACTTTCAGTCCTTCAACCGATTCGAACCCGCTGGGTAGAAGGTTCAACACCTCGCTATCGAGCCTCATCCGCGTGACCAGGATGTAAGCGGACAACGCGCAAATCACCGCGACTGCGGACCAGACCGCGCCGCGCCGTTGCGTGACAAGATTAGCGATGAGGGAATGCAGGCGCATGGTGAGTCGTGACCGCAGCCGCGACGCTCGTGTTTCAACCAGCGAAGGTCAAAAACGGAAAATGAAGGTTTCGTTGCCGGCGGAATGACGGACGGACGCTTTCTCGCCCGACGCCATGAGCACCTCGCGCAATTGCAGCCACCCGCGCAGGCGCGCTGGCGCCTGCGCGCTTGGTCCGGACCAGCCGCCCCGCGCGAGCGGACCTTTCACGCTCGCGAAGTTTGCGTCCTGCCGCACTTCCAGCAGGGCGATGCCCGGCCCCTTCGTGAAAGTCAGCTCGAAATCGCCCGCTTTTGAAAAACGGACGAGCACTTCGCCAATCAATGTGGTCTTTTTTCCGCGATAGAGAAGCTGACCGTTCCTGGCCTGCCAGTCCCGGGAAGGGTCGAGAAAATGATGGCGGATTGTCTGGCAACTCGTTAGGCCGATGGCGACCATGGTTGAAATCATGATCAACCGACGGTTCAGAATCGAAACGGCGCCCTTCATTTCCTCTACGAAACGCTTTCCAGGGACCCCAGCGGTGTCGATGCCTCCGATTTTCGCGGCACGAGGGAAAGCCGCGGCGAAAAGGCGAGAAAGCGTTGCGCGCGGACAAAGAAATAAAACACCCACATCCGCCATTTGATGGCGAAGCTTATGCCTTCATTGCCGGCGAGCACGGCGTTGACGGCAGGGGCGAGCTGCAGCATCTCGGTCGGATTAAGAAAAACTTCGACGAATTCTTTGCCGCGATACCATGAATTCACGAACGTGAGATACATGTCCATCACCCGGTTGACGCGACGGGAGTATTCTCGAAAAAGGCGCGGCTTCTGAGATTCGTCGCGCAGAATTTCGTGCAGCGAATCCGCGGCCTTTTCGGCGGACATGATCGCGAGAAAGACTCCGCTGCTAAAAACCGGATCGATGAAGCCGGCGGCGTCGCCGGCCAGTATCCAGCGATCGCCAAAAAGCTTCGCATTGCGATACGAATAGTCGCCCGCCGAATAAACAGGCGAGACCCGCTCGGAGTTTGCCATTTCCTCGAGTATCAACGGTTGCTCACCGATACATTTTTCGAGCGCTTCCTCGGGAGCGAGCTTCATCGCGCGAAAGGTCGACGTGTCCATCACAACGCCGATACTCATGCGCGTCGCGGTGAGCGGGATCATCCAGAACCAGCGGTCGAGCCCGCGCACCATGCGGATAAGCGTGCCATCGATGCCGGACGGGCGGTCGACGTTTTCGTAATGCGCGAAGACGGAAAACTTCTGCAGATGATCGTACGATTTCTTGAGTTTGAAAAAATTTCCGACGATCGTTTGTCGTCCGCTGCAATCGAGTAGATATCGGGCGTCAATCGTCTCAATCGAGCCGCCAGGCGCTTCGATTTCGAGCCGGACGCCGTCGTGGCCGGGCACGATATTTTTTACCATCGTTTCCTCGCGAACCTCGGCGCCATTTTCGCGGGAGTGATCGAGAAGCAGCTTGTCGAACTCCGACCGAGTAACTTGGTAGGCGCGATCTCGGCTCGTCTTATAGCCGTCTTTGAAATAGAATTTCGCGCTCGTGGTGCCGCACGCCGCGATAATTTCTCCGCCATGTTTCGGTAAAAAAGTGCGGTTAAGTTTTTCGCGCACACCGAGGCGATCGAAGGCTTGTGTGCTGAAAGGCAGCAGAGATTCGCCGATGTGAAAGCGCGGAAATTTGTCGCGTTCCAGGACGACGACGCGCCGTCCGGATCGTGCTAGCAGCGTCGCTGCGGTGCTGCCGGCCGGACCGCCGCCGATGATCGCCACATCGTACATTTCGTTGCTCATTGGGCCATCAAGGTAGCAAAGTTCCGCGCGAAGCAAACACTGCCGAACCGATCGCAGGAAGCCGATTCATGAATGGTCTGGCGGCAGACCATATTTCGCTCGAACCGAACGGTAATCCGCGCGCGGCGTCTGAACCAGAATCGGATTCCGGGCGGGATCCAGCCAGCGGATCAATCTCACCAAATCGCTCTCCGGCATTGCCGTGCAACCAGCCGTCGGCGCGGATGAACTCTTCCAGATGTGCAGAAATATGCACGATCCCGCGCCCGGTACTGCAGCGGGGTTGTGTTCGACGACTATGCCCCATTTATAGAGGACGTCATCTCGCCGCATCTGCTCGGAACTGCGCCAATCGATCTTCGCGACCTTCGATCGATCCACCAGCTTGTTATAGTAACGCGAATTGGGATCATCGATGCCCTCGACCTGCTTTGATAACGCCAGATAGGGCAGCTTGACCCAGGCGGTGGAACGCGCCGGCGCGTACCCAAAGGCCGACGAGAGACGGAATATTCCGGCCGGTGCTCTGTCGTCGCCTTCCTTCTTCTCAGGTGGCCCGTCCAAATCCAGGCGGACGAGCCCCCGGCCCTGTCCGAGCCCATTCTTTCCTACCACGACCGCGAACCCAGGGCCGCGCTCCTTCCAATTGGCAGTCGCTTCGCTACGCTCGAATGCATGCATCACGCCGGTGGTCGACGCCCAATTATCCGTTAATACCACGATGCACTGGCGAGAACGATCCAGCTCACGAGTCGCAGTCCGGCCCGTTGCGAACGGCCAGCTGCACGCGAACAAGAGCAAAGAAAACAATCGAGGCGGCATCGCGTTGAGCTAAGGCCGGACACGCTCTTGTTGAAAGGAAATTGTGGCACCGGCGCGCCGAGGCGGATTGGCAAGTGACAAACAGAAGCGTTAAGATCGGGGCCGATGCCGTACGATGCCTTCATCAGCTATTGCTCGGAAGACAAGAAAGTCGCCGACGCGGTTTGCGGAACACTGGAGGCAACCAAAATCCGATGCTGGATCGCGCCGCGCGACGTTCTTCCCGGCCGCACCTGGGGCTCGGCAATCGTGGATGCGATCGGCGAGAGCGCGGTTATGGTGGTGATTTTCTCAAAGCATTCCAATGGCTCCCCCCAGGTCATGCGCGAGATCGAGCGTGCCGTGAACAAAGGTGTCTCGATCATTCCGTTTCGCGTCGAGGACGTGGTGCCATCGAAAGATCTGGAATATTTCATTAGCAGTTGCCACTGGCTCGACGCGACGAATCCGCCGCTGGAGCAACATATCGGCGAGCTGGCCGAAGCGATTCTTGCGTTGCAGCGTCGCAGCTCGGCATCCGCGGGCAAAGAAGCGCTTGAGAAGAAATCGCGAGGACGCCTCGCCGCACTTTGGATTTGCCTCGCTCTTGCCGCGATTCTCACGCTCGCAGCGGGCGCGTGGGTTTTCCGGCCCAAGACAAGCGGGCCCATGGTCCAACTGGAAAGACCGGCGGCGGACTCGTCAGTGGTCGGGCCGCTGCTGCTGTCCTGGACGACGAAAGATCTGGCCCAGGAAAATCTTTCGTTCGAAGTCTCACTCACCCCGGCAAGGCGCCAATCCTGCAACGCACCGCGCGCAACTCGATCGTGCCGCAAGGGATCGAGGGAAAAGTCCGGTGGAACGTTCGGCCAGTCTGGCAAAGCCCGGGCCAGCGGGAGCGATTTGGTGAGTGGAACAAGGAACAGAGCTTCACCTACTACCCCAGCGCGCTGAACCGAATTATCGCCACGCGTACCATTCACGTCGGAACGGCCGAGCCTGATGGTTTTTTCGTTCGCCAGGAAGGCGCTGAGTTGACCGGCTACGAGATCGAGTTGCTGCGCGATCTCGGAACGCGAATCCTCGCGGCGCGCGGCATCCCGGCCAAGCCCACGATTACCTATACGCGACGAATCTGGGGCGAGGATTTCTTTCGACTGCTCGAACGCGATGGCGCCGTCGATCTGATCGCTGCAGCCATCTCTATCACGCCGGAGCGCGAAAAAACCTACGGGCTCCTCTTCACGCAGCCCACTTTGCGGTATCCGCAAACGATGATCGCCAAGCCGGGAATCAAGGCTTTCGTCGATGGCAAGCTTGTGCTAACCCGAGTGGGCGCGGCGGAGAAGACAACAAACGAAACGTTTGCCCGCAAGCTTCTGGGTGACGCCGCGTCCGAGCGCTTTGTGCCGTACGCGGGCAGCGGCGCCTACGATCGCATGCTGGCCGACTTGGTGGCGGAGCGGATTGACGGCGCTTTGATCGACAAGCCTTATGCATTGCAAAAAGTGGCTGAACTGAAGCAGTCGATAGGGGCGGAGCTGGCTCTGACCGACATCACGGCGGAGATCGTTCCTGGAATCGAGCTGGAGAAAATGGGCTTTGCGGTTCGAAAGAGCGACCGCGCGCTTTTGCAAGAGCTCGACACCCAGCTCACGGCCACCGCCGCGACGCGCGACGGAGTTTTGAGCAAATCCATTCCCGGTTGGAGTAACTAGCCACGCCATCCTGGCGCGGAACTTCACGCGGCGGCGCTTGCCACGCCCATGGAACTCAACTAACAAACGGCAGCGATGAAATTGATCGACCGTTACGTCAGCCGCCAGCTCGTCGTGAATCTCCTTTTCGCGATCATCGTCCTCAGTTTCGTTCTCGTCGTCGGCAATATTTTCCGGAAGCTCCTGCCGCTCCTCGTGAATCACGATCTGCCGGTCGAATACCTGGTCAGTTTCGTCGCCTACGTTCTGCCTTTCTCGCTCATCTTCACGATCCCGTGGGGTCTTCTCACGGCCGTCCTACTCGTCTTCGGCCGGCTCTCGGCCGATAACGAATTGATCGCGCTCCGTTCCAATGGGGTGAGCATCGCCAGGATTTGCATTCCGCTGGTGGTGATCTCGGTTCTTTGCACCGTCGCTTCTGTGTGGCTCAACGTCCAGGTCGCGCCGGCGGCCCAGGAAAAAATGCGCAGCACCGTCTTCAATCTCGCCACCCGCAATCCGATGGCGCTTTTCGGGAGCGATCAAATTATCGATCAATTCCCAGGCAATAAGATTTATGTCGGCAAAAAAGACGGCAACAAACTGGAAAACATCATCGTTTTTGAAACGAACGACGACTCGATGCCGATGAGAGTGACGTATGCCCGGACCGGTGAACTTGAGGCGGATCTGCCGAACAAGCGCATTCTCATGCATCTTTTTGCCGCGCGTTACCTGCAGCGCGATGAGTACGATCCGTACGATCTCAATCGAATGCGGGATGGAATTAGCGTGGTCGAAGGCACGCTCCCAATCAGCCTGCAGGAGCTTTACGAGAAGGAGAAAAGGCGGGCCAGCCGGTCGATGCTCTCGGTCGAGCAGCTGCTGGAGCAGTTGAATGACGACGATCCGAAGATGCGGAGCTCCAGCCGCACCGAAATTAACAAACGCTTTTCCTTTCCCCTGGCCTGCATTGTCTTTGCCCTGGTCGGCGTCCCGCTGGCCATCACCGCGCATCGGCGCGAGACCTCCTTTGGTTTCGCCATGAGCCTCGTCATCGGCGTCTTTTATTTTCTTTTCATTATCATCGCCGACACATTGCGTGCGCACGCGAAACTTCATCCTGAGCTTCTCGTCTGGTTCCCAAACCTGCTCTTTCTAGTGCTTGGGATCTGGATGTTCCGCCGGCTGAGCAGGCAGTAAGCTGCTAGCCCTGCTGCCCACTCCAGGCCTTCGGAATCGTCACGAGGAACGGAGAGGCCTTGAAGCCCAACACCACCGGGCCCACTTCGCTTCTAAAATCAATCTCCGCGCCGGCGAAAAGTTCGTACATCTGCTAGCGGCCTTTATTTCCCCGCGAAATCGCAGGAAATCTTCCCTTGTCCTCCAAGGATGGCGATAGATAGGATCGCCATACATCTTGGTCCAGGCGATCCAATTGAAAGCGAGTGATTCTTCGTTTCGATAACTTTCATTTGAGGACACTGTCAGATCCGCCGCGAGCAGGAAGTAGTGCGGTTCCAGTTCACCGCGTTCGGTCATTCTCATTTCGCCGCCGAATCCCGCTCGAACAAGCCGGGAAGAATGCTCGTAGCCGTAGGATTTGAATCTCGAATCCATGAAGCCACAGACGGAAAGTGCCTGGCGACTAAACGCGGCACATTGACCGGAAAGTGAAGCTGACAGGAACGGGCTGTCTATATTTCCTGTTCCACTCAACGTGCGCTCACGGAACCAGCTTCCCGCGAAATTTACGTGCCCCCACTTTTGCGCATCCTCAATCCAGTCGGTCTGCCAGCCCAGGTTGTTTGGATAGGAATCGTCCTCTATCAGAATGATCACATCGCACTCAAGAATTCGATGCAGAAAAAAGAGAGCTCGATTCTTGTTCCAGGCGATTCCCCTGTTTTTCCCGGTCACACATGCGATTTGTTGTTGAGCGCACGTCGCCACAGTTTCGTCTTCCGAACCGTCGTCCGCGATGACCAGACTGAAGGGTTGAGGAGTCAGCCGTTGCAGCTGAGAGATGCACGTTTCAAGCTTGCGGCACCTATTAAGGGTCGTGACACCTATCCCGAGCTTGACCGGCATAGCTAATTTGGGGACCATGGCCGGTATCCCGCCCCGCTCGCGAGTGCGTTCCCAGTTAGCAGTTTGCAACGTGTTCCGCGTCGGAGTGGAGAAAACGGTGCGCGCCCCTGACGAGCGCTTTGGCCGCTTCAACTTCGCGATCGCGGGGCGGAGCGTTCGTCACCAGTGAATCGAGCAGTTCTCGTGCTGCCTGCGCCACTTGGTCCACGGCCCGAGTGAAAGCAGGTTCGTTAGCTTTGGAAGGCTTCGCGAAGCCACTCAGTTTCCGAACGAATTGTAAGGAGGATGCCCCGATTTCCTCGTCGGTAGCAGGCGGTTTGAAGTTATGCAGAACCTTAATATTTCGACACATAAAAAATCCTTTCTCCATTTAACAAGAGATGACGATATGGTGCCGTCTATTCCCGTTCAACTTAGACTTCGTCACTAATGATGAAGAACTTCTTGAGGGCGGCCCGACCGAAATTCGTCGTGAGCGCCACATCGGCGGCATCGCGTCCGACAGCCATAACGATACGGCCGATGCGCGCGACGTTGTGCCGAGCATCGAAAGTATACCAGCGGTCGCCCAGATAGGCCTCGAGCCAGCCGCTGAAGTCCATTGGAAGAACGAGAGGCACACCGATGTCTCCCATGTACCCAGTGACGTAACGGGCCGGAATGTTCATGCAGCGACAAAACGCAACGGCGAGATGACTGAAATCGCGGCAGACACCATGGGGATCATTGTAAACGTCAAAGGCGGACTTGGAAGCATCTGCGAAGTGATAGCCGAACGTGATGTGATTGTGCACCCAATCGCAAATGGCCTGGACGCGCGGCCAACCGGGCGCAGTCGAGCCGAAGAGCTTCCAGGCGATGTCGGAGAGCTTGTCGACTTCGCAATAACGGCTGGTCAAAAGGAAGGGAAGGGTAGCGCTCGGCAGGTCCTCAACCTTGTGCTGGGGCGCGTCCGGACCGCGTTCATCGGGTTGGCCGCTATCCTCGATCAAGGCATTGAGTGAGAGCCGAAGATTTCCGGCCGGCGCAAAAATGCGCGCGCACCGGTTGCCGTAGAGGTCTGTGAAATCGGTCAGCGGGATATCCGGTGCGACCAGGATCCTTTCTTCGGACCGCAGATCGCTTTGCCGCGATGGATGGACATAGAGCATCAAAATCATCGGGGTCGGGCCCGCGAGTTCGAACTCGATGTCGAAGCCGATTTTGATGATCATAGGGGCGGGAAAAATAGCACAAGCGTCCCGCTCGTGTTGCTGAAATCGCAAGCTGGATGCTGGCCTACGTTTCTTTCCCGCTCCCGAATTCGGCGGTGACGCAGAGTTCGTCGCCCACGGTTAGCCGGACATCGCACAGACGGATTTTCCCCAGCGGCAAAGACATCAGCGGAAACTCGTGGCCGTTGATTTTCTGGAGGTAAGGCTTGAGGATGCCGCAGGCCAGAGTCGCAATTCCGCCATCGCCCGTGCAATCTAGATCGGAAAGCTCAAGATTGAGTTGATCGTCGAGCTCGAGTTGCCCGGTCACTTGGATCGACGCGCGGAGAAATAATTTGCGGACGCGCAGGTGCACTTCCGCGGCAAGTGAATGGGCACTTTTCTGCCGGAGCTTCAATTGCACGTTGTCGATCGTGATGCCCTGCTTGCCGCCCTGGTTCTGGACGAGCTGGGCGATGAGCGCTTCGAGATCGGTTTGCGTCGCGGAAATTTCGATGTTGCCATCGGTCGCGCTCTCGAGGGAGAGAACGATCTGGTCGTTTGAATCTTTGCCCTGGCCGAGCTGAACTTTGCGCGCGGAGAACGAAAGATTCACCGCGATAGGACCGAGGGAGAGCGGCGAAGCGCTGAGAGTAAGCTGGTCGATTTCGAGCGCAGACGATATTTTGCCTGAGATGACTGGCGGGCGGGGTGGATCTGCGCGGAGCCGGGCGCCATCGAGCGAGATACTGATCGCGTCGAGATGGGGATAGGAATGTTGGTGGATGGTGACGGGGTCGGACTCAGCAATGAAAATGCGTTGGAGGCTTTCGTTGAGCAGGCGGGCGAGATCGGTGGCGGAGGAGGGAAAAATGGCGGTATGGAGTGGGAACATGGAAGGCAGAAACGTCCAACGTTCAACGTTCAACGTCCAATGAAGAGGGATTAGAAGCGTTGTGGCCTTGCGTGATATCCTGTGACGTTCGAAGTGAGGGCGACCAGAAAGAAGTTGCATCTTTGGGCTTCTTCGCTACTTTCCGCGTTCTCTTATGGCGAAAACGTCCTGGATTAATCGCAACAACCGCAAGCGCGCTACCGTGAAAAAATATGCGGCGCTGCGTGCTGAGCTGAAGGCGAAGAAAGATTACATGGGCCTGTCGCAGCTTCCGCGCGATGCCAGCCCCACCCGGGTGGTAAACCGTTGCGAAGTAAGCGGCCGCCGCCGCGCGTTCATTCGCCGGTTTAAGATTTCGCGCCTCACGTTCCGCGAGCTAGCCTCAGCCGGGTTCATCCCGGGTGTGACCAAATCGAGCTGGTAGGAACTCCGCTCGCCGGGCTTCCGGGTGCAGGCGTGCATCCGTTAAATGAATTCCTTGTTATTTCTATTTCTCGCGG
The DNA here is from genome assembly GCA_003169695.1 of Spartobacteria bacterium. Lineage (GTDB taxonomy): Bacteria > Verrucomicrobiota > Verrucomicrobiia > Chthoniobacterales > UBA10450 > AV80. The sequence goes on from PNAS01000029.1 coordinate 38,393, forward strand.
TTGGCCCGCTGGCCGAGGCGATTTCGGAGCATTGGGATCCACCGGCGCTTCTCCTCGGCAAGCTTGCGGTGATCGCCGCATTGGTGTTGCTCAATGCCTTTTTCGTGGCGTCCGAATTCGCCATCGTCAAGGTCCGCAGCAGCCAGTTGGATGAGCTGGCGGACGAAGGGAACCTTCGCGCGATTTCGGCCAAGCACGTACGCGCGCACCTCGACGCTTATCTTTCCGCGACCCAGCTCGGAATCACGCTCGCCAGCCTCGCGCTCGGGTGGATCGGCGAACAATTTTTGGTGGCCATGCTCCAGCCGGCGTTTGCCTTGGTGAATGTTCATTCGCACGCGGCGGTCTCGGCGATCTCGATCGCGCTCGCTTTTGTCGGGATCACTTTTCTCCATATTGTTTTCGGTGAACTGGCGCCGAAATACATGGCGATCAGCAATCCCCTCCAGGCCTCGCTTTTGCTTGTTAGGCCGCTGGGCGGGTTTTACGTTCTCTTCAAGCCGGCCATCTGGCTTTTGCACAAATCGTCAAACTTTGTTCTGCAAAAAATGCTGCGGATCCAGCCGGTGGCCAGCGCCGAGCTGGCCCACAGCGAAGAGGAGCTGCGGCTCATTCTCGATCAAAGCGAAAAGTCCGACGAGGTTTCCGCGCTCGGTCGCGATTTGCTCGTGAACGCGCTCGATCTTCGTCGGCGCGTGGTGCGCGATATCATGACGCCGCGGGGCGAAGTCGTCTTTCTCGATATCGAGCAAAGCTTTGAGGAGAACGTGAAAAAGGCGCTCGAGTCGCGTCACACCCGTTTCCCGCTCTGCCGAGGTCATCTCGATAACACGATTGGCCTGGTTCACATCAAGGAATTGGTGCCAATGATGCGTGACCCGCATCCCGATCTTCTCCGGATCAAGCGGGACCTTATCCCGGTGCCGGAAATGATGTCGCTCGAAAAACTGCTCAACCTCTTTCTGACCAGGCACGCGCATCTCGCTATCGTGGTGGACGAATATGGCGGCACGGTCGGGATGGTGACGTTGGAAAATGTCCTTGAGGAAATCGTGGGCGACATTCAGGACGAGTTCGACACCGAGAAGGAGGAGTTCCGCGCGATCAACGAAAACGAATTTTCAGTCGATGGCGCGGTTGGGCTTTACGAACTTCGGGACCTCGCTGGATTGGAATTGGAAAGCGCCGATGTGAGCACGATCGGCGGTTATGTGACGCACCTGCTCGGTCATCTTCCAAAGCAGGGCGAGCAAGTGCGGATCGAAAACTATCTCGTCACGATTTCACAAACGGACGGACGCCGTGTCGGTCAATTGCATTTCCGCAAATTGAACGATGCAGAAACTCCGGGCGCGCCGAAAAAGTCGGACGCCGCCGTCTGATTCGACAGCTGGCGATCGCGATTTGCCTGGGCAAAGATAACTGAGGAATGGAACTGATTCACGAGACAGACGTTGCTTGTCCGCATTGCGGTGAATCGTTCCCGCTGCAAGTCGACACGTCGCAATCCGAGCAAACGTTGATCGAAGATTGCAGCGTTTGCTGCCGGCCTATCGCATTAACGATCCGCTGCCGGCCCGGTGAGATCGAAAGCGTGTCGGAAGCAAGCGGGTGAACGGATCTGCACGCTAAAGCGGTTGACCCAGCGCTGGCAGAGAGTGAATCCGCGCGTCCTACGCTGCTGGAGAGGACGACGGCGCGCGCGATCACGATCAATCCGAAGATCGACGAGGAGATTTTCGGAAAGGTTAGGATCCCGAACGCCGAACGCCGAGTGTCGAATGTTGAGTCGAATTGCGCTCGTTAGTTTTCTCTCTGAAAGTCATAGCGATGCTAGCGCGACGCGTTGGATTGGTGGTCGCCTTATTCATGGCGGGGATCGGATCGGCTCGATCGGATACGAAGGAGTCGCCGGTGATTGTCGATCTACGCGCTCACCGCCCAGAGATTCGCGCGGTTTTGCTGCGGCACACGCCGATCGGCTCAAGCGTGACGAGCGTTCTGGAATTCGTCTCGAAGCAGTTACAGCGCAGCGGAGACGTGGCCGTAGTGGTGGAGAGTCAGCCGGCGACGGGGCCTGCCGCAGAGGAATCGCGACAGCGCGGAGTGAAGAGAATCCGCCTTTATCTCGGTCAATATTATGATCACCCGGAAGTGGTCTTTCTTTCCGCTCCTCTGATGATGCAGAAAGAAGTGACAGCGCAGTGGGCGTTCGACCAGCACGATCGGTTGGTCGACATCTTCGTGGACAAGAAGACCGGGCTTTACTGAGCGGCCACGAAGTCAACCGCCGCGGCGGATCTACTGCTCCCGGCCAGCGCAAGGATCACATCGGTTTTCGAGATGCTGCCGATGAGCTGGTAGTCCGTGGAATTGTTCACGACGGGAAGACGCTCTCCGTCGTGACGCGCGAAACGTTCGAGCGCTTCGCTCAGTGACGCCTCCGCACGCACGGCCGGGAAGGACTCGTGGAGGATGTCCCCGGCGATGACGAGCGCGGCCAGCTCCGGCGCGTTGAGATAGTTCTTGATGTCGTGCAGAGAGATGGCGCCAACGAAGCGATCGCGCTCGGTCACGTAAAGATAGTTCACGCGGGTGGCGACGAACTTCTCGACAATCTCAGCGAAGCGTGCCGTGGGCAAAACGGTCAGCGGATCGGTTTTCATGAGATCGCGAACATGAAGCTCGGCAAGCTGCTGCCGGTAATCGCCCGCGCCTTTGCGCTTCAGTGCCTCCGTGTAAATGGAGCGCTTCTCGATGCTGACTGAAGTGTAGTAGCCAACAACGCAGGCGAGCATTAGCGGCAGGATGATTTGGTAATCGAGAGTTAGTTCGAAAATCATGATGATCGCCATGATCGGCGCGTGGGTCGTAGCCGCCAGGAATGCGCCCATGCCCACGAGAGCGAACGCGCTTGGGTCAATTACGAAATGACCAGGCAAATGCTGGGCCGCGTTGCCGAAAAGAAATCCAAGGCTCGCTCCGACAAAAAGCGTGGGAGTGAAAACGCCGCCGACCGCCCCCGAGCCGAAAGTGGCGGCGGTCGCGAGGATTTTGAAAACGAGAATGACGGCGAGTGTTTGCCAGAACCATTCTCCACGCAGAATCGCGTTCACTGCGCTGTAGCCGTTGCCACAAACTTCCGGATGAAACACCGCAAGCCCGCCCACGATTAAACCGCCGACGCACATTTTTACATAAACCGGCACGGCGATGCGTGCGGCCAGATTTTCGCTCGCGCGCAGGAAACGGATGAACCACGGAGCAACCACGCCCGCCGCAAGACCGAGCAAGAGATATGGGACGATCTCCCAGTTTCCATTCAACCGGAACGGTGGGATCTGGTAGAGCGGACTCCCGCCGAGAAAACCTCGGACGGTGAGCGTGGCGATGACGGACGCGAAGACGAGCGGTCCAAAAATTTCCATGGCGACCGATCCGAGAACGATTTCCGCGACAAAGAGGGCACCGGCGATCGGCGCATTGTAGGCAGAAGCGATTCCCGCTGCGGCGCCGCATCCAACGAGCAAACGTAGCCGCGGGGCCGACCACTTCTGCAGACGGCCAGCGAGCGAAGCGACGAGTGAAGAAAGCTGGACGAGCGGGCCCTCGCGTCCGATCGAACCGCCGGATGCAATCGTAAACAAGGCCGAGAGGCATTTCACCAAGCTGCGTCGGGCGGAAATTTTCCCGTCGCCGAGGACGACAGCTTCCATGTAGTCAGTCGTCGTGACCGGACCGCGCCACCGCACGCCGAAGTAGATGATCGCACCGGCGACCAATCCCCCAAGGCCGGGAATCACGAAGCGAAGTAAGGGAGGGAGTTCTGCAAAACTTTCCGCCATTCCAGGGGCGGAATTACCGGTCAGCAAGCTATGGACCGCGCTCGTGGCGAAGCGGAACGCGATCGAGCAAACGCCGCCGCAGAATCCAATGATGCCCGCCCAAAACACCGTGACTTGGAGATCGCTTGGGTGCGCTCGTTCTTTGAACCACACCCAAAACTTCAGCCGCCGGAGAGATCTGCGTCGCGAGTCGCTTGCTTCAGGTGTTGTGCTGTTCGCTTGCACCCTTACGAACTGCGTGCGCTACGGCAGACGTCAAGAGCGGTTTTGTGATGCGAGTTTCATCCACTTCCAGTCCGGCGCCAAGAGATGAGTGGATCCAGAGAAAACATCCAACGCTCAACATCCAACATCCAGCGTCGAATGCATGCATTCCGGAGATCTTCCTTTGTCTCCGTCAGTTACGCGATCTCCTGGCCGCGCTTGTTACGATGGATGCCTATCAGTGGCTGTTCTTCAATGGCGCGCACTGCAAGCGGCACACCGCTCAAATTCTCGAAGTGAAAGCCGATCCGAATTATCCGAAGAGTCGATTGGGACTGCGGAGTGGGGACCACCGGAGGGCCATACGTGAATCAGGTTGCAACAACGGCGCTCTCCCATGGCGGATCGCGCCAGAGCAGCTAGTATTCGATCTATCAGCACATGAACGTCGAAACACTGCCAGGGATAGGTGAACGACAGCGACTTTCTTCGCCGGCACCGACACCGCAGGCGCTTGCCTCGCATGGGGGGAGGTTGTGGATGGGATCGCGGGACCTGCGCCGCATTTATGCGATCGATGTGAAGACATGGACAGTCTTCGAAGAAACCGAGGCTCCCGGAATTCCGTGGGCGGCGGTTTCCACCGGTGAAGATCTTTGGTTTACCATCGGTGAAGGTCCCGAAGATGATCGCTGTCTTCGTCGATACGTTCCCGGGAAAGGATTTTCGGAGGCAGAGCGGATCGCCTGCCCGGAGTTCACCGGCTCCTACCTCAGCTACGATGGCGGCCATTTCCACCTGAGCCAGTGGTACAAGCATCGCATTCTAAGACTCGACGCGAGCGGAAACATTCTGCGCGTGATTGATGTCGGCGCTGAGATATGCGGCCATGTCTTTGTCGATGGACTGATCTACGTGTTGCGTGGAACTGAGCAGGGGAACGAGGATTGGCACATCGCGCGTCTCGATCCGCGGCAAGAAGCGCCGAAAGTGCAAGACCTGGGACATGTTCCATTTCAGTGTCGCTCGCTCACATTCGACGGTGCGAATTTTTGGACGAATTATCGCGCCGCTAACAAGATTGTATCATTCGTTCTGCCCGGCTGACCCAAGATCTGCGAACGCCTGCTGAAACCTTTTAGTCGTTAGGCGTTTCCGATCATGACGATCGGACCTTCGCGTTTCGGGACACCGCCTTCGCGTTCGAGACTAATCGCGAATGCTTTGATTTGAGATGCGTCTTGATCCGGCTTGAAGCGGACACGCGTGACGCCGTTCGGTTCGACATGAATAATGCCGGCGTTGATCGGATCCTTGTGGTTCGCATCCACAGCCCAAAGCTGATAATCGCGGCCTGCACCCGCGGGCGGCATGTTGTTGATCGTAATGACTCCACTTTGTCGATCAGGGTTGCCAGGTCACGGTTGCTTTGGCGTCGGGATGATCGCCAGTAGGGGAGGTGAGCGCGACGAGCGTGGCCTTCGACAACGGATCGGCGCGCGCGCGTCGGCGAGTTCCCGTTGCAAACGCGCGCGATCGAGTGCGAGCATTCCACAGAAGACAAGAAAGAGCGCGGCAATCGCCCACGGCAGCCAGTTAAACGAAGTTGCTGTCGGTCTCCCCGAAGGGCCCGCTTGTTTTTCGAGCGCGATCGCGCGCAGAACGCGCTGCTTCAATTCCGCCGGGGGTTGTTGCGCGGGAACACTGCGCGCCAAGCCAGCCGATGCTTCGCGCATTTCGCGGACCATTGCATGCAACTCGACGTTCCCACTCATTGCCGCCTCGAACGCAGCCGTTTCGCCTGCATTCAGGGCACCAAGCGCGTAGAGCGCGGCCTGATCTTGGAGGTCGTCAGGAATCATACGGCAATTCGCTCCCTCAATTTTAACAGGCCCCGGCGAATGCGCGCTTTAATTGTCCCGAGCGGCTGCCCGAGCGTTTCGCGATCAACTGTTTGTTGCGAAGCTTCTGGCATTCGGCCCGGCGCACATAAACTCAAGGCTTGGGCGCCAACAAGCGACAACTCCGCCCGGAGCGGTGAGAGCGTGGTGAATTATGGACGTTCTTCGAACTTCAAGGCCACGCCGTTCAAGCAATAGCGCAAACCAGTCGGTGCTGGTCCGTCATCGAAAACATGACCTATGTGCGCGCCGCAGCGCGCGCATACGACTTCGTCACGCTCCATGAGCAGAGAACGGTCTTTCGTCGTCGCGATATTCGCCGCAATAAACGGCTTGGTGAAACTCGGCCAGCCGGTGCCCGACTCGAATTTTGCGTCGCTCGCAAAGAGGGGAGCGCTGCAGGCCACACAACGAAAGACGCCGTGCCGATGCTCGCGCAACAAATCGCTGGAACCGGCCCGTTCCGTCCCTTTGCCGCGGACAACCGCATATTGCGCGGGCGTTAGTTGCCCTTTCCATTCCGCATCCGTTTTCACGACTTTCGGCACAGCGGCGAGATCGTCCCCGGTCGGAGTTACTGGTGCGTGATTTTCCACAGCGCGAGTTTGCTGTGCGCGTGGTTGTCGTGCGAAATACAAGACGCCGATGGCCACGATCGCGAAAAAAGCAATCAGTTTGAGAGTTTCGATTTTCATAAGAATGGTGGTGAATCAGGTGGGCGGCATTTTCGGCTCCGCCTGCCCACGATCGATTGTGAGTTTGTTATTACGGCATCAGCACGGTGTCGACAACATGGATGACTCCGTTCGATTGCATGACGTCGGCGGTCGTCACCTTCGACACACCGCCCTTGGCATCAGTCAATTCTACCGAATCGCCGTCCATCGCTGCGGTCAGGCTCTCGCCGTTAAGCATCTTGAGGGTGGCTTTGCCGCCGCCGGCCTTGATCTTCTCGACCAAATTCTCAACCGTCATTTTTCCAGGCACGACGTGATAGGTAAGAATGGCGGTGAGTTTCTTTTTATTTTCCGGCTTCACCAGCGTCTCGACCGTGCCGACCGGCAACTTGCCGAACGCTTCATTTGTCGGTGCAAAGACAGTGAACGGACCCTTGCTCTGAAGCGTTGTCACAAGATCAGCGGCCTTCACCGCAGCCACGAGGGTAGTGTGGTCTTTAGAGTTCATCGCATTCTGCACAATGTTCTTGTTCGCATACATCGGCGCGCCGCCCACCATTGGGTTCTCGGCTGCGAGCAGGGTTGCGAGAGCAGTCGCGGCGACGAGCGCTGCAATCGTAATATCTCTCTTATTCATAGGTTGTGTTTGTTTGTCGATCCGATTTGCGCGCCCATCGTCCGATGGGTTGGTTGTTGCGTAGCAGGATCAGTGTAATGAGCGATTCGATGAACATGGGCGTTTGGATGCACAATTTTGCTTGCGGCATGGATTAAATGAGGGTGATTGAAGTCGGTTTGCATAGCCTAACGAACAACGTGGAGGCCAGAGCTAATGACTCGTAAGACTTTCCACGCGGCGCCGGTTTCGCCCAACGCGCGAAGATCGAGAGCGCGGCTGTACTCGTGAGGGGATTGCCTGGTAATGGCAACCGCGTTGGCGCGGGCCGCGGGCGAAGATTTCATCTTTGACCCGGAATTGGATCCCGAAGGTCCTCCGTGCGACCTAACGGATCACCTAACGAGCGCTGTCGGGCGACGTTAGGAGGTGGGAGGCGGTAAAATGTTGAGCACCTCGTTCATCGTCGCTCCATTGTATCGAGCAGTCCCTTACTCGATGCCAATAATGATATCGTAGCCGCGACTTACAACATCGTCCGACGAAGCGGCCGCTCCCACGTCACGCCGTTTTCTTCGTCGGGATGAGTTTGCCGAGAAGCGCGTTAGTTGTTTTTTCCAAAACGATTCCCCACGCGCTGAGCACGGCGAGCGTTACGACAGCAATAACTAGAAACATCCAGATTGGTTGTTCCCGGATGCGAAGTCCCAACCAGATGACGTAAGGTTGGTGCACTAGATACAAACCGTAGGAGAACGTCCCGACGAGACCGAATACCTTGGCCGGGCCTGCGAATCGCGAAATGATTCCGGCAACGCCAACGACTTCGAGAAAGCAGCAGACGCCGGTGGCGAAGTCGACGAAAATGTAAGCGTAGCCGTTGTGGTAGAGCTGTAGCGCTGCCGGATAGAGGAGCAACCCGGTGACCAATCCCGCGCCACGGAGGAAAAACCGTTCTGCCTGCGCGGTTGATCGGGTGTGCCACATACCCAGCGCCATGCCCAAAGCGAATTCGGGCAGCCGGCAGATCGCAAAACCGCCCTGCGTCCACATGCCGTTCTGCGGATAGACGACGAGCATCAGGTAGCGCGCAAAAAATCCGACCGCGCACGCCGTGAGCAGAAAGGTCCACGGTCCGAGTTTTCTCGCCGTCCAGAAAAGCAGTGGAAAGAGCAGATAGAACTGGATGAGCATGGAGAAATACCACCAGGCCGGGTTCAGGTAGTAGTAGTTCATCTCGATATTCACGAACCGCAGACCGAGCAGGCTGAGCACGATGCGGCCGTCGACTTGCTCTGGGCGCACCACGAAAGGCGAAACCAGGTAAACCAGGTGTGCGACCCAGTACATCGGATAGAGCCGCAGAAACCGCGAGCGATACCACGCTCCCCACGCCACCGCGCCCGACTCTGCGCGACGCGTGGTTGATTCCATGAGTGCCCAGCCGCTGAGGATGATGAAAACGCCCACGGCATGAAAGCCGAGCCCGGAGACTTGGAGCCACACGTAACCAAAGATAGTTGTGGCCCCCGCGGCGATGTTGCTCCAGTCAGCCGGTGGGAGATCCCCGTGCTCGAAGTAGGTTCTAAAAAAATGAAAATAAACGACCCAGAGGATCGCCAATGCCTTTGCCACATCGAGCCAGAGGAGCCGCTTCATCCCCGTCCGGCTTAACAGTGCGCAAGAAAAGTGGGAAGGAAGAAGCTCATGCAGACGCGGGATTTCACTGACGATGAGCCCCGAAGACAGGCACCTTTGCGGGGCATGCGCTTAGCTGTCGTTAAGCTAACGCCTGCCGAACCGCGCCTAAGAGCTCTTCCGCTTCGTATGGCTTCTCGAAATATCCTGCTGCCCCCATTTTTCTTGCCTTTTCCTTGAATCCGGGCTGCTTGCTGGCGGTAAGAAAAATAATCGGAGTAGGCGTGGGAATAAGAGCTTGAATTCGTTCGGCAACGGAAAAGCCGTCGCCAGCGGGCATCGAGATGTCCAACAACACCAGGGCTGGAGGATTGCGGACGGCGGCGTTCAGTCCTGTCAACGCGTCATAAGTCGTAGTAGCCTCATATCCGGCAGCCTTGAGGCGAACGGCCAGGGCCATCGCGATCTTCTGGTCGTCTTCGATGATGAGAATCTGCTTGATCTTCTGATGATCTTGTTTTGAGCCCGTGGTGGCAGTGGCTTTCCGGGCCTCCGCTGAGTCCATGAGACTTAATTCGCGCTCGATGCTGTAGAGCAGTTTTTCGGTGTCGAAAGGTTTCTCGAACAGGCCAGCGGCCCCCAAGTCCATGACCTTTTGCAAGAGTTCCGGACTCTTGGACGCGGTGATGAAAATAATCGGCGTCCCCTTGGTTTCGAGCATATGCTGGAAGGTTTCTGCCAGTTGAAAGCCATTGCCCGCCGGCATGGAAATATCCAGGAGGATCAAGTCAGGTTTGACCGCGCGGCCCAGGCTTGCTCCTCCGATCGCGTCGGACGCGACCGATACTGCGTAACGATTTGCTTTGAGTCGAACTTGCAGAGCCAGGGCGATTTTCTGATCATCTTCGACAATTAGTATTCTTTTCATTTATTTATTCCTTCGTTGAGCGGTGCGGATTGAAGCGGGATGGCCGAGCCGTTGGATGCTTTGATTTCTGCGACTAGTAGTGGTTTGATCTGAGTTAATGGTTTCGTGCCGGGTGCTCGTTCGCGAAATGGTCTTACGCGCTGAGCGCTGGCGGTAACTGACAAGCATTTGTTTTTTTCCTTAGGAAGCGGCGGATTGTCATGGCAGATTCGCTGGACCGTTTCGACAAACCGCTTCGGTGGACACGGCTTGGGCAGCAAAGTGAAGGGAGAAGATTCCACCGCCCGCTGCATAAAGTCGCTGTCGGGGTAGCCCGTGTGCACAATCACGGGAATTGGTCCAAGATTCTTTCTAATTTCCTTCAACGTGCTTGGCCCGTCCAGCCCCCCCATCATCAAGTCCAGCACGACGACGTCCGGAGTTTTTTGGCCGATCTGTTGCAGGGCTTCGTTGCCTCCCGCGACCGTCACGACATCAAAACCATTGCTCGCGAGGAGGAGGCGTAGCGTTTCGCGCACGTTGCGATCGTCGTCAACAATGAGCACGTGCGCAGATCTTGTGGCCGCCTGCTTGGGGATCGTGAATGAAAAAGTGCTGCCACTCCCGAACGCGCTTTCCACCCAAATGTTTCCTCCGTGCAACAACACCATCTCGCGGCAAAGATACAATCCAAGGCCCACGCCTTTTTCCGGCGTGGCGTCGCCCTTTTTGATCTGATAGAAACGGTGGAAGAGATTGTCGATCTGGTCCTTTGGAATGCCGCAACCGGTATCCGTGACGGAAATTTGAACGCATTCGGAATTTTTCGGATCCTCGCCAAGCTTTACGATGATTTCCCCACCCTCGAATGTAAATTTTAGGGCATTGTTCAGCAGATTGGTGAGGATCTGCATGATTCGGCTCTCGTCCACCATCACGTGCATCAAGTGAGTGTTTAGCTCCGCGCTCAGGCGGATCTTCTTCCCTGCGGCGACCGGCTCCATGATTGCCAGTGCCCGCTGGATAATTGCAGCCAGGGAGACAGCCTTCAGTTCGATATGCAACTTACCGGTGTCCAACCGCGTGGCGTCCAGCAGATCATTTATGTATACCGCCAAGTCCGTGCAGCTTTCCTTGGCCATGCGCAGGTAATTCAGTTGGGTCGAGTTCAGTTCTCCCGCCAGGCCATCTATCACAATCGAAACGAACTCGCGCGCTGAAGTCAGCGGAGTTTTCAGCTCATGCGAAAGAGTGTGATAAAAGTATTGAATCTCTTCACTTCTCTTCATGAGGTCGCGGTTTGTCTGTTCCAATTGGGCCTGGATACCGCGCATCTGCTTCTCCGCCCGCTTGCGCTCGGTAATGTCGCGGACGTTGCATTGGATTACGTTGCGATCGTCGGCATGATACACGTTGCTGATAAACTCCACGGCAATGCGGCGACCGTCCCTCGTTTCCAGCGGAAGGTCTTCGTAGCGGACATACCCGCGCTGTTGCAGTTGCTCGAACTTGGCCTTGTTGGACACGATGTCCTTGAACGGGCCAAGTTCCCAGATGGGCTTGCCGACCATTTCATCGTGGGAGAAGCCCAACATCTCCAGCAAGAAGGGGTTCACATCGCTGATGCGACCGGTGTCGGCCTCCAGAATCAGGATGCCGTCCTTCGCCGCTTCGAATAACCGCCGATAACTAAGTTCGGAGGCGCGTATCGCCTGCTCACTCCGCGTCTCCGCTTTTCGCCGCAGCAGGCGGACTTCGAGCATGTTGTAAACTCGGACTAATACCTCTGGGAGTTCGAAGGGTTTGCTGACGAAATCCTTCGCCCCGGCTGTCAGCGCGTGCACCTTGTGATCCGGCTGGGCGGTAACCACAAGGACGGGAAGATAGCCGCTTGTTTCGATTTTCTCCAGGTCCTCCATCACCTGGAATCCGTCCATGCCGGGCATCTGCAGATCGAGTAGGATCAAGTCGTAGCGGTTCTTGCGGTGCAGTTCGCAGACCTCGCGCGGATCTTTCGTGGACGCGATGGAAACGTAGCCAGCACCGCGCAGCATTTGCTCCAGCAGAGAGATATTGGCATCCTTATCGTCAACGATCAGGATGCTGGCCTTAAGAATGTCCGACCTACTGACCATCGCGTTTGGCCTCCCTTATGTGTTCTGAGCAACCGTTTTCTGCAAATTCGAGCGCCGCGTTCAGGGTGTCCATGAACTCTTTGACCTTGATGGGTTTGGTGAGGTAGCGGAAGAATCCCGCCTCCAAGCCCTTCTCGATGTCGCGGGGCATGGCATTGGCGCTCAGGGCAACGACGGGGATGTGCGCTGTCTTCGGGTCTTCGCTCAGCATTTTCAAGGCTTTGATGCCGCCGATGCCCGGCAGGTTGATGTCCATCAGGATAACCGTCGGCAGTGTGGCGCGGGCGAGCTCGATGCCGAGAGTTCCACTCACCGCGGTCAACAGCTGGATGTCCGGGCACCGCGCGATGAGTTGCTCGACCAGCTCCATGTTCGCCGGGTTGTCCTCGACATAGAGCAGGGTGCGCAGTCGCCCGCCGGCCGGCGCTTGCGGTCGGGGAGAGTTCTCGCCGTCGCCGTCGTGGTCGGCAAGTTGGGGCGCCTCCGCCTCGGCCAGTTCGAACCAGAACACGCTGCCCACGCCGACCGTGCTTTCCACGCCGATAACGCCCCCCATCAGTTCGACCAATCGCTTGGTCACCACCAGGCCGATGCCCGTGCCGGACACGTTGCCGGCTTCCTGGCCGAGACGATTGAACGGTTGGAATAATTGCGCCAGCTTTTCCGGCGGCAATCCCTCGCCGGTATCCTTGACGCTGAAGCGAATACGTCCCGGGGCGCTCACGGTGCAGTCCACGACCACGGCTCCCGGCTCCCTGTTGTATTTGATCGCGTTGGAAAGCAGGTTGATGATAATCTGCTTCAAGCGGGTCCGATCGGCGCTGACAAAGACGGGGTTGTCGAATCTGGGATAGGTCATGCCGATGCCACGCTGTTCCGCCTGCACCTCCATCATTGCCTGGCATTCGGCTATGAGTTCGGACAACGAGACCGATTCCAACGAGAGCGACACCTGCCCGGACTCGATCCCCGCGAGATCGAGGATTTCGTTGATCAGCTTGAGCAGAAACCAACCCGCCTGGAGTATCTGGGCGATGCGGCCCGCCTGGGCAGCCGTCGGCAACGGAGAGGTTGACTCCATCAGTTGAGCGAAGCCGAGGATCGCATTGAGCGGACTGCGCAGTTCATGGCTCATGCTGGAGAGGAAATCCGATTTGGCGAGGTTGGCTTTCTCGGACGCCGCCTTGGCGCTCTTCAGCTCGACGTTCGTGTCCTGGAGCGCCTGCTCGAAGCGTTTTCTCTCCGTGACGTCGCGCGCGGCGGCGAACACGCCCTGCAGATTTCGATCCCGGTCGTGGAAGGTGGTCGCGTTGTAGGACACCACGGTTTCATTGCCGTCCCTGGCGCGCGCGGTGAGTTCGTAGTTGGTGATCTTCTTGTCGCTCAGCACCAGCTTGATGCCCGCTTCAGCCAGCTCTGGATCGGTGAAGTAGTTCTTGAACGGCGCGCCGATCAACTCGTCGCGCGTGCAACCGGTGAGCGCCTCCATCTGCTNNTCGATGAGCGAGCGCGTGTAGAACTGCTGGTCGCGCAGGCGCTGATCGAGTTTCTTCCGCTCAGCTTCGACCTGCTGGCGCGCGGTGTTGTCGGTCCCGATCAACAGATAGCCGATGATGGCGTCGTGGGCGTCCCGCAGGGCTGTCACCGATACGACCGCCCCAAAGCGGCTCCCGTCCTTCCGGATATAGGTCAGCTCGTAAATGTCCTCGATCCCGCGTGAGGCCTTGAAGACCAACGCCTCGAAGCCCGGCGTAATCGGGGTTTCGAGTTCGATGCTGAGCGCTTTGGCGCGTGCGATCACTTCCTGCGGATCGGAAATATCGGCCGGGGTGATCTTGTTCATCAC
>PNAS01000005.1 GCA_003169695.1 Spartobacteria bacterium
AATGCGCCCGGACCGTGCAGTTCCAGCACCGGGTCAGCCAGCGCATCGGAAACACCCGATTGTGCTAAGGAAGGTCCAATGGCCCGGAGGAGCACATGTTTGGGAGCGCTTCCGGTGATGATGAACCCGCCGATACCTACATTATCACCGAGCTGAATTAGCATACGCGTCGAGAGGTTGATGGCCTGCGCGGCTGGAATCGGCGTGGGGGTGGATGCCGGTGTCGACGTAGCTGTAGGCGTGGGCGTAGCGGCAGGAGTACCGGTTGGAGTAGCTGCCGGTGTAGTTGTCGCTGTCGGGGTGGCCGTGGCGGTAGCTGTTGGTATCGGTGAAGGTGTTGGTGTCGGCGTTGGTGTCGCGGCAGGAGTAGGTGTCGGCGTTGGTGCCCCTGTTGGCGCCACCCGAACGTAGTACACGTCTTCTTCGTGTTGTCCGAGGCTCGGGTTGAAGTTGAACGTGGCCGCATATGCCACGTTTCCTCCAGAATTGTCCGAAACGATGGTGATGTAGTCGCCTATCTTGCTCTGATTCGGATAGCCTTCGAAAGGATTAAATGGATTGCTCACCGCGATATTAGGCGCCCAGGTAACGCCGCCATCGGTACTCCAGGAATAGAACAGCTGCGAATCGGTGTTATTCGCGGCGTTCCGCGTGTCATACCAGACAGCATCGAGCCGCCCGTTTGGCGCTACGGAAATTGTGCCGAACCAGTGCCACTTGCTAGGATTGACCGGGTCGTCATTGATCCGGAGCGGTGCGCTAAAGGTTAATCCGCCGTCGGTGCTCCGAACAAACATCACGTCCGTCGTGCTTCCTCCGGGCGGCACCACGCTAGCCAGCATGTAAATGTTGTTGTTAGTCGGGCCACCGGAACGATCAATCGCCAGGAATAACATTCCATCCAGTCCTGCTGGATTGATTCCCCCGCCACCGAGGTCGCCACCCATGTTGACGGCGGTGCTTCGGTCAAAAGTTGGCGTCTGGCCCCCGATCTGCGCATTGCTCGAGCGAACACAGTAAAACGTGTTCCCTTCTCCGCCGATAAAGAGATTGCCGTTCGTGTCCACATCGAGCGTCCCGTACACAGGCCCATTGGGAATATTGATTGGACTCTGCCAGGTAACCCCGCCGTCGGTGGAACGTTGAAATTCCACGCCGCCGCCGCTACAGTTGATGCCGTCGTCTAACTGGTATTGGAAGCCATGCCCCGGGCCGGCCGTCTTATCGATGGTGAACCACTCCTTGTCGCCTCCGCCCGCGCCTCTCTCGCCAGACAGCAGCGTCCAGGATTGGCCGCCGTTTGTCGAGCGCCACATATCGTCGCAGAAAAATGACTGTTGTACGTCCGACTGAAGACTGAGATAGAAAAATCTCCCTGTCTCATCGGAGTTTGACACCGGGTCGCTGCGGAAAACGTTGTTTTCCAGAACACCGGGGAACGTCCAGGAGGTGCCGCCATTGCTGGTGTATCCCCAGCCGCCCTGCCGGAAGTTGGAGGTAACGCTGTTGAACTGTCTCCAGACGATTGTCATCTTGTTGGCATCTGTGGGGTCAACCGAAATAACGCACTCGTTCGCGGCGTCGCCGATGATGTTCTGGCCGTTCGCATCGACGTTCACCTGATAACTGGTGAAGGTGTCGTACTGCGAGATCATACCGGGCGAAACCCCTGTTCCCCACAAGGGCAAAGGGGCAGGCGGGTTGTCGTATTTTTCGAGTGGCTCGGTCGGGGGTAACTTGAGTCGCTCGGTCTGGCCCGAAACGATGGCAAGTCCAGACAGCAAAACCAGACAAGTGAAAAAACTCGCCTTCGACACTCTAAAACACTTCAAGCTGAATAAGGACATCGGACAACATAGACGGGGCGTCCGATTTTACAATGAGAGTCTGCGCCTGCGCACGCACTACAGCGGGAAGAAAGCGAGGTGCTGGATGGGAGAGACGCCCAACGGACTTGACGCGCTCTCACCCTGCCCCGCTTCGGCGCGAAGTAAAGCTGATTATGATTGACCGTCCCCCCTGACAGTGGAGCCGCTTCACTGCGGCTATGCGGTCCTCCGAAACCTCTGCCAAAACAAGATCCGCCGCACCTGATTTCGCAGACAGAGCGCGGATGCCTGGAGAAGCTTAACCCTCCATCGCACAAACCTAACCGCGCAATCGTGAGCACGCGGCATAAGCCGAGCCCGCGGCGTCTCGACTGACTTGGGGTAGTCGGCGCTATTGGCTTAACCCGACCCTCCCCTTTGCCGGTCCACGCGCTGCCACTTTAGCTGATCATCGAGCTGAACCTCAATCGCCGAGTGATGGCAGCCTTCTCGCGGCTACTGCGCACCGCGGTCGTAGACCTCCACCAGGCCAATGCCAGTGCCATTGTTCAGTCCCGCGAGCAAAGCGGTGTAAGCGCCCGGCGGCAATGTCGCCGCGATGGCAGCCTCTTTTGAATTGCTCGGCGCCAGACCCGCGGCGGTAATTAGCGCGGCTTGGGCCGGGTTATCCATCCAGTCGTTGTCGGAGGCCAGCAGTGTTCCATCGCTGTTGCGAAGCTCCAGCGTCGGGTCTGCCAGCGCATTAGGCACGCCTAAGGCAGTCAGGCTGGGACCGAGGCCGCGCACGATGATTCCGTCAGTGCTGGCGCCGTTGCCCAGGATGAAGCCCGCGATGACGATGTCGTTACCCGTGTTGACGAAGGCGCGCGTGCTCAGGTTGGCCAGTTTCGCGCCATTCGACGGATTGAGGTCGTAGACTTCCACCAGGGCCACACCTGAGGTGTTACCATTGCCTCTCACGATCGCGGTATACGCTCCCGGATCCAGCGTCGCAACGATTGCTGATTCGAGATCATTAGTCGGCGGGATGCCAGTGGCCTGAATCTCGGCCTGCTGCGTGTCTCTCCAGTTATTGTTAATGATCGTGGTAAATCCGGCCGGACCGTGCAGTTCGAGCACCGGATCAGCCAGCGCATTGGGAACACCGAAAGCTGTCAACGAAGGTCCTATGGCCCGGAGGACCACATGTTTGGGAGTGCTTCCCGTAATGATGAAGCCGCCGATGCCAACGTTATCGCCGGTCTGAACTAGCAGACGAGTCGAGAGGTTAACGGCCTGCGCCGCCGGCGTTGGACTTGGAGTAGGTGTAGGTGTCGGTGTTGGCGTCGGTGTAGGAGTTGGTGTTGGCGTCGGTGTTGGCGT
>PNAS01000083.1 GCA_003169695.1 Spartobacteria bacterium
AAAATCGGAACCGCCAGAAACCTTTTTGTTCCCTTTTGTTTCAAATAATCGCCCCATTCGCCCCTCACGCGCGGATCCGTCTCCAGGTCTTCGCACACCACCGGACCTCCTGTGAAAAGCAGTTCCTGGATCACCGTATTCCGTTTCCAAAAAAATGGGTCCTTCGCGAATGGATGCTCCGGGTCACGCGCGACCAACTTTCCGCCGTCCGACATTGAACGGAAAACCAGTGAGTCAGCCGCTTCATCGAATAACCACAAGCTCACGCTTTGCGCGTTCAAGAGACGGCCAATTGTACTCAGCATCTGGCCAATGAATTTTTCCGGTTCCGGCGCAGTCGCCAAAACATCCAGACTCTGCGCGAGCGCCTCCACTTGTCCGCGCGCCACTTGTTCGGAAGCGCGCAGCGCCTCTTCGGAGCGTTTGCTTTCAGTAATATCGATAACGGTGCCCACGAACTCGACAAGATGACCGGTCTCATCACACACCGGATGACCGACCGCGTGGATGTTCCTGCGAGCGCCGCTCGGGTGAACAACTCGGTAGTCCGTTTCAAAGTCCACTTTCTCGCGAACCGCGTTTTCGAACAGTTCCCTGACTCTGAGCTTGTCCTCCGGACAAAGGCGGAGAAAAAATGTTTCGAATCGCGGCGGCCCGGCTTCCGGATCGAAACCAAGGACGCGATAAGTTTCCTCCGACCAGTACCTGATCTCCCCGGTAGCAGGCGCCCATGCCCAACTCCCGGTGTGGCTGAGCCGTTGTGCTTCCGCGAGATACGCTTCGCTCTCGCGTCGGGCCGTTTCCGCCAATTTCCGCTGGATCGCGACTCCTGCGAGATGAGTAATGTGTTTAATCGTGTCCTGCTCCAGCGGACTGGGGCTACGCGGCTTGCGATAGTACATGGCAAACGTTCCGATCACTTTGCCTTCGGAGGAAAAGATCGGTGTTGACCAACAAGCGCGAAGCGAATGCTGCAACGCCAGCTCGCGAAAGTCAGCCCACAATGGATCGGTCGCGATGTCGGATACAATCACTTGTTCGGCCCGGTATGCGGCCGTTCCACATGAGCCGACAGAAGGCCCGATAAAAGCTCCGTCGATCGCTTTCGTATAAGGTTTGGGAAGATTCGGTGCTCCGCCGTGCCGCAATTGCTTGCCATTCGAATCCATTAATAAGATGGAGGCCAGGACCCCGGTGGATTGTTCTTCCACGAGCAGACATAAGGTATCGAGGATGTCGGCCAGCGAATCGCCCTTGGCCACCATCTCAAGCACTCGATTTTCGCCGGCCAGGAGCGCTTCGCGCCGCTTACGGTGGCTGATGTCTCGGATGATCGCCTGGTAATGTCGGCTGCGCAGAGCCGATAAAGAAACTTCAACCGGAACCACATCACCATTTCCGCGGACGAATTTGCGCTCGAACCGCAAAGATCCTTCTGCTTTCAATTTCTCGATCCGGTCCCGAAACAGGTGGAGTTCTTCAGGGAGGTAGGTGCCTGTAATTGAAGAGCCGATCAATTCGTGTTCCGGCCGGCCGGCCAGATCGACCGCTGCTGGATTCGCCAAAACACATTTGCCATCAGCATCGATAACGCAGATGGCGTCGGCCGAAGCGTTAATGAGGTCGCGATACTTCTGCTCGCTTGTTCGAAGTGCTTCGTTGCTCCGACTGAGGTCGGCCGTTCGTTCTCTGACTTTGTCCTCCATCTCATCGTGGGCTTTCCGAAGCTCGTTCTCGCTCTCGCGCAGTGAAGTCTCGGCTTGTTTGTGGTCGGTGATATCAGTGCAGGTCCCAAACCATTTCTCGATCTTACCTTCCTCGTCTCGAATCGGCACGCCACGCGTCTTGAACCAACCGTAAACACCATCCTTCCGTCGGACTCGGTACTCCACATCGTAAGGCGCGTGCCCCGAGACCGAATCCGTCCAGAATCTTCGGGTTGGCTCGTGGTCGTCGGGATGCAGCAACTTCATCCACTGCCAGCCAAGCAGATCGATTTCGGGCACACCGGTGTAGTCTGTCCACTGCGTGCTGAAGTAGTCGCACGCGCCATCCGACGTGGCTCCCCAGACGAGTTGTGGCAGTGCTTCGGTCAATCCGCGCCAGCGGTGCTCACTGTCGCGCAGGCGATTCTCGGCGCGTTTTCGGGCGGTGCTCCATGAGCTAATAACCAACGCTGAGAGAAAAAACGCGGCTGCGGTAGGGATATCTCGAGCGCTAAATTCAAAGGCGAAGAACGGTTCGGTGAAGAAGAAGTTGATGGACAAAGTCGACAGCACGACAGCGAGCAGTCCGGGTCCTGTGCCACCCAACCACGTGCTCAGCAGAACGGCCGGGAAATAGAGGGAGGTTCGGACGCCAAAGCTTTGCAGCGGGAACGTAACGGCAGTAGAGATCGCGACTGATAAAAGAGACAGACCGTACCGCCAAACGGCCGGCGCCACCCGTCGCAAACCAAGATCTGACTTCGACATTCTCTTGACTCCAAAAGTCTACGTGAGGCGATCAACCCCTTGAAAGTCTAACGATCCAGGCTCGACACGCCACTCTTCTTTCCTCCCTCGAAAGAGGCACTCCAAAATCCCGCCATTGCAACGTGGTGACAGGCCGTAGGCCCATTACCGTTAGAAAGATACGAAATTACAATGAAAACGAAACAACGTGAAAACAATTTCAGAGGCAGCCTGCGCAAGATCTTTCGACCAAGCGCAACCCGGCACGACCCCATGCTCGTATTTAACATGTCGATCTTTAATTTCACCGGCAGCTGGAGTCGCACGTTTTCAAAGAATGATTACGCGCGCTTCTACGCCTGACAAACAGATGCCAAAGGAGGACAACACACGAAATGCGATGAACGCGGCGCAAGGATCAATCCTGGTCAAGGCGCCGGTCACCGCTGTCTACAAGCGCTGGCTGGCGTTTGAAGACTACCCAAAATTTGTCACTGCGATTAAACGCGTGCGGAAATTGGACGCGAACCATTTCGTCGCGACGCTCGCCTTCAACGGAAAGCAATATGAGGCGATGCTTGAGATTATGCTGCGTGTTCCTGAGCGAAGGCTGGCTTGGCGAACTATTTCCAACGGTCATGCGCCAGACCACCTCGCGGCTGGAGTCGTTTCCTTCGCGTCGTGTCCCGACCGAACGACATGCGTTACATTCAAGCTTACCTCAAGCTTCGGCGGCGCCGTCTTCCGTCGGGTCGATAGCTACTTGCACAATTTCAAGCTGTTAATTGAGAAGCCGTGAGGTCGAGAGCAAAGAAGGTAACGTGAAACGAACCATCGAGATCAACGAAGCGAACTTCGGTCTCGTCATGCTGATTGGACTGGCCGTGAAAAACGCCATCCTCATTGTCGAATTCGCGAACTCGCGGACGAAAAGGCACTCCGCTCCCTGATGCCGCACTGGAGGTGCGCGGCTTCTTTTGAGACCAATCTTGATGACCTCCTTTGCGTTCATCCTTGGTTGCGTGCCTCTCTGGCTCGGTTCGGGCTCTGGTGCCGTCGCGCGCCGCGTTATGGGCGCACCGTCATAGGCGGAATGCTCGCGGCGAGTTTTCTCGCGATCTTTTTGATCCCAGTGACGTTCAACGTCGTGGAAAAAATACCTACGCGTGGCAAAGGCGAAGCGTTTAGACCATCGTCTTGATGATCTTCGACATCCAATCGGGTGGAAGCGTCCGTCATCAGAGTTCTTCGTTCTATCCGGGACGCCGATTGGTTCGCGATCGCCATTGCCGAACAGTCGGGACTACTGCTTTCGGCTGTGTCGTTGCTCCTTGCAGCTATCTCGAACGAGGGAGCATGGAGCACCTCTGCGGAGGCGGCTGAAAATCCCACTCATGCGCAATGGCCGCAACCTGACGGCAGGATATTCTTGGCAGATGAAAACGAACCACGTTCTGAGGCCTCTGCGTTCTTATACCGAGCTTCAACAGCAGATCCACGAAGACTTGCGCATCCAGCATCCCGAATGGGTCGAACCCAACGGTGACTGTCCTGCGTGCGACTCCTATGAGTCGCGCCTGGCGGAGTTACTTGGCCTCGGTCAGCGGTCGAGCGCTCTTCCAGTGGCCAAATCATCGCCTGGATTGAGCTATGCAGGCGCTTAGTTGGAAGGACGAGCACGGAAATGAACATGAAACCGGCGATTGAGATCAATGAAGGGAACTTCGAGACCGAAGTTTTGAAATCCAGTCAACCAGTGCTGGTCGAGTTTGCGACGGGATGGAGCCTCCCTTCGATGATGATGAACGGAGCGATGGACGAAATTCCCGCTGAGTCTGTCGATCGCCTGAAGGTCGCCCGCGTCCAGCTCGATAGCAGTCCCAACCTCGGGTTGTGGTACGGCATTCGATGCCTCCCGAGCATATTGTACTTCAGCGGCGGTGAGGTGCGCATCGGAATTTTTGGAAGCACGAGTAAGGAAGCGATCCTATCTCAGTTGAAGCCAGTTATTAGCTTACCGCGCAAGACCGCGATTGCGCCGCAAATAACGCAAGGATAACGCACCATGTGGATCATTCGCCTGGCTCTTAACCGGCCTTACACCTTTGTCGTAGCGGCGCTACTTCTCCTTTTGGTGACGCCGTTTGTCCTGATCAAGACCCCCACTGATATTTTTCCATCCATTAACATTCCGGTGGTCAGCATTATTTGGAACTACACCGGACTGAGCGCGCGCGAAATCGAGCAGCGCATCATTTACACGCAGGAACGCGCGCTTACCACCACCGTCAACAATATCGAGCATATCGAGTCCACCTCATACGATGGGATCGGTATCATCAAACTTTACTTTCAGCCGGGCGTGACGATTTCAACGGCCGTCGCCCAAGTCACCGCTGTCTCGCAAACGATCCTAAAGCAACTTCCGCCCGGCTCGACCCCGCCGCTCATCATCCAGTACGACGCCGCGACCGTTCCCGTTCTGCAATACGGCATCGGCAGCACCACTCTTTCCGAACAACAGACTTTCGACGTCGCGCTCAATCAGATTCGCGTTGGCCTGGTCAGCGTTCCGGGCATCGCGATTCCTTATCCTTTCGGTGGCAAGCAACGACTCGTCTCGGTCGATATCGATCCAAGGAAACTCCAGGAGAAGAACCTGACGCAAACTGATGTGACGACCGCGATCAGCAATCAGGCGCTGGTTTTCCCCAGTGGGACGACCAAATTTGGGGAGAAGCAGTATCCAATCGACATCAATACTTTTCCGACGCGGATCGACAGCCTGAACCAGCTGCCGATCAAAGTGGTCGATGGCACGCAGATTCTGGTCGGTGACGTCGCCCAGGTGCGTGACGGCTACGATCCACAACAAAACATCGTCCGGCAGGATGGCGTTCGGAGTACCCTGCTTAGTGTCTTCAAGAGCGGCACCGCTTCCACGCTCAGCGTCGTCTCCGGCGCGAAACAGGCGATGGCCAATGTTCTGAAAACGGTTTCGACTGCGGTTCAGGTAAAAGAGTTCAACGACCAATCGCTCTTTGTCCGCGCAGCGGTTAGTGGTGTGGTAAGAGAAGGGGCCATCGCCGCCGCCTTGACCGCGCTGATGATACTTTTGTTTCTCGGCTCCTGGCGCAGCACGATCATCATTGCCGTATCGATCCCACTATCGGTGCTGGCATCGATCGCGGCCCTTAGCATGATCGGCGAAACAATTAATCTGATGACGCTCGGCGGGCTGGCTCTGGCCGTCGGGATTCTGGTCGATGACGCCACCGTGACGATTGAGAATGTCGAGCGTCACATGAGTTTGGGAGAAAAGCTGGAGGATGCAATTCTCAAGGGAGCGGGCGAAATCGCTCTGCCGGCGTTCGTCTCCACGCTCTGCATCTGCATCGTGTTTGTCCCGATGTTCCTTCTTTCGGGAGTGTCTCGTTTTCTATTCGTCCCGCTGGCCGAAGCGGTCATGTTCGCAGTCGCCGCTTCCTATGTCTTGTCCCGCACCCTGGTGCCGACACTGATCATGTGGTTCGAGCGCAACCATCACAAGGCCGCCGCGGCGACTCCGTCGGGTGGCGGACCTGATTCTGGAACTCCGCCTAGTGGCGGAGATGGCGACAATAAGAAGGCTGCACTGTGGATCCGGCCGTTCGTCGCCCTTCAGCAGCTTTTTGAACGCGGGTTCGATCGCTTGCGCAAAGGTTATCATGATTTCTTAGGCATGCTCCTGACGCACCGCAGGGTCTTTGCTCTCACCTTCCTCGCGCTTTGCGCGGG
>PNAS01000018.1 GCA_003169695.1 Spartobacteria bacterium
GCGGTGTTGCCGGTTTTTGTGACGGAACGCTATCGCCTCGCTGCGGCGCCTGGACTGGTTTTGTTCGCCGCTGTGGGAGTAATGATGTTTTGGGAAAACTGTGCTCTGGCGCGCGGCACGATTGTTGCCGCCTACCTCGCGGCACTGGTGACCGCAACCGCGCTTGTGACGTGGCCACAGCGCGATCCCGTACTTTGGGCGCTCAAGTTTTACAACTCAGGATCGCAAGCGCTCGATCTTCATCAGTGGCCGATCGCCCAGAAACAACTGGAACTTGCGCACGCCTATGCGCCAGAGAGCACAGAGATCAACCTGGCGTTAGGCAACCTTTGGCTGCAACAACGGAATCTACCTCGAGCCGAGGCGCATTACCTTGCTGTCCTGCAGATGGATCCGCGCCACAAAGCTGCTCTCAATAATCTTGGCGTGGTCGCGTTGGAGAAGAGAGACTGGGATGCTGCTGCCGCGTATTTCATGAGCGCGCTACAAATCGCGCCCGACGAAGCGACGACGCATTTTCTCCTGGCAAAAGCAAAACTTGGGAGCGGCGATTATCGTTCCGCAGCCCTTGAAGTGGAGCGCGCAATCTCATTGAATCCGGCGCCGCGGGAATTTCTCGCTTTACGTGAAGTAATCCGAAAGGCTGTCGGCGCGCCACTGAATGAACAATGATCCGCAGAGCGCGACTGACGCGCAGACAATGCGCCGCAAGCGTATCGCTTCGCCCGTGTTCTGGGTGGTCGCTGCTGCTCTCGTCGCCGTCGCGCTCAAACTGTGCATAGCCCTCAACACAGAAGGCACGAACGATGTGCTTTCCTTCCATCAATTCGCAAGTGATCTCAGTCAGCACGGCCTTGAGTGGACCTACCGACACCGGCCGATGTTCAATCATCCGCCGCTAGTCTCCTATTTCCTGCGTGGCATTTACTCGCTCGGAACCGTTCGTGTTCTTCAGGAGAGCGGCCTGACGTTCCCCTTCTTGCTCCGCCTCCCTGGAATCATCGCGGATTTTGTTGTTGTGCTGATTATGTTGCACCTGAGGAAGCGATGGGCCTTGCCGACATGGTCTTTGCTCCTCCTGGCGCTGAGTCCGGTATCGATTATGGTGTCGGGATTCCACGGAAACACAGACCCAGTGGTGGTCCTGTTCGTGGTGCTCGCCGCCTACCTCTGCGTGCGCAATCAGCCCGCCTTGTGCGGGGTGGTGCTTGCGCTGAGCTGCGGGATCAAGATCGTTCCGGCGTTACTGCTGCCGGCGTTTTTCTGGTTTTGGTATTCGCGGCAAAGAACGATGCGATTTCTGTTCCCGCTCGTTGTGACCGTCACCGCGATCTCGATCCAGCCACTCCTCAACTTCCCGATTCCATTCGCGAAAAACGTACTCGCGTACGGCAGCTATTGGGGACTTTGGGGCGTGACTTATTGGCTGCGACTGACTGGCTGGTCGCAATTCGCGGTCATGGATTACCGCAATCTGCCTCTCGCGGAAAGCATCGCGTCGAACGCGCTGAAAATTATCATTATCGCCGCGGCGCTGATGATCGCCTGGCGCCGGCGCAACATGGACAGCCGCGGCTTGTTCGGCTCGATCGCCTACGTGTGGCTGGTTTTCTATGCCTTCGCCCCCGGTGTCGGGGCGCAATATCTTGTCTGGCCGATGGCGTTCTTGCTCGTGTTGTCACCGACGGTGTTCGCTTACGTCACAGCAGCTTGCTCGCTGTTTATATTTTTCTTCTACAACAAGATTGCAGCCGGATTGCCGTGGAACCTCGCTGTCTCCAACAATGGCATTGCTGATCAATGGGCACCCTGGGTGACCTGGCCGTGGCTCGCATTCGTCGCAGCTCTCACGGCTGAATGGCTGCGAACGAAGCGGCGAAACCCGTCGGTGAGGTTGCTAAGTTTGGAATCAGTTGGCGATTCGAACCCATGACAAAAGGACGGTCTTCGACTGGTCGCCGTAGCGCTATCCGTCGACCAGCGTCAAAGGGATCGGGCACGGCGCGCCCATGAATAACTCCACTTTTCGTGCGGGCCTCCGGTCGTGGCCACTCCCGGCACTCCTCTTAATCGCGGCGGTTTGGCTTTATCGGACTCCTTACAGCGCATCAAATCTCGAGGTTCCGCCCGATACGGTGGAATATGCGCTCGCTCCCCTGCAACTCCTCGAAACCGGCCGTTATGAGATCATTGTGGAGGGGCGGGGGCTGCCGCCGCGTTACCCGCCCTGGTTCCCCGTGCTCGTGATCTTGCCGGCGTATGTTCTGTTCGGGCACGAACCAGGCAATGCCATTTTACCGGTTACGTTGCTGGCGGTAGCCGGCATTGGTTTCGCCTACGCAATTGGGAAACGACTTAGCTCGACCACGGGCGGAGTGCTCGCCGCGCTCGCCGTGCTCATGCTCCCATCCTACAGTGCCTGGGCCACCCAGGTGATGACTGATGTCCCGTGCACCGCCCTCATGCTGGGCACTTGTTTGGTCTATCTGCATCTGCGCTCGAAACCCGAATCAGTGCTTCTTTGTTTCGGAGCGGGCGTTCTGGTGGCAGTAACGACTCTCTTTCGACCCGTGTTTGCCGCGATGCTGCTGCCCTTCTTGCTCGCGACGCTCAGGCCATGGAGGGGCGTTTTTCTTCGAGTAATATTGTTGCTCGCTCCAATGGCCGCAGCCGCCGCAGCCACCCTCGCCTATAACTCTGCCACCTTCGGCTCCCCTCTGCGCAACGGTTACAATTTTTGGGTCCCGGTGCCGATGGATTATCCAAGGATGGTATTTTCGCTCTCGTATCTCGGGATGAATCTCGAAGTGATTGGCTTTAGCGTTTTGCCGATCCTGTTGTTGGTTTGCATCGGCGCCTGGCTCCTGGCCCGGACGCGAAGACCTGCCGCTTTCGCGGCTTCCCGGCAGTCCTTCCGGGATACCATGATCTTTTTCTTTCTCACGACCGTGCCCATATTGCTCTTTCACCTTTTCTATTTTTTCCCGCGTGACCGTTTTCATATCCCGATGCTAGCGGGCGCCAGTGTCCTGGCAGGTTCACTGCTAGCGCTCTTGATTGGCCCTGAGAAAGAAACCCTGCCTAAACTGCTCTTGCCGGCCGTGTTTTTGCTCACGGTGGCCGCGCGAATCGCCACGCCTGCGCCAATCCCGCTCCGCCGGCGCGCCGCGGACGGGATGCGAAAGCACACACCCGAAAATGCCATCGTTATTTCTGCCATCGATCCGGTTTATCTCGGACGCCTGGCGGGGTATGGATCGTCCCGCCGGATCGTTCCACTATCGCGCAATGTCGAATATGCTTCGAAGCTTTTAGTCAGGAAACGCGTGGATGACCCCCGTCTGAGCTCGCTCAACTGGAAGGATCCCCAGGCTCTTGCCTTGATTCGCCCGCATGCGGAGGAGGCCGTCCGGTTTGTCGCCAGTGAGCGCATGGATGAACTCGCCCAGGAGGTCGTCCGGGGCACGCCGGTTTTCTTCGAGTCGACCTCTGTGTATGAAAACGAGGCGAAGGCCGTGGCTGAACTGAAGGCGCACTTCAACTTGGTTCAGCGCGCTTCCAACCTGTACGAGCTGCAGTTGCCGTGACCTGTCTAAGACTGACACCTCCCGCGTTCCCGCCGGCTCGGAACGCCCCTGCAGATACGGGTCAGCATTCAAAAGCAGATGCGGGGAGGGACGGCTCGCACTCGTCCGGGATGCCGCTCTTGTTGACCCTTAACGCCCCGGAAGCTCATGCGCGAGCTGGCATTCCATGAAGATTCTCCCGAACGCGATTTCCCGGCATGCCGGCTTGTTGCTCGCGATGGTACTCTTCGTCCTTACTCGGACGTTGACCCTCACAGCCTTTCCAATTTTCAACGACGAAGCGATTTATCTTCAATATGCCCAATCGATCCACGATGACTGGGAGAAAAACAAATTCATCTCAATGAATGGGGAATTCGGGGACTGGAAACCTCCGCTCCAGTACTGGATGGCTGCGCCGGTGATTCGATGGGGAGGCGATCCTCTCGTGGCAGGACGCGTCGTTGCCGCGCTTCTGTCGTTTTTCGGGTTATTCGGGTTCTACCTCTTCACGAAGGAATTTTTTAGCCAAAGGGAGGCGGTCATCGCGACGATGCTCTATGTCGTGTGTCCAACGGTGCTCTTCCATAACAACCAATTTACCGCGGAGACATTTCTCTTTTCCACGGCCCCATTTCTTTATTGGTCGCTCCTAAAAGCGATGCGACCCAAACAGGGGAAGTTGGTTTGGGCGGTGATGGCCATCTTGCTGGGGACAGTGCTGCTTCTCCTTAAACAATCGGGCGCTCTGCTCCTGGCGGTGGCGATCGCTTTGCCTTTTACACAATTGCGCAGAAAGGAAGGATCGGCGGAGAGAATGCCCAACGCTGCCATAAGATGGGTCGCGTGTTGGAATTGGAAGGAATTTACCGCAAATCTCTCCGTTCTGGCTGCGATTATCCTCTGTGCGCATTTCGCCACCAGCCTGGTAATCCCGCCCGAGTTCAACGACATCAGAGAACATTTCAACGGGCATTGGGTCATGTCCCTGCGGGAGATTTTCCAGCTCCCGATGGAAACGTGGCGCGCGAACCTACAAATAGTCGGAGAATATATCGATTCGTATTATTCGTGGTCCGTGGCGCTGTTCTTTTGCACCTTCCTTTGGTTCGCCTTTCAAAAGAGAAATTTTGCCGAACTTGTCCTCGCGGCCATGTGCCTCGCAGGCGGAGGGGCAGTCATCTTCCTCCTCCGCGGGTTCAATGAATACCTGTTTAACACCTCCGTGATTGTCGTCCTCCTTCCGCTACTTGCCAGGACCGGTGTGATCGTCTGGAATCTGGCGCGCGATGGAAAAGAGAGTTTGGTGCGCGCGGGGCTTCTCGCTCTGGCTGCAGGCATGCTAGCCTTTTGGGGATATCAGATAGTTCTTATGCGCGATTCCCCGGGGAAATACATTGAGCGAAGCACGAGCTGGGCTGCTGCTAACTATCTCAAAAGTTGGTCGACAGGCTTTGGAGTAAAGGAGGTTGTGGCGATGCTGGAAAAAGAAAAGGAACCGGGCGTGATCTTTACCGATACCCAGTGGGGCAATCCGGCAACAGCGCTCCAAATTTACGGAAAGGACCGCTTCCCGAACCTGCGACTCGTCCCAGTCTCAAGAGAATTTCTCGATGCCTCCGAGACGCGAAGACTGAGGGATGCGGCGAAGAAAATTGGACGATCCCATTACGCGATTTTTTCCGCGGACAGTTCCGACGGACGCGAGCAATGGCTGGGCAACTTAGAACGCGAAATGTGCGAAACCCGAACGGAAGTAAAAGCATACCCCGGTCAGATGCCCATCATTGTCTGTCGATTTTGAGCCTTGGCACTGATGATCGAGACCCACAACTTGGATGTTCTTCTGGGGGATGATAAATGCGATAACCGGGCGCCCTTCAGCAGATCGAGGATGTCATGTCCTCGATACTGAAACAGGGAGGTGTCTGTCGAGAGCCGGGAGGGCTGAAGTGGCGCTGGCAATTGGGAAGACATGGGATTCGCGTTTCCAGAGGTTATACTTCAGGATGACGTAAAGAGCACGGACTCCATCTCGCCAGCCGATTTTCTTTCCCTCTTCATACGTGCGGCCATAGTACGAAATCCCGACCTCGAAAAAACGGCAGCGGCGCTGGGCCAGTTTCGCGGTTATCTCAGGCTCGAAACCGAACCGCTCTTCCTCGATGCGAAGGCCTTCCAGAACATCTCGGCGGAAAGCTTTGTAACCCGTCTCCATGTCGCTCAGGTTGATATTGGTGAAGATGTTCGAGAGAAGAGTGAGCATCCGATTTCCCACCATGTGCCAGAAATAAACCACGCGATGAGGACGGCCCCCCGAAAAACGGGAGCCAAAAACGACATCGGCTTCTCCATTCTCGATCGGACTGAGCAATTGAGCGTAGTCCCTCGGGTCGTATTCCAGATCGGCGTCCTGCACGAGAACGATGTCCCCGGTTGCCTGCCGGAAACCGGTCGCCATCGCAGCGCCTTTGCCGCGATTAACGGCATGATGCACCACCACCACCCCTTCACCGGCTAATTTGTCCATGATAGCAGCCGTCCCGTCTGTCGAGGCATCGTCGACGATGATAATCTCGGTCCCGGCGGACACCACGGCTTTCACCTTCTCCACGATCGTTCTGATCGTGCGGCGCTCATTGAAACAGGGAATGATGACGGAGAGAGTCATTTCGGCGATCCCTATCCGAGCAAATCCAGTGCCAGCGCTCTCGCCTTGTCAGGCGGATTGTTTTTGACAGGGAAGTGCTAGACTCTCCCCCAAAGTCGTAAGCAGAGGATTCCGCAACCAACAACCAACGGCCATGACCCTCGAACCTGAACTCGCCTCGCTGAAGAACACGCGCGGTGAAGATCCATTTTTCATCCGGCCGGTTCTGATCGTCGTGGTGGCGCTGGTCGCGTTACTCTTCAAGAGCGGCATCGCCTTGGCCACCTTGGGAGCGAATGACGTCGTCGCGTTCTACGAGTTCGCGAAAGCAATCGAAATACATGGCCTCGCCTGAAACGAAACTATCGCCGCCGGACGGCCATCGCCGTCTCTTCTTCATCGCAATCGCGCTGGTCAGCCTCGCTGGCATCGCATTAAGGATTTATCCCTCCTCCACCTTTACCGCCATTGGTTACGATGAAGGACTCTACAGCGGTTACGTCAATAACCTGATCTCGAGTGGCCTAACGAGCTATCCCGACTTTGCGGAAAGCTATGTCAAACGCCAGCAAGAGTTGCCGGCGGCGATCCTACCGCCTACCCGTTTCCTCTATATCTTCTCCGCTTATCTCTGGCATCAGGCCACCGGAGAGGAGGCCCTCGTTGCACTTCACCGTGTTTCCTGCCTGTTCAGCATTCTGCTGCTTTTCGCCGCGGGCGCGTTCGCCTGGCGGCTGGGTGGCCCGCGCATCGCTCTCGCCGTGCTCGCCCTGATGGCTTGCGCTCCCACCCAAATTCATATGTCGCAACATGCCCTCATTGATGGCTTTTTCGCCTTCTGGGCCACACTGAGCCTTTGGTTCTTGTGGGAGAACCTTCGCCAGCCCAACAACCTGCGTTGGCTCATTCTTTACACCGCGAGCCTCGCCTTGATGGTGATAACAAAGGAAAACGCCGTCTTCGCCTATGCTGGTTTGCTCGCCCTGATCGGAGCAAATCGGTGGCTGCGTTTTGGCACTGTGACGCGGCCGCTTCTCCTGCTCACGCTCGCCGGTCCCCTCCTGGGGCTCGTTGTTCTCATCGCTCTCTGCGGGAGCGCGACAACCTTCATCAATACCTACTGGCTTCTCGTCGCGAAGGCTTCGGTGCTGCCCTACGCAATCGCGACCGGGGACGGTCCCTGGTACCGCTATCTTCTCGAACTGCTCCTCGTCAGTCCTCTGGTCTTCCTGCTCGCGTGGGGCGCGATTTTCAGGTTGAAACTGGGGAATAAGGAAGCGCTGTTCCTCGTCGTGTTCGTCAGCGCAACCTAT
>PNAS01000010.1 GCA_003169695.1 Spartobacteria bacterium
TAGCAGAGATGGTGCCAAGAATTAGCTTGGATTCGCAAGTTATTGAAGATTAGATTCTTGTGATTATAGAAGTTCTAACAAACGTTAATCAGATTTGCAAATACCGTAAAGCTTTCCGACGCCTGAGCTGGAATCAGTAGGAAAGCCGCAGGATCCTTTTCATCGTCGGGACCCGCTGTATTTGCGCGCGGGATTTGCAATGAAACGGTCCGTCAGCTCGGGACCCAGCTCGCCACGTTCAAGGTGTGCATTCCCAACAATATTGCGGAAATGTCAGTTGACCAGCCCAGCCGCCTTTCGGCATTCTCAGTGCCGTAGTGAATCCGGGGGACTCACTACCGCCGTCTCTCATTGCCTCTCATATGACTCTGAGAGGCGGCGCTACTTCTAGCTTACCAAGAGAGACGGACTTCAGTGTGATCGTAGTTAAAGAAATATATTAAATCGTGCGCAGAGGCGAGTTGGCAATGAGCCAGGAGGAACACCGGGTCGCGCGCGAGGGCTTGGTCGAGAAGTTGCACCGCTTTAAAGAGATCCTCTTTCAAGCGAGAGGGGCTAACGTCGCTGTCGTAGAGAAGTTCTTTCGCCCGCAGGTAGAGATCTTAGGCAGCTAGGTCAGAAGTGGGCCGTTCGTTGATCGCGCTCTTTTCCTTTGGCGATAGCTTGGCCTGAAGCTGATCGGCAATCGCCTGGGCAATCTCGCTCTGAATCGCGAAGACATCGGCCAGGTCGCGGTCATATTTCTCCGCCCAGACATGTGTGTCACCGCGGGCATCGATCAACTGCGCGCTCACCCGCACACGGTTGGCGGAGCGCTGCACGCTGCCTTCCAGCACATGCGCCACCTTTAAGCGCCTGCGCGATCTCCGGGAGATGACGTGTCGGGTGTTTTTGTACTGCATTACGCTAGTGCGGCTGATCACTTTCAGATCAGCGATTTTCGCGAGATCGGTCAGAATCTCGTTCTGCACCCCGTCGGCAAGGAACGCGAACGCTTTGTCCTCACTAAAGTTTTCAAACGGCAGAACGGCGATGGATTTTTCTGGAATGGTATTGGCCGATTGCGCCGCATTACCCGACGCACTCTGCTTACTCGATGCGGTGTAGCGCCCGAGGAAAAACAAACTCACCGATATCGCGCCGGCTACGATCACCACGTAAAGCCATACGCGTTTACGCGATGATTTTTTCGCCGATTCGTCCGCGAACTCCGTTCGCTTGAAACCTTCCGGTGTCAGCTCAAACGCCCACGCGAGGATGAGCGCAATCGGAAATCCGATGATGATTAGAAGCACCACGAGTCGCACGGCCCAATTCGGAATTTCAAAAAACGGAAAAACTTGCGTGGCGACTTGGACCAATTACCAGGCGACGACAGCGTAAGCGATCGCAATCTTGTAAACATTGCGCCGTTCAGCTCGGCGAAGAAGTTTTTCGGGTTCATAGCGCGGTCACCGCACACACAATTTCTAGCGGGACATGCGACGCCTAAACAGTGAAATCACGGCCCTTGGTTGCCTCGCAAGGATTTCAAGCCTCATCACACTACGAGGCAAGCAGGTTCTATTTCCAGACGATTGCTTTAACGCGGAAGCGGAGCTCGCTAAAACTCCCGCCCGATGCGCGCCCAAATACAGTACCAAAGGGCCAACCCCCTGATTCTGATTGCGACTCGATGTAGATGGCATCGGCGCCGTGGTTCGCTGCCTCGTCTCGCATGTCTTTCACGGCCTGGGCTTCCGTGGGGGCGTATTCGCCGGTAGGCGGCGTAATGATTCCGACTACAACATGCGGCTTTTGCTGACCTATGCTCGCTAGACAGTTTCGTGCGCCGCACATCCTTTACGCCCGCAGAGAGCACGCTGCGCTAGGCAAAGCCCCACAAGGCCGAGGCTCAGCAGGAGCGCGTTTGTACCGGTTTCCGGTACACTTCGTACCACAAATGGATCTGGTTGCCAAATTCTACCCTTCTTGCCCTTGGGGCCGACCGGGCCGCCCAAGTATGCGCCAAACGCTCCAGGATGGGCATAGCCGCCTTCGCTCACGCTGGTATGACTGGTATTGCCGCTCTGCGTCCAACCGGAGAAGGCGCCGGTCTTGAAGTCCGGGTTCGCGACGATGCTAAATGCTTTGGCCACAGTGATTGAGCCAAGCAGCGCAACGGGAAGCAGGATGTAGAGAAACGATCTTGGTATAGTTTTCATATTTTCCTGTAAGTTGGACACTCAACAACAGCATCTGCGATGCCCGACAAGGCTAGATCTAATCTGCGGTTGGCGTAAACTTCTGCTTTCCACCGGGTTGCAGATGCAGTTGCGTGACGTCGTTTTCCTGTGTGATCGAAGAGAAATGTAAAGATTCTCGACAAATCGCGGGTAAAGCTCCATGAATCTGGCAACACGCTGGTGCTCGCGGCATCAGAATCTGGTCGTCCCAACAGTGATCTGGACGGCTTCGCAGTCGCTAGCGCTAACCTCGTGGGCGGTTCCCAGCGCTCCCATAAAATAGGTTGGGTATGATTGCCGCCGCCGCTGCTGCGGTAATGGCAGTATTCGGAAAAACGGTGTCAGAGTCTCCGTGGCAAAACGAGCGGAGAGTCCTGCTATGGCGGAAGCGACCATATGATCCCGATAGCCACCGCCTCACAGGCGATGAGGCGGAGCATCCTCACGCGTCGTCGGCGACGGATGAGGCCGGCAACGCTTTCACCCTTCGAATGGTCGGCAGCTCCCGACTGGTCTACTGTAGGACCAGGCACCAAAACTTCATCCTTCGACTGCGGCTGTTTTGTCGTCGTAGGCACCTTCAATTTCGTTCTGGACCGGATTCACTTTGCGCCATGTTTTGGACCTGGGCTGATAAAATGTATTCGCACCGTGACGGTCCGGACAAATTCGGACACGGAAACTGCGTAATGCTGCGCGAATCCGGCATGATGCGCATTTGCTCGGGTCGCGGTTTACGCGCAGTTTTCCGCAGCATTGTGGCGGGATTGCCGCAATGTCGCGAAGTTGCGAGATTGGGTTCGAGTCCCGTAGACTCCGAATCTCTTCTTCCTCCTGTTCGACTCCATCCTCTCCGATTACGTGAACGGGTAGAAGCAGGAGTGAGCAATAAGTTTGGAGAGCGCTCCCATCTCATGACTCGCCAAGCGGAACCGAGTAGATAAGAGTTGAGGCCGCATGCGAAAATTATTTCTAGCAATCGAGCTTCTTCTCGCGGCCGTTTCCGTGCGCGCCGATCAAATCCTGCCGACCGTCGAAGGAACCAGCTGGGAATATGATTCGACGGAAACGCTCACAGGCGCCGCGCCGGTACGTTCTGTCGTCACCGTCCGCGCCGGCAAGCAACTCCTCGATGGCAAAGAGGTCGTAAAATTTGAGACCCTTTCTGGCAACATTGTCTCTAAAACGGAGCTGGTGAGCGTAGACGGAAACGGCATCACGTGCCTTGCCCGTAGCGGGAAGGATGGAAAACTTACGAAACTGAATCCACCGGAACCCATCATCGCCGCGCCTTTAAAGGTCGGCGCCGCGTGGGAGTTGGAGAGCGAAGTGTCGGGGATCAAAATGCGCCAGCACTTCACCGTCGTGGCCAAAGAAGGTGTGACTGTGCCGGCCGGGAACTTCCAGGCGTTTCATCTTCAATGTGAAGATTCTTCGCTCTTGTCGATCAAGCTCGATCGGTGGTTCGTTCCGGGGACCGGATTGGTGAAGGAAACCACGGTGGTGAGAGTCCCGGGGATGCTACAGCGTGTAGTTCTGGAGTTGAAAAAAGTGACTGAAGTAATCTCCAAACCTCAAGCACCGCCATCGCCGGTGGTGGCCCAGCCCGACGGGAAGCAACCAACCGTTGCTTCCAAACCCGAAGCGACGCCGTCACCCGTCGCGGCCACTCCTGCTCCGAAGCCATCGGAGGTTCCAGCGCCACCGGATGACAGCAAGCCAGTCGTCCCGCCCAAGAAACTTACCGTGGAGGTATCGAGCGATCCGGCGGCCGGCTTGAAAACTCAATTCAAATCCGACGTCGCGAACATCTATGTGAGATGGCACGGCCATGATCTTCCCCAAGGCGCAACGATTCGGGTGGCTTGGGTTGCAGAAGATGTCGGCGATATCGTAGAGCCTAATTTCGTCATCGACGAAACTGAAACTGTCGCCCCTGCGCCAGATGCCAGCGCTCGCTTCACTCTGGGGCGACCGCCCGACGGCTGGGCCGAGGGGAAATATCGCGTCGAATTCTACGTCGACGAGCTGCTCATTGAAACAGTGAGGGTTTCGATTGGCAGGTAAGCGTGAGAAAACCAATCGAGGCTCCAACGCAGGAAACTGCCAATCTGATAGCGTTGGGGCAACTTATAGAAGCAGTCGCAGCAGATGATTCCTTAGAGCAATCCCCATCGCCGCAACAAGAAATATTCGTTATAGGGATGGTCATCGGTAATTCGAATGCGAGGATCTGGAGCGAGAGCTTGCTCAATTGAGAACTCTTTTAATAGGACCTGCCCGAGATAAGCCGGCAAATTCGCGGAAAAACTCCATTCCAATAAGTCGTCACTGGCAGCGCTTGGCATAACCATCGCGAGCTGGTCTGGACCCCAGTTGGCAATAGGATCCAGCGAAGCTAAAACAAGCATTCCTCCGCCTTGTGGAGACCTAAAACAGCGAAGGTGAGGAAAAGAGTCCCGGAGCGACCTGAGGACAGCCTGGCCGGTCCGGACCTCCCCGCCCGGGAACCATGCCTGGAGAATGCCATTTGGCAGCAGATGTTGTTTGGCCAGGGCATAGAATTCCTCTGAGTAAAGTAGACTGGAACCCGCCGCTTCCACTGGTGGAGGTGGGTCGATCACAATGACATCGAACTTACCCTTTGTACGACTCAAGTATCGCCGGCCATCGTCAATAATGATCCGTCCTTTTGGGTTCCGGAGAACATCCGCCGCGTCGGCATGGTAAAACGGAAAGGCGTCCCGCACTCCCGGCACGAGTTCCACTGCCGTAGTCTCGATGTCCCAACGCAAAGCGGAACGGTAGCTTGTGCCCATCCCAAAACAGATGACCAGCGCCGACTCAGGCTTGCCCGTGTGCAATGCGAGCGGAAGGTGAGACATGAATTTCGTGATCGGCACCAGGCCAGTCATGCCCACCCCATTCACCAAAAGTGCCTTGGACCGACCTTCACCGGCGGAAATAACGGAAGCGGCATAATCTCGGCGGATCTCCGTCTTACTGGCTTTTCTTAATACAAGGTTGGCGAAGTCCACCGCAAAGAACATCGACCAGATCAGAAGAGCACTAGCGGATACTCCAGTCGTCCACCGAATCCACGAGGGCAGGGAACGACTCCCAAAAAGGGACAATCCAAGGAGGGGCAGACCTAGGAGTATTAGTCCGTAGCGCTCGCCTGCGAACGGTAACAAAACATAGGAAGCAAAGAGCGGCCCGAAGATGCAGCCGAAGACGTTCAAGGCATAGAGTTTGCCGGCGCGGGCGGGGTCGCCCACCGCATATTCATCGATGAGGCCGGGTGTCAGATAGCCGAGACCGGCACAAAGCGGACAAATGCTAAGCAGCAAAACGGTCGCGCTCATGTAACCCGCAAAATCCGCAGTGTTAGTCAGAAACCGGAGATCGTTGCATACGATCGGAAGAAACGCTGCGATGGATAGAATAGAAAGGAGGCCTGCCGAAGAGCGCACGGAGCCGTTGCGAAGGTGGTGGCGATACAAGCATGATCCGAGAAACGTCGCGCCCAGATAGGCGAAAACGATGAGGGCAAAGGAGTAGACTTGCGTCGTCATCACAGGCATGAAAGCGCGGGCCCAGATCACCTCCATGGCCATGGCCGAGAAGCCGGTCGAAAACAAAATCCATTTGATGAGCCGGTTTCGCGTAGAGGATTGTGGGAACTTTCTCAACCGCTTGGCGGAGCGTTTCGATTTAGAGGCTTGCGAAGGGAGCGGGCGCACCTGCCAGGCGACGCACCCGCTAATGGCAGCGATGGCAAAGTTGATGCCTCCCGCCGTCCACAGGGTATGTTTAAATCCGAGGACTTCCACGAGAACAACGGCCGTAAGCAAGCAACCCGTCATCGCGCCGAGTACGTTTGCCAGGTAAAGATAACTGAAGCTATCCGCGCTTCGCTGATCGTGCTCGCGCACATAAGCCATCATGAAAGGAAAGGTAGCGCCCATGGATACACACCAGGGAAAGATGGAAACTCCCAGGACCAGAGCGGACAACGAAAGATAGCGGAAGGAATCGGTCTGGCCGCTTGAGAGCAAGAGCCCTTCGCCAACTGTAAATAACTTCGGAACAACGAACCCACCGATACCAATCGTAAGTTCCGTCAAAGCATAAAAGAGGAGTGCGGAGCATCCAGTGTGCCTGACTAGTGAACCAATCCAGCGGCCTCCCATCCATGCGCCAGCGGAGAGCCCTAACATAAATACAGAGATGATAACAGAGAGGACTGGTGTAATGATCCCAAATGCGGCGAAAGCTAGTCGCGTCCAGATCACCTGATAAACCAGCGCGCAGTAGCCGGAGAAAAAGAAGGCGAGGAACAAAAATTGACGTATGAATGACTTCATGCGTCCGCTTGAGGGGCCTGGCTTACGCGGCCTGCGACATCGTCGGAATCGACTTGCATTCTAACAGTTCTTGGAACCCACGCCGCCAAAGCGCTCGGCCCACTCGGGCAGTTTAGCGTCATCGATCTTGGCGAAAAGAACTTCAGGAACACTGATCCGCGCTCCAGGAGTAAGTTGGGATACCTTATCCCCGAGGGCTTTTGGCCAGGCGAGTGCTAAATCGGTGCTGCTCAGCGCGCGCGAGATCTTGGCCGCCGTTTCAGGAATGAATGGTTGAGCGAGCGCCGCGAACACAAGTGCGAGATTGAGAGCGTAGCGGATTGATACTCCAGCGGAGACGGGGTCCGTTTTGATCCTCATCCAGGGTTCCGCTTTCTGAAGGTATTCATTTCCGATCACCCACATTGACCGCAGCTCGGTCGCGGATTTGCGAAATTCCAAAGCCTCCATGTGGTGCGTCAGAGTTGTGAGCTTTTGCTCGAGAGCAGTGGTGATCTCGGTCTCGAGGGGGCCATACTCGCCCTTGCCCGGAATCCGTCCTTCAAAGCGTGCTATGCAGAATTTCGCGATCCGATTCACGAAGTTACCAAACACGTCCGCGAGGTCATGGTTCACGGTAGATTGAAAGTGTTCCCAAGTGAAATTGGAATCGTCCGACTCAGGAGCGTTGGCGAGGAGGTACCAGCGCCAGTAATCGGCGGGAAGTAACTCCAGCGCGTTGTCCATAAAGATGCCGCGGTCCCCGGAGGTGGAAAACTTTCCTCCATAGTAGTTCATCCAGTTAAGACCTTTGATATAGTCCACTACCTTCCAGGGCTCTTGCGATCCAAAAAGAGTTACGGGAAAACCTACGGTATGGAAAGGGACGTTGTCCTTGCCCATCACCTGGATGTAGCGAACATCGGCGGCGCCCTCATCCTCGCGCCACCAACGCTTCCAGTTATTCTTGGTGGCATGGGCCCACTCCATCGTCGCACCGATATACTCGATAGGAGCGTCGAACCAGACGTAGAAGACCTTGCCTTCAAAACCGGGACGCACTTCTCCCTTGTAGGCCACAGGAATGCCCCAACTGAGATCGCGGGTGATGCTGCGGTCATTCAAACCTTCGTCCAGCCACTTGCGTGCGATCGAAGTGACGAGCAGTGGCCAATCCTTCTTCGAGTCGATCCATTCGCGCAAGCGGCCAACCATTTGCGATTGCTTGAGGAAAAGATGTCTGGAATCCCGCGTCTCAATGTTGGTCGAGCCGGAGATGGCCGAGCGAGGATTGATCAGGTCGGTTGGGTCCAGGACGCGGGTGCAGTTCTCGCATTGGTCGCCGCGGGCTCTCTCGTAGCCGCAATACTTGCAGGTGCCCACGACGTATCGATCAGGCAGGAAGCGGCCATCGCCGATGGAATAAACCTGGCGTGTTACTCGTTCCTCGAGAAAGCCGTTCTGGTCGAGCTGGTGGTAAAAGT
Organism: Spartobacteria bacterium; assembly: GCA_003169695.1. Taxonomy (GTDB): domain Bacteria; phylum Verrucomicrobiota; class Verrucomicrobiia; order Chthoniobacterales; family UBA10450; genus AV80. Next base: position 8,056 of record PNAS01000010.1, read on the forward strand.
GTTGGGTGATTTCGTGATTTTGCTCGGAGTGAGATCGACCGAAGGAATCGAAAGAAAGTCCGAACCGTTCTCCGAGCTCCTTCTGTAAGACATGCATCTTCGTGCAGTATTCTGCGACCGGCAGACCAGCTTCGTGGGCGGCGAGCTCTGCCGGCGTGCCGTGCTCATCCGTCGCGCAAATGAACAGGACTTCATGCCCGCAGGCCCGATGGAAACGAGCGTAGGCATCCGCCGGGAGCATTGAGCCAACCAGATTGCCCAGATGCTTTACACCGTTGATATACGGAAGTGCCGAGGTGATGAGATAGCGGCTCATTCAGTTAGGCCGTTTGTTTCGCTCAAAGGTAGAGGCGCTCTCCGAGGCGTCCGACTTCTTTTGGCAGTGTTCGCATCCAAGAATAGTCGGACGCCCCCGAGGTGCGTCCCTACCTGATTGAAAGAAAGTGCCATCAGTTTCGGAGTAGTTTTTCGATTGAATGTGGGCGGAATGTTAATCCCAGCCGATCTGGCGCCCTTTGTTCTGGGCTTCGAGCCATGACTGAAGCGGCTTGAAGTATTCCACCATCGCTCGTGTGGATAGCTCCTCGCCAGTAGCGTCCTTTAAGACCTTGCGCCAGTCTTCTGTCCCGCCTTTCTCCATGATCCTTTTGAGGAACGCACCGACTTCCTTGTTATCGGCGTAGTTACACGCCTGCGGAGGTTGGTGCAGAATCTTCCGCGCAATATGATCGTGCAGCTGGAACTTTAGCACGGTCGCGACGGCGTAGCTGTAATAGTAGCAAGGATTGTCGTTAATATGGGTTTTGGTGGCGGCATCGCACCATTCTTCGCTCCGAGGGCTGGGTGGCTCGACTCCTTGCAGATCGCGCACGTATTGCCACCAACGGGCGTTCCATTGATCGGCGGGAAGGTTCTTGGAATAAACATCCGCTTCCCAGTGCATCATCGTGCCGGAGGACCAGAACATGAAGGGAAGCGAACGCGAAAGGGCGTCATCGAGTAAAAACGCGGTGGCATCAGCTTTGAAATCGGCCGGAAGGATGCCGCGTGATTGAAGATAAGGCACCTGGCTCGAAGCCAACGCGATCAGTTCGCCGATGCCTTCGTGATAACCAGGGTTTGCGCCAGTGCGCAGGAGTGGCGGAACCTCCGGACGCGTGTACGCCATGAAGTAGTAACCGTGGCCAAGCTCGTGGTGCGCGGTGTAGAACCAACGCGAGTTCGACTCGATGCTTTGCAGCGAGCGAATGTCGTTCTCGAGATCGATATGCCAGCAGGAGGCATGCGTGTTCTTCTTTCGGGGGTCGCCTGGTTTCACGGGATAGAGATCGGACTTGGCCCAGAAGCTCGGAGGTAGCGGCCCAAAGCCGAGACCGGTGTAGAACTGTTCCGCGGTCTTGATGATCCATTCGGGTGTGCGGTCCTTGAAGCGATCGTCGATGTTAGCGGCTTCGACCAGGCCGCCCCATTCCTGGCTCCAGCGGTTATTGATCCAATGAGCTGGAATTCGCTTTGGGACAGGCTGATGAAACTTCTCGGCCAGCTTGTATTTCGTCCAGGTATGCAGCTGGAGATAGAGAGGGCGAAGCTGGGCAAGGAAATCATCGTGCAGCTTTACCATCTCCTCGGTCTTCATTCCGTAGGCAGCGACTTGCAACGCGAAGTAGTCATGATGCCCCAGTTCTTGCGCGCAGCCGTTGCGCAGGTCCCGCAGCTTCATAAGGCCGGGTTTTAGGGCGGGGCCGGATTCCTTCGAAGCTTCCCAAACCCTTCGGCGCTCGTTCAGATCTGTGCTGTTATCGAGCTTGTCGTCGATTTGATTCGCGGTGATCGGTTTCCCGTCGAGCTTGAACTCGAAGCTGTTCAGGACGGATGCCTGTTTCGTTTCGGCTTCCACGCGCGCGGCGACGAGCGACGGATTCGTCATCGGCCCTTCGGCGGCGTTGAGCAGGAGCTGGTTCAGCTGACGCACAGCGAGCTCTGTCAGTTCGGCGCGATGGGTCAGGAGATCGCGCGCTTCGTTGATGAGCGCCGGATTGCCATTAAACGCTGCCGCTGCTTGGCCCGCCGTTTCAGAGGCCGCGTCGTGGGCCGGAGTAACGTCGGTCACGGCGGCCCATTGGGCTTCGCTGTTTACCCGGTAGAGACCCTTGTATCCGGCGTTCGCGAGCGCGAGGAAACGATCCGCACGCTCCTGGATCGGCGACGGCGCAGCCAGCGCGAGCCCCGCTGATACCAGAAGCAGTGAGACCGTCTTTGTTAACGACAGCGGTGGGTGATGCATGCGCGCAAAGTAATTTGCCCGCACCACATTGTGAAGCGTTCGTTTTCGGCGGGTCGAGCGCTCAATGACAAACAAGGAGCGGCTCTTCCAAAGCGCCGATGGAAGGACGGTTTGGAAACCGCCCCCCTTGTAATTATTTCATCAACTCAGCCAGGGCCCGGACCATGGAAACGATCGGCCACGCCGAAACGCCGACGATTATGGCAAAGAATAGAACTTCGGCCACGTAGTTGCGTTTCGCTTCCGTGCCGAGGAACTCGTTGCTGAGGTCGCGGAAGCCGGGAGCAAAGATCGGGCGAATTAGCTTGTGGCTGCTGCCGCCGGATTTCACTTCCCTGCCGGCGGCGTGGAAATGGTAGTCGGTAAGGGGACCCTTGGGACGCAACCCGACGGGCGATTGTTCGCCGCGAAGGCGTCCTGGTTGTCGTGGGATTTGAGATAGAGATTTCATATGGTTATTGGGGGCAGGGTTCGAGCACTGCAAAGTTCATTATGCTGCAGCATATGTGCCATGCGAGGCAGCGGGTTCTACTGAAGAAGCTCCTCGAAGAGCTTCGGCCCGGCAATATGCCGGAAAGTTAATCTTAGTTGGAAACTAAACGATAGGCTATTCACCGCGGAAGAGTGACTGGCGCCTTTGATCGAAGCTGGCCGGGGTCAAACTTAACGCGGCCTTAAGGTTTCATCGAGCTGTCAGATGTCAACGCCGCCCACCCATGACAAGGTCATAAGTGACTCCGTGGACGCTGCTTGCATGTAGAAAAAAATAATGGCGGACCCCAGCCACCGACCGATCCAGGTTCCCCAGCCGTAAAATCCCAGCGGCTGCAGCCGGCCTGCGGAAACCAGATCGTCTACTTGAATTCGAGTCGGGCCGCCTTTCTCGGTAGCGCTGAAGTAATCATCTATCACCATCCAGCAACCTTGGGCCAACTTGTCGCCATAACAGTCGATGTCGCGGCGGACATTCGAGTCTGCATCGAAGATAAACAGACCGATCTGGCCCGGTCCCGCAATTTCTCGAACTGCCGTGATTGTTCTCTCCTCGAAAGAGGATCCGTTTATTAAGGTAACCGCATCGAGCAATCCCGCGCGCGAAAGGTTCTTTTTGAGGTCTTTGAAAATGTCCCTGGTCGCGAGCCGGTGATCCTTGAGTCGGCCACCCAGTTCAATGCTGATGATTTTCTTTCGTCTCCCCGAATCGCGTGCACCCAAACCCGCGGCGATGGTGGACCCGCCCACGAAGGAACCGATCTCGAGAATGTCTCCTTCGGCTACCTTGGCAAAGTGGTAGATCAGGACAAGCACATCGATACCGAGCATGGAATGATCGGCGGCTTTCATTAGTTGATGATGCAAAGCCTTCTGGTACCGATACTCGATCAGCTTTTGCATCAACTCCAGGTGGTCGTCGATTTGGCTGGGTGTGTTCAAGGCAAGACCTGGCGGAAGGGGGAAACGACGAGCGTATCCGGCTAACCGAAGATGACGAGCCGAATCGAGTCGGGTAATTGTTGCGCCACGCTGGTCACGACACTTCCGCCCAGGAGCTTCGCCAGAGTGTTTCGCTGCGACGCGCCGATGATCAGATAATCCACGCCGAGTGTGGCCGAAAGATCGAGGATCGTTACCGCGGCGTCTTCGCTCACAGCGTAAACCGGTAGCACGCAAACACCGCGCTCTTCGCCGATTCTCATCATGAGCGACATAATTGCATTTGCCTCCGGATCGTCCTGCCACCGCGCCCGCCCGAGTTGGCCGCCGCCACCGTAAAAGACGGCAATCTCTTTCACGTAAAGCACGCACAGGGTGGCCTTGCGGAGCTGCGCTTCATCCAGCGCAAAGCTCAGCACGGAAGTAATGCCGCGTGCCGCGACCATGATTTTCTGACCTTCTTGCAGGCGCGGTTGCATTGTCGCCACTAGGTCGGGCGAAACCATCGCAGCGACCCCGTGCGTCACAGTCATCGTCGTTAATCCCTGTCGTTTTTGCGTATAGGCGCGCAGCGCCAGGCCCACTCCGAGCACACACATGACGAAGAAGAGCGCGTCTGGTTTTGTGTGCGCGAGGGTCAACTCGACCCAGAACAAGATGGCGAACGTTATGCCAAAAAGAACGCGGTCGTACCACGTGAAGCCGATCGCGCGATTCATCGCGCACGATCCGAGATTCACGGTGATGGCCCCGACGACACCGATAGCGTAGAGACCTGCCAAGGATTCAAAATTCGTGGCCGCGAGCAAGACAATGCAGGGGAGACCGACAGCGATCATGAGCGGGAAAAGAGGCACGCCATGCTTGTTCAAACGCTTGAACTGCCGCGGCATTTCGCCATCGCGCGCGGTCATGTAGAGCAGGCCGACCATGGCGACGATGGCCGTATTGGCGGCGCTCAAAAGGAGAAGAAGAAAAACGATACCGACAATCCAACCGAAAACCTCTCCGAATGCTGGGCCGAAAGACGCGCTTCCAAATTGTTCGCCGATGAAGCGCAGCATGTCCTCTTTCCGCGTCACCAGCACCGTGGTGATTTCGTCGCGACTTATTGGGCCCATGGTTTTTCCGATCACGTTGGGCAGCGAAAGCATGGCCCAGCCGAGCAAGGCGGTACCCAAAACCACTTCGATCGCCACCGGCGCAATCGCTTTGATCGATTCGCGACGAACGCTCGGCTTGTCGGAAGTCGAGCCGGGATCGAGCTTCATGACGCCCGTGAGATTCGCAATCGCCTCCACGCCGGAGAGAGCGAGGATCACGCCAACGAATTGCACCCAAAGTTTTTCCAGACTCTCGTGCCGCGGCTCGAGAAAGTGCGTGGTCAAATGAGGAACAGCGAGGGCTATCAACGCGATGACCACGATTACGGTGGGCACAGCCAGCGCGACGGCTAGACTTCCGGAATGCTTTGGACCAAACCAGTTGATGAAACCGAGGAAGAACAGCACCCCGACCGTCGTCAGTGCGATGTGATCCTTGAGAAACTTTAGCCACATAATCTGTTCCGCGCCCGCAATGACGTAGGTAAGCGCCGACCAGCCGCTGAGAGCAGCGGTGACGGTCAGGTCCGCGACGAGAAGGAGCGCGCCCACGACGGCGAGCAACCGCCCTTGCGATTTCGCTGCGGAATAGACCCCGCCTCCGTCGGGGAAATACCGGCAAATAACCGCGTAATTGATTCCGACGAGACCGGTCAAGGCGCAGACCGCCAGAATAATCGGCAGCGAAGCAAATCCTGCTGCGACGAAAGCAAGACCGATGACGTAAGCCTTGCTCGTGCCCCAATCGCCGTAGAGAAGTGCGGCCGCCCGCTTCCAGTCGACGTTCCGTGGCCGATGCGCGGTGGTCTCCGTGAGAATTAGATCAGCCATCGCACTTGGCGACTTTTCTCGCGCGCTCTGTCGGTGACAAGCTCTTTCTTGGAATTAGGAGGGTCCCCGGAACGGGCCTGGTTTTTCGCGGCGAGACGGGGCCGCCGCTCTTTCTCCGTCTCATGCGCGGAGCTCGTGCGCGCACAGCGCTCGGCGAATAAAAGCGCGCCCGCGATTCCGGAACCGCTCGTTAGGGCAGTCGTGTTCTCTTGATCTGCGGAGAAGTCAAAGCACGGCTCCGGGCGCTCAGACCACAACGAGATCCACGTCGGGCAAGGCCTGTAAGAGTTTTTCGTGCAGCGTTTTTTTGAAGAGTCGCTTCAATTTCTTGCTTCCGGGGCGACCGACGACGATGTGAGTGATGCCGTATTCGCGAGCGAACGAAATGAGCGCTTGCGCGACGTCTTCGCCTTTCATTGAGAAGACCAAACCTCCCATTTTCTGGGCGGTTTCGAGCGTGTCGGTGACGCGGCGCTGAGCAGCCGCGTCGATCTTGATGGCCGATTCGTCTGGAGTGCGGACATATACGGCATACCATTGGGCGTTGAGCTGTGAAGCCAGGCGTGCGGTCTTGCGGAGAAGCCGCCCGGGATCTGGACCTTGACTGCTGATCGCGACCATCACCTGACCGAGCGCGCTAACGTTCTGCTCGCTCTCGGCGGTGTCGCGTTGCTTGCGGTCGAGAAAATTCGCCGTTTCGGTCAGCGTCATCTCGCGCAGGCGCGTGAGGTTTTTTTGGGTGAAGAAATTCGCGAGCGCGGCTTCGATCCGTTCCTTCGGATAAATTTTTCCGGCCTGCAGTCGTTCCTGCAGATCCTCGGCGGGCAAGTCGATGTTCACGATTTGGTCCGCTTTGGTGAGGACTTCGTCGGGCACTCGTTCTTTCACGCGCACGCCGGTCGACTCTTCGACGAAATTATACAGTGATTCGAGGTGCTGAATGTTGACCGTGCTGATGACGTTGATGCCCGCGCGAAGCAGGTCTTCCACGTCCTCGTAGCGTTTGCGGTTTTTGCTGTCGGGGGCGTTGGTGTGCGCGAGTTCATCGACGAGCGCGACCGTCGGCTTGCGCGCGATCACGGCATCCACGTCCATCTCCTTGAGCGTGATCCCATGATAACTCGTTAGGCGCGGGGGAACGGTCTCGAGATCGCCGATCTGCGCGGTGGTTTCGGGGCGATCGTGCGGCTCGACGTAGCCGATGACCAGATCGACGCCGCGTTGCTTCAAGCGGCGACCCTCGTTCAGCATCGCATAGGTTTTGCCGACGCCGGGGCAGGGGCCCAGATAGATCTTCAGCTTCCCGATTTGCTGCTGGCGGATGATCGAGAGGAAATCATCCGCGCTCGGACGTACGGCAGAGTCGGCGTCGGGCATGTAGAGGATTATTTTTTGGGAGTCACAGCGTCGAGCGCAAGATTAAGCTTAAGCACGTTCACGCCGGCTTCACCAAGAATACCGAGCGACGGGCGGTCCGTGGCCTTCGCGATTTCTGATTTCACATAGTCCACGCCGAGGCCGCGCTCTCTTGCGACGCGGGGGATTTGCAGCAGCGCGTTCTTCGGGCTGATGTGCGGATCAAGACCGCTGCCACTAGCGGTGACTGCATCGCCGGGGACAAGTGCATCAGCGGCGAGGCCGTTCTCGGTGCGATAGTCACTCACGCGTTCCTTCACAGAATCGATGAACTTCTTCGAAGTCGGTCCGAGGTTCGAGCCGCTCGAGTTGGCAGCATCATAGCCATTCGCGCCGGCGGCGGAGGGACGCGGGTGGAAGTATTTCGCACCGGTAAAATTCTGTCCGAGCCATTCCGAGCCAACGATCTTGCGATCGCTGCCTTCGATCAGGCTGCCATTGGCCTGGTGCGGAAAGAGCAGCTGGCTGGCTCCCCAGATGATGACTGGATAGATGCCGCAGAGAACGAAAGCGAAGAGAAGCGTTGCGCGGATCGCGGTAGTGGTTTCTTTAACGATGGTATTCATGGGATAAATCCGTTTGTGCAGTTAGGCGAGGTGAAGTGCGGCGACGATCATATCGATCGCTTTGATGCCAATGAACGGAATGATGACGCCGCCTACGCCATAGATTAGCAGGTTGCGTTGCAGGATCTTGGCAGCGCCAAGCGGCCGAAATTTCACACCGCGCAGCGCGAGCGGAATGAGCAGAATTATGATAACTGCATTGAAAATTACCGCGCTTAGAATGGCGCTCTGTGGTGAGGCGAGCCTCATCACGTTAAGCGGCGCAATCGGCGGAAAGCTTACGAGCAACATCGCCGGAATGATGGCGAAATACTTCGCGACATCGTTCGCGATGCTGAAGGTGGTGAGCGCGCCGCGGGTAATGAGGAGCTGCTTCCCGATCTCGACGACCTCGATGAGCTTCGTCGGGTTCGAGTCGAGATCGACCATGTTGCCCGCTTCCTTCGCGGCCTGTGTGCCCGTGTTCATGGCCACGCCGACATCGGCCTGGGCCAGCGCGGGCGCGTCGTTCGTGCCATCGCCGGTCATGGCAACGAGGTGACCGCCCTCCTGCTCTTTGCGAATCAGCGCGAGCTTCTGCTCCGGTGTTGCTTCGGCGAGGAAGTCGTCGACGCCTGCTTCTTTCGCGATAGCCGCAGCGGTGCGCGGATTGTCGCCTGTGATCATGATGGTGCGGATGCCCATGGCGCGGAAGCGTTCGAAACGATCCGCTAGTCCGCCCTTGACGATGTCCTTGAGGTAGATCGTGCCGAGTACTTTCTCATTTGAGGCCACGACCAGCGGTGTGCCACCCAGGCCAGAGATCTTATCGACATCCGACTGAACAGCTGCGGGCAGGTTGCCGCCCGCGAACGCCTTCACTTGGTCGGCGGCGCCTTTGCGATATTTCGTTCCGTTAATATCTACGCCGCTCATGCGGGTTTGCGCAGTGAACGGAACGAAGGTGGCGCGCGGCAGCTCATTCAGCTCGCGTCCGCGCAGTCCGTATTTTTCCTTGGCCAGCACCACAATGCTCCGGCCTTCCGGAGTTTCGTCGGCCAGCGAAGCGAGTTGCGCAGCTTCGGCCATGGCTTCCTTGGTCACGCCCGGCGCGGGAAGGAACTCGGCGGCCTGGCGATTCCCAAGTGTGATCGTGCCGGTCTTGTCGAGCAGCAGCACGTCCACATCCCCGGCGGCTTCAACCGCGCGCCCACTCATGGCGAGCACATTTTTCTGCACGAGACGATCGATCCCCGCGATCCCGATGGCGCTGAGCAATCCGCCGATCGTCGTGGGAATGAGACAGACGAGCAGCGCGACGAGAACAGTGATCGAGAAATCGACACCGTTATAGAGGCCAAACGCTTTCATCGATATGAGCACGATGAGGAAGATGATCGTGAGCGCCGAGAGCAGGATGGTGAGTGCGATTTCGTTCGGCGTTTTCTGACGTTTCGCGCCTTCGACGAGACCAATCATGCGGTCGAGGAACGTCTCGCCAGGGTTCGCAGTGATGCGGACTTTGATGACGTCTGAAAGCACGCGCGTGCCGCCGGTGACAGCACTGCGGTCGCCGCCAGCTTCGCGAACAACGGGTGCGGATTCGCCGGTGATTGCCGATTCGTCCACGGTCGCGGCGCCTTCGATAATCTCGCCGTCGCCGGGGATGAATTCGCCGGCTTTCACGATGACTACATCGCCCTTCTTGAGCTTGTTCGATGGAACTTCCTCGAGCGTTCCATCACTGCGGAAACGATTGGCCTTCGTCTCGGTCTTCGCTTTGCGCAACGTTTCGGCCTGGGCCTTGCCGCGGCCTTCCGCCATCGCCTCGGCGAAGTTCGCGAAGAGCACGGTGAACCAGAGCCAGAGAGTGATCTGGAGTAGGAAGCCAACGGATGCGCCTTGCCCACCGAGGCAGAGCAGGACGGTTGTAATCAGCGCGCCCACTTCAGTGACAAACATCACGGGGTTACCGACCATGTGGGCGGGGTTGAGCTTCTTGAATGAAGCGCCGATTGCCGGAATGATGATCGCCGGATCGAAGATGGAATGAGTTTTTGCGGCCATAGATGAGTTGAGAGTCTTTGGTTAAGAGCCGTCTTAGAACTGGTTGCCGGCGTGCATGAGGAAGTGCTCGACCACTGGTCCGAGCACGAGCGCTGGAACAAAGGTAAGCGCCCCGACGAGTAGCACGGTGCCCACTAGCAGACCGGTGAAGAGCGGGCCGGAGACCGGGAACGTGCCGGCGCTTTCCGCGATTAACTTCTTGCGCGCGAGTGAGCCGGCGAGCGCGAGGATCGGCACGATCATGGCGAAGCGTCCGAAGAGCGTCGCGAGGCCAAGTGTGGTGTCATACCAGGGCGCATTCGCAGTGAGGCCCGCGAAGGCGCTGCCGTTGTTGCCGGTGGCGGAACTGTAGGCGTAGAGGATTTCGCTAAAGCCGTGCGGACCGCTGTTGTTCGTGCCGTCAGTCAATGCGCCCGTCGCATCCGGCGCCCCCATCTTGCTAACACTGGCCCAGCCCGCGAAACCGAGGATGGAGAAGGCAAGGATCAAGATGACGAACGAAGCCATCTTAACGTCTTTCGGCTCGATCTTCTTCCCGAGGTATTCAGGCGTACGCCCGACCATCAGCCCCGCGATGAAGACTGCGATGACGACGTATATGAGCATACCGTAAAGGCCCGCGCCGACGCCGCCAAAGACGACCTCGCCAAGTTCGATATTTAGGAGTGGCACAAGGCCGCCCATCGGAGTGAAGGAATCGTGCATCGAGTTGACCGCGCCACAGGAGGCGTCGGTCGTAACCGTGGCGAAGAGCGCGGAATTGAATATGCCGAAGCGGACCTCCTTGCCTTCCATATTGCCGTCGGCCGGATCGACGCCGAGCGCGGTAAGGTTAGGATTACCGGCGGCTTCATAATGAGCCGCCACCATCACGCCGGCAAAGAAGAGAACAAACATCGCCGTCCACACGGCCCAGCCGTGTCCCTGGTTTTTGACAGAGCGGCCGAGGAAATAAGTCAGCGCGCTCGGGATCAGGAAGATCGCGAACATTTGCAAGAAGTTGGAGAGCGGAGTCGGGTTCTCGAAAGGCTGCGCGGCGTTCGCGTTTGTGTAACCGCCGCCGTTAGTGCCGAGCATCTTGATCGCGACTTGCGAAGCCATGGGGCCTTGCACGATCGATTGCGTGTCTGTGACTTGTTCCTCCGTGACCGGCTTGCCTTCCGCATCCTTCACGGTCTCACCGGCAGCGTTCTTCTTCTCCACTTGCGCCTTGACCACTTCAGTCAACGCCGCGGAGTCGTATGGCTTGAAGTTTTGGATCATGCCTTGCGACACGAGAACAACCGCGAATACGACGCACAGCGGCAGAAGCAGGTAATAAGTGACGCGGGTGAGATCGACCCAGAAATTACCGATCGTCTGAGACGTGTGCCGCGCAATGCCGCGCACCAAGGCGGCGGCAATGCCGATACCGACAGCAGCGGAGGCGAAGTTGTGGATCGTCAACGCGACCATCTGCGAGAGATAGGACATGGTGCTTTCGCCCCCATAGCTCTGCCAGTTCGTGTTCGTGGTGAAGCTCGCTGCCGTGTTGAAGGAGAGATGCTCGCCGACTGCGGCGAGTTTCTGCGGATTGAGCGGGAGCACCGCCTGCAAACGCAGGATCGCGTAGGTGAAAAGCATCGAGACGAGGCTGAAAAGCAGCATCGCCGTGGCGTAGCGCTTCCAGTCATGTTCGTCCCTCGGATCGACGCCGGTTAGTTTGTAAGTCATCCTCTCGATCGGCTTGATGACGGGATCGAGAAACGTCTTGCCGTTCACATCGAGCACCTTGCAGAGGTAAAGGCCGAGTGGCTTGGCCGTCACCAATAAGGCAGCGGTGAAGAGAATGAGTTGAATCCAACCTGAAGTATTCATGAGAGTGGCAGCTAAAACTTTTCCGGACGAATGATCGTGAAGAGGAGATAGACGATCAGTCCGAGAGCGATGATTCCGACGATGATGTTTTCCATTGAATTGTAGTGGTTAGACCTTTTCGCAGGCCCAGATGAAAACGAGCATCAGGACGAAGAAGCCGAGGGTGAGTCCGATAAAAAAGAGGTCGATCATAAGTTGTTGTTCTGTGAGTAGCTAATTTGGCTCGAAGCGAGCGGCGCCACGACGGCATCCGTTCTCGCATTGCCGTTCTTTAGGATCCGTTTTGCGCAACCCGCACGGTGAAGCCATGGTCGCTTGCATACCCTTTGTTCTCGATCACTCCCGAAGGGCCGAGCTTAGAAGTGGTAGATGAAGTCGGTGACAAAGGCGAGCTGGTTCCGACGCGTTCCATTATTATAGGCGGGCACGTCGTAAGAGTGATCGAAGCGGAGCTCAGGACGAATGGTGATAATTTTGTCCGGCCACCAGGTAATGCCGATTGAATGCTCGGAATACTGCGTGGCAAACCCGGTGCGGCTGCCAACTTTGTCATTAAAATATTCGTTCCGAACTGTAAAGAAGGTGCCCGGCGACAGACGGAACATCGTGTAGTTCAGAGCCGCCCACTCGGGCGCATACCCAGGTCGCACAGGAAAAAAACCGTTTTGGAACGGTACGTCTTTTGTCGGCTGAGTCGTTGCGTCGTTCATGTACATGTACCAGGCTTCAGTAGTGGTATAGATCTTGTCGTTGAATTTGTGCGTCCAGGTTCCGACAAATTGTTGCAGATTGTTGTAACCAAAGTCGCCATTGTTGAAACTGTTGGCTCCTGCATAGATCGAATCCATTTGGTTAGGTGCGGTCCATTGAATCATCACTGTCCCGGTCACCTGGCGGCCCGGATCTTTCTGCCAGATGGCAACGTCAGTGCCGCCATCTATGCCGGCCTGAAGTGTCCACTGATCGTTAATCTTCGTGGTCGTAAAAATTCCTTCATGACAATAGTCATCGAAGCTATAAAGGAGCGAGTGGGTGGCCATGAGATTGTTGGGTGCCAACTGCGCTTCGATGTCCGGCTCGGAAATGATGCGGCCAATTCTGATGTTCATTCCCTGAAAAATCTGCGGAACGTAGAGATCGAGGTAAATCATCGGCATGTCGAAACCGCTGTAACTGTTGTGCTTCAACAGTTGATCGCTGAGGAATCCGTAGGTCGTGGTGAAACGGTAATCGAGCCCGTAAAGCGTTGAAATTCGGAAACCCCAATCAACGTGATCTGTCTGATTTTCATCCGGCATCCGCTCGAGGTAAACAACGAATTGGTTCAACTCCATCCGGTTCGGACGCAGATCGTAAATCAGCGGAAAGTTTCCGTTCTGGCTCGTGCTCGAGGAATGCGAAGTGCTGATGTTGCCGGAGAAATTGATCCAGCCGTAGAGCTGAATCCTGCTTTTTTTCCAGGCCTCGCCGTTCGGCCCGTCGTAGAGTGCCTGCATCACCGGATACGGCGCAGGCTCGCCCGGGTCGCCGATTATCGGACTTCCGCCGATCTGCCAGTCGCCGGCGGGAAACGGCGGTGAATCGAATGGCGCCGGCGGAATGCGACGAGTATTTGGGGCATCCGGCGGGGGCGGGACATAGGTGGGCGTGCCCAGTTGCTCCAAGTATGCTTCATTCAAACGTTGCAGAAACGGCTCATGTGTTTTTTTTGCGGCGGCCTCGGCTTTCGCTTGTTCCTCTTTGATCTCAGCCTTCGTTTTCGCTTTCGGCTTGAGGGTCGGATTGGAGGCGTCCTGCGCGAGCGCAGTACCGCATGATAACGTGATGACAAAGGCGAGCCCACAGAGAGCGGCAAGTCGAGATAGTGATGGGATGATGGTTCTAGGCATAATTTATTTGCTGTTTGGAATTGTTCTTGAAGTCGGGCGCGATCAGTCGGGGTTTCCGAGTTTCCCGACTCCGAGGGCGAAAGGTTGCTTACTCGCTCCCCGCTGAGAGAGCTCGCTGATTCGTTTCGCGTTTTGCTGTGCGGGTGCGAAGTCCTTGTTGATCCGCAAGGCTTGTTCGTAGTAGCGCGTTGCGATTTTAAAGTCGCCAGACAGTTCAGTCACCACCCCGGCGAGATTGAAGCCCTCCGCAGAACTGTCGTCGAGATGGAGCGCGTTTTTCAGGCTCCGTTTCGCCGCATCGAAGTCGCGATGGTTAATCGCGCGCTTCGCGGAACGAAGATGGTAGGCGTAATTTTTTGAATCGACGTCGTCTGGTTCTGCTTCGTGCCGCGTGACAATTTCTTCGACTACGTGGCGCAGTTGTTCCGGCGTGAGTGGCTTTTGTAGAAAATCGATCGCGCCCAGCTTCACTGCTTTTACGGCGTGAGGCAGGTCGCCATAGGCCGTGATCATGACCGTCGGCGTGGAGAGTCCGCGCTCGCGCATCTTGGCGAGCAAATCGAGCCCATCCATCTCCGGCATCCGCATGTCGAGGATTGCGAGGTCAAAGTGACTTGCGACCAACTTCTCCAGGCCGGTGGCGGCGGAGTTGGCTTCTTCAACGGCGTAACGCTCCGCCTCTAAGACGGCGCGATAACTGAGCCTGACGTTAGGCTCGTCATCCACGATCAAGATTCGCTTGCTCATGTTGGCTAATCGTCCCCCAAGGCGACTGGTTCTTTGCTGGAGCCGAAATTGAAGACCTCGAAGATGCGCCGCATGTTCTGCTGTGCCGGCTCGTAGCGCTTATCGAGCTTGATCGCCTGGCCGTAACATTTCTTCGCCCGATCGTAATCTTCCTTCATCTCAAAGAGTACGCCGGTGAGGTTGAAGGCTTCGGCCGATTTGTCATTCAGTTCGAGCGCGCGCACGAGGTGCTTCTGGGCGCGGGCAAAGTCCCGCAGATTCAAGAGACGTTGAGCAGTCACGATGTGGCTGTCGAAATCATCGCGCGGCGGCGCCGGGGGTGTTGGCGCGGTACCATGACGCGCGAGGACATCGGCGACCACGTTCCGCAGCTCCTCCGGTGTGAGCGGCTTCTGTAGAAAATCGATCGCGCCCAGCTTCATTGCGTGCACGGCGTGGGGCACGTCGCCGTGCGCGGTGATGATGACGGATGGCGTCGCGTAACCGCGGTTGCGCATCTGGCCGAGAAGTTCGAGGCCATCCATATCCGGCATGCGCAAATCCAGAATCGCGAGATCGAAGGACCCCGCGGCAAGGTCGTCGAGTGCCTTCGCCCCGCAGTGGGCTTCGGTGATGGCATAGCCCTCAGTTTCCAACGTCACGCGGTACCCAAGGCGGACGTTTGGTTCGTCGTCTACGACTAGAATTTTCTTGCTCATGAGGTCGCTCCGTCGTTCGCGGGTGGCAGATCAAAATAGAATTCGCTGCCTTGCCCGGGAGTGCTGTTGACGCCGATGGTTCCGCCCTGTGCCAGGACTATTTCCTTCGCAATTGCCAGGCCGAGACCAGCGCCTGTCACTTCCGCGCCAGGCACGCGGAAGAACCGGTCGAAGAGTTGTGCGCGGTACTGCGGAGGAATGCCGGAGCCGCGATCGACGACCGAGAAACGGATGCTGCCATCCTGCTTCTTCGCGCCGAGCACGATTTCCTCGCCGGCTTTGGTGTGCTTCACGGCGTTCGAGACGAAGTTCGAGAAGACATGCGCGATCTGTGGCGCATCGACGAAAACTTTGGGCAATCCCGGTTCGGTCTTCATAACGAGCCGCGAGCCGCGTGCCTCAACGAGCGCACGCAAATCCTCAAAGGCGCTTTCCACCAATTCACGCGGCTCGATCACCTCGCTCGGCAGCACTGCTTTGCCGGACTCCAATTTCGCGAGATCGAGCAGGTCGTTGATCATCCGCAACAACCGCTCGGAATCCTCGCGGGCAGCGAGGAGTAGTTCCGTTTGCTTGTCGTTGAGCGTGCCGATGCGTTCTTCGAGGAGAAGATGCAGGCCCATGCGCACACTGGTCAGGGGCGTCTTCAACTCGTGGCTGACTGTCGAGACGAGATTCGTCTTCACCTCATCGAGCAGGCGCAGACGCGTCACATCCTGGAGAATCACGGCCGCGCCAAAAATCTTGCCCGCTTCATCCCGCATCCCGATGACGCGCGGCAGCATGAAGACTTCGTGGTCGCCGACGCGAAAAACAATCACGCGCTCAAAGCTCGTCGGAAGGAAATCCGGCGCGCCTTTGAAGATGCGATCCACTTCCGCCTGCACGCTAGGCGGCAGGCCATCTTTCTGTCCGCATTCGTAAAGGAATTTGGTCGCTGCCGGATTGGTAAAATCGATCCGCCCATCGGAGGTAAGCGCGATAATTGGATCGGGGAACGCCGAGAAAGTGATCTCCGTCGTCTGTCGCGCCTGCAGAATCTGGTCTCCCATCACCTGGCGATAAGCGCGCAGCTTGGTCGCCATCTTATTGAAGGTGTCGGCGAGCTGGCCCAGTTCGTCTTGCGAACTCACCGGCACCACTTGATCAAGCTTGCCTTCGCCGAGTTCTTTCGAGACTGCGGTGAGCGCGCGGATCGGCCGGAGGATCGAACCCTGGAGTCGCGCGGCAAAAAAGATCGCGCCTCCAGTGCCCGCGACGATGGCGAAGATCATGTAGCGCGTCGATTCCGCGGCCAACTTCCGCGCCTCGCGATCGGCTTGCGACATGTTCTCCTGATTGATGCGGATGATTTCCTGCGCTGTGTTTTTGATCTC
Organism: Spartobacteria bacterium; assembly: GCA_003169695.1. GTDB lineage: Bacteria > Verrucomicrobiota > Verrucomicrobiia > Chthoniobacterales > UBA10450 > AV80. The sequence continues at coordinate 24,303 of PNAS01000010.1, forward strand.
GGTGAAGAGCGGCAGCATCTCGCTGAAATACATCTCGCGACGCGCGGCTGGATCTGGAGTCGTCCAAAAAGTCTCCGCGCGTGCGGTGTATCTTTCGTGCGACTCCTTCACCTTCTGCGCCAGTTCCGCCTCTCCCGGCAGGGTGATGTTGCCGAGCTCAATCCGAAGTCCTGCTCGGAAGAGGGGTTGGTTCTCCGAATACAGCCCACGTCCTCGTTCCTCCTCGCCTGCAAGTGCAAAGAGAAGGGCGGAGTCCATCCGTTCAGCTGTTTCTTTCATTTGTTGGCCGGCGAGGACGCTGCGGAAGTTTTCGCGGAGAATGACGTCGACACGACTGCCAAGTTTGGCGAACAGAGTGACGGCATAGAGTCCCATCGCGATAAGCAGAATGAAGAGCGGTGCGAGACCGAAAAAGATGCGGCGTTTCATGCTACCTAGCGTGCCCGATGCGCCTTTTCGTGACGAGCGGCCAAATTAGATGACGACGTTGTCCTCCGGCAGACTTGAGGTTTTATAACCGGCGCGCCTCCGACTCGCGTCGGCACGGGAGGCCAGTTGCGGCTGGCGAATTATCTTCATGCTCGCCTCCCTTAGCGGACGGCGTGCCATGTTTTTTTCTCAACGCGTTACAACCTGCAAGAGAGTTACTTGCAATTTTCTGCCACCTCCTTCGCGCAATTCGTGTCGTGCATCGCGCACGATTGGAGCGCCCTGCGAATTGCATTTTGCCCGACGCGAGAACGCGGGCCACCCCGGCTTAAAGTTTCTTGCGTTTGCGGTAGAGCGTTGCCGGATCGATGCCGAGAATCATCGCTGCTTCATCCAAGGTGCGCGTGCTCGCTATCACCCGCCGAATGTGCTCCGTCTCGATCTCTTGCACGGTGAGTTTTCCGCCGAGACGCAACTCGGAGCCGGTCTGAATCGTGTCGGAAAGATCACCCGCCTCGATCACTTCGCCGCTGCACAAAATCACCGCACGCTCAATCACGTTGTGGAGCTCGCGGAGATTGCCTGGCCAGGCGTATTGCCGCATCGCGCCCAGCGCGTCAGGCGAGAAGCCGCGCACATTTTTGCCCGCATGTCCGGCGAGAAAGGTCAGATGGCTGAGCGCAATCTTCTCGAGATCGTCCATGCGTTCGCGCAACGGCGGCATGCGCAGCGAGATGACGTTCAGCCGGTAGAAAAGATCCTCGCGAAACTTCCCATCCGCGACCGCCTGCGCGAGATCGCGGTTCGTTGCTGAGATCACGCGCACGTTGGCTCGGCGCGGCTTCGCCTCGCCGACGCGTTCATACTCTCGTTCCTGCAAAAGCCGCAGCAGTTTTGCTTGAATCTCCAGCGGCAATTCACCAATCTCGTCGAGAAACAATGTGCCGCCATCCGCCGCCGCGACCTTGCCTACTGTGTCCGCATGCGCGCCGGTGAACGCTCCCTTGGCGTGACCGAACAAATCGCTTTGCAACAGCTCCCGCGAAAGACTTGGACAGCTCACCGTCACAAATGCTCCGCCACGCCGCGGACTTCGTTGATGCATCGCCCGTGCGAGGACGCTCTTGCCCGTGCCGCTCTCGCCGAGAAGAAGGACGATCGCTTCGCTCTCTGCCGCCTTAAACGCGATATCGAGCACCTTCTGCATGGCGGGCGATCGGGACGTGAGATCACTTTCCGGTCCGTCCGCTCCTAAACGGGACTCCAGCTCGACGACCCGCCGTTCAAGTTTCCTGGTCTTCTCGATCCTGCCAAGCACCTGTCGCACCTGATCCGGCGTGCAAGGTTTTGGCAGGTAATCAAAAGCACCGCGTCGCATCGCCTCCACCGCTGTCTCGATCGACGCATAGGCCGTCACCATCACGACCGCCGTCTGCGGCGAGATGCGCAGGATTTCTTCCAGCACATCGAGTCCGTTTTCCTGGCTCAACTTTAGATCCAGGAGCACGACATCGAACGAAGCGGCGCGCAATTCCGCCAGCGCCACAGCGCTGTTTGCAGCACACGTCACCGCATGCTCCATCGTTTCCAGCGCCATGGTTAAGGCGCGGCGAATGTTCTTTTCGTCGTCAACAATCAAGATGCGCATCAGCGGAACCTTATTCTGGTCGCTGTCGGATGGGAACCTCAGCTTTGCGTCACCCAACTCCAACAGTCTTGACGCCCCTGCCCAGAGTGGAAATAATCGCGGCCCACCGGAGGACAATCCATGTTGCATCTCGATACAGGCAATACTGCCTTCATGCTGCTGTGCGCCAGCCTTGTCATGTTAATGACGCCGGGGCTGGCATTCTTTTATGGCGGGCTCGTTGGACGAAAGAATGTGCTGGCCATCATGATGCAAAGCTTCGTCTCGATGGGCTGGACCACGGTGTTGTGGTGGGCCTTCGGATTCTCGCTTTGTTTTTCCGGCGATCAGAAGAGCGGCACCGATTTTTTTGGAATTATCGGCAACCTGAACTGGGCGGGCTTGCGCGGCATCACGCTCTCCACGCCATCGCCGAACGACACGATCCCGATGCTCGTCTTCTGCGCGTATCAGATGATGTTCGCCATCATCACGCCGGCGCTGATCACGGGCGCATTTACCAACCGCATCACGTTTAAGGCCTACATGCTGTTCCTGACCACGTGGCTGATCTTTGTCTACTTTCCGTTCGTCCACATGGTTTGGGGTGGCGGAATGCTGGCGGAATGGGGCGTGAAAGATTTCGCCGGCGGGATCGTCGTCCACAACATCGCGGGAATCGCCGCGCTCGCCTCCATTCTCTACGTCGGCAAGCGCAAGGTCCCGGACCGCGGTCCGCACAGCATCCCGCTCGTGGCACTCGGCACTGGCTTGCTCTGGTTTGGCTGGTACGGCTTCAATGCCGGATCCGAGTTCCGCGTGGATTCGACCACTGCGGTGGCGTTTATCAACACCGACGTTGCTGCTTCGTTTGCGGCCATCGCCTGGTTGCTCGTGGACTGGCGAGTCTCAAAGAAACCAAAATTCCTCGGCTTGCTGACCGGCGCCGTGGCGGGTCTCGCTACGATCACACCCGCAGCTGGCTATGTGTCCCCGGCCACGGCCGTCATCATCGGATCGGTGGCAGGTGTCGTCTGCTATTACGCTTGCGCGCTGAAGAACAAATTGGGCTGGGACGACGCACTGGATGTGTGGGGCGTGCATGGTGTCGGCGGCTTGCTGGGAATCATTCTGCTCGGTGTCTTCGCTTCGACGGCGTGGAATCCGGCGGCCAACGGCGGCGTGAACGGATTGCTCGCCGGCGACTCAAGCTTCTTTCTAAAGCAGCTCGCCGCGGGACTGTTCTCGTCGGTTTGGGCGCTGGTTTTCACGCTGGGGATGCTTTGGATAATTGATCGTATCACTCCGGTACGCGTCGAAGATGCGCACGAGGAGCTCGGCCTCGACGAAGCGATCCACGGAGAAACCGCCTACGTGGAAGTGGATGTGGCGGTTATCCGGTCGGGCCAACCGTTGTGATCGTGGCGCTGGCCGCTTTGCCTTCGTTTTGATGCCCGTTCGACGTCTCAGCGCCAGATCCGCGTGGTGGGATCGCCGGCCTTTTGGTTGCGATGGCGTCAGGTCAGGCGGGCGCGCAAACCCTCACGCCTGTAACGGACACCAACGATGATCACAACCGTTAGACGGCCTAGGAACGTCAATATCCCCCGCGCGGCTGCGATCCTCTACGGAGACTGGGGCACGAGCAAAGCGTACGTCATCGGACTCGCCTTCGCTGTCGGTGGCTACGCGTCGTTCTGGCTGATCGGTGCGATGTGCATTCTCACCGCGTTCGTCGGAATCAATTACATCATCATCTGCCGGCTCTATCCGGATGGCGGCGGCGTTTACGCGAGCGTCCGACATCGCTCGGAGATCATCTCAATCGTGGGCGCGTTTCTGCTCATCGCGGATTACCTGGTGACGGCGGCGATCAGCGCTCTTTCCGCCTTTCAATACCTCGGCGTTCCGCATCCGGAGAAATTCGCGGCTGCGGCCATCCTCGCCATTGGCCTGCTGAATCTGCTTGGGCCAAAGCACACTGGCGGTCTCGCGTTTCTCATCTCCGTTCCCACGGCGATTGTCGTCATCACCCTCGGACTCTTCAGTCTTCCCCATCTTGGCGTAGCGATCGGCCATCTGCAACCGTTGCACGGCGGCTTCTGGCAAAACTGGGGCGGCTTCGTCGGAATCGTCCTGGCGCTCTCCGGCGTGGAAGCGATCGCGAACGCCACCGGCGTAATGCGACTCGATCCCGGAAGCACCGACGCCAATCCATCCGTGCGCAAAACTTCCACACCCGCGCTTCTTTGGGTGATGGTGGAAGTTTGCATCTTCACCGCGTTGCTCGGACTCGCGATGCACGCGCTCGGTGGTTTGCAGATCGCGAACGGCGACGTGAACGCGCCCGGAGCCGAGGGCGTGCGCGACTACATGCTGCGTTACATGGGCGAGACTTTTGTCGGCGGCGCACTCGGGCCGGCGATCGGACACGCCTTTGGCTTCGCGGTCAGCATCACCTTTGGCTTGCTCCTGCTCTCCGCCGTCAACACCGCGATCGTCGACCTGATCACAATCCAATTCCTCATGGCGCGCGATCGCGAGCTGCCATCGATTTTCCAGCGTCTCAACAAATGGGGCGTGCCGAGCGCCGGCATGCTTCTCGCCACCATCGTCCCGTTGGTGCTCGTGATACTCGTCAAAGACGTGGCTGGCCTGGCCGACCTCTATGCGGTCGGCGTCGTGGGGGCGATTGCCACGAATCTTGGCGCGACGGCTACCGACTGGAAATTGCCGATCAAAACCTGGGAACGCACATTGATGTTCGGAACATTCATCGTCATGGCCGCGATTGAGATGTCGCTGCTGATCGATAAACCGAACGCGCGTTATTTCGCGGTGACCATCCTCGCCGTAGGCTTGATCCTGCGTGGACTCGTGCAGGAACGCCGAATAAAGAAGGACGCCGCGCCCGCACCTGCGCCCGCTACGTTACCCGTGCAAGTCGCGCCGGCCGCATCTGAACCGGCGTCAGATCTCACGAGTGGGGAATCGATTCTTTGCGCCATTCGCGGTACTGGCCGCACGCTTGACTTCGCCTTGCGCGAAGCGAGCGAGACCGGACGCCGACTTTATCTTCTCTTTGTGCGTGAGCAACGCTTCATGACCGAGCAGGACAGCAAACGCAAATGGCAGGACGATCCCGAAGCCTCCGAAATCTTCGCCGCCGCAAAACAAAAAGCCGGCGATCATCCGCCGCTTTTTTGCTATGCCGTGAGCGAGTCCGCTCCCGCAACTATCGTCGACATCGCCGCCACGCTCGGCGCGTCACGTCTCATTCTGGGCGCACCGAGACGCAACGCGCTGGTCAATATTCTGCGCGGTAACATGGTTCGCGAAGTTTCCGACCTGCTTCCTGAAGAAATCGACCTGCTCGTCTACGCGTGAACCAGAGGCATCGATTTGTAGGAACGACCTTGCTCGTAATCTTCTTCGCAGCGGGCGCTTTGATCTGTCTCGTGACGATACTCGCGCTGGCATTTCCCGGAGGATTCCTGGAACCAATATGGCGGCTGAAACCGGAAGCGCGGGTGGAGTTTCAAAAAATAGGCAGTTGGTCTGTGGCTCTGATGGGAGTAGCCGGCGCCGCTTGCGGCTTGGCTGCAGCCGGGCTTGCCAAGAATGCGGAGTGGGGGCGCCGGCTCGCGATCGGTGTGCTTACCGTCAATCTCGTCGGTGACTCGCTCAATGCGTTGCTCCGGCACGACGCGAGGACGCTGATCGGCCTGCCGATCGGGGGGGTGATGATACTGTATCTGGTAATGAATGGGCGAGCGGCGAGACGATCGGGTAGTGCCTTAATTTGAAATCAGATTTAGTTGCAGCAAGTTTCCCCTTTCAAAGCTTCGACGCCTTCGCGCACGATAATCGGGACCATTAGAAGCGCGGCCACGGGGTCGGTCCACCATAAGCCGAATAAACGGTTGAGAATCAGCCCGACCAGCAGAATTGCCGACAGATACGCGCAGATTGCGGTCTGCTTTGAATCCGCAATCAATGCTTTGCTTTCCATTCGTCGCCCGACCTGTTGCTTTGCACGAGCCAAAAGCGGCATGACGATCAAAGACAGAATCGCAACCACGATGCCAATGGTGCTTGGTTCTGGTTGCTCCCGCCAGATTAGCGACTTTACGGCATCCGCCAGGATGTAGAGCGCGAGGACCAGCAAACTCACGCCCACAAGCCGCAATGCCAAACGCTCGCGCTTCTCGCCTACTTCACCGCCCTGCAATCGCCAAAGCAGCACAGCGCCCGATGCGCTTTCGATTAAACTATCAGCGCCGAATCCAACCAACGCGATGCTCACGGCGATCACGCCGGCAGTGATGGCAGCGGTAGCCTCTGCGAGGCTACAACCAAGCGTGAGATATTCCAGATGCCGAGCGGTCGCGATGTCACTCATGGGCTTTCGCTGCAATAGCTGCTCTCACGGCGGTGTTTGGTGAATTAACAGGCGGTATTCCCAGGACGGCAGTAAACTGCGCATCCGTGACGACGCCCGTCTGCCAGCCGTAAGCACGCTTCGCCTTGCGATGCCCATGTAACGTGAAGATTTCTACGACACCTTCCCACATGATCTGACTGCGAAAAGCTTCTACGACCACGGTTGATTCCAAATACTTAGCCCGACACTCCGCAGCTTTCTCCACGGCTTTCTTGATTTTCGTGATGCGATTGGTCACGCGGCCTCGATTAGATCGGCAACGCTCCAAATCGTGTCCGTCACGCCACCGGCCATCGCTAGCTTCATGCGAAGGGATTTGTGCATCCGAACGAAGTTGTAATAGGCGAAATGCAGCGCCACTGCGCATTCGAAGTTTTCCATCTTTTTGGAGAACGCATTGGTCAACCGGGTCAACCGACGCATGTGCATTCGCATCGTGAGATTCTGCCGCTCAACGTAGCTCGTGGAAATGCTTTTCACGTCTGGATTGCCGGAAATAATCGTGCGTTTGATCGTCAAGATTTCTGGCGGGCTGTACCTACGCTGCTCCGCAAGGTCCGTGTGGCTGTAGGTTTTTACAATCTGGCCGTAGTTCGCTTCGCTCCCGAATCCGCGCTCGACCGCTTCAACGTAGGCGCTCAGCGCATCTGAGGACACTTGCACGCGGTCTGAGTTGAGACGTGCGGCCAAATCTGCCACGAAGCAATTCGCACCATAAGCAGAGCGTTTTCCGATGAAGTAATTCGGAACCATTCGGCTATCCGCATCCACGCTGATAAACGTCCAAACGTCGCCGACTTCGCGCCGGTCATCGCGGATTTTCCAGGTTGCGCTGTTTCTTGCCGACGAATCCCCAAATTTCGTCCATCTGGATTTTCGAGCACGAAAGACTCCGCATCTTTTCGTCCATGATCTTCTCGCACGCTTTGCCGATTCGCTTTCCCAGGCTCATTATCGTGTTCTGATTGACGCCCGTCATTCGCTCGATACTACGAATGCTGCTCCATTCGGCGATCGCGCTAATTAAGGCACGACCGACGATTGAGCTAACAGCCAACCAAATGTCACGGGCGCTTCACAAACGCGGACCCATTTTGCGATGGTGATTAATTCAAA
>PNAS01000076.1 GCA_003169695.1 Spartobacteria bacterium
TTCGAGCGTGGCCGCGTGTGCGATCAAGGCAAGGTCCTGCGCTTCCTGCACCGAAGCCGAGCAGAGCATGGCCCAGCCGGTGGCACGCGCCGCCATGACATCACTGTGATCGCCGAAGATGGAAAGCGCCTGTGCCGCAAGCGATCGGGCCGCGACATGAAAGACAACCGGCGTGAGTTCACCGGCGATCTTGTACATGTTCGGGATCATCAAGAGCAGCCCCTGGGAAGAGGTAAAGGTCGTGCTCAGCGCCCCGGTCTGGAGCGCCCCATGGATGGCTCCGGCGGCGCCGCCTTCGCTCTGCATCTCGAACACGGCGGGCACTGTGCCCCACAGGTTTTTTACACCGCTGGCGGCCCAGGCATCCGCCCATTCGCCCATGGGCGACGCCGGCGTGATCGGGTAAATGGCAATGACTTCGTTCAGCGCATAGGCGACGCGCGCGACGGCTTCATTGGCATCGACCGTCTTACGGTTGGCTTTGTTGTCGCCGTTTTTCGCGACTCGCCCCCGGTCCTGTCGGAAATCAGATTTGGAAGTCCCAAGGGCGTCCTGCCCGTCCGTTAAAGGGACGGCTGGTTTTTTAGTCTCGGAAGCGTCCGTGCATTTTGCGGTCTTCTTAGGCGGTGGTTGCATCTCGCACTCAACGTAGTTGGCCACTCTTTTCCCAGCAAGACACCCATTGCGTATTGCTGTGCAGTTATTGCTCGACTACGGGCGACCTCGCCGTCCGCCAGGCTTTGGGTAAATTTCTTCGCTGGTTCACGCTGGCGGCACCGATTCTCTCCCACAGCCCGGTCCGGAAAAAACCTCGACCGCCTTGCGTCACCAAATAGGATGCGTCATCGGCGGATGACTGCCGCCATTTCAAGCCAGGAGACCACGAGATGAACTCACCAAAACTCAATGTCGACGAAGCGAAGCTGAACGAATTCATGGGAAAAGCCCTGGCGGATATGGGCGCGGCCATGAACACGAGCCTTATTCTCATCGGTGATCGCCTCGGGTTATACAAGGCGATGGCTGGAGCGGGTCCTATGACTTCGCAGGAGGTGGCTTCGAAGACTGGCACCTCCGAGCGGTACGTGAGGGAATGGCTCTCCGCGCAAGCGGCGGGCGGATATGTCTCCTTCGATGCAGCGTCGGGCAAGTTTACCTTGCCGGACGAACAGGCTATGGCCTTGGCAGTGGACAACAGTCCGGCATTCATTCCCGGAGCGTACCAGATAATCGCGTCGACCGTCCTGGATGAACCGACGGTGCGCGCAGCATTCAAATCCGGCGATGGCGTGGGCTGGCACGAACACAATTGCAACCTGTTTGAAGGCACCCAGCGTTTTTTCCGGCCCAGCTACGCCGCTCATTTGATCAACGAATGGATTCCGACGCTTGATGGAGTCGAGGCGAAACTGAAGGCGGGAGGAACGGTGGCCGATGTCGGCTGCGGTTATGGCGCCTCCACGATTCTTATGGCGCAGGCTTATCCGAAATCGAAATTCTTCGGGTTCGACTATCACGCTCCGTCGATCGAATGGGCCCGAGCGTCAGCGGCCAAAGCGGGAGTGAGCGATCGCGTCACATTCGAGGTTGTTTCGTCGAAAGCATTTCCGGGAAAAGGCTATGACATGGTGGCGTTTTTCGATTGCCTGCACGACATGGGCGACCCAGTCGGCGCGTCCACGCACGTGCGCGAAACGCTGAAGCCTGATGGCACGTGGATGATTGTCGAGCCGTTCGCCAACGACAAGCTGGAGGACAATTTGAACCTGGTCGGACGCATCTTTTACGCGGCGTCCACCTTGGTTTGCACGCCAGCGTCGCTCTCCCAGGAAGTCGCGCTCGGGCTCGGCGCGCAAGCGGGCGAAGCGCGTTTGCGAGACGTCGTGACCAAAGGCGGCTTCACGCGGTTTCGTCGAGCCACGGAGACTCCGTTTAACCTGATCCTGGAAGCGCGGCCGTAAGTCACGACGAACCAGTCGGCGCGACGGTGAAATTACGGGCGAGAGACCTGACGCGCCAGCATTCTGCCCACTCATAAGCTTGACGGCGCGGATCGCGTTGAGGAAGAATCCGCCTTATGAAAAAACGAATCGTCAGAACTGCAACCTTATCAGTGACCGTCCTTTTCGCGGCTGCATCCATCTCACTCGCGCAAGGCCCGGACACAACACCAACGTCTAGCTCCGCCGCGGTGAGCACAAGCGTCTCCAACCCGGCGACAACAAGTGCGCAGCCGACCGACGCCGAGATGATGAAGCAAATGATGGAGATGGCGAAGTTGAACGAGAATCACAAGCTAATCGCGAGCACGGCCGGCACCTGGACCTACAACGTCACGATGTGGATGGCGCCCGGCGCACCGCCGACCAAATCCACCGGCACCGCTGTCAGAAAGGCGATGATGGACGGTCGCTATTTTAGCCTGGAGGTCGCCGGCAAAATGACGATGCCCGGGGCCGACGGCAAGATGAAGGACATGCAATTCAAGGGCATGGGGATTGAAGGCTACGACAACGTAAAGAAAAAATTCATCGGCTCCTGGATCGATAACATGGGCACCGGCATTATGATGTCGGAAGGGACCTACGATCCCGCTACGAAAACCTTCACCTACACCTCGGACGAAGAGATGATGCCGGGGATGAAAACCAAAATTCGCGAGCTGGTAAAGATCATCGATCCGAACCACCACACGATGGAATGGTATGAGGACCACGGCACCGGCGAAGCAAAGACCATGGAAATTAATTACACTCGGAAAAAATAGCGACAATTACGTCCCGCTGACTTTGGCTCGCCACGCCGTAGCCTCTCGTCGCGCCGTAACTTTGTTGAAGGAGGATGGTAGAGGCGGGAGATCAGCTACACCTGAAAGGAGTAGCGCCGGCCGAACCTCCCGGTTCTTTAAGTGTAACTCTGCCCGCTGTCGGTCGCTGCGGCGACCGGCGGCGGGCTTTTGCTTTCGTCGCCCGGGCAGCTAGATGACCGGAGTAATCACCGCGTTCAACCGAAGCGGTTCGGCCTCGGGTCTAGGTGACTGAGAAACTCGACCGGTTTAAGCCGTCAAGTTTCCAAAAATAAAAAATGGAGCGGCGGGCATTGAGCGCGAATGCCTCCAAGGAAGGCGCCTGGCTTCCAAATTGCGCCGCGTTACGGAATTCAGTCGTCGCCGTGGTAAAAAAACGGCATCATCGTGCCGCCTGGCATGGATTCAATTTTCGATCGACGGATAGCGCGAATCGCGGCGGCACTGCTCTCGGGCGTGCTGCTCTATTTCACGCTCTCGCTTACGCCGTGCTGGCCGCTGGCCTGGATCGCGCCGGTGCCGCTGTTGCTGGCATCGTTCCATTCGTCACGCGGAGAAACGCGATTCCTCTGCGCCATCGCTGCTCTCATCGGACTAACGAGCAATTTCGGTTACTACAAGATGGTTTCGGGTTGGGTGGGAACTGTGGTACTCGTGCTCCTGCAAGTGCTCGCATGGGGCTTCCTCATCAACTACACGCGCGTTATCGTACGCAGGTCGAATCATTGGCTGACGGTCTTCGCGTATCCGTTGGTCTGGGCTGGGCTCGATACGTTGATCTCGGCTTTCTCGCCGCACAGCACGTTCGGCAGCCTTGCCTACACGCAGATGAATGCCTTACCGGTCATTCAAATCGCCTCGCTCACGGGAACACCCGGTGTTGTTTTTGTGATAACTCTCTTCGCTTCGATTCTCGCGCTGGCTTTGTATCGGACGAATCAAAGAGCGCGGCCGGTGCTGGCCTATGGTGTGCCGCTATTGATCTTGATGGCGGTGGTCGCGTTCGGGGCGGTGCGCCTAACAAGAAGTCATCCGGCGACAGCGAAGATGGCGATCGGCTTGGTCGCGATCGATGATTTTCTCGGCCCGGAAGTTCCCCGCGAGAAAGCGGATGCGATTTGGAAAGCATACGACGAAGCCGTCGCGCATTTGGCGGCCCAAGGCGCGCGGATCGTCGTGCTCCCGGAAAAGATCGACGTGAAGGAATTGGCGGCCGCGCAACGCCGCGAGGCGCTCGCGGACCTTGCGCGCCGGAATGCCATTTACCTCGTCGTTGGCATTGGCTTGCCGACCGACGCCGGCTGGAAGAACCGCGCCTGGCTCTTTGGCCCGAACGGAGATCTGCTGGCAGAGTACGACAAGCAGCATCTGGTTCCGGGACTGGAAAAGGACATGGCGCAGGGGCATGAGGACGTCGCGCGCGAAATCGACGGACATCGCTTCGGGATCGCGATCTGCAAGGACATGCACTTCGCATCGCTCGGTCGCAGTTATGGAAAAGAGAAGGTCGCCGTGGTGCTCGAGCCGGCGTGGGATTTTTATCGCGACGCGTGGATGTCTGCGCGTATCGCCGCTTTGCGCGGAGTGGAGAATGGCTACGCGGTCGTGCACTCGGCGCGCGAAAGCCTTCTCTCGGCCAGCGATCGCTATGGGCGTTTTGTCGCCGAGACGCGCAGCGGCCCGCTGCCCGGAGTTTCTGTAATCGCCCAAGTGCCGATCGGTTCGGGGGCGCCCACGCCGTACGCGCGCTTCGGCGATTGGTTTGGCTGGATCTGCGTGGGTCTTGCCGTGATCGCGCGATTCAGTCACCGTAATTATTCTTGAATCCAAATCCGCGATGCGTTGCATCACATAAGTAACCACCCGAGAAGAACACGGCCATGACAAGCGACGCTTCGAATTTGCCGAAGCCGATTCCGACGCTTCCGGTCGAAGCGCGAACTGTACCACCGTCTGACGATCCCCTCGCCGCGCACTTGCGCGGATTCGGGCCGGTTGGACTTCTCGCGATTCTCGTCATCGTCCTGACCTCTGCCATCAAGCCTCTCAGCGGCCTTCTGGTGCTGCTATGGGCCTGGCGGTCGCATACGCCATGGCGCGAGATCGGCTACGTGCGCCCCAAGAGCTGGCTTGGCAGTCTGGCTGTCGGCATCGTTTTCGGCTGCGCGTTTAAGCTCCTGATGAAAGCGATCGTGATGCCTCTGCTCGGCGCCCCTGCCATTAATCCCGCCTACCATTACCTGGTGGGAAACGGGGCGGCGCTCCCCGGATTGGTGTTCACGATGATTGTCGGCGCGGGCTTCGGAGAAGAAACCATCTTCCGAGGGTACCTATTCGAGCGCCTCGGCAAGCTTTTTGGGACTGGGGCCGGCGCAAAAGTATCCATCGTCCTGCTCACCTCCGTGGCGTTTGCCCTGGGCCATTACGCCAACCTGGGGCTTCCTGGCGTCGAACAGGCGATGATCACGGGTCTCGTCTTCGGGACGATCTTCGCAGTCACGGGCCGGATCTGGATGGTGATGTGTGCGCATGCTGCGTTCGATCTGGCGTCGATCGCGATAATCTATTGGAATTTAGAAGCCGCCGTGGCTCACCTCGTGTTCAATTAACCGACTTGCCCAGCAACGCACTCTCGCTGCCTCTAAAACACTGGTGGGACGAGCTATTTCCCGGATCGGTGCTATGTTTATCGATGTCTAAACCAACTGGCTCCTCCTTCACGCGTCGTATGCCCGATAACATTACCGAGGAGTTGGTGGCGGTGCTTTCCTCCCGGGCCTCGTTTGAATTCAAGCCGTTGTTCAACATTATCCTGCTCAATCTCCGGGAGCGAAACGCGGCCAGTGGAGGCGAAGAGATGCTGCGCTTGCGCGCCTATGAAAAGCTTCAGGGTCTGGTCAGCCAGGGCGTGGTCAACCGAACCGTCAACGGGATCACTAAGAAATATAAAGGCGTCACTGCACGACTGCTCGTGCTCAGCGCCGAGATGAAAGTCTTGCGCGCCGATTGGGATCAGCGCGCCCTCGCCAAGGCTGCCGCGGCGAATTAATCGGCCGGACTACGAGTGTAATGGGACCACTTTAGGCCACCGCAGATCCAGGGCGAAGTTACGGTTCCACTTTTCGAGCACGTCAGCGTGAGATGCGGCTAGCCGTTCAATCAGTGATGGCGGAATCGACGGTTGTGCGGGAATTGGATGATCGTCGGAACTACGCACGGTCGAAGGAATCCCCAGTTTCTGGGTGTTCATGCTTATCTATTAAGCATTAAACGTGCGGCGATCCGGGAGATTATTACGGAACGGTTGATTCTCTCTCCGTTCGCCTATATTTCAGAACTTCGCCCCCGGATATTCGTAGAAGGTTGTAACATGACGACGCGAGCTCTAACCTTTTAACAACCCTCTCAAATGCCAGAACCAGAAAGTATCATTCCATCTTCCGAACCAGCGGCTCTCGCGGTCCCTGCGGGTGCATCGCCTCGGCTCGCCCCCGCGACGGCGTTAACATTCAGGCCCGGGGTTTCTGAGGCGGATTTTCTTCAGTGCTTTCCGCTACCGTACAAAGTGCAAGCTGTGACGATCTACGAAGCGGCCAGGCAAGGCTGGGCCACAGACAGGAGCTACTGGCAATTTCTTGATTCTTTTCAGTATGTCTCCGCCATGTGGGGACCGATCGACATCCCAAAAGACTTTTACACTGACTTCGCCAGCGTTCCGCCGAAACTCCATTCCATTATCGACGACGATTCGCCGATCATTCTGTTCCCCTCAGCGCCACACGATTTTCTATTTACAAAGCGCAAGAGCGACGGAACTCGCGGATGGTTGCCGAGCGGCAAACAACTTAGCTTAACCGAAGTAAACCGGGTCTTGACCGAAGCGATGAGTATTTGTGGAGCAGATCTGCTCACTCGAGAGCTTGTCTTTTCCGCCGTAGAGGTTGCGAATCAAGGTATCCGTCACGAGTTTGCGCCGTAGCCTGCGGATTCACCACAAGCCGGTCTTCGGCAGGCCGCAGCCCATGCTGCTTTAGCGAAGGAGGCTATGATTCCCGACAGAGCTCTTGCGCCATCCTCTGGGCAAACTCCTCTGCGCGTTCGACAAAAGGAATTCGGAAAAGATCAAGGGCTGACTCAGCGCGCCCGCGACGCAGACGAATTAAGACTCCCGAGGGAGGCGCCCGCCATTTCCTAGTTGTCCTACTGCGATCCGTTTGTGACAAACGGCGGCGGAAGAACTCGTTCCACGCACGCCGTATCCAAGTCCCTGGCGTTACCCTTCGACAAGAATTCCAGCATCAACTTATCCAGACACTCCACGTGCGTCAGCCCTTCCGTCCCATGAGCGCCATGAGAGATGATGACGTGCTTGCTGTTGGGCAAATGGCGCGCGACTTCCTCGCCCAGCTCCGGTGGCGTTATTGGGTCCATATAGCCCGAAAAGATCAGGACCGGAATATTGGAGCTCACGGGCTCGTGGTAACCGTCTGGTATTTTTCCTTGCGGCCACATGCTGCAGGCGCGCGTCTGCTGGACGACCCTGTAGTTACCAAACGGGTTTCCCGCATTTGCCCTTGCGGCTTCATCCTGATCAATGAATGGCGTATCTTCCGCGCAGGTAACGCATAGGTACATCCCATCGGCTATGAAGTCAGGGACAGATCTATCCGCAGGTATCACCTCTTTGAGAAAGGGAGCGAAGTCGCCTTGGGCGGCCTGATGGATGATAAAGGGAATCCGTCGAGCGCTGTCGCGCGAATACATGCGATTGCGCAATTTTTCCGTGAAGATATCACGTTGAATTTCCACGGTGACCGTTGCGCTCTTGTCGGGCCGCGAATATTCAACCCGAGCCGGTTCGCGCCCCAATCGCCCAAGCACCTCTTCCCACTCGTGCTGGATTTGCGGGAACGCTTGATGACAGGCGGCATCGCCGGCGCATTCCCCCAGGAGCAACTCCATGGCACGCCTGGCCGCGCGGGCATGGTAGAGAGGCATCTTGAGATAGGTCGGCGCCACACCCATCAGGATGGCGCTGCGCACCCGATCGGAATGTTGTCGCATGTAGACTAAGACTGCTCGCGTCCCATACGAGAGGCCGAAGAGGTTGATGCGCTCATAACCGAGCCACGCGCGCACGTCATCGAGATCGTCCATCGCGATGGAGGTGGTGTATTGCGTTAGATCAGCTCTTTTTTCCAACGCTTGACGCAGGGCCTTCACATATTCCACCGGATACATCTCGGTGAGATAATCCTGCGGACTCCTGTTCCTCGGAGCCGCGGTCAATGGATTTGAGTTGCCCGTGCCTCGTTGATCCACCAGGACTACGTCTCGATGCCGGCGATATTCCTTTCCTTCCTTCGCATAGAAGTCCGCGGCGCCGGTCGAGGCCACTCCCGGGCCACCAGCCAGGTCGAAGAGTGGCTGCTCTATCCGACTGGGATCGAGGGCTGGCAAGACGACAATGTTCAAATCAATCGTCCGTCCCGAACGGGTTTCGCGATTCTCAAAGACCGTCAGCTTCCCGCATAAGAGCTCTCCATCAATGCCCGCCAGTTTGCATGGCTTCAACGGGCCGGAAGTTGTGAGCCGATTCGCAGAACTGGCTGGCTTATGGCAGGCGGTACCGCAAAACGCAAAAAGGAAAACCACACCGGCGAGCGCCCTGAGGCTGGCTTGGCAAAAGCAGCGCCGTCCGGACATGTGCGACGCTATCCGCGGCGGCTGGGAGAAACAATTCGAAATCACTCTGTCTGCACAATCCCGTCCGACGTCAGCTCAAAAACCCATCCGATGGGGGACGCCACCATTTCCTAATTTTTAATTCCTACTTCTTAATTTCCACATCTCCCGACCACAGCGTACGCGACCTGTGCTCATTTTCGGATGGCAATCGCCGCCTGTTTCAGTAATTTGGGATATGCCATCGGCCAATTATCGCCCAATCCCAGACGTGCAGCGGAACGGAACCGTGTCAAAAACTGCCATTAGACAAGCAGTAAAAAAGATTGCGGATTTGAGGCAAACGAACCCCTCTCAATACAACGCGAAAATCCGGTCGGGATCGGGAAAATCCATTCATTTGGTCTTCAAGCATACTTAAGCCGAAATGCCGGCGTCCCCCAGCGCGAGCGTGTTTATCAACTGTCCGTTTGATGAACAGTACCAGCCGCTGTTCGAGGCGATCGTTTTCTGTGTTGCGGCCTGCGGATTTGTCCCGCGCTGCACTTTAGAGCTTACCGATGCAGGCGAAGTCCGAATTGAGAACATTTATCGTTTGATCGCCCAATGCAATCACGGCATTCATGACATTTCCCGAACGGAGGTTGAAGGTCAGCCACATCAGTTGCCCCGCTTCAATATGCCTTTGGAACTCGGAATCTTTCTCGGCGCGAAGCGATTTGGAGGTCGCTCCTCACAAAAACGCTGTCTAGTTCTGGATCGAGCCCCATATCGATATAAACGCTTTATTTCCGATATCGGCGGCCAGGATATCAAAGCACACAACAAAAGTCCGGCGAATGCGATTCGCCATGTTCGCGACTGGCTTCAATCCGCTCCGGGCAAGGCTGCAATTCCGGGTGGTGCGATGATCTGGAAAAAATATGGCCGGTTTCGGCGAGAACTGCCTTTGATTGCAGAAGAAGCTCAACTTGATCCCGGTCAACTGACATTTCTCGACTACCTTCAGCTTGTCATCAATTGGTTGAAGGAGCATCGGTGAGGTTAGTTGCCTGCGACTTCGATGTGCAACTGAACCTCTCAATTCTCGACCTTTTCAACCGCTGGTGACGGAGTGGTCGGATTGAGGCATCCTCAACCGGTGTGGACGCATGAATCGAATTCCAGAACCTGTTGCGGAGCGACGATCCCATCCTCACCCTCGCGCTGATGCAGGATGTCACGGACCTCCCGTTCCTGCGCTTGATCAGCGGCTACGGAAACGCGGACGTTTACTTCACCGAATACTTCCGGGTCCTGCCCGACCCGCGACTCGATCCGCAAATCCTCACCTCCATCACGCAAAACCCCACCGGCCGCCCGGTCATCGCGCAGATGAGCGACGCGACCGCTGGACGACTCGACGTCTATCTCTGAACAGGGAGGCTTTTGCCACGACAGAAGTGCTGAGTCCAGTCTGCGGGCGGCTCCAGCGAGAAAACTATTCGGTCCGGAGCGCGGCCATCGGACTAATGCGGGTCGCACGCCGAGCCGGTAACCACGTCGCGATCAGGGTTGCCACGCCAAGCAACAGAGGCGCGGTCAGGAAGGCGATCGGATCGAGCGCGCCCACTTGATACAATATGCCCGAGAGCAATCTGCCCGTAGCCACGGCTAGCAGCAGGCCGATCGCCACGCCGCCCGCCAGCATCAAAGTCCCTTCGCGCACGATCATCCACTGCACGCTCTGCGGACGCGCGCCGAGCGCGATGCGGATCCCGATTTCGCGCGTGCGACGCGCGACCGAATATGCTTTCACGCCGTAAACGCCGACAATCGCGAGCACCAACGCCAGTCCGCCAAAGACGGAGAAGAGCGTAGCACCCGAGCGCACAGCCCATAATTCCATATTCGAATCCAGGTGTTGCGAGAATGTTTTCAGCGAAAGGATCGGCAAAATGGGATCGGTCTCGCGTACCGAACGGCGCACGGCCTCAGCCATGTTTGGAACGGTCGCTTTATTCAACGACGCGAACTGAATGAAGAAAAACGCGTTGCTTTCAAAGCCGCGTGCGAACGGCACGTAGATCGTGCCGCGGGGCGCCTTCTCGAACATATCGCTCCGCGAGGTAGCGGCGATCCCGATAACCTCGATTGGTTCTTCAGGTTTGATGTTGCCCTTGCCGCTCTGCTGAATGCCCATGTTCCCACCGCCATCATCCCGTTTCGCGCGCGGCGCATCGTCTGATGCAATCTGAATCCGCTGACCAAGGGCATCGCCATCCGGCCAGAGTTTCTTCGCGAGAGCTTCGTCAATGATCGCCACCGCCGCGCTGTTCGGCTGCGTCGCTTCGATCGGAGTGAAATTGCGGCCGCGCAAAAGTGGCAGACCGACCGCTGAGAAGTAGTCGCCGCCAACGCTGTTGTAGCGCGAACTGAACGCCACCCCTTCCGCCGCCGTGGCGGGCTTCTCGTCTTTGCCGGGATGCATTCCGGCCCGCTGAATGGCCCGGCCGAGAGAGAGCATTCCGAATGGTGCGGTCGCCGAGATGCTCACGTGCTGCACTCCGGGAAGCGCCGCGAGTCGATCCGTCAACGTTCGATAAAGCTGTTCGGCGCGCGGCTGATCCACCCCGCCGAGGCTCGCGTCCACCTCGAGGAGCAAATCATTATCGACCCGCAATCCAGTGTCGAGCGACGCTGCCTTGTTTGCGCCGCGGATGAACAACGCGGCCGCGGTGAGCAGCGCGAGCGAGAACGCAATCTGCGCCACGACCAACGGATTGCGCGGGAGAAAACGCCAGCGGCGCCGCACCACGTCTTCACCGGCATGTTCCTTCAAATCGCCGATCACACTGTTGCGCGATAACTTCAACGCGGGCCCCAGCGCGAAGGCCAGCGTGCCGAACAGGCTAAAGGCGAACGTCATCGCGAGAATCGGCAGATTCGGTCCCGCATTCCACACCATCTCGAGCGGCATCAAGTCACGCATCGACCCCGCCAGGAGCGAGGAAGACCACAGGCCCACCACCAGACCCGCGGCTCCGCCGAGGAGCGCGAGCAAAAATCCTTCGGTAAGCAACTGGCGCACAACGCGCCACCGGCTGCTGCCAAGCGCGAGACGAATCGCAATCTCTTTCCGCCGGGCCGTGCCCCGTGCCAGCAGCATGTTCGCGAGATTCAGGCACGCCACCAGCAGCACCACCGCGGCCATCGCGATCAGCAATGGCGCGATCGCCGCAATCTGACTGTCGTCCGGGGGAGAATCGCTCAGCGAAAAGCGCGACACCGGCCGGATGGTGAACGTCTGGTCTTTCTGCTCAACTGGAAATGCTTTCTCCAGATTCGTCGCCAGCGTTTTCATTGCCGCTTCGGCTGTCGGTGCAGTCACGCCTCCCTTGAAACGGCCAATCAACATCAACTGTTGGCCGGTGCGGCTCGACAATGTTTCGTGCGAATCGCTCCCGAAGTCGTTGATCACAGCCTCATACGCGCTCAGCGGCACCCAGATTTCCGGCGATAGAACTGGCAGCATGCCGGAAAAGGTGCGCGGCAACACACCGATCACGGTAAAAGAACGACCGTTGATCTGGATTTGCGAGCCGAGCACGGACGCGTCGCGATTATGCCGGGTCCAATAGCCGTAGCTCACAATCGCAACCGACGCCGCGTGGCCCGGCTGCTCTTCCTCGAGCGTAAACGTCCGGCCCATGATCGGCGCCACGCCGAGCACATCGAAATAGTTTGCCGTCACGATATCGGCGAAGGTGCGCCGCGTGTTGTTTTTCTCGCCGATGCCGACCATCGCGACGTTATGCCCGGCCACGCCGGAGAAGGCCGCATTCTGCTCGCGAATATCGGTCAGCGTCGGATACGAAAAGGCGCGGAACATTTTCGGATTCTTCACGTCCTGTGAAAAAATCTGGACCAGCTCGTTCGGCCGCTCGTAGCCTGGCGGCGCGAACAACATCGTGTGGACGAGACTGAAGATGGCGGTGTTGGCGCCGATACCGAGGGCAAGCACCAGAACGGCCGTAACCGTGAAGCCCGGTGCCTTGAATAACTGCCGGACCGCGAAACGAAGATCATGGATCATCTGGCAGTGAGATGCACAGAGCCGCATCTTTGGATTCAAACTTCTCCGCCAGATTCGGGAGCAGCAGCGCGGCAACCCCACTCTGACCCCTTTCCTGCCCAACAAACAGGATTTTCCCCCACCCTCCGGCGAGAGCGCGTAATTCATCTTCGCACTTCGCGATCGCTTACAGGCACTCGCTACGCCTCTGGCAAGTGCGCGAGGCGTTACTGCTTCGGACTCGCTCCGATCTCAGCCGCGCGTCTGGCGTGAGCATCCGCCTCTGACGTCCGGCCAAGCGCGCGCAAAGCGAATGCCAGATTCTTGTGCGCCACGATGGAATTCGGATTGAGCTCGAGCCCGCGCTCATATTCCTCGATCGCCTCCTCCGGTCGTTCGCTTTGCAGCAAAGTGTTTGCAAGATTGACATGCGCCGCAGCGTAAGCGGGACGGATCTGCAAGGCCGCGCGGTATTCGGTGATCGCTTCCGTGAATCGACCCAGCTGCGACAACGCGGTTGCGTAGTTGTAATGTGTCTCCGCATCTTCCGGCGCGAGCTGCGTGGCGCTACGTAGATAAGCCAGCGCCTCCGCCAGCTCCCCCGCGTTCGCTAAAGCCAACCCGACGCGGCTTTGCAAGTCCGCGTTTTTCGGATCGGTCTCCAGCGCGCGTTTCTTATCCTCGATCGTTTCCTGCGTTTCTTTTGATCGCGCCCGAATATCGCCTAACGATTGCTCCATGGCCGCATCTCGCAGGCCCAGGGCCAGCGCTTGCTGCAAATGCCCCATCGCTTCGTCGGTCCGTCCCAGTTTGAGAAGGACGGTAGCGACGTTGGCGTGCGCCTGCGCCAGCCGCGGATGCAGAGCGATGGCTTTCTCATATTCACTCACGGCTTCATCGCGCCGGCCAAGGCGCGCGTAAGTGTTCGCCAGATTGTTATGCGCTTCGGCATACTCGGGATCGAGTTCGACCGCTCGCTGGTATTCAGAAAGCGATTCGTCGATTCGGCCCGACAGCGCCAAAAGAATCCCGAGATTGTTGTGCGCCAGCCAACTGTTCGGATTAGTCCCGAGCGTGGCGCGCCAAAGCGTTTCTTCATCGGCGTAGATCGCTCCCTGCCGCCAGGTGCGCGCGCCTAACGAAAACAAGAGCGCGGCCCCGCCGATCGTCACCGTCCAGGTCGCGATACGTCCAAACTTCTTCGAAGCCAGGTCGAGGCCCGCCGCCGCCAAAGCGAGCGGCCCCAGGCAGGCGAGGTATTGATAATGATCCGCCGTCCAGGAATAGCGAAAGGTGTAGAGCATGATGAAGCCGAGCATCGGGCTGAGGGTCGCGACGAAAAAGAGGAACGCGACCTCCACACTTCGTCCCGCATAACGCCGCAGAAACCAAATGAGAAGGGCGGACGCGATCGTGCCGCCGGCCCAGATGTAGTCGATCGGATTTGCCAGCGAGACCGGCCAGCGCGGATAACTGAAAGATAACTCGTTAGGCCAAGCCAGCTTTTCCAGGTAAAACCAAAGCGCGCGATTCGCGATCAAAATTCGCTCGCCGAAACCAATCGCGAACACCTGCCCCTGCGTCCCTTGCTGGTGGCGTTCCCACCAAATGGAAACCAGGCCCATCCCGATTCCGAAAATCACAAATGGCGCGACCTGAGCGATGCGCGCGAGAGTGATGGGCTTTCTCTTCAACCAAAGCAGCAAGAGCAGCGCAGCCGGAATCGTACAAGCGGTCGTCTTGCTCGCGAGCGCCAGCAGATAAAGAAACAGCGCCAACGTGTAAAACCACCAGCGTCCGCGCTGCTCTTTCCCAATAAATCGCGCCCAGGAGAGAAGTGAGAGAAGGAAGAAAAATGCCATCAGAACATTCTTTCGTTCCGTGATCCAGGCGACCGACTCCACCTGCACTGGATGCAAGGCGAAGAACGCTCCGGCCAGCCACGCGCCCGGGATTCGCAACGCACGCAGAAGAATCCAGACGAGAACTGCGTTGGTCGCGTGCAACGAAATATTCACCCAATGGTAACCGGCCGGGCTTAATCCCCAGAGCGCGTGCTCGAGACGAAAGGTCGTGTAAACGAGCGGGAAATATTGCGAAGGCGAATCCAGCGACAGCCAGATGCGTTTCAATCCATCCGGCGCGGTCAGGAGCGGATTGGCCGTGACGTAAACGTCGTCGTCCCAAATGAAGCCCGCGTGCCAAACCGTTTGGTAGACGGCGATAGTGATCGCGACCAGAAAGAAGCCGAGGAAAAGATCGGCCATCCAGTTTTCGTTTTTCTTTTGCGTTCGCGTCATAATGCAGGCAACAGAGAAAACGGAGTTGTAGCCGCGTTTGTGTCAAACGCCGAATCAAAACCAACAGGCGCTTGGCACAAGCGCCTCTACAACCGGAGAATTGTAGGGCAGGCGCGTCGCCTGCCGGTCACTTAGGTTCCCGCCTCTGCCCGGGACGGGCTACGCCGTGGCGGGCGATATTCGAATTTCGGATCTCCGCCCTTTGTAGGGCAGGTGCATCGCCTGCCACCCCATTGAATAGAGGCATCGCACGACATGATCAAGGTGGATCGGCCGCTCCGTCGGACGATGACAAACAGGTCTCCGCTCTGTTAATGCCCGTGCGGCTCGCACCGATGCCAAACAAGTCTCGGCTCCGCCGACATCATTCTTGGCATCGAGCGCGGAGCGCTCGATCCACCATCGTCAGCCCCAATCCGAATTCCCCATTCCGCATTCGATTCGGCTGCTGCTCCGACCCCTATCCGGTTTCCGAGCGCAGTTTTGCAGCGAACGGTGTGCTTACCTAGTTGTGAAACGTCGGGGACCGACGCGCTCCATGCCAGAAATGAAGGATCGTTACGGCCGCAGCCTTCTCGTCACACAGATAAAAGATGAGGAATGGTGAAATCGGCATCTTCCGAATCCCACGCACCTTGTCGTGAAACGGGAAACGCTCTGGCCGCTTATGCAAACTCAGCGCGCAATCGATAAGCTTGTCGCCCAAACGGATTGCCGCGTTGCGATCATCCTGTGCGACGAATTCGACGATCCCCTGCAGGTCTGCGAGTGCGCTGTCAGCGATCAGGACTTGGAAGTCCATTGGGGGATCAATGTCCTCGCCTCCTCAAGAGGACGGACGCGGCCGGCTTCGACATCTTCCAATCCGCGCTTCAAGGCAGCTTCCAACGCGACATCATTCGGCTCGGAATTCAGCGCGAATAATTCCGCGACGAGCAGGGCCTTGTCGCTTTCCGCCAAGCCCGCAATCGCCATCTTAATTTCTTGAAGGGAGCTCATGCCAACGCTTCGATCATAACAGACGGGCTGGCCTCACTCAAGCCCCTAGCCTGCAACCATCGTAAGCCGGTTACGATGCATGAATTTCAAAGGGGCGGAAAATAACGCGCCGAATCATTGCGGCTTCAGCCGCTGCATGACCGACTCTTTCAGTTCATCCGCATTAATCCCCGACGTTTCCTCCGGCCGGAAATCTTTCAGCCGCTGGTCGAGGATCGCCTGCTCCTCAGGTGGGAGTTCCTCGTCTTCCACCTCGATTGCGCGCCGCACCAATTGCTGTCGCTCCGCAAACGACAACTGAGGAATCGCGGCCAAGATTTCGGTCAAGCTCATTGCGCGTGCTCTTCTCTCACTGGGAGTGCGGTGGGTGCGGGATTTCCTTCCTCAAGAAAGGCGATCACTTGTTCACGCGACACGCTCGGGAAGCCATCAAGGAATTCTTCGATCGAATCTCCCCCCTCCAGGTAATCGATAAGATTCTGGATGGGCACGCGAGTCCCGGCAAAACAGGACGCGCCGCTCATGATCTCCCGGTCCACTTTGACAACCGACTGGTTCACGTCCGCAGTTTCCGGCAAAGCGACTCCGCCAGCAACTCGAGACTTGTGCGGCGGCCTTCACTCACAGCCAAATCGATTGTGGACAGCTAGTCTGCGTCTGCGTGTCTATCCCAGATCGCCCGCCAGACCACTCGTAATCAATCAACATCCGTCCATCGTAAGCCGCTTACGATGCAATTGTAGGGCCTTTCTGTGAAACGCCGTTCCGAAAGAATTGGCGTCTGCACAGACGCCCTACAATCTTGCGTTCAGCCTCACGTTATTGAATGAATGGGATCCTCATCTGGTAACGATAGAAAACGACGCTGACCTAATCGCGTGCTGCTCCGCCTGCCACGCCATAGCCTCTGCGAAGGCGGGAACCTCATCCACAATCCGCATTCCACATTCCGAAATCATTCCGCCTTAAGCGGGACACCAATCCAATCTCTCAGGAAATCAGTCCGAGCGTCAAGATTCGGGTTGGCATCCCAGCCATCATTTATGAATCGGAGTGTAAATAGGCGGCTCTGACCCCTCTGGCCCCCGCTGACCATGACCATGCGCTTCGCTTCCGGCGCCGAACGCGACGCAGCGCTGGAAACCGGCATGGCCGACGGCGTAGCCGTAAGTTACTACCGACTCGATGAGATTCTGGCATCCGCCGCCTCTCGAAAATAATTGACCCGGTCTCCTCTGACGTGTGAGGTCCGGATTACGGCAGGCGGCGCGAGCGCCAGGTGATGCTATACGTGAATCACGTATAGCATCACAGACCCCGATGAAGACAAAGATCCAATTGCGGAATGTCGAAGCGGACGACTTGCCGCTGTTTTTCGAGCACCAGCGCGATCCGATCGCGGTGGCCATGGTCGCATTCAATTCGCGCGACCGGGCTGCGTTCGACCAGCATTGGGCGAAGCTCCTGGCCGACGACTCGCTTCTGAAAAAGACGGTGATCGTTGACGGTGAGGTAGCCGGAAACATTGGCAGTTGGACGACGGAGGGGAAGCGAGAGGTCGGCTATTGGATCGACCGCGCCTTTTGGGGCCGCGGCGTGGCCACCGAGGCGCTCTCCGCTTTCCTCTGCCTGGAACAGACCCGGCCGCTTCACGCGGGGGTGGCGAAGCATAACGTGGCCTCGATCCGCGTCCTGCAAAAATGCGGGTTCAAGTTATCCCACTCCGCGGAGGAAGCATCCAATGACGCGGACGCTTCGCACGTTCTTTTGACGCTAACAGCTTGATCTTCCAATGCGCTGGAAGCGCCTCTCAACTCAGTGAATACCTATCGTAAGCCACTTACGATGCCGAGCGCCAAGATTCGGGGCAGGTGGGCCAATGCGAATTAACGAGATTCACAGACTTCCCCGCCGACTCCGCCACGGCGGGCAATCCGAAATCGCGATTTGGCCGATGCCTCTCGAGCGCTCCCGATCGCCCTGAACCTAACTGAGGTAACGACTGGCACGACGCGGTGATTTCGGCGTAACAGCCCGGATCTCGCAGATGAATAATATTTGCGCTGGGCGTTAACTCGTGAACCATAGAGTTCGGAAACACAGCTGTGTGTTCGTAAACTGAACATCCCCCGGATACTACATGACGACGTCATTAGACGAAGCTCTCGACCTTTCGAATTACCTTGAGGTATCGACCGAGCACTACGAGGCCTGTCTCGACTGTCTGGACGCGGATGAGAACTGGGACTCCCCGGAAGCGATCTTGCACTTCCAGCACCTCCGATTCGATGGGAACGGAGAGCCGAAGTTCAAGGATCTCGCTGAAGCGCTCGCAGACCACATTATCGAGTATTGCTTCGCGGCTCGTCGACGAGGGAAACCAGCGAAACCCCACGAATATTCTCGGCTGAGTCGAGAAGGCAGAGCGTACCTCCGAAAGATCGGCACCAGCGGGGAAGCCGGAGAGATGCTTCTGTACTTTCTCCTTGAGGCAGTGCTTCGCGCTCCGCAGATGGTGGCAAAAATGGAGTTAAAAACGAACCCGCGGATGGAGACCCATGGGTCGGATGGCATCCATATGAGGTGGCATGAAACAGACGGAAAGCTGGATCTGTTCTTCGGCGAAGCAAAGCTGGAACAAACGATCTACTCAGCGCTAGATAACATGATCGAAAGTCTTCAGAGTTTTCACTCCGAAGGACTTCTTGAACACGAGTTCGGTGTCGTCACGAGCCACTATAAACATGCCGATGAGAAGATGAGGGAGGAGATCATGAGGCTTCTAGATCGCAAAAAACCCGGCGGAGACTGCCGTATCAATCACGCATGTCTCGTTGGCTATAATTGGGACGAGTACAAAAAACTCACCGCTGTTAGCAGCCATGAGTTGGCAGACACGTTCCGACAACGGTACATCTCTGACTTGCCGCGTCTGAAAAAGCTGCTTGCTGGCCGATTCGCCTGTTTCGCGAATCGGCGCCTGCGATTCGAAATCTTTGTATTGCCGTTCCGGACGGTTCAAGAGTTTCGCACCGCTTTTAATCACGCTGTCGCGAGTTAATCATGCCCGCGCCTTTTTCTGAGGGACTGACACGTCTCTACAGAAAATTGCTCATCGCGGACATGCAACGCCGGCTACCCGGGCCGGAGTCATCCGACGCTGAAACGATCGCCGATGAAGACCTCGGTCGGCTTATTAGCAGCGCCTCCATTCTCGCATTGTCGATCAACGCAGAAGATCGAACCGTCGCGTACGAAATTGCAACACGTACGGCAAACCTACGGAACAACTTGCCGCCTGCGCTGTTAAAGGCGGCCGATTTACTGCTTTCACGACTCGGAAATTTTCCAGGCCGCCAGTTACTCCGAGAGCGTTACGGCAACGGGTTCTCAGAGACAGCCATCGCTCCATACCTCGACCTTGAAGTCGTCGCCCGAGAGATTGAAAATACGATCGAAGATCCGGCCAGCGACGCAAAACCTCTTACCGACTTCCAAGTGGGAATGCTCGAAGCGTTCAGCGAATCCCCGGCAGTCAGTGTCTCGGCTCCGACGTCGGCGGGTAAGTCGTTCATCCTCTCACTTGAAGTTATTCGAAATCTCACACAGCAGTCGCAAGCGTCAGTCGTGTATCTCGTGCCGACGCGCGCGCTAATACGTCAGGTGATTCTCACTCTCCGCCGCGACTTGAAGAAGTCCCAGTTGGGAAATGTACCGTTAAGGTCTGTGCCAACCCCTATTACTCGCGACGCCGCGCCGTCGGGTGTGGTGTATGTGTTAACGCAAGAACGGCTCCTCAGTTTGCTTCACTCCGATGAGGCTGATGTGTGGATCACGACTCTCATCGTTGACGAGGCTCAGGGCATTGGCGATGGCGCGAGAGGAGTTCTACTATTCGGCGCGATCGACGCCGTCCTTGAAAGATTCCCTGAAGCGAAAGTGTTCTTCGCAAGTCCGCTAGCGCGCAATCCTGAGTATCTGCTCAAGTTATTTCATCGCGATGGCTTGCCTTTTCTGGAGCAACATTCGCCGGTTTCCCAGAATCTAGTCCTCGTTGGTCCGGGCGGTGGCGGTGCAACGTTCGCAACTTTCCAGCTGATTCTTCCAGGCGAACGAGTGGACCTCGGAGAACGAGATCTCGGTTTCTCACTGCGCCAGGTCGGGGTTCTCTCTAGACGAGCTAAGCTCGCGCTAGCGGTCCAAGGTGCGCGTAGCTGCTGTATCGTTTACGCGAACGGCGCCCGGGATGCGGAAAAGATTGCTGCGGAGATCGCCTCCGCCATTCCGTCGGCTCCGACTCAAGATCAGGAGGTGACCGAGTTTATCACCTTCTTGGAGGAGCAAGTGCATAAGGAATACGGCTTGATCGAGGCTCTTAGGAAAAAGGTCGGGTTCCACTACAGCAACATGCCGGGCAGTGTTCGGGCCGGCGTCGAAGAGTTGTGTGCGCGGAACAAACTGAAGTTCATCTGCTGCACAAGCACGCTGCTACAGGGCGTGAATCTCCCAGCGAGGGATATCGTAATCGAAAACCCAAAGCGGGGAATGGGAAAGCCGATGCGGCGCGGTGACTTCGTGAATCTCGCCGGACGTGCAGGGCGTCTGCTACGAGAATTCCACGGAAACGTGTGGTGTTTGCGCCCCGATCTGTGGGAAGAGCCATCTTATGAGGGTGAGTCCCTTCACGAGATAGAATCCGCGTTCGCAAAAACACTCGAAGACGGTGGTAAAACAATTCGCCAGGTGCTTGACGACGATGGCGGGCTCGATGATCGCAATCGGGACACGGCGATTGCAGCGTTAACACGCGTTTACACTGAGTTCACGCTTTCTGGCAAGTCGCTGTCGGATTCGGAGTATCACACACCGGAGAATGAGGCATCACTCATCGAAACAGCTGAGCGGCTAAGAAATCTTGAGACAAGCCTTCCGCCAGAGTTGTTCGGCCGTAACTACGGAGTTCTTCCAATGCGGTTGGAAGCGCTGCGGCAATATTTTTCGCGGGTTGATGATCCGCTCGGGTTAATTCCAATTGCGCCGTTCATCCCGAAAACCAATGGCCGATTGTTCGAAATATTCCACACGGTGGAACGAGAACTTCAACATGACTCCACTGAGCGCTACCGATACTACTGGCGGCTCGCAAAACAGTGGATACACCAACGCCCATTGCGCCAGATAATCGACGAAAGGATTCAGTTCCTACGCACTCGGGACCCTGACGTCAACATCAGGAACGTCATCTACGAAATCGTCGAGGATATCGAGACAGTTTTACGGTACCGATTTGTGAAACACCTTCGCGCCTACAATGACGTCCTCGCGGTCGTTTTGAGAGAGCGCGGCTTTCCGCAGCAAGCGGAGAGTCTTCCGCCAATGCACTTGTATCTCGAATGCGGCGCGGCTGACATCGTTGCGATTAGTTTGATTTCGCTCGGCCTTTCACGAGTAGCAGCCTTGTTTCTGAAGGGGCGAATTGACTTACCGCGGGATGCGACACCCGAGGATTGCTTGAAAAAACTTCGGTCGCTCCCACTCGATGCGATGCCGCTTCCAGTATATTGTCGGCGAGAGCTCAGCGCATTGGGCTTTGGACGCTGACTTCCCCACTTTCAGCGGGCCAGGCGTATTGGGATTACCCTCCAACCAAATGCTTTTCTAGAGGTCGATTTCCCCCTCCTTCAACCCGGTCTCTATCAAAGGACTAAGAGCAAGGATCTTGGGCGGTACCAGAGTTCTGTCCTTCTCATCGTCGATCCAGCAGATTAGAAGATCCACATCCTCTTTCTTATGATTCGTTTTGAAATCGGAGGAGTACATTTTGAACTCGCCATCAAGTATTGATTTGTTGCCCGGTCAATCACAATGGCATCTGGCTTTGATTCGCTTATATAGCCCAACTGCGCCAGCAATTCCTTACTCGCGCCGCAACAATATCGATAATCGGTCAACTGGTAATCCGAAAGCGTTCCGAACACCAAATACACGTCAGTTTCCGTGCGCGGCGTCCACGTCTTGATCGAAGCATGTCGGAACGGCTCAATCAGCAAATGCTTAAGGTTATTCCGTCCGAACACTGTTTCGTCGGCTGGGCTCTGAGGCGCGACGGCAATCGCAAGAGGTCCAGCCGGAACAGGGGGAGTTGCTGGCGGCGTCAAGATGATTGTCCCATCGGCAAAATCGAGTTCAATCGTGTCGTCGAGCTTTACATCGAAAACTCGATACATACGCGCAAGCCCGCCAATGAAGTTGGCGGTCGTTAAGGTGCCTGACAGATCGGTTGCATCGAGACCTTGCACTCGAAGAGGATACTCCTGCTTCGCCTTGAGATTATGAGCGGCAATGAAAGCCGCCGGCAAATAAACGCCCCTAAGGGCAATGTGACTCTGCTTTATCGTAGTCGGTATCGGCATTTCGCTGTGCGTTTATATTTCCGTCATCCGATGCGGACACACTTCATTGGGTCAAATTTCCTGGAGTAGATGGAGGTTGGACGGATTGGCTAATTTATTTCTAGTCTGATCAATCCACGTGTTTCGGCATTAGAAATGGGGGCCTGACCGCGAGTCCTCCATGAACCTATTGAATGCGTTCGGAAAGGTCATTGCCAAAACCCCAGCAACAATGAAGACGCCAGCATTCGTCCATAAGCCATACAGCCACGTGAGGTCGGTGAGCTTCACCCCGAAAAGCACGAGAATTATCCAAACAATCCACGATACCCCAGCGATAGTACTTCCAATCCAAAACAGGAACTTTCCGAACGCCACTCCGGTCAACTGCAATTCTTTGATGTCTACGACTCCAGCAATCCTTCCATCAACCGTGATCGGGGCATCGAAATCCGCGGCCAAAATCTTTAGCGTCATCGAATCTCTCGGATTCAGCAGCACGGGAGAAAGGATGACGGATTCTCCTTCCTTGTTGGACGGTGACATTAAGACTACTTGGAAAAACCTCGGTGATGCCAGCAGTTAGAATTCGCACGCCCTTATTCAAGACTACTCTCACAGGCCGTTCATAGTCAGTGAAAATTATTGGCAGGTTGCCGGAATTCGTAAACTTCACCAATAGAAGCTGCGCGTCGTTAGCTGGCTCCAAGTCAAAAAGGATTTGAACTCTGCCCCCAATGTCATCCTTAATCGCTGCTAACGGTGTTACGGATAATATTTCATACGTGAGAAGCTTGCGACGCCTAGCTAAGTAGAGGGTAACGACCCCCAGGACTAAAGTAATTACCCCAAATCCGACAGCCGCTAACACACCGAGCGATTGCCAGATTGGGTCGCGCCAAAGATCCGCTGCGGTGGTCATTTCAATCGTTCCAACTGACTTTGCCAAGCTACCTTCGCAAGGCTTCGGCGAGCCAGGGAACGCGAGTGCTGTCGCCAGAAAGTTGATGGTTGAGAGTTGATTGTTGGGGGTTGGCGGTTTTCAAAGAGGGGTTTCTATATCTGCTTCGCCATCGCCGCAGGCCGGACTCTGCCGATGATGTCATCTCCACGAATCGTGTAAACAATTTTCCATCATCGGAAGAGGAGAGGGAGAATTGGGGGTCAGGCAACAAATCTTGACAAGTCTCCGCTGACGAACTGACGCGACGGTTTTTCGCTCCTGGCATCATGGGCGGTTTGACATCGACCGGGGCGGCGAGCGAGAGCGTAAAGCTCCGTTGGAGCCACGCCCTCTAGAGCGTAAAGCTTCGATTGAGCCACGCCCCTCTGCGGAATTGAGGATCGAGTGAGCTCACCAGTAGACACGTTCCGTCGGAGGTCTTGACATTGTTTAGGGTCGCAGCCCAAATGGCGGGCGATGAATTCGCCCAAACACGGTTTCTCCGCGGCTCCGGAGGGAACGGCCGTGCTGTTCTTCATTCAAATCTTCGCGACGCTCGGCTTCGCCGTCCTCTACTCGACGCTGGTCCTCTACGCGACGAAGCACCTTCAGCTCTCGGTGAAAGTGGCCACGACGTTGATGGGCGTGTTTGGCGCCTTCAATTACGGCCTCCATCTCTTCGGCGGCTACCTCGGCGGCCGCTTTCTCTCGAACCGGAATCTCTTCGTCGGCGGCATGGCCGTGCAGGTCATCGGTTGCGGATGCATTGCGGGTGGCACGGCCGCGCTGTTCTACATCGGCCTCGCTTTCTTCCTCACCGGCAGCGGACTCAACGTCACCTGCATCAACATGATGCTGACGCAGCGTTTCACTCCGGAGGATCCGCGTCGCGAAGGAGCCTTCCTCTGGAACTACGCCGGCATGAACGTCGGATTCTTCGTCGGGTTCGCCGTCGCCGGCTACTTCCAGGGGACCCAGAGCTATTCGAGCCTTTTTATCTTCGCGACGCTCGGCAACTTTGTCGCCATCGTCCTCGCCCTGCTGTCGTGGAGGACGCTGGTCGACCGCAACACACCGCTGCTCGAGGCGAAGTCGAAGCAGTTCCGGCTGCGCCTGCTCGGCGGCATCGGCATTCTCATCGGCCTCATTCCGGTTGTGTGGTTGATGCTACAGCGGCCCGGCATGACCGAAACGCTGATCAAGGGCATCTGCGCCGCGGTCGCGTTGACGCTGATCTACCTCACGCTGCGCCACCCGGATCGCCGCGAGAGGCGGAACATGACGGCGTACCTGATTTTGACGGTCGGCTCGCTGGCCTTCTGGTCGCTGTATCAGATGGCACCGAGCGGCCTGCAACTGTTCGCGGTCAACAACGTCAACCTGATGATCGGTAAGGTGGAGATTCAGCCGCAGTGGATTCAGAACATCAACACCGTCTGCATCGTGCTCGGCGGGCCGCTGCTTGCGTCGGCGTTTACCCGCATGCGCGCGGGCGGATGGAGGATCGACATCCCGAAGCAGTTTGCGACATCGCTTATCTTGATGGCGCTGGGCTTTCTCATTCTCCCGCTGGGCATCAAGCTGGCCGGCGTG
Organism: Spartobacteria bacterium; assembly: GCA_003169695.1. Taxonomy (GTDB): domain Bacteria; phylum Verrucomicrobiota; class Verrucomicrobiia; order Chthoniobacterales; family UBA10450; genus AV80. Next base: position 24,773 of record PNAS01000076.1, read on the forward strand.
GACGGCAAGAGTGCGTTCGTGTGGCTGTTCATGAGTTATGTGCTGCAGAGCGTCGGTGAGTTGCTCATCTCTCCCATCGGCTACGCGATGATCGGCAAGCTCGCGCCGAAGCAATATCAGGGGGTGATGATGGGTAGCTGGATGCTCGTAACGGGCCTCGCGTCACTCTTCGCGGGCGACTTCTCGGGCATGATCCCCGAGCCGAACGGCACCACCGCGGTCGCGACCAACCCCGAGTATGTGAAGCTCTTCGGCGCGCTCGGCGCGGGCAGCCTCGTGGTCGGCGTCGCGCTGGTCGTGCTCATTCCGTTCCTGCGCAGGTTGATCAGCGACAAGGCCGAGGTACCGCCTGAGGAAATGGAGATGGCGACGGTGGTTCCTGTCGCGTGATCCAAAGAATGTGACGAGTGACCCACCACGGCGGATTCGTCCGTTGGCGAACATGTGACCGGTGACGAGTTGGAAGACTGTAGATTCAAGAAGCCTGGCGGAAAAATTTCTCGTTCGCCGGACGCCTCGGATTTGATAGAGTGCAGGACTGTGAGCGTGGAACAACTGGAAAACGCGATTCTTGGCCTGACACCTGAAGAACGACAGCGGCTGGCGGTCTGGTTTGAGGAAAATCGACGAGAATTGCTCGGCGATGAGCCGGACGAACTCGACGAAGAGCAAAAGGCTGAGATCGTTCGCCGCCGCGAGCTGGCTCTGGCACATCCCGAATTACTGGAACCTTGGGATGGCACGATCGAGCGCGTCCGCGAGCAGCTTCATCCGCCTCCGCTTAGCTGCGGCGCGACAGGTTAGTTTGGTCGCCAGAAAACTTCCGCTGGCTGAGCAAGACATTCGAAGATTTACGTGCCGACGCCTTCCAACTCGACGCTGCGCATGGTTTCGCTGTCGCCGAAGCGCTTTTGCGCATCGAGGATCTCCAAGCCGGCCAGTCTGCCTTCGGCGTCGTAATCAGCGGCGATGCCTTCACCCAAATGTTTGGTTGTGACCGTGGCCTCGCGGAAGGTGATGCTCAACGCGTCCACTTCTGGGTCATAGCTGATTTTCATGCGCTCAAAAGTAGTAGGTGTAGACCGTTATCACAACTATTTGTCCGCCTTCCTCCACGAACACGGGCCGAACTTGTTTTGTTGCATAGACTTTGCCATTCCATTCCTTGGCGTAAGGAAAATCTTTTCGGCAATCGAGCCGCCCGAGTTCCGCCGCGCCCCACGGATTCGTGCGAATGGCTTCTTCGACTTCGGCGGCCGTGAAACCGCGCTTGCTCATGTAACGCAACGCGTGACTGGAGAGTCGAACTGGTTTCATCATTGCCAGCGGTGACGGGGGAAATAGGGAAAGGATTTCGACGGTCACAGACCGCCGCTACAGCTCTGACCAAGTCGCCGCGGCGACCGCTACCCAATCATTTCATTCGGTCGAACGTCTTCTGGAGCAGCTGGAGATCGGTCGGGTGGCCGAGTTTTTCACGGGTTGTGTCGATCCACTTCTTTTCCAACGCATTTTTTGTCGGGCGATCGCTTTCGTAGAAGACGCCGAAGACGCCCGGAAACGGGAGCTGCGCCAGCTTGTACGCTGCAAGCTCGTCGGTGACGTCGTGGCGGAGTTCGTCCTCGGGGGTGTTGTCCCATTTTTTCTCGTCGATCAGGGCGAAGGCGCCGCCTTTGCGCGGATTCGCCGGATCGAAGGCGCCGGGGAAAAATTCGACGCATTCACTCAGGCATTCGATGACGGAGAAGCCCTGGTGATCCATCGCGCGCTCGATCATCTGGATCATGTGGTTGACCTGCGTGGCGTGCGTGCGCGCGATAAAGGTGGCGCCGGCGCAGATGAGTTGCTTCATCGGATTGACCGGCTGGTCGATCGCGCCAGTCGGGTCGGTCTTCGATTTGAAACCAATCGGCGACGTCGGCGAGGTCTGCTTTTTCGTCAGCCCATAGACAAAATTGTCCATGATGAAATAGGTCATGTTGATGTTCTTGCGCGCGCCGTGATTGAGATGGTTGCCGCCGATGGAGAAGCCGTCGCCGTCGCCGCCAAAGAGAAAGACGTTCAGGTCCGGCCGGGCCAGGCTGATGCCGGACGCGAGCGGGACGGCGCGGCCGTGAATGAAATGCGCGCCGTAGCTGTTCACGAAGTACGGGAAGCGCGATGAACAACCGATCCCGGCGAGGGTGACGATCTTCTCGTGATCGAGCTGCCGTTTCTCGATGACTTTGTAATAGGAAGCGAGCACGGCGAAGTCGCCGCAGCCGGGACACCAGGTCGGGTGGTCGGCGGTGACGGCTTTTTTCGTGAGTTTCTCGCGCACGAAATCCAGCGTGGCGTCAGGCGGAGGTGCGGTGGCGGTGGTGGAACCGTTGGTGGGTGTGTCGTTGGTGCTCATAGGAAATTATGTCCGAGGTGGATCGAGCGCTCCGTCGCTCGATGTTAAAAGTAATGTCGGCGGAGCCGAGACTTGCTTGCCATCGCCCGACGGAGCGGCCGATCCACCTTGAATGCGTTTCATTAGCCGACTCCTTGCGGGACGACCTCTTTCAAGGATTTCACATTCTCAGGCGCGGTGCCCGAGTGAACGATGGGGAGGCCTTCGCGCGGAATTTTCCGGGCGGCAAACGAGCGTCCTTCGAAAACGCGTTCGAGAATCTCTTTCACGCGGAAGGTGAGACCGTCAGTCTTGGTGGCGCTCTCGATTTTCGGTTCGCAGAAACGGGCGCGGAGAATGGTGGCAAGCTGGCCGAAACCGTAGAGGCCCTGGTCGTTCATTTCGACAACGACGATGCGGTTGAACCTGGCGAAGATTTTTTCGAGGCCGTTCGGCAATGGGTGGACGTGCCGCAAATGCAGCGCGCCAGCTCTCTCGCCATTTTCGCGCGCAAGTTTCACCGCGTCGTGGATCGGCCCGTAAGTGGAACCCCAGCCGACGAGCAGCGTGCCACCCTCCTGATCGCCATAGACCTCGGGCACCGGGATTTCCTCGGCGAGATGGCGCAATTTGTTGCGGCGTTTCGCCGTCATGGCCATGTGCAACTTCGGGCTGCCGGTCGGATGACCCATCTCGTCGTGCTCGAGTCCGGAGACGAGCGGATATTTCCCGTCGAGCATGCGCGCGCCGGGCGGAACATGCTGCGTGATCTGATCAACCGCATAGGGCTTGAAGCCAGCCGCGCGCGGCGAAAGATCCAGTTTCGGGTCAATCATCAAAGCCTGCAGCTCCGGTTCGTCGAAGGCCTCTATCCGCGTCGCGAGCGAGGTGTCGCTCAAAACAAAAACCGGCGTGCTGTATTTGCGCGCGATGCGAGCAGCTTCGATCGCAATGTAGAAACAATCTTCCACCGTTGACGCGGCCAGGACGACACGCGGGCTGTCTCCGTGCCCGCCGTAAATGGCTTGAAAGAGATCGCTCTGCTCGACGTTCGTCGGCAGGCCCGTACTCGGTCCACCGCGCTGCACGTTGATAATGATGAGCGGCATCTCCGACATGGAAGCCCATCCGATTGCTTCGGTCTTGAGCGAGATTCCCGGACCTGCGCTGCCTGTGACGGCGAGATATCCTGAAAAGGAAAAGCCGAGCGCCAACGAGACTGCGCCGAGTTCGTCTTCGGCCTGCACAAAGAGGCCGCCGTATTTAGGCAGCTCGCCCCGCAAAATCTCCATGACTGACGACCACGGCGTGATGGGATAACCGGCGCCGTAACGCACACCCGCCGCGATCAAGCCGTAGGCAAGCGCCTGGTTGCCATCCATCGTGATTTGCGCGCGTTCGCCCTCTTTCGCCACGTGCGGCTCAAACCGATACTGCTTAGTGAGGACGTTGCCGACCGGATACCCGTAGCCAGCCTGGAAGGCCATCAACGCGGTGTTGACGATGCTCTCGTCTTTCCCCGCGAATTTTTCCGTGATGAGGGTTTTCAGTTTGTCGACATCGAGATGAAAAATTTTTGAGATCAGACCGAGGATGAAAATGTTTTTGCCTTTGTCCTTCGCCGTTCCGCCGAGCGCTTCGACGGTGAGTCCCGTGATCGGCACGCCGACGTAAACGAAACGTTTGTCGTCAAGGTTCGGCTCGACGTTGTCCGAATCGTAAAGCAGCACGCCACCTTCTTTCAAAAAGCCGATGTGGTCCTGGTAACTATGCTGATAAAACGCGACGAGGAAGTCGGCTTCATCACCTGCGGAGAGAACTTCACCGGTGCCCATGCGGACCTGGAAGATCGACGGTCCGCCGGAGATGGTGGCAGGGATCGTCATGTAGGTCATGACTTCTTGAGCGCTGCGCCCGGCCAGGCGCGCGAGGAAAGCTCCGGCGCTTTGAATGCCATCCTGCGAATCTCCCGCGAGGCGGATTACGGCGTCATTGATACTCTCGGGCCGAAGATCGGCACGGTCCGATGCCGGACTGGGAGCAGCGGCCGGAGTGGTGCCGGCAGCGCCGTTTGCGGTATCGGTTTCGGGCATGACAGGAGGCGGATTCACGTGATGGCACCATATCAAAAGTGCGGCGCGAATCCACCGACAATATTCCGCCTTCGCCAAAGCTACAGCGTGACAGCGCGGAGATCGCGGCGGGAAGTTCGGCAGTCATAGACCGCCGCTAAGTGGCGCAAGAAATGACGAATGTCGAATCTGGGGACCGGCGCAGATTCGCGTTACGGTTTCGCGGGCGTCACGGCGGGCGCGACAAAGCGTTCCGGGACGTCGCCCGCACCACTGGCGGTGACCATGTGGAGCTGTCCGGTCACGCGATCCATTCTTGTCACGGTGCCGTCCGCGCCGACGTGCATTTCGTAGCGCACGAATTCAGGCGGTGCGCTTTTGGTCAGTTCGCTCCAACGCGCGCCGGCGAGAAACGCTGCCACGATCAAGAACGCACCCAACATTCCGCCGGCCACAGCTTTCACGGCCGTGAGCCTATCGTCGGTTGATGGTGCGCAACAAGCCGAAATGACATTTGAGACCGCGGCACACTCTGGCAGAGCGGGACTTGGTATTTGCGGGCGAGTGCAATAGTTGCTCGATTGGCGAACACCAATGCAGCTGCGTAACAAAAAGGCAGATCCCTCGGCGGTGCCGATCGAATTTCCCATCCTGAACGCGGCGCGAGCTTTCGCGGCGCTTTGGGTCCTGACCGCGCATGTCACGCTGATCGGCGCCAAACCTGTTTTCATTCTCAGCCAGGGCTATCTGGCGGTGGAATGCTTTATTTTCATCTCGGGCTTTTTGATGATGCTTCTGCTCTGCCGCGAGCGTTCCCTCAATCTCTCGAGCGCCCTGCGCTTTTATGTTCGACGCTTCTTCCGGATCGCCCCCTCATTTTATTTCGCGATTGCGCTCTATGTGATCTTCCGCGGGTTTTATGTCGAGAGTCTGGCTCGGTGCTCCGACGTTTTCGGATCGGTTTCCGCGATCCCCGGACTCGGCGCCGAGGTCGGGTGGCGTTCGGTTCTCTGGAACCTGCTCCTTGTCCACGGCTTCTGGCCGGATGAAGCGACGAAAATATTCGGGCCGGCCTGGAGCTTGAGTCTCGAGATGCAGTTCTATCTCGTCGCTCCGATCTGGGCTTGGTTCCTGAGGAGGCGACCATATCTCGCGATCGGCGCTTATTTCGCGGTGAACGCGATCGCGAACGTGTTATGGAGCGTTTATTATGGCCGCGGTCTTCTCGCTAGTTTTCCATTTCCTTCGTTCCTCCCGAACCGGCTCTTTTTGTTTTGCTGGGGCGGCGCATGCTGCCTCTTCGTCGTTGAGCGAACGCCTCATCGTCGCCATCTCTTTGCGCTGGCTTCGGTCGGCGCGGCCATTCTCCTACCGTGGAAATCGCTGATGATCTGCTTGATTCTGGTTGGGGGAGTTCTTTTCGCCGTTTTCTCTCCCAAGAGTTACCACCGCTGGGGAGGCCGCATCGCGGAATCGCGCGTGGTGACCTGGCTGGCAGAGTTTTCCTACGGCGTATACCTCTATCACGTTTTCTGCCTGGCGATCGCCGGCTGGCTTCTGATCCGCCTGGGTATCTTGTCGCGGCAGCAACCATTCGCGCTGCCGATTTATTTCACCACCGTCATTGCGGTCACGTTCCTGGTTTCGGCTACGATATATTTTTGTGTGGAGAAACCGGCGCGGAATTGGGGGAAACGGCTCAGCCGCCGGCGACTCGATGCACCGCCGATGGCGTGATCATAACGACGGTGATCCTCCTTCGCCGAGCTACGGCGGAGACACTAGACCGCCGCTACAGAAGGAAGGATTTAGTCGCCGAAGGATATCTCCACGTCACGAGCCGTTTGAACCATCTCACCATCGATCGGGACCAGTCTCAAGCGATTGACGGCCTCGGCGATTGGCACGTGTCGCACCTGGTAGTTTTGATAACTCACCATCGAACCGAATTGCTTTTCGTTGATTAATTTCACCGCCTTCACCCCGAAGCGTGTGCCGAGAATGCGGTCGAGCGTGGTGGGCGCGCCGCCGCGCTGCAAATGGCCGAGGACTGTGCAACGAGTTTCCTTGCCGGTGTGCGCGGCGATCTCGCGCGCGACGATGTCGCCGATTCCGCCAAGGCGATATTCGCCTTCTTGATTCGGACGCATCACGATCTGGCCATCTCGCGGGCATGCTCCCTCCGCGACGACGACAATGGCAGAGAGACTGCCTCGATCGGCGCGCGCGTTTATGGCAGCGGCAATCTTGTCGTAATCGAACGGAATCTCTGGAATTAGAATAATGTGCGCGCCGCCGGCGATGCCACCGTGCAACGCAATCCAGCCCGCGTGACGTCCCATTACTTCGAGCACCATGACGCGCTTGTGACTCGTCGCCGTCGTATGCAGGCGATCGAGCGCATCCATGACAGTGGCGACAGCGGAATCAAAACCGAACGTCATCGCGGTCGCTTCCAAATCGTTGTCGATCGTCTTGGGAACACCGATGCAGTTGATGCCGGCTTCCTGAAGCTGAAGCGCCGTCACCATCGAGCCATCGCCGCCGACGATGATCAGGGCCTCGACGCGCAGTTCTTTCAAGACTTCGCGGGCATCGGCGATCACTTCTTCAGCGACAACGGTGCGATCGCCTGCTCCCACTTTCGCGACGAAATGGCCGCGGTTCGTGGTGCCGATGATCGTGCCGCCACGCGGCATGATGCCGGCCGTGCGGGGGCGATCGAGCAGCATGTAATTTCCGGGTGGAAGCAAGCCTTCGAAGCCATCGAGAAACCCGAGAACTTCCCAGCCCAACTTTTCGGCCGCGAGAACGACGCCGCGAAGCACCGCGTTCAAGCCAGGACAATCGCCGCCGCTCGTCAGCACGCCGATACGGGGCTTCGTCATTTGCGCGGCCGAAGAATCAAAGAGTTTTCTTCGGATCCACCATGCGTCCGCCGGCGGCCCACTGATCGTAAAGCTGCCAGCCGCGTGCGAGGAGTTGCGCGCCTTCACCAAAACGGTCGGTGCTGCCGAGAATGACAATGACGAGATGGCGCGGGACCACCGCCGTCCTCGGGCCTTCCTTGATGACTTGGGATTCTCGATTCGCTGAGAGAATCAGGCAATCGCCCGCGCGCGCGGTACGTCCCGTCTTCACCCCGTCGACCCCATCCCTGCCGAGCAACTCATTTGTGTTCCGCAGCATGTAACCGTGGTTTTTACCGCCACGGCTGAAGGAAATTTGTCGTTCCTTTTGCGAAACGTAAAAGCGAAAACCGGCTTTGTTTACGGCGTAACGGGTCAGCCGCGCCAGATCCGTTGCCGTCGAGTATGGGAGAGATGGCGCGTTGTCATCGATGCCGTGTGGATTCACAAAATGCGTTCGCTCCATCCTGAGACTTTTCGCCAGCGCATTCATCTGGCCGACGAAAATCGCTACCGGAGTTCCGCCCCCGGAAGGCGCCGCGGGAACGATTGATTGCAGCGCGACGCCGACATGGTTCGCCAGCGCGTAGGCCGCGACGTTGTCCGATTGGACGAGGGCCGCGTAAAGCAAATCGCGCAATGTGATCCTATCGCCCGGCTGGAAACCAATGAGGTTTTCGCCCGTGCCGACGAACGCTTCAGGCGGAATTGTCGTCGTTTGGTTGAGGTCGCCCGATTTTTTCTCGGCCCAATCGAGCACGACCATGGCTGTCGCGACTTTGGTCAGGCTTCCAACCTGGCGTTTCTGTTTTGGTTCCTGTTGGTCCAGAACAAAACCAGTCTGCGAATCCACGATTGCGAAGGCGCGCGCCGCGTGCAAAGCGCGGGCTGCGGGCAGGCAAAGCGCGAGAGAAAAAAAAGCTGTGAAAAAGCGACGGGGAATTGTCACGGCAACGTAAAACCGCTGCACCTTAATCGTCGCGGCTTGGTTGGCAACCCCGCAATCGAGATCTGGGATTTAAGGGCCAGCCGAGCCGGTCGACTTAATTTCTGTGATTTCCTCCAGAGCGGCTAACTCAGCGAGAAATTCGCGATGGTGCTTGTGGCGATCACAATAGGTGATGGAAAGACGCGAGCCGTCTGGCGCAGACGTTTCGACTGCAAGTTTATTTCGAGTCCAGGGGACGTTATACTCGTCAAGGATCTCCTCGATTTTTACGATCGTTTTCCCTCCATTCGGCTCGAAAAGTAAAGTAACAGTCACGTATTCGCAGCGTCCGAGGAAGCGTTGTTCTCCGGCGGAAATGACAGTGAGCACGGCCAGAATCAATACGCTAAGGCCAAGCCCTGCTGCCACATAACCTGCACCCACGACCATACCCATGGCCGAGACAGCCCAGATCGTAGCTGCGCTCGTTAGGCCCGTGATACCAAATTTTCCGCGAATGATTGCTCCTGCTCCCAAGAATCCGACTCCGGTAACGATCTGAGCGGCGATTCGAGCGTGATCGTTTTCTGCGCCGATTGCGAAGGAAAGCATCGTAAATATGGCGGAGCCGAGGGCTACGAGGGTAAGCGTGCGAGTACCGATCGGTTTCTCACGTTTTTCGCGCTCGGCGCCCACAATCGCGCCGCATACCACCGCGACAAGGGACAGCACAATGCTGAGCCATGGCTCGGCGATGAAATCGCGCCAGGCATGTGTAAGCCAGTTCATCCGTCCTGCGTTTATCCTTCGATGCTTCGGGCCCCTGTCCAGCGCAAAAGTAGATTGGCGCAGAATTACCGCGGCAACAGGTTGTTAATCTCGACGAGGCCCACGCCGGTCATGTTCTTGCTGCCGAGCACGATTGAGCGGGTGGTCGTCGTCGCGGGGCGACTGCAGCAATGGCCGCGAGAATTAGTGCAGCGCTACGTTCCCGCGTGCGCCGTAACGGAAAGCATTGGGCTCGAGCACGAGGTAGATGCGTTCAGCCGCATTTACGAGATCGAATGGGGTGGCGCGTCCAAGTCCGCTCGCGCGGAGCGTGCCGTGTCTGCCCTGGTTGTGACTTCCGCCGGCCATATCAAATTCGTAAACTGTGATACCCTTATCCACGTCCGTCACTTTGACGTGCAGGGCCAGGAATGAACGACCCACGCCAAAAGTTCCGAGGAAGAAACGGCCGGTCGGACTGCCACCGTCGACCATCGTAAATTCGCCTTCCACCAGCCAGCCAGTCCGCGGAGTTTCGCCGTCTTTAAGAATGCGGGCGGGGGCGAGCAGCTCGAGCTGCTCCTTCAAGTCGCCGGCAAATTCGATTGGTGTGAGCGCTTTGCGTATGGGCATTTCGCCATCCGAAGCGGCCTCGTCGCCCTTGAAGACGGCGGTATCGATGCAAAACGGACGGATGTAAATGGCCCTGGGCTCGCTCGCGCCGACGCCACAGTTGGTCACCATGCGCACGCCGTTCTTCGCGTCGTAATCCTTGGCATCGCTCGAGGCGGTGCGGGTGCTGGAACCGGCGACGTCTGTCTTTGTGACATACATGTCCGCGCAGGAACAAAAGAGGAAACTGGAAAGTAAGGCGATCAAAGGTTTCATAATTCGTAATCAATCATCCACGCTGGCCGGCTACACGACGGACCAAGGCGGTTTATTGCCCGTTTATGATGCAACTCCCGTGCCTACGACCCAGAAAAAATGCCGCTACTCTTATGGCCTTTGACGATGGAATGAGCGGCGAAGCCGCTTGCGGTAATGGGATAAGATGAGCAGCCGGCCCCTGGGGAATGCCGGCTGCCGGGGGGCGCTGCGGAGATTCAGCGTGCCATCCCGGTCACGGGGTGCGGGACGTAAGCTTCTTCGAGAGTTGTGATCGCCTCCGTAGTCAGTTGAACCCTGAGAGCCGCCAGCGCATCGTCGAGATGTTGTGGCTTTGACGCGCCGACAATAGGCGCGACTACTCCCGATTTTTGCAGAAGCCAGGCGAGAGCAACCCGCACGGGAGCGACGCCTTGCTCCACTGCCACCGCTTCAACGCGCTCAATAACGCTTGCATCCGCACCGCCAATCTTTTCACCATAAATTTGCTTTCCGTAGGTGTCGGTTCTTGACCGGATTGTTTCTGCCCTGCGCTTTCCCGCCAGGAGTCCGCGCGCGAGCGGACTCCACGGGATGACACCAATCCCCTCCTCCAGACATAGCGGGATCATCTCCCGTTCTTCCTCGCGATAGATGAGATTGTAATGGTTCTGCATCGTGGCAAAACGCGTCCACCCATTCGCATCGGCCGTGTAGAGCATTTTCGCGAACTGCCACGCGGCCATCGAGGAAGCGCCAAGGTAAAGCGCCTTCCCCGCGCGCACCACGTCGTGCAGCGCCTGGATCGTTTCCTCGATCGGTGTCTCCGGATCGAACCGATGGATCTGGTAAAGATCGACGTAATCAGTTCCGAGCCGTCGCAAACTGTCATCGATCGCGTGCATGATGTGTTTGCGCGAAAGTCCGCGTTGATTAGGGTCGTCGCCCACTGGATAAAAAACCTTCGTGGCGATCACGACCTGATCGCGCTTTGGGCCGAAATCCTTCAACGCGCGACCGAGCACTTCTTCGCTCTCGCCTAACGAGTACATGTCGGCGGTGTCGAAAAAGTTGATGCCTGCTTCCAGCGCGTGCCTGATGAGAGGCCGGCTGGCCTCTTCATCGAGCACCCACTCGCGCCATTTGCTCGACCCATAGGTCATCGTGCCGAGGCAAATTCGCGACACTTTCAAGCCGGTCGCGCCAAGGTTTACGTAATCCATGGTTCAAACTCCTGAGAGCCGCTCGGTGCCCGTCCTGCGCGCAAAACCGTTGCCTGCCGGCAGATTCCCAGCGCGAAATGCGGTCAGCGCCCGGCCGTCTGCGTCGCGGGCACCGATTCCGGCGGACGCTTATCGCGCGCGGGCCTCAACTCCACCGGGCTGGAAGTCGTGCACTCCTCGCACCAATGACGTTGCGCGCTGTCGAGGCGCTTTCTCGCGCCGCAGTGATCGCAGACAAATATTTCTTTTCTCACTGGACCAGTTGATACGTGAGTCCCAGTCCGTTGCCAAGCGCGGTTTTCGACGGGGCAAGCTTATTTCCCGAAGACTGTTTTCACGTCTCCTATTTTCTTCTGAATCGTGCCTCCCACCTTTTCGGCTGTGCCACGGTCCTGCAAGTCGGCATCGCCGCTCGCCTTGCCCGCCTTTTCTTTGATCGCCCCTTTAACCTGGTGGACGCTCCCTTTTATCTTGTCCTTCGTGCTCGACTTCATGCAATAGAATCGGACGTGGCCCCGTCGCCGGACGGAGTCGACCAGGAATCCTTCCCATTCCTCTGTTTCTGATTCGGTCACGTCTGCGATTGGATTTGCCGCTGAGACGCCGGGTATTACAGTGCCAATCTTATGCCGTACAAAAACATTACTCCGCCGGCGGGCGACAAGATTTCGACTTCTCAGGGAAAACTGAATGTGCCGGATCGGCCGGTGATTCCATTCATCCGTGGCGATGGGACCGGACCGGATATCTGGGCCGCGAGCGTGCGCGTCTTCGATGCGGCGATCGAAAAAGCCTACGGCGGACAGAAGAAAGTTTCGTGGTTCGAAGTTTTCGCGGGACAGACCGCGCAGGATAAATTTGATGAATGGCTGCCGGACGACACGGTCGAGGCGTTTCGCGAATATCTCGTTGGCATTAAGGGGCCGCTGACGACGCCGGTCGGCGGCGGGATCAGCTCGCTCAACGTGGCGCTGCGACAAATGCTCGACCTGTTCGTCTGCCTGCGCCCGGTCCAATATTTCACAGGCGTCCCCTCGCCCGTGAAACATCCGGAGAAGGTCGATATGGTAATCTTCCGCGAAAACACGGAAGACATTTACGCCGGAATCGAGTACGCCCCGGGCAGTGATGGATCGAAGAAAATCCTCGAATTCCTCCAGAAAGAATTTCCGAAAGCGTTCGAGAAGATCCGCTTCGGCACGAAGGAGAAGGCAGCGGAGTTTTGGAAAAGAGTCGGGGCGCCGGAGGGCGACGACGTTCTCGTGGGGATCGGCATCAAGCCGGTCAGCCGCGCTGGCAGCGTTCGCCTGATTCACAGCGCGATCAGCTACGCGATCACATTCCAGCGGAAGAGCGTGACCATGGTGCACAAAGGAAACATCATGAAGTTTACCGAAGGGGCGTTTCGTGATTGGGGTTACGAGATCGCGAAGCAATACTTCGGCGCGGAAGAAATTGACGGTGGCCCATGGTGCAAGATCCCCATGGGCAAACCGGGCGCGGGCCTTGTGATCAAGGACGCTATCGCGGACATCACGCTCCAGCAGGTCCTCACGCGACCGGAGGATTTCGACGTGATCGCGACGTTGAATCTGAACGGCGATTACCTGAGCGACGCGCTGGCGGCGCAAGTGGGCGGCATCGGGATTGCACCGGGCGGGAACATCAATTACATCACCGGTCACGCCGTGTTTGAAGCGACCCACGGCACTGCGCCGAAGTACGCGAACCAGGATAAAGTGAATCCAGGATCATTGATTCTTTCCGGCGAGATGATGTTTCGCTACATCGGCTGGAACGACGTGGCTGATCTGATCGTGAAGGGTTTGAACGGCGCGATCGCAAGTAAGCGCGTCACGTATGATTTCGCGCGCCTCATGGAGGGCGCGACCGAAATCAAATGCTCCGAGTTCGGCGATAACGTAATCGCGAACATGTGAGGGGGACCGTCTCTCTACCTACAGGAACTGACGCGCTTGGCCTGCACGAACCCAGGCTCTTGCAGGCGGATTTGTTCAACTCTGCTAGTTGATATTGCAGATTTCCCCGGACCGTTGCTGATCCTCCATGCGAGCCTTTGACGATGTAGACGCGTTCGTCGCGGGGGAGCGCCTAGCCTCACTGCAACTAATAAATCTAGATCTCGGCTCTGGGGGCAATGCCTCCCGGGCGTGTCTGCCCCTGATCGAATGAGGCAGACACAACGCGGTGGACGATCTGATCTGAAACTATCCGCTACGGCGGTGTTGTAGCGCTTGCAATGTTCGAGTTTAGAGAGAACCCGCAACCATTAAACGACCCCACTCGATAATAATAGGTCGTTCCCGGTGTCCGCCCGTTATCCGTATAGGTGGTGGTGTTGGGAGGTAGATTACCAGGGATGAAGGCAAAGCTCACGCCGTTGAGAGATCGTTGAACCCGATAACCAGTCTCGTTAGTTGCATTGTCAGTCCATGTCAGAGAAATCTGCGTGGATGAGTTCGCGGTCGCGACAAGATTTGTCGCCGTAGCGGGTGTCTGACAAGGGGTGGGTGTTGGAGTCCCTGCCGGTGTCGGTGTAGGTGTCGGCGTCGCTGCCGGCGTGGGCGTTGGAGTAGGTGTCGTTGCCGGTGTAGGCGTTGGCGTCGCTGCTGGCGTAGGCGTCGCTGCTGGCGTAGGCGTTGGAGTTGGGGTACCGGCCGGTAGTGTTATAGCGCTTGCCACGTTGGACGATGCAGAGTTCCCGCAAGCATTAAACGCCCCCACTCGATAATAATAGGTCGTTGCCGGCGTCCGCCCATTATCCGTGTAGGCGGTGACGTTCGAACCAAGAGTAGCAATGAAGGTAAAGCTTATGCCATTGGTAGATCTTTGAATCCGAAAACCAGTCTCGTTATTTGAATTGTCAGCCCACGAGAGAGCAATCTTGCTGGATGAGATTGCAGTTGCCGAAAGATTTGTTGGCGCAGCGGGTGTCTGACAAGGGGTAGGCGTTGGAGTCCCTGCCGGTGTTGGTGTGGGTGTTGCCGTCGGCGTGGGTGTTGGAGAGGGATCAACGTCAATGTTGACTCCAGCGGCGTTTTCACTCGGCTTGCCACGGGAGTCCGTAACACGAACGGTCGCCCGGTACGAGCCCGGACTATTATAAGTGTGCTGAATCGTAGGAGTCGACTGCGTGACCGGTGGTGTGCCATCTCCGAAATCGAAAGTGAAGGAGGCGATGGTATCCGGTGGTGGGTCGGTATCGGGATCCGACGACCCAGAAGCATCAAAGTTGACCACCAGCGGGGCGACACCGGACAGCGGGCTGGCGGTTAGTGCGGCCACCGGCGCTGTGTTGGGCCGGCAGAACGGATTGTTGCCCACCAAGGTATAGCTACCGGAGGGCGCGAGGTTGTCCGGCATATTGTCTGGGGTAATAGTGGCAGCAACCACATCGGCCGTAATCCGTATCAGAAATCCCGTAAGATTCTGTCCCGGCGTAGGATTACCAATGGCGCTCGTGGGCACTACAATCGTAATCGTCCCATCGGAACTGAATGTGCTCGCTGGATCGGCGGCGACAAATGGTCCGGCGGTTGGTCCAACTTGAAAGATAGGTTGAGTGGTAGCTCCGTCCGTGGGTACGTTGGTCATGCGCACGGTGTAATTAACACTGTCCGGAGCGGTGAACGTGACCGGCCAGCGAGTGCTCGGAGGTACTGTCGTAAGATCTTCCATCTTGAGAGTAAAGACGACCTTGCTGGGCGCGAAGCTAAATGGCTCTGCAATCGAGAGACTCCGAATGTCCCAGCCCGGATTTGCAGTCACGCCGGTGGGGACGATCAGGTCGCCCGCTGGGTCCGTGAGAATTTCACATCCCGGCAACAAGCACTTATCGCATGGAGCTGCCGCCACCCCAATTGGCAACTCACTACAGTTCACGCTCTCCCCGATGAGATTCGTCGCTGTCACTTTGTAGAAGTAGGATGTGTCGGGAAGGGTTGTCGCGTCGTCGTAGGTTGTCTTACAGGCGGGGCAACCAATGGTTACCGTCGCCAGCGGAGAGCCATAGGTGCCCGGATCTGTGCGTCTGTAAATTTTATAACCCGTGAGCGGCGAGCCGCCGTTGTCCGGCTCCGACCAATCGAGGTGCACAACGCTGCCGGCAGCTCCGGTAACGCTGTTGAGGCGCGGCGCCGCGGGAACAGCGGGCTCTGCTGGGTTTGGATCAAACGCCGCGAGCAATCGCGGGCCACCAGATTGCCGAATGATGGATGAGAGTGCGCTGCGCGAGGCCGTGTACCCGTTGGTCGGATCCGGCGGATCATTTGCTGTCGCTTCGCTACAACCCGGAGCAACACAGCCGTCCGCAAAAGCGGCCAAAACGCGACCTTCTTTGTCGATCTGCAGATCATTAAAGTCGAGCAGGTTGCGGTCGGCCCCGCAGGTGGTGCCGCCAGTACAGATCGAACCGATTTGCACGGGATCATGCCCAGTGGCGTTGACCAAAGTATAGGTTTGCCCTCGATCGAAAGTCGTCGCGATGTAAAAGTACCACACGCCGCGGAAGCTGCCTATACCCCCGCCGCTACAACAATCTCCAGTTCCTGTGGAGGTGCCGAGAAAACCGAAAGAAGCGCGATCACCGTCACCGGCCACGACTTCCGGGAAAACAGCGTGCGCAATGACGCCCTGGCTGACATCTACGTCGGACCAGGTATCGCCGTGGTTGGTCGAAACTGCGATATGAGGATGGCCGTCGTTATTTTCGTAGCCGAGATAAAGAGTATTGTCCGTTCCGATCCCGATGGAGGGATCGGTGGAACCGGAACCGCTGCCGGGAATGGTCTTAACCGTCCAGGTCAAGCCGTTATCGGTCGAGACCGCCACGCCCGTTCCAGAGCCGCAACTCTTATTGGGAACGTAAACGGTTCCGTCCGGACCAACCTTGATGTGGCCGTGCAAGCCGCCACACTGCGAAACGTTCCACATCGGGACACCGGGCCCGAAGGTCAGCCCGCCATCATCACTGCGGGCGGCGAAAGCCGTGCCGATATCTTGTGAG
Organism: Spartobacteria bacterium; assembly: GCA_003169695.1. GTDB lineage: Bacteria > Verrucomicrobiota > Verrucomicrobiia > Chthoniobacterales > UBA10450 > AV80. Next base: position 40,940 of record PNAS01000076.1, read on the forward strand.
GCGTAGTAAACTTGGTTCAGATAGAGCGGATGGACTGGTGGTGGGATTGCGTTTTCGTTGAAAGGCCCACCTCCTACCGTCTCGTGGTCCACGCCCGCCGGCTGACCCGAACCCTGGGATTGCGTCCAGGTTCCGCCGTCATCATCCGAAAAGGACATGATGCTTGTAGCGCCGGCTAATTGCGATTGAAACACGCGCCCGGTTTGGTGATCGACATAGCCGATGGGATCGAGCGTCTCCACGCCCTCAGTTGCATTCGTCACATCTTCCCAAAGCGGCGCATTACTAAACGCACCACTGGGAGGATTCGGGTTCTTGGCCGGTGAAGAGCAATCATCAAAGCTGACCCGAAACTCGTTCAGGTTCGCCGTGAAGAACGTGACGCCCGCCAGATTGACTTTATCGTGCTTAAGAGCTGGAACGTTGGGATTCCAATCAATTCCGATCGAAGGCTCGCCCGCGGAGCCAGCCCCAGCGAGATCGCTCGGGTTGGGCGAATAGTTTTGGTATCTCGGCGCGGGGCCAGTAGCCGGCGGTGGGGCCGGCGGAATATTTTCTAAAGTGACCGTAGCCGTGTAGGTCTGTCCCGCCGGCGCGAAAGGTACCACTCGAATAGTATAAGTGGCCGAGACCGCCGGTAGAACGACCACTTCGGGATCGGCGGAGGAAGCCGCCGTGGCGACAGTGGTAGCACCTTGCAGAATATAAACATCAAAATCGGCTGACGAGATCGGCCAGCCGACGCTGATCTTTACCTGTTTGGTCGGATCGGGGTCGGGACCCCCTGCCATGCTCACCGTCAAAACAAAATCATCGCAAGACATTGGCACGGTACAGACCGGAGCACCGGCTTGCGCCGTGGGGTTAGATGCGACGAAAGGTCCACCCATATATGTCAACGTCGGGTTCGCCAGGGAAACCATCCCGGGTGACGATGGATTCGTATCAGCAAAACTGAACATAGCCAGCAATACGCCAGCGGAGCAGAGCGCGATCGCGAGTGATATGCGCGGATTGAACAGTCCGGATTCGGGAGCGGTATTTTTTCGCATGAGGTTGTATTGTGTTAGGGTTGGCGCGGACGGGTTTTAGAACACCTGGAGATTGGCGCGTGTGCATTGAGGGTTCGAAGCATCTGGGTCCGAACGGATGTAGATTTTTGTAGAATTAGTGGTTTGAAAAAATGTCGAAAATACATAAAAAAATCGAGTGTCATCTCCTATCATTACGACAATGTAATGTTCAAATCGCCGCGCGGGGTTTGGAAGCTCAGGCAGTTCGTAGTGTGGGGAGATTTCGCGTTGGTTGGCGGTAAACACACACGATCGTTTGGTGCCTAAGCCAAGTGCGTTGCCCTACCTTGGCTTGCTCCACACCATTTGCCGCGAGAGACTTTCAACTTTATCCCTCGACCGAACTGAGTGATAGAACGCTGCGATGCGTGCCTGTTTACTCTGGTTGGCCTTTTGTCTGATATTTGCCATTGCCGGCTGCTCGAAGCCGGAAACGGCTCGGGCGCCGACTAGCCCGCAGTTGGCGAACGCGCCTGAAGCTGGCCAGGGAGCGACGAATGTGATCGACGCGTGTTCTTTGCTAACGAGCAAAGAAATCGAGGCGATTCAGGGCGCGGCTTTAAAGGACACTAAGCCGAGTGCTAACTCTCAAGGGGGCCTCGCCGTTTCGCAGTGCTACTTCCTCCTCCCGTCCGCAGCCGATTCAATCGTTCTTACCGTGACACAAAGAGCCGCCGGCTCTAACTCGCGCGATCCGAAAGAATCGTGGGACGAAATGTTCCATGGCAACAAAGAAAATGCGAGCACACGCGAAGAAGGAGAGAAGGAATCGGTAGGTCCGCAGATGATTATCAGTCTTGGAGACGAGGCGTTCTGGGCACCCCAGCGCTTCGGCGGCGCGATGTATGCCCTCAAGGGTAACATCTATATCAGCATAAGCGTCGGGGGTCCTGGCGATCAGCCGACCAAGATCCAAAAATCGAAGGCTCTCGCTGAAATTGTATTGAAGCGTTTGTAAGCCGCGGCGGATAGCGGTGCACTTGCTCTGAGCGTGGAAAATAATCGTATTCCAATCGGTGCGGCGTTTCTGTTACACACACGGAATGGCTTCCACGTCTCTCTGGCCGCGGTTTCAGAAATATTTCCTGCGTTATGACGATCTCGACTTCTCGATCGACATAAGCCGGATGCGATTTGCGGATGATTTCTTCGGAAAAATGCAAGCACGCATCGAAAAAGCGTTCGCCGCCATGCGCGAACTTGAAGCGGGCGCGATCGCGAACCCGGACGAGCAGCGAATGGTCGGACATTATTGGCTCCGCGATTCAAAACTCGCGCCGAACGCGGAGCTCCGCGCGGACATCGATGAAACCAACGCCGGCATTAAACGATTCGCCGCCGACGTGCACAGCAAGAAAGTCGCACCGCAAAATGGAGCGCGCTTCAAGCATATCCTGCTGATCGGCATCGGCGGCTCGGCGCTCGGCCCTCAATTCATCGCCGACGCTCTCGGCCGCGCCGGCGATCCGCTCGATATTTATTTCCTCGATAACACGGACCCCGACGGATTCGATCGCGCCTTCAACAAGATCGGCGATCATCTCGCCCACACGCTCACAGTGGTGATCTCGAAATCCGGCGGCACGAAAGAGACGCGCAATGGAATGTTGGAAGCCGCCGCGCGTTACGAGCAAGCCGGCCTCGATTTTGGAAAACATGCTGTCGCGGTCACGGGCGTGGGGAGCGACCTGGACAAGCACGCGGAAAAGAACGGATGGCTGACGCGGTTTCCGATGCACGATTGGGTCGGTGGCCGCACTTCGATCATGAGCGCGGTCGGCCTTGTGCCGGCAGCGCTGGAAGGTTTTGACATCGACAATTTTCTCGCGGGCGCCGCGGCGATGGATGCGAAAACACGCGCGCCGGAGGCAGAGCGGAACGCGGCGATGCTGCTGGCATTGATGTGGTTTTACGCGGGAAATGGCCGCGGAGAAAAGGACATGGTGATCCTGCCCTACAAGGACAGGCTGATGTTATTCAGCAAATACCTCCAGCAACTGGTGATGGAGTCGTTAGGCAAGGAAAAAGATCTCGATGGCAACATCGTCCATCAGGGTATCGCCGTTTACGGAAACAAGGGATCGACGGATCAACACGCGTATGTGCAGCAATTGCGCGACGGTGTCTTGAATTTCTTCATCACGTTTGTCGAAGTGCGCAAAGACCGTGCGGCACAACGGTTCGAGGTCGAGGACGGCGTGACGAGCGGCGATTATTTACAGGGATTCCTGCGCGGGACCCGCTCCGCACTTTACGAAAGCGGACGCGAATCCATCACGATCACCATTCCGGAAGTGAACGCCTTCAACGTTGGTGCGCTCATTGCCTTGTATGAGCGCGCGGTCGGATTCTATGCCAGTCTTGTGAACATCAACGCCTATCATCAACCGGGCGTTGAAGCCGGTAAAAAGGCAGCAACGCAGGTGTTGCAACTTCAGGGTCGGGTTCGGGAAAGTCTGGGCGCCGAGCCCGGGAAAACCGCGGAGGAAATTGCCCGGTCGCTGAACGCAGATGCCGAAGATGTCTTTCACATTCTGCGACATCTCGCGGCGAACGATCCGGCGCTCCGCGTCTCCGGCGGTGATGCGATTGGGTCGCAGAGATATTCTTGGGCTAAGTAGGCGGATCGCGCGCTCCGTCGCGCGATGTTTATTTGGCCCTGAAAGCTTTCGGGGGACTACGTGTCATCGAGCGCGGAGCGCTCGATCCACCAATCTGGGGCTGGCCGCTGGCACTGAACGACGGTTGCGCTAGGGTTTTCGTCTTCCCTTTCGTCATGTCTGCATCTGCTGAACCAAATTCAACCCCGAACCCGGACATCCAGGTTCCGATGCCAGACGTGGTGAAGTTCATGCGACAGCTCGGTCACGATCTGCGCAATCATCTCAACGGGGCCGAACTGCAATCGGCTTACATCGCCGAGATCGCGGAGGATCCGGAGCTGAAAGACGAGATCAAACGTTTGCGCGCGATGATTTCCGAAGTGGGAGCAGGTTTGCAACGCGTCACCTCAGCGCTCAGCGCGGCGAGATTGACGCTGATGCCATATGACGGGACCGATTTGGTGGACGATTTGCGTCAGACGCTGGCGACCGACTATCCGGACGAAAGTGCGAAGATAGAATGGAGCGTGCAGGTGGACAACGTCACCTTGCAGATCGATCCGCAATCATTGCAGCCGGCTCTGATGGAATTGTTCGCGAACGCCTTCCGGCACGATCGCGCAGAAGGCGTCATTTCGGTGGAGGCGCGGATTGAAAACGATCGTTTCGTGCTCACCATCCGGGAACCGAAGCGGAGCTTTGACCGCTCGACCGAAAACTGGGGACGCGAGCCGTTGCGGGCGATCGGCCAAGGTCATTATGGTCTTGGCCTTCATCGGTCGAGGGATATCATCGAGGCGCACCGCGGCCAACTAAACGCGCGCTATGACAACGCGGCATCTTCGCTCATCACGACGGTTGCGCTCCCCCTGGCCGAGTCGGCCTAAGAGCGACCGGCTTGCGATCGTTGTGCTTCGTGGAGTGAATGAAATCGCAAAACGCACGTCGATTGCTCTTTCTGTTTCTTCTTCGCGTCGCGTAGAATGAATGCGGGACTAATGCAAGACCATGACCGCTGAAAACCGACGCATCCTGATCATCGACGATGAGCGGCCCATCCTGCTCACGTTGGAGGCGCTCCTTGGCCGTCACGGCTATCAACCCGAAACCGCGGCGACCGCGTCGTATGGGCTGCGGGTGTTGCAGAACAATCCGCCCGCCGTGGTCTTGCTCGATCTGCAACTGCCGGACGCAGACGGCTTGCAAATGCTCGATCAGATCAAGCAGGAGCATCCGGAGACGCAGGTAATCATTTTGACGGCGCACGATTCGCTGAGTAACGCGATCGAGTCGATCAAACGCGGCGCTTATCATTTTATCAGCAAGCCGTACGCGCCCGAGGAACTGCTCAGCCTTATCGAGAAAGCGCTCGAGAAGCAATCGCTCCTCCGCGAAACGGAACAGCTTCGGGAGAAGACGCAACAGCTCGAGAAACGCCTCGAAATCGCGGAGACGCGGCTGGCCCCCGTGGTCAAAAGCAAGGCCATGCAGGAGATTCAGGAATTGATCGAAGCGATGGCGCCGTCAGAAGCCAATGTGTTGATCACGGGTGAAAGCGGCGTTGGCAAGGAAGTCATCGCGAATGTGATCCACAGCCGCAGCCGGCGCGCCGCCAAACCGATGGTGAAACTAAACTGCGCGGCCTTTCCGCAGGCGATGATCGAGGGGGAATTATTCGGCTACGTGAAAGGAGCATTCACCGGAGCGATGAATGATTTTGCCGGCATGATCGCAGCAGCCAGCGGGAGCACGTTGTTTCTCGACGAGATTTCCGAGATGCCCCCAGATTTGCAGACTCGCTTTTTACGGGTGCTGCAAGAACGCGAGTACCGGCCCCTCGGAAGCACGCGCACACTGAAAGCGGACTTCCGTGTCGTGGCGGCAACGAACCGCCCGATTGCCAGCGCGCTGGCCGAGAATCGATTGCGCGCCGATCTCTATTACCGGCTCAACACCTTTCAAATCGAGATCCCGCCTTTACGAGAACGGAAGGAAGATATTCCGCCGCTGGTGGCTACGTTTCTGAAGCGATTCGCGCAAGAGCTCGGCAAGTCGGAACCTGAAATTGCTCCGGAAGCCTTTCAAAAACTGCTCGACTACTCGTGGCCGGGGAACGTTCGCGAACTGCAGAACGCAATGGAATACGCGGTCGTCCTCGCGCGCCAAAACAAAATCGGCGTAAAAGAACTTCCGGCGGAAGTGCAGTTACCGGCTGCTCTTCAACAAACGGAGCGCCACAACAACGGTGGCACCGGCGTTCAGAATCTCGATGACATGGAGCGGAACGCGATCATCCAAGCGCTTGCCCAATGCCACGGGAACAAAAAAAAGGCCGCGCAGGTTCTCGGCATTCAGCGTCCGACGCTTTACAATAAGATGAAGCGATACGCGATCGAGCTCTGACGGAGGCGTTTGGGGCAAGCGCCTGCTGTTGTGGGTAGGCGCTTGGCCCAAGCGCCTCTACATTAGTCAGAATCCCGAATGGCCATCTCCCGTCATCTCGAAAAAGTTCTGGCGCATGCTGAGCGTGAACTTGCCTCACCGGGCACGAGGCGACCGGCGGAAACTCTGCCGCTTTACAAGAAGTTCCTAAAGATCGAGGAGCACCGGCTCCGCTTAGATCATCAATCCGGAGGAGGAGGCCGGGAAATTTGCGCGCTCCGCGTCGAGCTGATTGACGTCTTGTTGCGCCACATCTTCGCGGCGGCCGGGAGCTTCGCCCAGCAAGACAAAGGCGCCTCCCCCACCCCACTCACGGTGGTGGCGCTCGGTGGTTACGGTCGCGGGGAACTTAATCCCTTCAGCGACGTGGACGTAATGTTCCTCCACGATAAAAACGGATCGGCCATCTCGCCGTATGCAGCGCAGGTGGTCGAACAAATCCTCTACCTCCTCTGGGATATTGGACTCAAAGTCGGCCATTCCACACGTTCGATTTCCGAAGCGATCAGCCTGGCGAACAAGGACATGCTCACAAAAACCGCGATGCTGGAATCGCGTCAATTGGCCGGCGATCCAAACCTGGCGCGCATCTTTCGCAAACAGTTTCGAGAAAACTGCGTGCGGGGCCGTGTGCGGGAATATGTGGAGCTTCGCATGCAGGACCAAGCGGCGCGGCACGCGAAATTTGGCGACAGCGTTTATGTGCAAGAGCCAAACCTGAAGAGCGGCTGCGGCGGGCTGCGTGATTACCAGAATCTTCTTTGGATGACATTCTTCAAAGAGGGCGCGCTCACCACTACGCATCTCGTCGGCAGAGATTGGCTGAGTGAGGCGGATCGCAAGCGGATCGAAGCAGCCTACGATTTTCTCCTTCGCCTCCGCACCGACCTTCATTACGCAACGGGCCGCGCGACGGACACATTGCATTTCAACGTCCAGGACCAGCTCGCGGAGCGGCTTGGTTATCCCCAAAAGCGGGGCACTCTCCGGAACGAAGCGTTGATGAAAGATTATTACGAACACACGCGAAACATTTTTCGCGTGACGGAGCGGATCACGGAGCAGTTTGCCAGCGGCCGGTCTTCACGCACGACGCGCTCACTTTTCGGCTTTCTGCCCATGCTGAAAACACGGGAGGAGCGGGTTGATTATTTTCGCATTCGCAACCGGCAGCTCTTTCCGCAACGCCGAACCGATTTTGTGAAAGATCCGGAAGCGATGATGCGGGCTTTTCAGCTAGCGCAAGAACGGCAATTGGATTTGAGCCCGGACCTCGCCGATCTCTTCACGCGCAATCTGGGCGTGGTGACGCGCGGGTTTCGCAACGCAAAAGGATCACGGGAGAAATTCAGGGCCATCCTTTCCCGCAAAGGCGAAGTCGGACGCGTGCTCCGGATGATGCACCGCATCGACTTTCTCGGCCGTTACGTTCCGGAGTTTGGGCAGCTCACCTGCCTCGTGCAGCATGAGTTTTTCCATCGCTACACCGCGGACGAACACACGCTGGTTTGCATCGACAAGCTGGACCAGGTCGTGCAGACGGAGGATCCGAAATTGAGATCGTATCGCGAGCTATTTGAAAAACTCGAGGAACCTTTTGTCCTCTATCTCGCCCTTCTCTTACATGATACCGGCAGAGCAGTGGGGGCGCGCCCGCATTCCGAGGCCAGCGCACTTTTCGCGCAAGGCGCTGCGATCCGCCTCCAGCTTTCGCCCGCCCAACGGCGCTCGCTCATTCTTCTCGTGGACCATCACCTGACTCTCTCGAATATGGCCCAGCAGAGAAATCTCGATGACCCCGAGACCGCGGTGGAGTTTGCGCGCATCGTGAAAGACCAGAAGAATCTCGATGCCTTGATGCTGCTAACGCTCGCCGATGGGCAGGGCACGAGCGCGGACGCCTGGTCGGATTGGAAAGAGTCGCTCGTCTGGCAACTCTATCACGCGACTTCGCGATACCTTTCCGATCAGGAGGCATTCTTCGAGCAGACGAAAATCGAGCGCGAGCTTTCACAGAAGCAGGTGACGGAAAACCTCGGGGCTGATTACGCGGAGGAAGTGGACGCGCACTTCGAGTTCATGCCGGACAATTATTTCCGGGCGTTTGAGGTCGACGGGATCGTTTCGCATTTGAGGCTCTTCCGCCGCTTCCTGGAAAATTTGTATTTGCGCGATGAACCACCCCTGGCCCCGGCGATGGCCTGGGAGGAATTCCCGCAACAAGGCCACAGCATCGCTTCATTCTGCGCCTGGGATGGTCAGGAGCTTCTCGCCAAAATCGCCGGTTCTTTCGCCGTGGTTCCAATCAACATCCTTAGCGCGGATATTTACACACGCGGCGACAACGTCGTTCTGGACATTTTTCGAGTGTGCGACACGAAATTTCGCGCGGTAACGGACAAGCGCGACCATGCCCTTGTGGAAACAACTCTTCGCAGCGCGCTCGCCAATGAGAACTTTGATTTCGCACCGCTCCTCGATCGGGCGCGACGGAAGATCGTCAAGCGGGCCAGCCGCGGCGAGATGGATTTCCCGACTCGCGTGACAGTCGAAAACAAAGCGCATCCCACGTACACCCTCATTCAAATTCAAACGCCGGATCGGCTGGGATTGCTTTATGAATTGCTCTCCGCCTTTGGACAGGAACGCGTCTCGATCGCGCTCTCACGGATCAGCACTGAGAAAGGCGCGGCGATAGATACTTTCTATGTCGCCGATCGAGCAACGCGCGGGAAAATCACCGATCCATCCCGTATTGCCGCGTTACAAGAACGGCTGCATCGGGCCGCCCTCGGGGCCGTCTAGGGTCGATCCGAACGCAAATCACACTGGTTCGCGGGAGCTTTCCGCCTAATCTCGATTTCCACCATGAATGCCCTGATTCTCGCCGCGGGTTACGCCACACGCCTCCATCCGCTCACGCTTCATAAAGCGAAGCCGCTCCTTGAGGTGGCGGGCAAACCGATGATCGAGTGGGTGCTCGACAATCTCGCGCCTATCCCCGATCTGGAGACGGTTTACGTGGTCACGAACAATAAGTTCGTGAAGGATTTTCGAATGTGGGCGGATCGTTACCGCAAACGGCAATCCAGGCTCGCGCTCAAAATTATCGATGACGGATCGACCGACGACTCGGATAAACTCGGTGCGATCGGCGATATTAACCTTGTCCTGATGCGTGAAGAAGAGTTGGCGAAGAACGATTTGATCATCGTCGCGGGCGACAATCTCTTTAGCGAGCCGCTCGTGGATTTTGCGAAATGTGCAAGAGACTCCGAAGCGACGTTGGCGACTTACGACGTCGGTGATCTCGAGGCGATCAAGAAATATAGCAGCATCACGATTGATTCTGCCGGTATCATCACCCAATTCGAAGAGAAACCTGCCGAGCCGAAAAGCACGCTAACCGGGATTGCTCTCTATTATTTTTCGCGGGAGGTCGTGCCGCTTTTTCGAACGTATCTCGCCGCGGGAAATAATCCGGACCAGCCGGGACGATTCATCCAGTGGCTCCACACTCGCAAGCCAGTGAAAACCCATCAAATCGGAGGCACTTGGTTTGATATTGGGAGCAAGGAGACGCTCGAAGAAGCGAATAAGATTTTCGCGAAGTTCGCGCGCGGCTAAATGCATGTAGAGGCGCTCGCCGCGGCGAGCGCCTCTACATTTACTTCAATCGCCCTTCGTCGAACTCGATGAGATCGAAGTAGGTCCGAATGTCTTTGCGACCTTCGCCGCCAGCCTCCTTGAGAAAATGGAGAAAGCGCGCCTTTTTTGCGGCAGTATCCGGCCGGCGGGAAATCATCGTCTCATTCCAATACTCGATCGAATCCGGTGAATGCAACGCGCAATTCTTTTGGACCCAGTCGAGGATGGCGGCATCGTCATCGAGCCGATGAGCGGCTTCTTCAAACGCATCTGGGTTCAACTTCAAAAAGGCCAGGAGATGTTTATCGAAGCCGACGGTTTTGTAATTGTATCCGTCGAGCAGCCCCTTCCGATGAAGCTTGGCCTTGTCAATCAGTCGCGGCAAATGCACGTAGCCACCCAGTCGATCGTACGGACTGCGTGGAAGCAGTTTTTGCATTGAGCCCGGCTAGGTCGCTGGCAGAGGATGTGGCACCACCGCCGGCGGGATCGCCTCCGGCGCCGCGGTGACCGCTGGCTTTAACTCGGGCAGCAACTCAGCTTGAGTTAGCCCCGCACTCCCGATAATCAGCTGACCGCAAAAGATTCCGCCTTTCTCCACTGAAATAGATTTCGCGGTCACGTTGCCGTCGAGCATGGCGTTGCGATGAATAATGACGGCTGCTTCCGCGACGATTTCGCCGGTCATTCGACCGCGGATTTCGATGCTTTTGACCCGGACCCTTCGGAAAAATTGCACCACTGATTTCCGCTCCACCAAAACGTGTTCCGCTGTAAGGCGTCCGGGGATCTTGCCGGTGAAATTGATCGTGGCCGTTCCGAGACAAACTAGATTGCCGCGCAATTTACCTTCGATCAACGCGGAGCGGCAGGTCACGCTGCTGCTGCTGAGATCACCTTTTGCGGTCAGATGTATTTCGCCGTGTGTTCGAATCGAGCGGCTGAAGCTCGTCGTGATCTTATAATCGCGCAGGTCAATGTGCTTGCTGCATTTGGGGCAAATCGTCGAGGTCGCGGCAGAACTGATTTCTTGCGTGGCCTTGCAATCAAAACACTCGATGATCGAGCTGTGGTGTTTGGTCCAAAAGCCCTCCATTTTTCGGAAAAGCGACGGATCGGCAACGGGCCCGACCGGTTCGTTTTTCGGGCGGAGCCGCACTTCCACCTTCGGAGCCGAAGGCACGAAATGCGCGCCGCATTGGCGACACATCGTGCTCTTCGCCGCCGCATATTCCATCTGCTTAAAGCCACAGTGCGGACAATCCACACTGACTTTAGCAGGCGACAGCTTTGCCACGGGTCGCGGTCGCGAAAGGGTGGCTGCTTAGACGCGGGCGCCGAAAGCCGTCTTGGCTGGAGGCGTCGCCGGCTCTTCATTCCGCACGATCTCCGGTCTCGCCGCGGGGGTAGCACCTTTGTGCGCTCCCCCGCTGGTCACCTCGGACTTGCCGATAAAGGTGGCGCCCTCTTCAATGACGAGCCGCGCCGCTTTCAGGTCGCCTTGGAGCGTGCAACGGGATTTCAGTTCGCAACGCTCGCCCACGGTGATGTTGCCCTGGACTTTGCCGTAAACGGTAATCGATTTCGTTTTGATCTCGCCGCGGATATCCGCGTTCTCACCGATCGTCAGTACGCCGTCGGAATTGATTTCACCTTCGACTTTGCCGTCGATGAGCAACTCCTTTTGAAATTTGATCGAGCCTTTGATCTCGACGTCGCTCGAAAGAATGTCTTTGCCAGAATGTTCAGCCATATATTTTTTGGGATCGATTGTTGATGGTGGTGTCCTTGGTTCTTCGCGCTGAGCGAGACGGTTCTCCTCAGTGCCCGCGCTTAACGATCCTTCTCCGATCGACGACATGGGCCTTTGCGGAATGAATTTCTTCAGCACGTCGCATTATGGTAATACTCGATGGCGCTGTCAATGGATTACCGAGGGAAATTATCTTTTTCACCGGAAATTTGAATCCGAAAAGACTTTGCAGCGCCAATGGACGGAGAAATGAGCCCAACACTTCTGCAATCTGATCTTCGATTCCCGCTCATCCCTTTCCGACATTCGCCAATCGAAATCGGAAATTGCCATTGGGCCCACCAGGATTCGAACCTGGGACCAAGGGATTATGAGTCCCCTGCTCTAACCGCTGAGCTATAGGCCCGTTTTCATAGGTGATTGCGACACGAACAAAATCTCTTGCTTAATATTTTCACGGTTATTTTCTACGGTCGCTGTGCAAAGCGATACTAAACCATGAAAACCTCCGAGAAAACAAAGTCCGTTAAGACGTGGGAAAAGACCAGCCAGCAAAACTTGGTGCGCCATAAGTCCGGCCGCTATTATGCCCGGACATTCGGCAACAACAAAGAAATTTGGAAGAGCCTGCGCACTTCGCATTTCTCGGTAGCGAAAGTGCGGCTTGCGGAATTTCTGCGCGAGCATCGCGAGAAGCAGGTTGCCGGAGTAAGTGATGCCGCAGCGAAAATGACGTTCGCGGAAGCGCTCAAGATCCATCAACAAAACCAAGCCGGCGACGTAACGATCAAGCCGAGCACTCGGCATTACTGGAATCAAATCTTTGTCGCGTTGCTCAAGAGTTGGCCCGTTCTCGCCGATTGGGAATTGCGACGAATCACGAAAACGGACTGCATTGAATGGGCGCGCAAGTTCCGGAAGCGCTCCTCTCCTACTCGCTACAACAACACGATCGCCGGTCTGCGCCATGTCTTCGGCGTAGCAATTGAGGCGGGCATCATTTACGGCAACCCAGCCGCGAAACTGGAGCGTCTGCCTGTGCGCGCGAAACAACTGACGCTCCCGAACGCCGGCGAGTTTTTGCAGCTGGTTGAGACGATCAGAACGGCGGGCGCATGGTGTTCGCGGGATTGTGCAGACTTCGTTGAGGGCTTGGCTGTGACCGGTGCCCGCAAAGCGGAAGCCGGCGGTATCGAGTGGCGGGATTTAGATTTCAAAGCAGGCCAGATTGTCATTCGCGGCGACGTGGAAACCGGGACCAAAAACTGGACGATTCTGCGTGTGCCAATGATCCCCAGGGCTCGAGAGTTGTTCCAAAAAATGCGAGCCGATCGCGCAAAGGAACCACTGACCGCTAAAGTCTTTCGGGTGCGTGAAGCTCAGAAAGCTATCAATGCGGCCTGCAAAAAACTCCGCATCCCGCGAATCACGCATCATGACTTGCGGCATTTGTTCGCCACGGTTTGCATTGAAAGCGGCGTGGATATTCCAACCGTCTCGCGCTGGCTGAATCATAAAGACGGCGGCGCGCTGGCGATGAAAACCTACGGCCACCTCCACCGGGGGCACAGTGTCGCTCAGGCGTTGAAGGTCAGTTTTGCGCCTAATGACACACCGAGCGCCGATGTAAGATCCTAGCCCATGTCGATAAGTGGCTTTCGGAACAGCGTAAAAGAATTCGACAAATTCTCGCGCAAGCCTCCCTTAGCAAGCTCCGATTAGGTTCGATTAACCAAGTTTCGCAAATGCGCTCACGAACACCTTTCAACCTCAAGGAACACTGTCAGCTATTCGTCCGATCGCACGACGTAGCGTTTGCCATCGTCGCGGTGAGCATCAACAACAAAAACCCTGCATTCCTCGCCACTGACGACGGAAACGCATCCCCAGCTCCAACCGGACTTGCTCAGACGATCCGCGATGATTTCCCAATATTTCCTTTCCAGATTGACAGGTGACTGCTGGAGGAATAAATCTCAGCCCTCCACGTGAGTCCCACTGCCAACCCGACGCTGCTCAGTCCCTGACTGACTGGCATTCGACAGTCATGTTTTGCGGCCACGTCACTCATCAAAGGAAAGAACAAGGAAAGGTCATCTATTATGCTAAGAAAAATATATCTGGCCGTGACCGTATTTGTGCTTGCGCTCACCAGCGTCTCGCTCGCCCAGACGCTTCGGACTCTCGTTCACCAGCCTCCGAATGGGGCCTTTCTGGGTTTTCTGTTGACCGATGGCACTGTGATGTTCCAAGGGAACAACACGGCCACTTGGTCGAAGCTCACACCCGACAGCTTCGGGAGCTACCTTAACGGAACCTGGTCGCAACTGGCCAGTCTGCCCTCCGGATACTCACCCGACGCTTTCGCTTCATCGGTCCTGGCCAACGGCCGGGTGGTGATTATAGGCGGCGAATACAATTTCGGTAACTTTGTGCTCACCAATCTAGGCGCGATTTACGATCCAGTAGCAAATACATGGACCTCGCTACCGCCCCCGGCTGGCTGGGATTTTATCGGAGACTCACCGGCTGTCGTGCTCCCGGATGGCAAATTTTTAATTGGAAATAAACTTGATAAGCGCATGGCAGAGTTGGATCCCACTACGCTTACCTGGACGCCGATGGGCACGGGTCTTCAAGTCTCCACGGGCAAGAGCGATTTCAACGCCGAAGAGGGCTGGACGCTTCTGCCCGGCGGTACGGTTTTGACCTGCGATGTGCAAAACGCTCCGCACTCCGAGAAGTTCATCTATTCTCGGCTGAGCCACCGTGATGTGCACCAAACGTGGGTGAGCGCAGGCAGCACGATTGTAGACTTGCATTCGCCTTCCCCATTCGGGTGCCTGCCCTACGGAGATCACGGCCAATTTTGTTATTTCCCGCCGGGGGAGATAGGCCCCGCTATTCTCCGGCCTGACGGCACAGTCTTTGCCACCGGCTCCAATTCCACCGCTGGCCCCGGACACACCGCTATCTATACTCCTCCGACCGTTCCCACCGACCCCGGCACCTGGACTCCCGGCCCCGACTTCCCCAATGGCGATAACGCGGGCGATTCCTTTGCCGCGCTACTGCCTAACGGTAACGTGCTGGTGTTGGGTAACTCGGGAGAACTTTATGAGTTCGATGGCGTAAACCTCATCCCCGAACTAAACGCTTCAGGTGCTTTGCTCGTGCTGCCCACTGGTGAGGTGATCGTGGCCGCCAACACCGTCAGCCTCTACACTCCCTCCAACGCAACATATTCGCCTTCGTGGGCCCCGACTATCACCACTTATCCAGGGACCGTCTTCCGCGGCTCCACTTACCAAATCTTCGGCAAGCAGCTCAATGGCTTGTCGCAAGCGGCCGCGTTTGGTGACGAGTACGAAACCGCGACGAACTACCCCTTGGTGCGGATCACGAATCAATCCACCGGTCATGTTTTCTACGCCAGGACACACGGCCATAGCACCATGGCTGTCGCCACCGGCAATGCCACCGTTTCCACCAACTTCGACGTCCCTGCGGGGATGGAGACGGGAGCCAGTTCCCTCCAGGTAGTGGCCAACGGCATTCCCTCCCCGGCGGTGGCGATAACGGTTTTTTAAGCGCGCTGGCCGTAAGTTTCCCGCTTCCAACGAGTCGATAATCTTGCCGCCGAACGGCACCCATAGCTCATTGAGTGCTGCGGCCAACGAGTCGAATTTTCCTTGTAGTGGAGGTTGACCATAAATCTCGGCTACTTCGCTGGCAGCCGATAAATTCAAACTGACCACTACCAAATATTGCTGGCGGTTCCGCGCATGGTTGGCGAGCTAACCTGGTTCACGCCAGCTGTGCCATCCCTCGGTGAGTTCCAACCAAATCCATTTGGCCATTGCCTTAACCAGCAATCCGACGTCGGTCGCTTTCAGGGTGAAGCCGGGAATGAGGCAGCGCCGGCCCCGATTTCTCTTCCCGATCGTCCCTAGACGCCGGCGACGGCGGGCAATCTGGGCGAACCGGCGATTGTAAGCGCGGATCAAATAAAAGAACGGGCGGGAGGCCCAGTCCGAGAAGGGCGGCACGAGCAGCGCTCTTATTCCCATTTTGAAAGGTTGTGAGGCAATACCCAGGTAGTAGAAGCCGAGATCTAAAGTGAAGGCGATACTCATCAAATCGAACTCGCCCATGTATTCATATTTGTCTTTGTAGACTGCCTCGAACCAGCGTCGGTGGCTGTTGGCGAAATCACGGTTGTGGCGCTCGACCCGTTCCTGCATCGGTTCACCGCGCCGTTGTGCTGCGATCAGTTCCGCGGCGCTGGTGGCCGTGAACGAAATCCAGTCCATCCCCGGACTGTAGAAGGGGTCCATGAACGCGGCGGCGTCACCCACAAGGACAAAGCCATCGCCGGCAAAGGTAGTGCTGTAGTAGGCGAGATTCTTTCGCCAGTGGAGGTCGGCGGCGTCGAACTCCGCGTCAGCGAGCATCTCGCGCCCGACTGGGTGTTCCATCAGGAAAGCTTTCAACCGATCGCCGATCCCACGGTCATCCTGCGGCCACTCAACCAGCCGTTGATCGAAGACGACGCCGACACTCACGTCGCCGCCCTTCAGCGGGATCCACCAGCTCCACCAGCCGTCGCCGATGACGTGGTTGGTAGCCGTGCCTCGAATGCTGTAAACCGCCGAGGCCCATTTTGGGAATTTCTCGGCAAGCTCCCGTCCATCCCAATCCTTCACCCCTTTCCAACGCGACCAGGCGGCCGCGGTGGGATGGGCGGTGTTAGATTTCCACCAACCCTCTTTGCGCGCCAATAACGCGCCCACGCCGGAAGCATCGACGACCCAGCGCGCACGGATTGTTTTCGATCCTTCCCCATTCTTAAGGGTGATTGTCTGGTCCTGGCCGGACGAAAGCTGCACGTTCATCACACTCGCGGGGCGCAGCAGATCGGCGCCGGCCGCACAAGCCCGGCGGAGCACTTCCTCGTCGAACGTAGCCCGGTCGAGTTGGTACGAGGGCAGCCGGACTTGGTATTGTCCGCCGAGCTCGCTCGCTTCCTCAAGGTTTTTCACTTCGTCGCTAGTAAACCAGAATCGAAGTCCCTGTTTCACGAGATGGTGCTCGTTCAGATACTGAGTCAGGCCCAGGATGCGCCCCATGAAGTATGCGCTCACTTCAACGGTCGCCTCCCCAACCCGCCGCGTGAGTTGCGCCGATTTTTCCACGATCAAGACGCGAACTCCGGGATTTTGCCGGAGCAGCAGCGTGGCGGTGGCTGCTCCGGAAAGAGCTCCACCGACAATCACCACGTCGTAAGAGCGTTCGTCGTCAATCGTCATGGAAGTCTTTTCTGACGCTCCTTTGGGCTCGCTGCAAATGCAATCGCGTGGTGCGGGCTTATTAGCCGCGGCCGCGGCGACCGTTACGGAATAAGATCGGCGGGTCGCCGCAGCATCTGATTCCGGCAGTCCGGCCGCCAGCGTCCGACTACACTCGTACGTTTTCGAGATGCAAATGCGCCTCACGAAGTTCCAGACTGCGTGCGCGCAGGGCGTCTTCCAACGTCGCGCGTTGCGGATCAAGCTGGATGTGGAGACGCCGCATCTCTAGGAGATGGGCGATGCCGGAGAAGAACTTCCAGGTGGTCGAGGGACTTGAGCAAAGAATCGGTCGCACCTCCGCCAAGCGCCGCGCGCTTGGTTTCCTCGTTCGCATCGGCGGTCAGCACAATGACCGGTAGAAAGACTTCATCGCCGGCGGAGCGAAGGGAGTGGAGGATCGCAAACCCATCCACGGGCGGCATCGTCAAATCGAGCGGAATCAAGTCCGGAGCGCGACATTGATAGGCTCGTCATCGATGATGAGAATTTTCATCTTGCCGAACGTCCTTGTCTCGCCGTGCCAGCCGTTCTGCATTCTGGCATTCTGGTGTTCGAGGAGCTTGCCATTGTTTCGCTCCTAGGCTGCGACCGAATCTTCCGCCCGCCGCGGAGCACATATTTCGTCTATGACGCGGAAGAACTCCCGCATATCGAGCGGCTTGGTGAGGTAAGCACGAGCGCCTGCCGCCATAAGCCGCTTTCTCTGACGCGACGTAGCGTCAGCGCTGATGATTACGACCGGGATCTCGCGCGTGGCGTCGTGACGCTGCAAGCGCGAGAGGACTTCCCAGCCGGGTAAATCGGGCAGGTGCAGATCGAGCAGGATGAGATCGGGTGAATGTCGGCGTGCCAGCTCGATTCCCAACTGGCCTTGCATCGCGGTGATGAGCTGGATGTGAGGCTGCTCGGCCAGCATTTGCTCGATGAGCGTGAGGTTGGAGAGGTTATCCTCTAGGTAGAGGATGGTGAGCTTTTCCGCGCCTGATCCGTTGGGAGACGGAGATGCGTTGCGTTTCGCCGAGGCCACTCGCTCGAGCGGAGAATCGGCGCAAGCCAGCTCCACCCAGAAGGTGCTACCCTGCCCGAGAGTGCTGTTGACTCCGATAGACCCTTGCATTGCCTGCATGAGACGCTGACAAAGCGCCAGCCCAAGGCCTGTCCCTTCCACTGGGGTCTGCTCCGCGCCCAGGCGATCGAAAGGGGTAAACAACCGGACCAGTTTTTCTGACGAAATGCCAGCTCCGGTATCGCTGACGACGATGCGCATGGCACCGCTTCCGGTCGCGCTGGAAGAAACCCTAACTTTGCCGTCAAGCGGCGAATACTTAATGGCGTTTGTCAGCAAGTTTAGCAGCACCTGTTTAAACCGCTGCCGATCGGCCATGACATAACAGCTTTGATCCAGAGGAGCCGGCGTTAGCAGCTCGGTGCCACGCTCTGCGGCGAGCGGGCGCATGAGGCTCAGCGCTTCTTCCAAAGCCTCCGCTACGCGGACCGGCTCTAGGGACAATCGTAAATTACCGGTTTCGACGCGGCTGATATCGAGCACCTCGTTAATGAGATTAAGCAGGTGACGACCGGCACTGATGATATGACCGACACGAGTGCGCTGGGTCTCCGTCGGATTCTGTCTCTCGAGGAGTTGACCAAATCCAAGAATCGCGTTCAGCGGCGTCCGCAACTCATGGCTTATGCGGGAAAGAAATTCGCTCTTGGCATGATTGGCGCGGTCCGCCTCATCCTTCGCCTCGCGGAGAGCCTTCTCGATCCGGGCGCGGTCGGTTACATCGTGCGCCACACAGAACATGATCTTGTCCGTCTCCGACCACGACGCTGACCAAAGCACGTCGATCAACGTTCCATCCTTCCGCGTGTAACGATTAACGAAGTCCGTGATCTTTCCGTCCAGTCGCAGGACTTCCAAGACCTGATTAGTCATCGCTTTGTCTTCGGGCCAAACGAGGTCGATGTGGAAACGCCCAAGTAGTTCGGCCGAGGTATAGCCCCACAATTGCTCGCAAGCTGCGCTGACGCTAACAAAGCGGCCCCATTCATCCATCGTGCAAATCACGTCCTGAGAGTTATCCATGATAAGTTGGTTGGCGTGGTGAGCGGCTTCCAGCTCGCGTTTGCTTTCGCACAACGCCTTCTCAGCCAGCTTCCGCTCGGAAATGTCTTCCACCATGATCAGGAAGTTGCGCGGGTGGCCGTCTACGTCTCGCATGAGGCAAGCTGTGCGGGTCATCCAGAGAACTTCGCCATTCTTTCGGATATACCGTCGCTCCACCGAAGAGCGCGGGCCTCCGGTCAGCAACTCTTCCGCATTTTGCTTCCCCTGCGGGATATCGTCCTCGCACGTGATGTCCATAGTGGTGCGTTGCGTAAGGTCGCTCTCCGAATATCCCACCATCTGGCAGAGCGTCGTGTTTACCCGGTTGAAGCTTTCGTCGAGGCCTACCACAGCCATTCCAATGGGCGCTTCCTCGAAGATCTGGCGGAAGCCCTGCTCACTCGCCTCGAGGGCGGCAGTCCGGTTCGCGATCGAACGCATCTCACGAATGCTGCGGAGGCATGAAATGACGAGAAAAACATCTTCGAAAATGACCCAGCCGGCGTGCTCGATGGATCGAAGCGGGCTGGCTGCGAGCACGCCGTAGACGGAATAGGGCAAGTAAATTCCGCGCACGAAATGGTCGAGCGCCACGACGATGGTCGCGGGAATGAGCACTCGCCAATCGCGGTAGAAGGAGAGAATGACGAGCGAGCCGAAGACATGGAAATGCGTTTCGATTCGTCCGCCCGTCAGCGCGATCAACAAAGCCGACATGAGCATTTGGGCGACGGAAATAACGTAGCGGGTCACCGCGGCGCCGGGCCAAATGCGCGTCAGCCAAATGGGAAAGATACTTATGGCGCCGCCCAAAAAGATGGCTGCCCAGACATGAATGTGGATCTGGCTCGATTGGCCCGCCCACGTCAAAGGCGCGACAAAAAACGCTATGAGAATTCCAGCAAGCCATTGGAAGAACATCACCTTCGCGAACAAACGATCCGTGCTTCGCAAGATTTCCTGCCGATGTTGCTCGAAGAGCTCATCGGCGCGCTCAACAGAATAGTTGCCGCCGCTGGCGCCGAGACTCATTTCAAACATAGCGCCGTCGGCCCCGTTTCGTTGCGGTTAGCCAGCGCGCAGCCGAAGACCAGCGTCTGAGTTCGTGCCGGCGTCTGGTTGTTCACGAGGGCAACAATCGCGCTCTCCCCGGCATTATCCCCGGCGTGCCCTCGTGATGCGGTGATCCCGCCACTAAAGAGCAAACGTCCATCCACGCTAAACAAGAGCGTGTGACCGGATGTTTCCGCGCCAAAGCGGCGGGCTTTCACACCATCGAGATCAAAAACCACTTTTACGCCTGGAATTGCATCCGCACTGCGCCGAAGACTTGTGTCGTCCCAATCGCGGCCGGCCCCCTTCGGTTTAATGAAGAGAACGTAAGCCGCTACTCTCCCTTGAAGTCGCGCCATGATTTGCGCCAGCTCACCGACACTGGCGGCTGTGCATGGGCAATGTGGATGTGCCAGCATCACCAATGTCGGACGGTCAGTTGCCCGTTCGATTTGCGCGGCCGGCCAGGCCTGAGAGAGCGCGCCGACGCGTCCGGGCGTATTCTCATAATGGAACAAGATGCGCATGCCAAACACCACCGTCGCGATCCACGTGATCGCGAACAGTGACGTTGCTAAAATATGTTTCGTTCGTGGCTGCAAGAAGCTCCCGCGCTCCTGCTAAGCAAAGCGCATTCCACTGCGACGATAATTACCGGTCCTCTTTCCCCCGAACCGCGCGAGGATCATCTCAAGCTTCCGCGGCCTTCCACATGACCTTTTACTGGCCGATTGCCGGGTGTTTGTGATAACTTACCGCAATGATGCGTTTGCTCGCATTCCCGCTCAGCATTTTTGTGGCGGCATCTTTGCTCGGGGAGGATGAGTTGCCCAAAGATCCTGGGGAATCGCTCGACATCGAACCGCCTTTGTTGATCCAGGAAATTCCGAGCCAGGGGCCGGTGCAGTCGACACCGGGAGTTGCCCCCGAACTCGATCCGGCACGCATCCAGATCACGCTGGAGAAAGCAAAGAAGAGCGCTGCGGCCGGGGAACGCCTCTACCGGAGTGGCGTGATCGCGAAAGTGGAAGCGGAGAATCGCGGCTTGAAAGTTATCCGGCTGGAAGCGGACCTTGCGAATGCCCAGCTGGAAGTTGCAAAACAAAATGTCGCGTCGCAGCAAAGCCTATTCGATGCAGCGGAAATTCCGCAAAGCGAACTGGATCTCGCCAAGTCCGCGTTGATCGCCGCTACGAATGAAGCTGGTTCGGCTGCGGCGCAGCTGGAGAAAGCTGAGCTCGAGGCCGCACTTTTGAATTTGCGCCGACAGAAGAAACTTCTGGCTGTCGGAAGCGGAAGAAAATCCGAGGTCAGTCGCGCGGAGGAAAAAGTTGCCGCGCTCCAGCAGCAGAAGGATTGATGAGCTGCGAGCTTGCGGTTCGTCTCCACCGCGTCTACGGGAACGAGGCTACAGGGCTGGGTTCCAGTGCATTGCAACAAACTTGTGCTATACGTTTCGTCGATTTCTTGAGACACCCCTCTGGCATAGCAAACGCTGATTGAAGACCCCGTGAAGATTCCTGTTCGAAAACTTATTTTTTGCGCCGCGATTTTTGTATTTTCGGCGCCGTTCAGTTTTGCCAGTTCGTTTCCTTCGTCCGGACCAACCACCCCGGGAAATGAGGCGCGGCTTCGTGGCGAATTGGCGCTGGCGCCAGTAAACGCACCGCTCTCCGTCAAGCGCGCGATCTGGGCGGCAAATCAATTGCACACAAAACCCTATCGATACGGCGGCGGCCATCGCTCCTTCAATGACAGCGGCTATGACTGCTCCGGCACTGTTTCGTACGCTTTGGCGGGCGCAGGCCTGGTTAGCGCCCCGTTGAGCTCGAACGATTTGCGCGCCTACGGTAGTCGCGGACGGGGGAAATGGATCACAGTGTATGCTAGAAACGGTCACGCTTTCGCCGTGATTGCCGGCCTTCGCCTGGATACTACTTCTTTGCACAATCCCTCCCGCCGTTGGGCGCCTCGCTGGCAAGCCGCCGAGCGTATGCCGTTTGGATTCGAAGTGAGACATCCCGCCGGCTTGTAACCGTCTTTTCCCGCCTCTTCCTCTTCCTCGCTCTCTTCTCACCTTTCTAGAGCGAGGAAATTTGTGGCAGTCGTGCATCTCCGTTCTAAGCTGCTCGACTCATGGCTCATCCCATTTTTCGCTGTGCACTCGTCGCTTTCGCCATGATTTCAGCAGGTATCTCATCAGTCCTCGCGGACGAGGGAATGTGGCTTTTCAACAATCCACCCCTCCGGCAATTCAAAGAGAAATATCAGTTCGAGCCGACGCCGCAGTGGCTCGAGCATCTGCAGAAATCGAGCGTCCGGTTCAATTCTGGTGGGAGCGGCTCATTCGTTTCCGCAAACGGCCTCGTCATCACAAACCATCACGTCGGCCTCGATACGCTGCAGAAAATCAGCAGCGAGAAAAACAATTACGTGCGCGATGGATTCTACGCCAAAACCCAGGCGGAGGAACAACGCGCAACCGATCTCGAGCTCAACGTGCTCGTGTCCATCGAAGACGTCACGGCGCGCGTGAATGCGGGGTTGAAGCCCGGATTGAACGCGGAGCAATCTGCGGCCGCGCGTCAGAATGCAATCGCGGCGATTGAAAAAGAGAGCAAAGAAACGACCGGACTGCGTTCGGATGTCGTGACGCTCTACCAGGGTGGCGTGTATCACCTTTATCGTTTCAAACGCTACGACGACGTGCGCATTGTTTTTGCCCCCGAGCAGCAAATCGCCTTTTATGGCGGCGATCCAGACAACTTCGAATACCCGCGTTTCGACCTCGATGTCTGCATTTTCCGTGCATACGAAAACGGCCAGCCGGCGAAGGTCGAGCACTTCTTGAAGTGGAATGCGGAAGGACCGCAAGAGGGCGAGCTGACGTTCGTGAGCGGACATCCCGGAAAAACGGACCGGCAGCTTACCACCGACGAGCTCGCGCATATGCGTGACCACGAGGCGCCGTTCCTCCTCAATATGTTCAATCGGCGCGAAGTTTTTTTTACCGCCTTCGCCGCGCGCAGTTTCGAGAACGCTCGCCGGGTCCGCGAAGATTTGTTTGGCATTCAAAACAATCGGAAACGCTACGATGGGTATCTGGCCGCACTTCTCGATCCGGAGATTGATCGATCGCTCAAAGCGCGCGAACAGAAATTGCGCGATGCGATGACGAAGGATGCGAAATGGAAAGGTACGCTCGCCGCTTACGGCCGCATCAGAAAAGCGCAGGAGGAAACGGCGAACGTTCTGCCGGTTTACAACTATTACGAAACGTTCCGCGGCCGGGCGACGGCGACCTACCGCGCGCCGCGCGGGTTTTACAGCACGTTCTTCAAATATGCACGGCGGATATTACGCGCCGGTGACGAGCGGCCGAAACCGAACGGCGAGCGTTTTCCGGAATTCCGCGATAGCAATCGCGAGTCATTCGAGCTCGATCTCTTTTCGACCGAGCCGGTGTACGAAGACGTCGAGCAGGTCATGCTCACGGATTCGCTCACAGATTTGACCTCACGTTTCGGTTACAGTGATCCGCTCGTGCAAAAAGTTCTCGCAGGGAAATCGCCGACAGCTCGCGCGCTCGAGGTCGTGACAACGACGAAGTTAAAAGATCCCGCCGTCCGCAAACAACTCTACGAAGGTAGCGCTGCAGCCGTCACTGCCGCGCACGATCCGATGATCGAGCTCGCGCGGATCGTTGACGCACCGGCGCGCGCGGCGCGTAAAGTCTTCGAGACGCAGGAAGAAACCAAACAGCAGGCTTATGGCGAGATTGCGAAAGCGCGATTCGCGATCGAGGGAACGAGCAACTATCCAGACGCGACGTTCACGCTGCGGCTGTCATACGGCGTGGTGCGGGGCTATGAGCAGGATGGAAAACAGATTCCGGCCCTGACCAACTTCGCCGGTCTCTACCAGCGCTCAGCCGAGCACAACAACGAGCCGCCTTTCGATCTACCGCAACGCTGGATCGACAAGAAATCCGCGCTCAATCCGGAAACGAAATATAACTTTGTCTCTGACGCCGACATCATCGGCGGCAATAGCGGCAGCCCGGTCGTGAACAAAGCGAACGAATTCGTCGGCATCATTTTCGACGGCAATATTCAATCGCTTGTGCTCGATTGCATTTATTCCGACAAACAGGCGCGAGCGGTCTCGGTCGATTCCGCCGCCATCACTGAGGCGTTGCGAAAGGTTTATGACGCGGGCGCGCTCGCGGACGAGCTTGGGAAGTAGCAACGCCGCACCCTGGGACGCAACTGTCCGCAGACATGCACGAGTGACAACACAGAACAGCCAGCGCTACTTTTCGCGCGACTCGTTTACAACTGCTTCAGCAGTGTCTTCCAGCGCACCCACGCATCGTCGCGCGCTTTCTTGTTTGCTTCATTTGCAGTCGGCATTTCACCTTCGCGCATAAAGCCGTGGCCGGCGCCCTTGTAAATGACCGGTTCATATTTCTTGCCGGCGGTCTTCATTAGCTCTTCCGCCTTCGGAATCGTCGCGTCCACGCGCGCATCGTTCTCGCCGTAAGAGCCGTAAACCGGACACGGAATATTTGCGACCTGCGACGCTTCATCAGGCGCCGGTCCGTAAAATGAATACGCCGCTTTCAGTTTCGGATTGAGGTTAGCGTAGCTGAACGCCCACCCTCCGCCCCAGCAAAAACCGCAGACGGCGAGCGAGCCGTTGCTCGCTGGAATTTTCAGCGCGTAAGTAGAAGTTGCATCGAGATCCGCCTGCACTTGTTCTTTCGGCAACGCCGAGATCGCTTTCCGCGCGCCGTCCAAATCGGAATACGTCTGGCCGCTGAGCAGATCGGGCGCGATCGCGATCACGCCCGACTCCGCGAGCTGATCGCAGACACCGCGTACCCAATCGGTCAGTCCGAAGATTTCGTGGATGACGACAACCACGGGCGCTTTGTCCTTCCGCTCCGGATAAACGACGAATGCTTTGATCGTTCGCTCACCTGACTTGAAGTCGACCCATTCGCCATGCCGTGAAGATTTTTCCAATCGTGGTTTCGCCCAATCCTGCGCGGGAAGAGTTTGGACGGAGAGAGCAACAGAAACTGCAATCAAGATGCGTTTCATTGGAGTGAGGAAGTAGAGTTCGCGTTTGTTTAAACTGTCGATGTTGTTGCGGTCGAACCGCGCCGCAGCATTGCATCGATGCTCATTCGGCCGGCGCCGTAGAAGAAAATGAAAAGGAAAACCCAGCAATAAAACGTGGCGAGCTCTCCGTGATTGAGAATCGGAAAGAGTTTTGCCTGCGGTGTTGGAGCGTTCGCCACATGCATCATGAAATAGGCCACGGCCATCTCGCCGCTTGCGATAAATGCTGCGACTCGTGTCAGCAATCCTAATGCAATCAGAAGGCCACCGACAAGCTGAATCCAGCCGCCAACCACCATCACAGGCTTGTCTGAGCCAGGCATTCCGCCAAACCTCCCCAAGACTAATTGTGCGCCGTGACAGGCGAACATCAGCCCGACAACTAAGCGCATGATGCAATAAACCGGATCAGCGAAGCGATTCAGAGAGTTCATCAGCGCAGGCTGTTTCCCAAGGTTCCTTCTGTCAAGAATCTCCTTTGCGCGCGCAGCTGCCTGACTTGTAACGACGATCTACGACCGCCGACGGTCTCCCTTGTCATCGTTCGGCCGTCATACACCACCGCTACGGGGCACGTTGCAACTTCTCGCGCCTGCATCACGGTGCGTCGTGCAGATCGCCATCATCGGTGGAGGCGCGGCGGGATTCTTCGCCGCGATTGTTTGCGCCCGGGCCAATCCGGAAAATGAGATTTCCATTTTTGAACGCGGCTCGGAGTTTCTCACCAAGGTCCGCATTTCCGGTGGCGGACGCTGCAACGTCACGCATGCCTGCTTCGATCCGCGGACGTTGGCCGAGCACTATCCTCGAGGTGAACGTGCACTCATCTCGCCGCTCCATCGATTCTCGCCAAGCGACACGATCGCGTGGTTCGAAGCGCACGGCGTGCGACTCAAGACGGAACCGGATGGGCGCATGTTTCCGGTGACGGATTCTTCGCGCACCATTATCGATTGCCTGCTGAGCGAGGCGAAAGCTGCCGGCGTGCGACTATTCTCGCGCAAAGGAATTGAGCAGGCACGGATCAGCGGACGGAACACGTTCGAATTGAGTTTGAGCAGCGCCGAAATAATCAAATGCAACCGATTACTGCTTGCCACCGGCGGTTCTCGTTCGGTCGCCGGTGCTCAAATCGCGCAATCTCTCGGGCACACAGTCGTCCCACCCGTGCCGTCCCTCTTTTCGTTGCACGTTTCCACACCCTGGCTTCGTTCGCTGCCGGGCGTCTCGATTCCGGATGTTGAACTATCGCTGCCAGGCCCAAAGCTGCGCGAACGCGGGCCGATGCTGATCACGCACAATGGCGTAAGCGGCCCCGCCATTTTGCGACTCTCTGCGTGGGGCGCGCGCGTTTTGCACAGCCTGGATTACCGTTTCATCCTTCGCGTGAACTGGCTGCCCGGTTTGACTGGGGAGGCGGTCCACGCCCAACTGCAATCGCTTCGACAATCAAACCCAAACCGTCTCGTGATAAACTCGCCTCTTTCCCCTCTGCCCGCACGGCTATGGGAGCAACTCGCACTTGCTGCCGCCATCGATCGCGAGACGCGCTGGACGACGCTCGCCCGCGCGAAAGCGCATGAGTTGGCCCAGATTCTCACGCGGACCGAACTCGAAGTGAACGGCAAATCGTTAAACAAAGATGAGTTTGTCACTTGCGGCGGGGTGAGTCTGCGCGAGATCAATTTCAAAACGATGGAAAGCCGCATCACACCTAATCTCTATTTCGCCGGCGAGTTACTCGATCTCGATGGGGTGACCGGCGGCTTCAATTTTCAAGTCGCATGGACGACAGGCTGGATCGCCGGGCACGCGATGGCGGATCGCGAACCAACTTTGCCGCAATGAAGCGCCAGCGCATTCTCGATCAGGACCTCCAGCGCGTGTTGAACGAAGTGCACGAGGTCTATGCTGATCTTTCGCTGCGACCGACCCAGCGCAATTGCGTTCGCGTGAAAGAATGCTGCCATTTCAAGCTGACCGGCCGTACGCCCTATCTCACGAAGGGCGAAGCGTTGGTCGCGGCCAAGGCACTTCGCGCGACCGGCCGCACACAGTTGCCCGAGAATCCCACGGGTGCCTGTCCCCTGCTCGATTCCGCCAGTGGCAACTGTCTCATCTACGAGTCCCGCCCCTTCGGGTGCCGCACCCATTTTTGCGCGGCCGCCGGTGGGCCCTACGCGCGCCGCGAAGTCATTGACCTAATTCGCAGACTCGAAGCAATAGATGTAGACGTTGCCGGATCAGGACCTCGTCTGTTGCAAAACGCCATCACCGACGCGCTCGCGAATAGTAGCGGCGGTCCATGACCGCCGAATCGTAAAACTCTCGGCGCTCATGGAGCGCCGTTACAGGAAACTACGCCGCTTTCTTCGCGTGATGCTTCGCCGCGCGCTTCGGCGTGCTCTTTTTCTTCTTCGCGCCTCGCGATTTCGCCAGGCTTTCCTGCAGCACCGCCACCAAGTCGATCACTTTCGTCGACTCTTTCTTTGCCTTCGGCTTCTCTTCGATTTCTTTTCCGCCCGACTCCACCTTTTCCTCGATCACTTCCATGAGCGCCTCGCGATAATCATCGTGATATTTTTCAGGGTCCCACGTCGAGGTCATGCTGTCGACCAACGCCTTCGCCATCTCCTTTTCGCGCTTTCCTATCTCCAGCTTTTTCGGAACGCGCAGCTTCTCCGCATCCGACAATTCCGCAGCGAAATGCATCAGCTCCAGCACGAGCGCATGCTTAAGCGCCTTCACGCTGGCCAGATATTGGCGCGTCTTGATCACGACCTTGGCAATGCCGACCTTCTTGCCATCGGCGAGCGCCTCGCGCAGCAGCCCGTATGCTTTGTCGCCGCCCTTCTGCGGCTCGAGATAATATGGTTTGTAGAAATACATCGGATCGATCTCGTCGATATCGACGAAGTCCTGAATGTCGACGGTCTGCGTCGCTTCGAGATCAACGCGCTGAAAATCCTTTTCGTTGAGCACGACGAACTTCCCTTTCTCGTACTCGTAACCTTTGACGATCTGGTCCCACGGAACTTCCTCGCCGTCCTTCTCCGCGACGCGTTTGTAATTGACCGGGCTGTGGTCCGCCGCTCGAAGCAAACGAAACTTGAGCTCTTCCTTCCGCGTCGCGGGGTAAAGAGCGATCGGGATGTTGACGAGGCCGAAACTGATACTGCCCTTCCAGATTGCACGCATACTGAAAAGTCTTCGCGGCTCATGGCTCGATTGCGCGTGGAAAAGCACGCACCAGAGGCTGTAGAGGCGCTTGTGCCAACAGGCGTTTGGCACAAACGCCTCTACATTTTGTCCCGCTACGCCGCTGCTTCGAGTTCTTCGCGGTTGACTCCGCGCAATTCAAAGAGACGCACGAGTGTTTCTTCGATCAAATTATTCGGGCAGGACGCGCCTGCCGTGATCCCAACAACAACCGGCCCAGCCGGCAGCCAATCCTTCGCGATTACTTCCTGTCGCGCGTGAAGATCGTAGTGCAGAATTTCCTTCTCGGATAACAACCGGGAAGCGTTGCGCACAAAGTAGGTCGGCAGTTTTTCCTCACCCATCTCTGCCAGGTGCGAAGTGTTGGAGCTGTTATATCCGCCGACGACGAGGAGCAAGTTCATACGGACATCGAGCAATTCGCGCAAGGCATCCTGCCTTTCCTGAGTGGCGCCGCAGATAGTGTCGAAGAAACGGAAGTTCGTCGTGGCCAGTTCCGGTCCGTCGCGATCCACGATCGCCTGCCGAATGCGCCGCTGCACTTCTTCAGTCTCACCACGCAGCATCGTAGTCTGGTTCGCCACGCCAATCGTTCGCAAATGCAGATCAGGATCGAAGCCGGGCGAATGCGCATTCCGGAATTTCTCGAGGAACGCCTGCTTGTCGCCGCCGTGCCGGATATATTCGCAGACATAATCGGTGTCCGGGAGAGTAAGGACCACGAGATAATGCCCTCTCCCGTCGCCCAGCGCGCGCGAGCTGGTCGCCTTTGTTTCCTCGTGCTCGGCCTTGCCATGGATGATCGACGTGGCGGATTCGCTCGCGTATTTGCGCACTCGTTTCCACACACTCATCACGTCGCCGCAGGTCGTATCCACAATCTGGCAGCCGCGCTCCTTGATTTGCTGCAAGGTCGATAGCTCGGTCCCAAACGCAGGCACGATCACGACGTCCTCCGGCTGCAAATCCGCGATGTCCGCCTGCTTGTTTGTCCCCATCAAGTTCTTGATACCTAACGAAGAGATCTGTTCGTTGACCTCGGGGTTGTGAATGATCTCACCCACGATGAAAAGGCGGCGATCCTTGAAAACCTTGCGCGCGGCATACGCGAGATCGATCGCACGCTCGACCCCATAGCAAAATCCGAATTGCTTCGCGAGCCGCACCGTCACGTCGCCAAACGTCAGAATGCCTCCCGCGCGACGCACCTTGTCGACGATGTCGCTCCGGTAGTGCGATTCGACCTGCTCCTGCACGGCCGTCATCACCTCTGGCGTGCGCAAGTTCACCTTCTCGCGCGCCGTCGTGCCGCTGGAGATGAGATTCGTGCTCACTGTAATGGCGGGTGCCGACCCGCGACCGTGCTAATCGTCAAACAGAGCTCCGCTCGGTTTTTGGAACGCGGCGGCCGAAATTGAAACTCGGCCCGGCGGGTCGGGCGTTTTGGAATCGTCGACGCGCTGAATCTTCGGCCCGAGCGTTGCGTCTTCCGGCTGCGTCTCCGCGATGTTGACCGGGGTGCCGATCTTCACCAGCGCGAAAAATTTCGGCGCCGCCTCACCCTTCAAACGAAGGCAGCCATGACTCCGAGCATGCAAGTGCACATAGCCCTGGTGAAACCCATAGGCAGGCGCGAATTCGCACCAATAGCCCATCGGATAGCCGACATAGGTACCTGAGATATTCGCACCCGCTTCGGCCGGTATGATCCGATCGCCCTGCACGCGAAATCCGTACGATCCCGACCGCTTGTTCTCCTGCTTCGAATAGATGGTGAAATTTCCCTTCGGCGTTGGCTTCGCCGGAATCCCGACGGTGGTAGCCACGGCCATGAGACAGCGATCGCCTTCCATCACGTAAACGTTTTGCTGCGCGAGCGAAACCTTTACGCGTACGCTCGATGGATCGTGCGGCCGATGCGCCGTAACATGGTAGTTTCCGGAAGAAACAGTCGATGGCGTGCCGCAGCTGGTCAGGAACAGAGCTGCAGTGGCGCCGATGCAGAACAAATAGCGGCAGGGAAGTTGCATAGTTAATGACTGAAAAGCCTAATGACGGCCCTTTGTCAATAGGCGCGGGGCTTTCAGGGAACCGCTTCCAGGGTCAGAGTCGAGGACATTGGCTCGAGGTTCTTGGCACTTTCCTCGAGTCGGCGTTCGAACTCCGGGGAGACATTTGCGTAGAAGGGATAAACCGCGGGGTCCGCGGCAACGGGACGATAACGCCAATGCTTGTACATCCAAAGCCACGGCGCGGGATTCTTGCGGACGAACGGCTCGAATTGGTCCCAGCATGCTTGCGCGATTTCCTGAAAGGATGCGTCCGGCGCAAATTCGACCCGGGGATGAAAAACAATCCGGTAGCGTCCTTCCGGCAGTGGTTCGCAGTGAACGTTGATGACAGTCGCGCCCGCACGTCGATGCGCCCACGCATGGGCGAAGGTAACGCTCGTTTTCAATCCGAAACAATCGATTGCCACCGTCGGCAATTGCGCGGGAGTCGTCAGGTCGGTCAGGATCGCGACGCGGCCTCCGCAGCGAAGCGTTTTGTAAAGACGGAGCACCGCTCCTTGCCGAGGTATCACCCGTTGACCGCTGCTTTCGCGCAGACTTACAAAAATCGGGTCGAGCAATGCATTCTTGAATTCCTGGGTAATGAGTGCGCTCCCCACGCCGAAAAAACTGGCGGCCACGGCGACCCATTCGAAGTTGCTATAGTGGCAACAGCCAAAGATGACCGCATTCCCAGGTTTCAGTTCTTCCTGCCAGAGATCGAGGTTCACTACGTCGATATAGCGCGAATAATTTTTGCTCGTTAGGCGCGGACTCCAGAAAAGGTCGATCATTGTCCGGGCAAAGTGCTGGTATGACTCCCGCACGATTTTGTTCCGGCGGCCTGGCGAAAGTTCATCGCCGAACGCTACCTGGAGATTGCTCAGCGCCACGCGGCAGCCCGCTCGGTCGAGTCTCGCGGCGAGTGCCCCCGTAATTTGGGCCAGCCGATAACACACGTTGCGCGAGAGGAGCGGAACGATTTTCGCGGCGCTCTTGAGAGCGAGCCACTCGAGACGGTAACGAATTTTCTTCCAGATCACGCGCACCGCGCCAGTGTAAGCACGCTTCGCGTTGGTCGCGAGTGGGGACGCTCCGCCGCGGGATTTAGAGATCGGTTGTCGCCATTCGATTTCGATAAGATCATGCGACACCATGAAATGGATCACTCGCGAAAAAATCAAAGTCGACCGCGTGGCCTGATCCGCAGCTTCGTCGAACGCGAAGCGGAATTTGTTTTCCTCCCGAACAGCACCGACTGGTCGCAAATCGCGGATGCCGTGGTTTTTGACGTCCCGGATTGCGAGCTCGGCCTCACCGATCACGAAATTCTCGAGCGCGAGTTCATTGTTTACGATGCTCTTTACCTTAAATGCCTGCGGCAGGTGAATCCCTCGTGAACTTCTGGCGCAAGACCGCCGATTTCTTCGGTCTCAAGCGCAATCTCGTCGTCCTGCTCCTCGCCACGTTTGTCATCGGCTCCGGAGAAGAACTCTGGATGCGCTTCGTACCGAAATATCTGGAGGCACTTGGCGCGACCGTTTTCATTATTGGCCTTTTCGATGCGCTCCGGACTTTGCTCGGCGCCGTCTACGCCTATCCGGGCGGCGTCCTCGTGGATCGCTGGGGATATCGCCGCGCGTTTCTCGCCTTCAACGTCTTCTCGATCCTCGGCTACTCGCTCGTGCTTCTGATGCCGCATTGGGGAGCGGTCATTGTCGGCATGTTTCTCTTTCTTTCCTGGACCTGTTTCTCGCTTCCCGCGACTTTTTCGCTCGTCGGCGCCACCCTCGGCGCGAACCGCTACGCCATGGGCGTCGGCATTCAATCCGTCATCAAACGATTGCCCGTCATGGTCGCACCTATTGTCGGCGGAATCCTGATCGATCGGTTCGGCATCATTAACGGCGTGCGCATCGGTTTGATCGTCTCGATATTCCTTTCCGCCGCGACGATTTTGGTGCAACGCCAACTGCACGAAGCGCCCACTCCCGCCATTGCACGTCCCGATCGCTGGACGCTCTGGCAAAGTCTGAGAAAATTCAACGCTCCACTCCGGCGGCTCCTGCTCAGCGACATTCTGGTGCGCTTCTGCGAACGTATCCCCTACGCATGGGTCGTGATCTACGCGATGGATAACATTGGCGTCAGCGCGAAACAGGTCGGCATCCTCACCACCGTTGAAATGTTGGCAGCCACGCTTTGCATCATCCCGGCGTCGCATTTCGCTGACAAACACGGCCGCGAACCATTTATCCTCGTGACGTTTGGTTTTTTCACTCTCTTCCCGATCGCATTGTGGATCTCGGGCAGCTTCGCCATGCTTCTGCTCGCGTTCGCTATCCGCGGGTTGAAAGAATTCGGAGACACCTCGCGGAAAGCTTTGATCATCGGTTATTGCGCACCCGAGCGGCGCGGCCAAATGATCGGCGCCTACTACCTCGTCCGCGACCTCCTCGTGAGTTTGGCGGCGATCCTCGGCGCCTGGCTTTGGAAGCTGGGACCTTCCACGAACTTTCTTGGCGCAGCCGCATTCGGCGCCTGCGGCACCATCTATTACATCTTCACCCTCCGCCGCGATTCTCCCGCCCGGACTGGGGCTTGAGTCTATCTCCGTCTGTTTGTCGGTCGGGCGAGAATCCGTCGAGAAGTGTCCACTCGCAAAGAACGGTTGACCTTTCGCGACTTATCTCCCACAATGGCCCCTCACCCCAAGTCAGTCGCAGCAAGGAGATTTAGCTAATGCAGATGTTTTCAGGCAGCCGAAAAGTAGAACCCGTAACGCCGATGGCCCCTACGCCAGCACCCTCGCCGCTCCGGCCGGAACCACCACAAAACGGCGCCGCGGAGTTGCCGCGATCATCCGGCGGCATATTATCGAGCGGAGTCTCGATCAAGGGCTCAGTTAAATTCCAGAAAGAGCTGCTCATTGACGGCGAAGTCGAAGGCAAGATCGATTCGCACGGACGGCTGACCATCGGAGAGCATGCGAAGATCAGAGGCGAGATCAGGACGAAATCCGTCATAGTCGACGGCACGGTCGACGGCAACATCACGGCCGGGGAGCGTTGCGAATTGCGGGCTGGCTGCACGGTGCGCGGTGATATCGAATCGCCGCGTCTCGTCGTCGACGAGGCCGCGACCTTTATCGGCAGCGCCAAGATTGCGACGCCGAAGGCCACTCCCGCCTAGAGTCTCCGACCGGCGGGTTGGAACGCGCGATCCCCCGGCGGAAATCCGGCATGGCAGATGCTACCGGTATCGAAGCGCTCCCCTCAGCAACAACGGCTCTTGCTTCGCCTTGGTTTGAAGCAAAACACGATTAAACAGAGCGGCTTTTTTACCCAATTGAATACTACCACCATTCACTCTCATCTCGTTCCACCGCACGGTGGAGAACTCGTTGACCTCATCCTGGACAAGGAAACCGCTGCCGCCAGCAAGGCCCAGTCGCGTGATTACCCATCCTGGGATTTAACCGCGCGCCAGCTCTGCGATCTCGAGTTGCTCTTGAGCGGGGGTTTTTCTCCGCTCCGCGGTTTCATGAACAAAGCCGACTACGAAGGCGTTTGCAACGACATGAAGCTGACCAGCGGCCTGATCTGGCCCATCCCAACCACGCTCGATGTCACCGAAGCTGTTGCCAAGACGCTGAAGCCGGGGAGCACCAAGCTCGCGCTGCGCGACGGAGAAGGAGTCATGCTTGCCATCCTGCACGTGGAAGAGGTGTGGCAACCGGATCGAGAAGCGGAGGCAAAAGCCGTTTTTAATACGAAGAGTCCTGTCCACCCGGGGGTAAACTATCTCCTCAACCAGGCTCATCCTTGGTATGTCGGCGGTCGTCTCGAAGGTCTGCAGCTGCCCAGCCACTATGACTTCAAGGCTTTGCGCCCGACTCCAGCCGAGCTGCGCGCTGAGTTTACCAACCTGGGTTGGCGTCGCATCGTCGCATTCCAAACTCGCAATCCGATGCATCGCGCCCATGTCGAACTCACCTTCCGCGCGGCCAAACAAGTCGAAGCCAGTTTGCTTATTCAACCGGTGGTCGGCATGACCAAGCCGGGCGACGTCGATTACTTTACCCGCGTCCGCTGTTATCAGTTACTCGTCGGTAAATATCCGCCGGGAACGGCCAAGCTCGCATTGTTACCGCTCGCCATGCGTATGGGCGGACCGCGCGAAGCGATCTGGCACGCCTTGATTCGCAAGAACCATGGCTGCTCCCATCTAATCGTCGGCCGCGACCATGCCGGGCCGGGCAAAGACAGTAACGGTAAGCCATTCTACGGGCCTTATGAAGCCCAGGAAGTGTTTAAGAAACATGAGGCTGAGATAGGTGTGACCATGGTGCCCTTCCACATGATGGTCTATCGGGAAGATCAGGCGAAGTATTATCCCGAGAACGAAATCCCCGCCGGCGCTCGGGTGCTCGATCTTTCCGGCACCGAATTACGTCAGCGATTGAACGAAGGCCGCGAAATACCCGATTGGTTCACGTATCCAGAGGTGGGCCGGGAGTTGCGGCGCAGTTTTCCGCCGAGACACAAGCAAGGTATCACTATCTTCTTTAGCGGGCTCTCCGGCGCTGGTAAGTCAACCATCGCGAATGTGCTCCTCACCAAGTTTCTCGAGGTGGGCGGCAGACCAGTCACTTTGTTGGACGGCGACTTGGTGCGCAAGCATCTCTCGTCCGAGCTGGGCTTCTCCAAGGAACACCGCGACATCAACATTCGCCGCATCGGCTATGTCGCATCCGAGATCACCAAGAACGGCGGCATCGCCATTTGCGCCCCCATCGCGCCCTACGACACCACGCGCAAAGACGTGCGCGCCCTGGTCGAACCGGTCGGTGGTTTCGTCATGGTGCATTTATCCACCTCGGTGGAGGTATGCGAACGGCGCGACCGCAAAGGACTCTATGCCAAGGCGCGCGCGGGCATTCTAAAAGAGTTCACCGGTATCTCCGATCCCTACGAGATACCGACCGACGCCGAAGTCACCATCAACACCGCGGAGCGTTCGCCGGAAGAAGCCGCCCAGGAAATCATATTGCACCTGGAACGCGAAGGCTTCATCGGAATGAACGGCAACTTAGCCTGACGAAAGGGTAGATCAGGCGCGAGCGGTGGCGGCGATTTCTTCCTCTGCATCTGCCACCCGCATGTAGGACCCGGCGGCGCGACGTCAGCCAAAAACTGGCTCGCCACACCGGAGGTCGCCGCGGCGACCAAAGGCGGGTTAACCGCGGATGACACGGATCACTCGGATGGTTCTGAAAGCAACATCAGGGTTTGAGCGCCTGCTCGCGAAAGCCTTCGGAGTAGAACTACCTGGTGGATCAAGCGTTCCGTCGCTCGATGTTAGAAAATGGCGACAAAGCTGCGTTGCCTTGTCATCGCGCGGCGGCGCGCGCGATCCACCTCGCCTCTCATCATTTGTTGTTCGACATTCGTCTCTACCCCCTGCCATTCGACCTTCGCCCCATGGATTTCATGATCCACCACGACGGCCGCGACATCGTTTTCGGAGTTGGGCGCTCGCCACGGGGGGGCCCGTGCGGGGCGAAGGCGGGTTCGGCACGTTAGTGCCGCCGACCCAAGCAACATTTGGTGAATTGGGCTTGTGCTCATCCGCGCGACCGGATACGCAAATCGACTTCAATGCTCTTTAACTCCCTTACGTTCGTTGTCTTTTTCACGGTCGTCGTGACCGCGTACTGGAGCATGCGTTCCTGGACCACGCGGAAAAACTTGCTAGTTGTCGCGAGCTACATTTTTTACGGCGCGTGGAACCCTCCGTTTGCCGCTCTGCTTTTTT
This sequence comes from Spartobacteria bacterium, assembly GCA_003169695.1. GTDB lineage: Bacteria > Verrucomicrobiota > Verrucomicrobiia > Chthoniobacterales > UBA10450 > AV80. The sequence continues at coordinate 77,186 of PNAS01000076.1, forward strand.
CCACCACCGCGATGGATTTTTGGCTCGGAGCCCGCATCGCCCGCGCGAAAGGGTCTCATGCCCGGCGGATCTGGTTGATCGCCAGTGTCTGCATGAATCTGAGCATGCTGGGATTCTTTAAATACGGGAACTTCCTCCTCGAGAACTTCCAGTGGTTGATGGCGCGCATCGGCATCCTCTATCAACCGCCGCACCTGGATATTTTACTGCCGGTCGGGATTTCTTTCTACACGTTCCATTCTCTTTCCTACACTTTGGACGTCTATCGCGGCGTCATGCAGCCGACGAAATCGCTGCGTGATTTCGTCCTCGCTGTTTCATTCTTCCCGCAGCTGGTCGCCGGTCCGATCGTGCGCGCGGGGGATTTTCTTCCGCAATTGCTCGCTCCACCGAAGCCGCAGACCGGCCGCTTTCTTTGGGGCCTGGCGCTCATGACTTTGGGCCTGTTCGAAAAAGTCGTCCTGGCCGACACCCTGCTCGCCGGCTCAGCCGATAGAATATTTAGTTACGATGGACCGCTGATCGCGCTCGATTCCTGGATGGGCGTCATCGCCTTCGCCGGACAAATCTTTTTCGACTTCGCCGGCTATTCCACCTGCGCGATCGGCGCGGCCCTCTGCCTCGGCTTCCATCTGAAAGATAATTTCAGATTTCCCTATGCGGCCATCGGCTTCTCGGATTTCTGGCGGCGCTGGCACATTTCGCTTTCCACCTTCCTGCGGGATTACCTCTACTTTCCGCTCGGCGGTAACCGGGTTGGATGGATCCGGGCCGCAATCAATCTCGTGATCGTCATGTTCCTGGGAGGTCTCTGGCATGGCGCGGCCTGGACGTTCGTGGTTTGGGGATTACTTCATGGTTTCTATCTAGTGATAGAGCACGCCTTGAAAGCCTTCTTCGGAGACAAGGCGTGGACGGATACGTTCGCGGTGAAAGTTCTGCTCGGTCTTGTCACCTATTTCGCGGTCTGTCTCGCCTGGGTTTTTTTCCGGGCCTCCGACTTCACCACCGCCACTCGAATGCTGCGCGGCATGTTCGGCGGGCACGCGCACGCCGACGCGATTCTTTCCACGCGCGAAATGCTGCAGATCGGCACCGTCACTTTCTTCATGATTCTCGCGCACTGGTCGCTGCGCGACATCAGCATCGAACAAGCAGTGGAGCGTCTTCCGCGCTGGCTCGTCACCACTGCCTGGGCCGTCATGGCTTGCGCCATTATTCTTACCCAAGGGAGCAGCAATGCCTTCATCTACTTCCAGTTCTGAATTCATAAGGGCGATTCCGAGACTGCCCTGGCGCGGAATCACCGTCGTCATCGTCGTTCTCGTATTTGCAGCCGCGGCCGCCTGGGAACTTTACGTTCGCTCCATCGGCTATGGTCCGACCCTGAATCCAACCGATGACCTTTGGGCGCAAAGACGCCGAGCGGTGAAACCAGAATCAGTTGTCATCATCGGCGACTCACGCGGTTGGTTCGATCTTGATCTCGGCGAATTAGAAAAAGGTCTCGGGAAACGCCCGGTCCAGCTCGCCATGGGCGGGGGTTGCGCTTATCCCGTGCTCGCTGATCTGGCCAACGACGAACGCTTCCACGGTACCATCATCTGTAGCGTCGTCCCGCGGTTGTTCTTCGCGCCTCCGGGCTCTCCGCCAATGGACCGATCCGGGAAATCGGTGCGCCGCTCTCACACCGAGACGTGGGCCCAGCGCGCCAGCCAATATCTGGCCATACCGTTGGAAGAAAATATGGCCTTTCTCAAACAAGACGACCTAACGACTGAAGCTCTCCTGGAGGAGTTGCCCATTCCGGATCGACCGAATGCGCAGGTGCCACCTGCGGGTCCGCCTTACTTCGGCACAATCGATCGCGAGCGCCGCGCCCGAATGATCGAGCGATGTGCTCAACCTGGAAAGTTGCAGAGCAAGATTCAGCAGAGATGGTTACGCCTCTTTAATCCGCCACCGCCGCCGAGTTTTATTCCTTTGGAAGCGTTCCTCGCGACAATGCAGAAGGCGCAGGAGGATCGCTTCCTCGATACAATGAAGGCGGTGGAAAAACTTCGCGCGCGTGGCGGCAAAATCGTTTTCGTCCGTTTTCCCGTCAGCGGTGAGCTGAAGACTCTCGAGGACAAGCTGAGCCCACGAGCTCAGCTTTGGGAGCCATTACTAAAGAGAACCGGAGTTACCGGCATCTACTTCGAAGATTATCCCGAGCTCGCGAGCTTTGTTTGTCCCGAGTGGTCCCATCTGTCCGCCGGCGACTCCGTCGAGTTCAGTAAGCGCCTCATCCCCCATCTCCGCGCTGCGCTACAGCTGTAGCATCATTCGACCTCCGCTAGATTCGAACTTCGTCACTCGCCCTTCGAACTTCGTCATTCGCCCTTCGAACTTGTCTCGCGTCCGCGCTACCTCTTTGGTTCGTCAGCAACCTGTAACACGATCTTACCTCGCGTGTGATGCGTCGCGATTTGTTCGTGCGCTTTCGCCACTTCCGATAACGGCAAGACTTGCGATACGATTGGCGTAATTTTCTTCGCTTCGATTAATCGCGTCAGCTCCTCAAGCACGTTTGCCTTTGGACTGGAACGGATCGATGCGCCGCGGATCCCATGCGCGTCCAGCGTCGCTTGATCTGGATCGTCCACGATTGACACAATCATGCCGCCTTTCTTCACCACGCCGTACGATCGTTTGAGCGTGTCTTCGCCCACCGTGTCCAGGACTACATCGACATCTCTGGCGACATCTTCGAATTTTGCTTTTCTGTAATCGATTGCTTGATCGGCGCCCAGCTTTTTGAGGAAATCTTGATTCGTAGCTGACGCGGTTGCGATCACTTTTGCGCCTCGCGCCTTCGCGATTTGGATCGCGAAATGCCCGACCCCACCGGACCCACCGTGAATGAGCACTGTTTGTCCCGCGCTCAACTTCGCGGTCTCGATCAATGCCTGCCACGCGGTCGAAGCGGCCGCCGGAACTGCCGCGGCCTGTGCGTAACTCAACGCTTTTGGTTTGAGCGCGGCTTCACTCTCCTTCGCCACCACGAATTGTGCGTATCCGCCTTCGCTTGCCAACGTGAAAAACGCGTAAACGGGGTCGCCCGCCTTGAACTTGCCGATCTTCGCTCCGGTTTTCTCGACCACGCCGGCGGCATCCATTCCGGGAATCAGCGGCAGCTTGTCGCCGATTATTTGAGCCAGATAACCCTGGCGTATCGCCGCATCCACTGGATTGACCGACGCAGCTATTACGCGAATGAGAATTTCATCCTCCTTCGGCTCGGGCTGCGGCACATCTTCCAGCTTCAACACTTCCAGCCCGCCGTAAGCGTGAATGACTACCGCCTTCATCGTCGGCTTCTCCCCCGATGGAATAGCGGCGAAACAGGGCAGAATCGCCAGTGTCGTTAGGCCACAGAGCACTGCTACTCCGTTTGAAATTCGCATCTGCCTAGCGTCTCCTTAAACCACACCCGGAAGCGAGCGCAAAATAGGTGTCGTGTCAGCTAAAAGCTGGCTCGCCGCGCGGTGGCCGCGGCAGCCAAAGATGGGTTAACCGTGGATGGTGCGGATTACCCGAATTGTTTTTCTCTTCCTGACCTTGGACGCCCGGCCGCCGTAGCCACTTCGGCTGAGGAGGCTTGGCCATTCGCGAGCGTAGCCCGCGCTGTCTCCTCTTCCATTGGACGTTGGGCGTTCGTCTCTGCCTTGTGCTCATTCGACATTCGCCATTCGTCATTCGACCTTCGCTTCATGGATTTCCTCATCCACCACGACGCTCGCGAGATCGGCCCCTACTCCGAATCCGAAGTGCGCAGCCGCCTCCTCTCCGGCGCGATTTCCTCCTCCGATCCGGCCTGGCATGAAGGAGCCTCGGATTGGGCGCCACTTTCTTCCTTCACACAATTCGCCAGCAGTTCCCGGCAAACACCTTCACCCATTCCCAGCGTGAAACCGGCAGCCATCGCTGATAGAGCCACATCCCTGACCCCGCCATCCACGCGACCGGCCTTGGATCCGAAATCGCTCGGCTCCTACACCACCGCGACCTTACAGGCCAACGAACGCCCCCTTCATAAGACGACCATTCATTGGATGGTGCTCACCGGACCGATTCTCGCCTCCCTGTTCTCGCTCATAATCATTGGGCCGATTGGAATGATCGCTTTCTGGAAAGGCCAATCCTGGGTCTGGTTGTTGTTGGCGATTCCGGTAGCGATCATAGCTTCCGCGGCGCTCGCCGTGAAGACGAGCGAGCTTGTCATCACCGACCGGCGCGTGCTGATCAAAGTCGGATTCATTCAACGCCAGACCTTCGAGATGTTCATTTCGAAAATCGAATCCGTCGCGGTGACTCAAGGCATGATTGGCCGCTTCTTTAATTACGGCACGGTGGAGATTCGCGGCACAGGCGGCTCCTCAGAATCCTTTGCGACGATTGCCGCTCCCTTGCAGTTCCGCGATGCCATCCAGCTAGTCCAAAGCAATTCCGAACGGCGGTAGCGCAGGCCGCGCCGAGTCCGACGTCATTCGAACTTCCTTCGACATTCGATTCAGCACCCTGCGCACGCCAATGCGCCGGCCGAGGTACCGAGTATCACAGGGACAAATGCCGAAATTCACATAATGGGCTTGCCCCAATTGTTCGGACAGTGAGTCAGGGTTTATTTAGTTCAGTGCGGATTCAAAGTTGACGGGACTGCGATAAGCAAGACTGGAATGCAGTCTGGTACGGTTATGAAAGGTTTCGATGTAACTCCCTGCTCGCGAAAGCTTCCAGAGTCAACTCTCAACGACCTGTCACGCCGGAGTCTGCGAAGGAGGACCGGTCACGCTGGTCGCGGCCGCGAACGAAAACGAGAGACCGCTACAGAAGAAGGAACGGCGGAGATCGCGTACAAAGTCATTGAGGGAGTGCCGGACAAGTAACCACTAAAAAATGGCAACGCACCGGCAGCAAGCTTTGTTTCAGCGCGCTAGGATCGTCGGCGATGAAACTACCGCTAAATCCTTTCGTGTCCTGCGTACGACCCATTGTTTATGCCGTCATTTTCGCTCTTTCTTCGTCATTAGTTTTCGGGCAAGAAACGCCGGGCGATAAGGGAGCGGATTCCAACGCCGAATTGCTAAAGGAAATGAAGAAACTCGAAGAGAAGGTTGCCACGCTCGAAAAGCGTCTTTCCCATTACGAGAACGACGCAAAGCGCCACGACAGCGCTGCCGCGAGCGCGAAGCTAAAGACAAACTTCCATAGCTACGACAACGCTCCGGCGCCTGAACAGACAGATGTCACTTCGAATGGAGCCTTCAAGATCGCACCTAACGAGCATGAGCTTTTCGGCCTCGGTTATCGAAGTCACGCGGTCCTGAGCATCGGCGCTTACGGAGAGATGAAGTTCGGCGGCGAGGAGACACCCGGAGGCTGGAAGAATGGCTTTGATGCCGGCCGCATCGTGTTGCTTCCGACTCTGCAAGTAACCGACTCGATCACTTTCAATGCGGAACTGGAGTTCGAACATGGCGGCATCGCGCAAGACGATGATGACAAACTAACCGGTTCGGTAGACGTCGAACAGGCCTATCTCGATTTCAAATTCAACGATTACTTCAACTGGCGCGCACCGGGCATAGATGTCGTGCCATTCGGTTTCATCAATCTGTTTCACGAACCGACGCAGTTCTATAGCGTGCAGCGGCCGGAGTTGGGCAATGGGTTAATTCCGACGACCTGGTTCGAAGGCAGTACGAGCATTTACGGCAAGATCGTCAACAATTTGAATTATCAATTTCAAATCAATACCGGACTGGAGGACGTCGGCTCCAAGGACGGAGTGCCGGACGACCGCTCGTCCTACGAAGGTGGAATCAGCGGGATGGAAGCCCTGGGGCTCGCACGCACACCGATCGGTGACTTCGATCAAACAAAGAACGCACCTGGGTTCGCATTGCGCCTGAGCTACACTCCGCCGTTTGCACCGGGGCTGAATGGCAGCTCGAGCGTGTTCTTTACGTCGAACATCACACCGCGCGGCGCGTTCGCGGATGACGGACATGCGCTCGGACACTCCAGCGTGACCATGCTCGACAGCGAGCTGCGCTATCGCATCCCGCGCACCGGCCTCGAACTACGAGGCGAAGTCGTGGATGTTATCATCGGCTCGCCAGGCAATCTGCGCGCGAACAACGATGGCGATCCAGAGGACAACGTGGGCAAAAATCTCTGGGGTTATTCGGTGGAGGCGGCTTACCACATCGATCTAAGTGATCACGTTCGTAACGGCTGGGAAATTGTCCCTTTCTACCGTTATACTTATGAGAACCTTCAAACCGGAGGTTTCTCGGGGATTGATGATAATTTGCCGACTGGCCAGGGCCGCCGACAGTTTCACACTTTCGGCGTCGCCGTATTCCCGACCCCGCAAATTGTCCTGAAGCTCGATTATCAGTTCGCCCTCGACGATGCGCCGGATTCACCACGGGCAGATCATATTCTAGGCGCAGTTGGTTTCTTTTTCTAACCCCGGGTTCTTCCCCGGCAAACTACGCAAGCTTATGAGTCACATCCCGCCCTGGATCCTCCCCGTGGCGGTGGGGATCGTCATCCCGCTGCCGTCGTACGCCGTCCAATATCTGGCTGTCCCGGCGGCACAGAAATTGTGCTTTCCGGATTCCGACCAGTTCGCCGTCGCGCATGTAAGGTTCACTCCTGCGCAAATCCAGGCGATCGAAGCGATGAGCGGACAGAAACAACTTCTGCATGGACAGGAAATCTGGCGGGCGTTGAAGAGCGGGAAGCTCCAGGGTTACTTTGTGGTCGATTATGTTATCGGCAAACATCTTGTGATCGACTACGCGATCGCTCTTTCGCCCGAAGGAGTCGTTAGGCAGATCGAAATCCTTAATTACCGCGAAAGTTATGGCGGTGAGATTCGCAATCCCGACTGGCGTAAACAATTCGTCGGGAAAACACCGCATTCCCGATTCGCCTTAAACGACGGCATCACGAATATCAGCGGAGCCACGCTTTCCAGCCGCCACGTCACCGAGGGTGTGCGTCGCGTGCTCGCCACTTATGAAATCTGTCTTAAGTGAAATCCGGCGCGCGCGTCCGCTCCTTGGCACGTTTGTGGAAATCACCGCGCAAGGTCCCGGCGAAGCCCTTCTCCACCGCGCCATCAACGAGGCGTTTTCCGCTGTAGGCGCAGTCCACCGCTTAATGAGCGTTCACGACTCAGCCAGCGATGTCAGCCGGTTGAATTCTCAGGCAGCACGCAGACCAATTCGCGTGCACCCATGGACCCGGCGCGTCCTATTGGCCGCCAAACAGTTCTCGCGCGAGACTGGCGGCGCATGGGATATCACCGTCGCGCCGCCCGCGCGTGACGCGTGCTTCCAACCAGAGAGAGGCGCGCGCGATTCCTGTAGCGATTGGCGCGCCATTGTTGTTAGGGGCGATGGCCGGGTCTATTTCCGGCGCCCGTTGCTGATCGATTTAGGCGGAATCGCCAAAGGCTTTGCCGTTGATCGCGCGACGGAAACGCTCATCGGCGCGGGAGCGCGCAGTGGTGTCGTCAATGCCGGCGGCGATCTTCGCGTATTCGGATCGAAACCGCGCACCGTGCACATCCGTGACCCGCTCGATCCCGGCCGCTGGGGCCGGACGATCTCTCTTCGAGAGACCTCACTCGCGACTTCCACCACGCATGGTTCCGGTGCAGATTTCGCGAACCAAACTCCGATCATCGATGGCAGAACGCATCAGTCTGTCCCCGGAAACCTGAGCGCCAGCGTGTGTGCGCGCGATTGCATGACGGCCGATGCGTTGACGAAACTGGTTTTAGCGATCCGCCACGAAGCTGAGCCAATTCTCCGGCGATATCAGGCCCAAGCATTTTTCTCACTGGCAAATCAAATGGATCCAAGGTCCTTCCTCTGTCCGGATCCATCTGCGTTCTGCAGTCATACTAAATTTGTGATCGCCTCTCGGTCCACTCGTCCAGATCGCAAGCTCCCAAGCTTGCTCCGCTCTCGTTAGGTTGAACCTAAAAATACCGCGGTGAACTTGCAGCGCAGCGAGATTCTAACCGAAGTCCTGAGTTTAAACGCACTAAGCGGTATTTAGCTATGGGAGCTATTCATGTTTCTCAAGCGATTTGTCGGGCCGTGGACTGGAATAAGCTGGCAATGAGGACCCAAAGGCGCTTCTCCTCGCCAAGATGGCCGGCTGATCAACTTGTTAGGCTTGGGAAGCGGGGTGCCGCGCGGAAACTCCTACTTCCTAACGCCCTTGAATTCCAAAGACTCTTTAATCGCGGAGCATCAGCCATCACCGGCCGAGGATTCAGGTCAAAGCGTGGCTCCTGATGAAGGCAAAATAGAAAAGAACCCAGACGCGGACGTGGCCAGTCACGGCACGCGAACTGAGCAGGCGGAGACGCGGACGGAGCAAGCCATGCGGCGCGGGGGTGGATTTCTCGAAAAACCGTTTCCTCAGGAACACTTTTTGACCTCGCTGTTTCCTCGCGCCGACGGTGGCCAAGCGGAATTCGGGGCCAGGCCAATCGTAGATTAAGAACGGAACAAATATGCAAACAGCCATTCTCGACTGCGACCCCGTCGCGGTGGAGATCGTCACGGAGGTCCGACGCGAAGAGGCTCTGCTAAAGACGGGGGCCTTACAGAACGCGATTTTCAACAGCGCCAA
>PNAS01000028.1 GCA_003169695.1 Spartobacteria bacterium
ATCATTGCGACGGGCATACCTCCGAGCAACGATCTGGAGTCGGCCATCGTGGCGCTGCTGCCGGCCAACGGTGCGCTGTATACCGCCATTGTCCGCGGCGTGAATGGAACGACGGGCGTGGCCGTCGTCGAGGTTTTCGCTCTCAATTAGATTGGAGCCGGCGCGCCCTCGCGCCGGAGCTTTCGTTCTCGTGTGGGCAAGGAGTCTCTTTCCGCAATGGAAAGAAATCATTTACACCGGTCGTGATTCCGACCAAGCTGCGATTGCGCGAAGTCCGTTGGGCGTCTCCAGCACGGCACCTTACCTTCTTCCCGCTAGGTTACTGGCGAATGAAAGGTTCGTTCGGACAAACAAAGGTGCTTCTCTATGAAAAAATCACGCTGTTGGTATAGAACTTCGCTCCCCGGATTCATCTTAGCCCTGCTCCTGGCGGCGTCGGCTGATGGCGCGACCCTCACCGTAAACAGCATTGCCGATGACGGGACGGGTACGTGTACGGTGAGTAAGTGTACGTTGCGTGATGCCATTGCCAGCGCCAGCGCAGTGTCGAGTGATACGATCACCTTCTCACTGCCTGCGAACAGCACGATCACGCTGACGAGCGACGAGTTGTTGATTAACAAGAATCTGATAATCAACGGCCCCGGCGCGAATCTGTTGACCGTGCAGCGTAGCACCGCACCCGGCACACCGGCTTTCCGCATCTTCAATATCGCTTCGGGCATAACCACCATCTCCGGTCTGACGATTGCCAATGGAAACGCTCCCTCTGCCGGAGGCCTCGGCGGCGGCGGCATTCACAACGGGGGCGGCACACTCACTATCACCAACAGCGCCATCTCCGGCAACTCGCTAAGTGTCGGTAACACCAGCCCCGGCGGCGGCATTTCCAACATTGGCACACTGACTATCACCAACAGCACTATCTCCGGCAACTCGACAGACGGCCCCGGCGGCGGCATTTTCAACAGCCCCCAAGGCACGGTGACTATCACCAACAGCGCTATCTCCGGCAACTCGACACGCACCAGCAGCGGCGGCGGCATTAATAGTTTCAGCAACTCCTTCACTATCACCAACAGCACCATCTCCGGCAACTCGGCAGACGCTCAGGCTGGCGGGGGCACCTTCGGCCCGGTGACTGTCACCAACTGCACCATCTCCGGCAACTCGGCAGGCTCCAGCGGCGGCGGCGGCATTTGGAGCGGTGGCGGTACGGTGACCGCGAGGAACACCATCGTCGCCCTGAACACAAGCGCGGGTTCTAGTCCTGACGTCTTTGGAGCAGTCACCTCGCAAGGCTTCAACCTCATCGGCAACAACGACGGCGCGTTCATCACGCCCACACAATCTTCAGATCAAATCGGTACGCCCGGCTCGCCCATTGATCCGCTGCTCGACTCGTTGCAGGATAATGGTGGGCCGACTTTCACACGCGCCTTGCGAACCGGCAGCCCGGCCATAGACAAAGGCCACTCCAGCGGGTCATCCACCGATCAACGCGGCTTCACTCGCCCGGTTGATCTACCTAATATCACCAACGTCAGCGGTGGCGACGGCGGCGACATCGGCGCGTTTGAAGTTCAAGCGCCTACACCTACCATCCTTGCCAACATCTCCACGCGTCTTCTGGTCGAAACGGGCGACAACGTTCTAATCGGCGGCTTCATTATCACCGGCACGCAACCGAAGAAGGTTATCGTGCGCGCACTTGGACCGTCGCTGCCTCTCGCTGGAAAACTCGCCAATCCCGTCCTTGAGCTGCACGGTCCGGGCGCATTTGCCACGATCACGAACGACAACTGGCGGAGCGATCAGGAGGCGGAAATCATTGCGACGGGCATACCCCCGACCAACGATCTGGAGTCGGCCATCGTGGCTACGTTGCCGGCCAACGGCGCGGGTTACACCGCGATCGTTCGCGGAGTGAACAATGGGACCGGCATAGGAGTGGTGGAAGCGTACGATCTGGATCACACGGTCGATTCGAAGCTGGGGAATATCGCGACGCGCGGACTGGTGCAAACGGGCGACAACGTGTTGATCGCGGGAACGATCGTGCTTGGCCAGACGTCGCAAAACGTAATTATTCTGGCGCTTGGTCCATCGTTGGGTGTACCTGGGGAACTGGCAGATCCGACTCTGGAGTTGCGAGATGCGAATGGGGGACTGATCAGGTCGAACGACAACTGGCGGAGCGATCAGGAGGCGGAAATCATTGCGACGGGCATACCTCCGAGCAACGATCTGGAGTCGGCCATCGTGGCGCTGCTGCCGGCCAACGGTGCGCTGTATACCGCCATTGTCCGCGGCGTGAATGGAACGACGGGCGTGGCCGTCGTTGAGGTTTTCGCTATTAATTAACCTACCTCTCATTCCCCGGATTGAGGCGCATCGGTAGCGCGAGACTCTGTCGAGCCGGCAGGATTCCTTGACCTTGCTGCGTTCCTTTTGAATCTGTCGGATGGAAACAGGCCGGCGAATTGTCATTGTGGGAGCTGGCGGCCGGCTGGGGGCGGCGTTCGCTCGTGAGTACGCGCGGGATTTCGAAGTGGTGGGATTCAATCACGCGCAGCTCGATCTCGGCGCGCCGGAACAGTTGCGCTCGACGCTGGGGGGCTTGGATTTTGACGCGCTGATCAACGCAGCGGCGCAAACGAATGTGGATCGCTGCGAGACCCACCAGGAGGAAGCGTTCGCGCTCAATGCGGAAACGCCGCGCGTGCTGGCGGACATCTGTCGCGCGAAGAGCGCGCGATTCATTCACATCAGCACCGATTATGTTTTCGATGGCGAAAAGCGCGAGCCTTACACTGAAGAAGATGAGGCGCACCCGATCAGCGTTTACGGAAAATCGAAGCGGGAAGGGGAGTGCCGCGCGCTCGAGGCAAACGACCAGGCGTTGATCGTGCGCGTTTCCTGGGTCTTCGGGCCAGACCGGCCGAGTTTCATCGATGCTGTCCTAAAAAAAGCACGCCACGAAGAGGAAATATCCGCGGTCGCTGACAAATACGCCACGCCGACTTACACGCCGGACATTTGCGCATTGCTGAAGCCTTACCTGGCCGGGTGTCAGGAAGGTGGATTGTTGCATCTGGCAAACAGCGGCGAGTGCAGTTGGCAGGAATATGCGCAGTGGGCGCTCGACTGTTGCCATGCGGAAGGCATTCCGATGAAGGCAAGAAAGGTCGGCGCAGCCTCATTGGCGGATATGAAAAACTTCATCGCGAAGCGGCCGGTTTACAGCGTGCTGTCCAGTCGGAAGTACCAACGAGCGACCGGCGAAACGCCGCGGCATTGGCGTGACGCGGTGGCGGCATACGTGCATGATCACGCGAAGTAGGGAAGCGACAATTGCATCGCGCGCTGCGTTTGCATCGCAAGTATGATGACGAAGATTCAGGACGTGGAGACCGGCCCCCTTATTACTGCTGCCAGGCGCGCTCCTTCATCGCTGAGCACAGCGCCATCAACGACCGCGCCGATGATCGCCGTGCGAGACCTGACGAAGCAAATCGGCCGCCAGGAAATCTTGCGCGGCATCGATCTGACGGTGGCGAAAGGCGAGACGCTCGTGATTATCGGCCGGAGCGGCGGCGGCAAGAGCGTTCTTCTTAAGCATCTCATCGGATTGCTGCAACCCGATGCGGGCGAGATCTGGATCGACGGTCAAAACATTATCGGACTGAGCGAACGCAAGCTGGCCGCGATTCGCCGGAAAGTCGGGATCCTGTTCCAGGGCGGCGCACTCTTCGACTCTATGACCGTCGAGGAGAATATCGCATTTCCGTTGCGCGAGGCAGGGGAGCGGGACCCGAAAGTGATTCGCGACAAGGTGAACGAAATGCTCGAGGTGATGGAAATGGAAGGGCAGCAAAGCAAGATGCCCGTGAACCTGAGCGGCGGCATGAAAAAGCGAGTTGGTCTGGCGCGCTCCATCATTCGCCGGCCTTCCTGCATATTATATGATGAACCGACCTCCGGGCTCGACCCCGTCGTTTCGGACAGCATTAATCGATTGATCCGCCGTTTGCAGGAGCGCTTTCATGTCACGAGCATTGTCGTGACGCATGATATGAAGAGCGCGTTTCACCTTGCCGACCACATTGGTTATTTGCATGAAGGCCGGATCTATTTTTACGGCACTCCGCAGGAACTTCAGGTCTCCGGCGACCCGCTCCTTGAGGATTTCCTGCTTGGGCGCTCGGAGGCTCCGATTTGAGAGAGAACATCGAATCTGCCTGACGCGCCTGCGAAACACGTGTTAAAATTGACTTGAGACAATGGCGACGAATCAAACCGAAAAGACGCTGGAACTAAAAGTAGGCGCGTTTGTTTTTGTCGGTCTGGCGGTGCTGGCGGCACTGGTGGTTCAGTTCGGTCGGGTCGGAGAAGGCTTTAAGACCTACTATGGATTGACGGTGCGCTTCCCGGACGCAAGCGGTCTGCTCAAAGGCTCCGACGTGTTGCTCGCGGGTGCGAAAATCGGCCGCGTTTCCGACGGGCCGCAGTTGGCCCGATCCGGTCAGGGTGTGGATGTGCCGCTGCGGATTTTCGATTACGTAAAAGTTCCCGCGGGCAGCAAATTTTCGGTGGGCAGTTCGGGTCTTCTCGGTGATCGCTTCGTGAATGTGACGATGCCGCCAGGCCAGCCCACCGCATTCATCGCAAGGAACACGGCGATCCAGGGCACGCGTGAAACCGGCCTCGATGATCTCACGCGAGAGGGCGGCTTTCTCGTGAGCGATTTGCGGGGAGCTGTGCAGAATGTCAACTCGACAATTAGCCGCTTGAACGACCAGGCTCTTTCGCCCGAGAATATGCAAAATTTAAAAACGAGCGTCGAGCATCTGAATATGGCGACCGCTGCCCTTGCCGAGTCTTCGAAGAAGATTGATGGCGTTCTCGAAAAAGCGGATGCTACCATGGGTTCCGCAAAAAAAGCGGCGGATGACGTGCAAATGGCCATTGTCGATGCGCGCAAAACCATTGAAGCCGCCACGCAAGTCATGCAGGAGGCGACGCATGGAAAAGGATTGCTCGCTGCGTTGTTGACGAACCAGGATCTGGCCAAAGATCTGCACGCGCTCGTCAGTAACCTGCGCACCCACGGAATTCTTTTCTATCGAGATAGCGCCGCGCAGGACGAGACGCGCGCCGCCGCGGAGCGGAACCAAAACACGCCGCGAAAGAGTGGGGGACGTTGATGACGCCACTGCTGACAGTCAATTTGCTCCGGGTGCTTTTTCTGACGTTCTGCGCGGCGATCGGCGGAATCGTCACGGCGGAAACGCAGGGAAACGCGATCCCGGGGATTCTGATCGGCGCGGTCTTTGCCCTCCTCCTTGTGCTGGCGGATCGATTGCTCAAAGGCTTTTCATTGCGCGCTTTTTCGTCCGCCACTTTTGGCCTGGTTCTCGGACTGCTGTTTGCGAACCTGCTCATGGCCTCTCAAATTCTGCGTTATCAAAGCGAAACGACGCAATGGGCTTTGCGGCTGATCGTTTATTGCGCCTTCGCATATCTCGGCATGATGCTGGCGATGCGCAGCAGCCGCGATGAATTCTCGCTCATCATTCCCTATGTCCGCTTTGCGCGCGAGACGACGCAGCACGAGCCGCTGCTCGTCGACACAAATGTGATCATCGACGGCCGCATCGCCGATCTTTGCGCCACCGGATTTCTCAGCCGGTCGCTGATCGTGCCACGATTTGTTCTCGGCGAGCTGCAAACGCTGGCGGACTCGCATGATCCCATCAAACGCGAACGCGGCCGCCGCGGACTTGAGATATTGAATCAGCTCCAGCGATCGCGCGAAGTCGAGTTGACGATCCACGACACGACGGACGACGACGCGGATCTCGCGATCGACGCGCGCCTCGTGCGCACGGCAAAACTGCTCCAGGCCCGTCTCCTAACGAACGATACCGCGCTCTGCCAGGTGGCACGGTTGCAGCAGGTTCAGGCGCTGAACCTGGCCGACCTTGCCCGTGCCTTGCGGCCCAACGTGATCGCGGGCGACGAACTCGAACTGAATCTCATTAAAGAAGGCCGCGATGCGCATCAAGCTGTCGGCTATCTCCCGGATGGAACCATGATCGTCGTGAATCACGCGCGACCGCATTTGGGCAAAGTGGCGCGGGTGGTTGTTTCAAGCGCGCTCCAAACCGGAGCGGGCCGGCTGATCTTTGCCGAGTTGAAGGAGAACGGAAAGGACGCCTAGCATTAGGGGAGGGCGACGCTCCTCGCCAAGCCGCGAACGCCACGCGTTTGCAGCCCGGCGCTCCTCCCACGCGAGCATGGGCTTCATTCTCATGAACGCGACCAAGCCGCTCGGTGTGAACGGTTCGCGCCTCGATGTCGGACGGACTTTATGTAAATGGCGCGCTCGTCCCGGATTTCGCCAGGTGCGATTTTGTTTGATGGCGAGCGGACACTCCCATCGATAGGGGCTGGTGGACGTCTCGAGGTCATGGGAGTAATCGCGCGCGGACTGCTTCTTCGTCAAAAAGTTCGATACGCACGATCTTGGTGCGCGACTTCCGTCCACGTTCGAGAACGACGGAGCGTTCTGGAATCCCCAGCTCTTTGGCGAGAAACGTGCAGAGCGCGGCGTTAGCCTCTCCTTCAATCGGCCTCGCTTTCAGCTTTACTTTGATCGCGTTGCCATGCTGGCCGACTACTTGGTTTTGCTTCGCGTTTGGAACAACGTGGAAGCTCAGAGTGGCCATTAGTATTTGGAAAGCTGGTTATCCTAAGGTCGCCGCGACGACCGAAGGACCTTTCACTCCCTCCAGCTGCGACTACGCCTGGACCGGCCATCATCGGAACCGCGTCACGGCGCAAGCATTATGGTGAATTCCTTCACAAGCCGACCGCTTCGCGCACCCGAGCCATCACCTTCTCCGCGACTTCGTTCGCGCGCTGCGCGCCGCGCTCCAGGACGCCCTCAACGTAGCGTGGATCAGCGAGAATCTCCGCCCGCCGCTTTCGCATTGGCTCGAAGTAATCCCAGAGCTTCGCGAATAGCTGTTTCTTAAAATCGCCGTAGCCGGTGCCCCCGCGCCGAAATGCTTCACACATCACAGCGATTTCCTCTTTTGTTGCGAACAAGGAGTAAAGCTGGAAGATCGTGGAGTTGTCAGGATCCTTTGGCGCTTCGATCGGGCTGGAGTCGGTCACGATGCTCATGACACGCTTACGCATTTCCTTTTCGTCGCCGAAAATATCGATCGTGTTTCCGTAGCTCTTGCTCATTTTCTGACCGTCAATTCCGGGGACGGTTTCGGTCGCGCCGTGAATGCGCGGTTCTGGCAACTTAAAAATTTCGCCGAACGTTTCATTCATCTTCACCGCGAGATCGCGGGTGATCTCGATGTGTTGTTTCTGATCCTTGCCGACCGGTACGATGTCGCTGTTATAGATCAGAATGTCGGCCGCCATCAGGACGGGATAAGTGAAAAGCCCCGCGGAAGCGGTCATGCCGCGCGCGACCTTGTCTTTGTAGGAATGGGCGCGCTCGAGCAATCCAATCGGCGCGATGGTGGACAAAATCCAGGCCAGCTCGGTGACCTGCGGCACATCGGATTGGCGGAAGAGCGCAGCTCTTTCCGGGTCCAGACCGCAGGCGAGAAAATCGATGGCCACGCGTCGGCCGTTTTCACGCAGCGTCGCTGGATCCTTCAAGCTGGTGAGCGCGTGATAATCGGCGATAAAATAAAACGCTTCGCCTTCGGCCTGGAGCGCGATCGCTGGCCGCATCATGCCGAAATAATTCCCGATGTGGAGAATGCCGCTGGGTTGAATGCCGGAAAGAATGCGCATGGATTTAGGATTGCGAAGTGCGGGAAGAATGAGTCCGACATTTTGCGCCTTCGCGCAATCCAGTTTCAGAGATCCGCCATTCCGTCGACCCGAGTGCAAGTTGAATGGTTCCCAGAGCCGCGGGCAAGGATCAAATCACGTCGGAGCCACTCAATGAACTCCTTGCGCTGATAAAATGAAGCCGCTATCTTCGGGTCGCGTTCCCCCTCCCAATGAACACGGCTCGTTGGCGCTTTTACCGCGAATCGGGGCGGATCGCGCTAGCGCAGTGATCACCATTAAAACGGAATTCAGGACGAGCGGATTCGACCGGCCGGTGACGGGACATTTCAAAGACCAGATCCGATCCAAACTAACCATCGCGGGAGTCGTCACCTTGACGGTAGTGATCAAGAGAGATCCTCGCGGCGACCTAGTCCTCCATTTTGATGGTCCAGATGAAGAGATCGCGAGAGCAAAGACAGCTCTCAACGTGAATAGGGAAATTCAAATCGATCCACTTTCGGACAAGCGGTAGTGTCCTAATTTGAAAACGACGGTTCTCGGTGTCAGCGATCACGTCCGGTCGTTTGAGGAAATAATCGACTTTTTGCAGACGATAAACTACAAAGTGCCTTTTAGATGGACGCGCTTGCCGAACACATCCGAGGGCGACTTAAGTCGAAGAGATTTTGCGTGGTGTCCGAGAATGATTTGGAGCCAGTTTGGCCGCGCCAAGGCCTATCACCAGAAAACCGCAAGAGGCGAATCGAAATCCTTGCCTTCGCGAGGGCGAATAATTGGGAAGCGACGTTCTATGACACTGGGCTTCGCGTAACCTTCAGGCCGTTGAAGCCCTAAATTCAAACGAGCCATACGGAATTACGGGTACTGTTCTAATTTGAAAACGAAGATTCCGAGATTATGATTTCCTATGCCGAATTACGATCATCCGGCCGTTGCCGCTCAGGTCGATAAGATACGAGCCGAGATTCAGCAACATGGCGAGAGTCGCGTAGGGTGCGACGAGTTGTTTTTGCTGTGCCCCACCGAGATTTCAAACGCGCAAGAATTGAACGGGATAGCACAGATCGCGGAGTGGGAACGCTGGACCTTTGAGTATTTGCCGGACGGCAGCGTGAGATTTTCCAATCTCTAGCAAGCTGTAATTGGCGAAATTATTACGCTGCTGCTCCGACAGGGATCAGGTCCGAGTCGAAACTTGTATTCCACTTTGCCAGGACGGCCTGCAAGTACTCACCCCGAGTCGCACCGGGAACGGCGTGATTTTTGAATGCGCGAAGAAAGGTCTCCCCCGTTTCCGTCAGGCGATTGATTGATGTGAATGACCCTTCTTTGCCATCGTTAAAAGTCGCTTCGACCAAGCCCGCTTCAGCCATGAGTCGCACCTCCTGGTCAGCCTGGAGGCCGCGCAGCTTTATAAAGCCGTGACGTTGCTCGTCCGCCGCGGCCAGGAGTTCATATGTATAAGGTAAGTTCATATCTGCTTCCTCCCCCAGTTCCCGTGTTGCAGAATTGCTCGCGGGATTTGCTCGGCGACGAGAGATCGATCGCCGGTGGATTATCTCACTCGCCAGGCAATCTCCTAAAACGGGGAATACGTATCTTTTGTCCGGTAATTCTACGGAGTGGACTAAACCGTACCGCTGCCAGGTTCGGATACCCTGGAGGTCCCTTACAAGACCCGGCCCTGCCAGCCTGCTTCGCAGCTCGTTTACCTGTTTCCGGGTGAAGGCCCCGGATTGTTCGATTGATCGCGGCCAATAGCATTTCCGGCCCGGTCGAATGCGCTCTTCGGCTCGTTCCTTGGCTGATTTGGACGTTTTAAGGCGCCGGCACGCTCGAACGCCGACACATTTTCCGACTCACTGGAATGTTGGGTGTCCTCGGCCGGGGTTGTCTTTGGGGACCGGCGCGGCTGCGCCGCAGGATTTTGCGTCACCTTGGTTTTAGGCGGCGACGGAGGGCTTGGCATCGTTTCAGGCGTCTGGACCGACCGCGACGGGGTGGTTGACGCCTGTTGCTTCGACGGCCTCGGTTGCCGCAGCAAAACGAAAATGACGCCAATGATCGCCGCGAAGATCACAACCGCGGCGATTGCCAGCAGCGGCCAGGGGTTGAAAGACTTTGGCGCTACGGCCTCGCGCTCCTTCTGCGCGGGTGGGGCCATCGGTAGAGGCGGCGGCATGGCGGGCGCCACTGCAGACGGCACCGGGGGCGTCGCGGCGGGTGCAACCGTAGGTGGCGCTGCGGGCGGCACTTCGCCGCTCACCACATTCTTCCCGGTAACTTCAATGGATTGACCGAGCAGCTCTTTAATCGCGAGCTCGAGACGCGTGATATGTTTTGAAAGCGGAGGAGTCAGTGCATCAAGCCAGTGCGGCGTGCTGAGAAAGTACTTCAAGTCGTCAGTCAGAGCGACGTCCTCGATTCGAAACCGGATGATGGGCAGACGTGCATCCGTGGCCAGCTGCACTTCACGCAGCACCTGCTCGGAATTATTGGAATGGCTGGAGAAAATCAGCAGCATCACCTTGCTTTGTTGAATGGCCCGCGTGATTTCGCCCGGGAACGAACGGCCCGGGCGCACGTCACGTGGAGCAACCCAGCATCGGATCGTCGCCTGTTCGAGGGCAGCGCAAATGGTGTCAGCTACCTCCCGGTTCTGCGCCGAGTGGGAGATGAAAACGTCATGCACCATAGAAAACTAGTCAGTCCGGTTGTACTCGCGCCTCGGAGAACAGGCAACGCAATTAAAATGAGCAAGCAAACTGGGAGAAGCCACCATTAATTAAGCTTTTTGCGTGCCAAGAAAACTGAGGCGCGCTTGTGCGAGTGCCCTAATAACAGCGGCCCACGTGCGCTAATGACGAATGAAATAGTCCCGGGCCTTTGCTGAGTTCCCGCCCCAAGTGTCGGAAATATTTACGGTTTTCGCTTTCGAAATAACCACAAACATTGCGGGGTTCGCGAAAATAATTGGTGACACTGCGACTCAATTATGACAAATATGGAAAACAGAGATCAGAACGGGAGCACCCGCTCTCAAGAAGCGGGTCGGTTTAAGTCGCAAAAATAATCGCTAGAACACGATTGAAATAATGAGAAACCTATCAAAGACAATGTTGGCGGTCCTGGCAACCGCTCTCCTTGGTTGCGGGCTCTTCTGCCAGCAGGCTCAGGCCTTCAGCGGGGATGTGATGTTTGCTGGAAGGGTCAAGACATCCGGGAGTTCAGGTGCTCGCACCACTCACCTCCTCTTCACCAACCCTTGGACTGTGGCTTCCTTACCGGCCCCGGATGGTGCTTATACAGGGATGGCCGGCAGCTCGACCATCATGACTAGTTTTTCCTTCACTGGGACTGGTACAGGTGCTGTCCTCGTCGGTGGGACCGTATTCAATGAGTGGTCATTTTCACACGGGGGAAACACTTATTCGTTCGATCTAGTGTCTCTAACTAGCGCCACTGTAACCCACGGAACAATAGATATGAGTGGGACCGGAATAGCACGTATTAACGGGGGAAATGCTTCGGCTGCGACGTGGGCTCTCCAAGGTACTGGTCGTAACTTCACATTTAGCTTCGCGTCTTCTTCCACCTCAGCTGTTCCGGATGGTGGTTCCGCGGTTGCTCTATTAGGGATTGCGCTCGCCGGAATAGAGATCGTGCGCAGGAAAATTAAGGCTGCTTAAGAGCGACAGACCTACCTCACAATAAGCCGAAACAATTTGCCGGGCAGGGTGAAAACCTTTGCCCGGCTTTTTTTCCCTCTGAAGAGAATTGGTAGAATGAGGATCTGGCCCGTGGGATCAGCTAGTGATTCTGTTCCTGTGGGTTGATGCCGGTTCGCCGGCTAGGACCGCTCCATCTTCGTCGAGTCAATTCTACGCCGATGGAGAGACTATTTACGCGGAATCGATTGCTCCGCAATTGCTTCTTTGGGCGTATCGACATTTTCACAAGCTCCGCCAGAAACGCGCGACGCTCGGGATTCCTTAACTGTTCCCAGTGCAGGCGATCGTGGAGAGCCCGCTGGAACGTAAAAGTGAAGATCTGTTTTCCTTGAAAGCGATTCTGAATAAACGACACTGTTTTTGATGCCCGCTCGGGCTCAGAAAACAAAGAATCCTCATGCGGTCGCGCTCGGCGCGCTGGGGGGGGGAGCCAAGGGCAGCTCTAAGGGCGGAAAAGCGCGAGCCGCGAAATTATCCGCGAAGGAATTAAGCGACCAGGGACGGAAGGCCGTGCAAGCGCGCTGGAAAAAAGCACGCGGAGCAAAGACGAAATGAAACCCTCCCTGTGGGCATGCTTAGATTGAGCCCGGCCTTGATGGATCAAGACACCTTGCTCGCAGTGTGGGATGCGCAGCTCGAATTGCTTTCGATTTTAGATCACCGCCGAAATCGGGTAGTGTCTTGCTTTGAAATCGTTGTGGCGGGAGTGCCGCCTCTCAAAGCCGTATGAGAAACGTTAAGCAATGAGAGACGGCTGGTGATAACCCGCCTCACGGAATATCACCGGCCCGAGAATGCACCTTTCCGTGTGCCTGCCAAGGCATACACGCCATCCTTACAGCAAAATAATCTGCCGGTCATCCCATCGTTAGCTGTCCGGCTTCCAGGATAAGAAAAAGTGCCGCCTCTCACCAGATTTTGGTATGACATGCGATGAGAGACGGCTGGTGATATTTCCCCCAGAGTTTCCTCCGGCCCTATCACCGAGCCAAGAATGCAAAAACTTGGCAAAAACGGTCAACTTACAAAATTGTCACCCAGATCTCAAAAACCGGGGAAACCCGTTTGCAGGCGATTTTACTTCTGTGCGGGGCCTAGCATTCGTGAAGCGCATAATGCCGAAAATAATCCTACGCCTGTCGGAAATCTTTACGGTTTTCCACATCTGATTCAGCGCTCGTAAAAAATGTTCGATCGCAAATATCTAGAGTTAAATTACTTACAAGCCGAGTCGAATTCATGGCACCGTCTCTGCTGGTAAATGGCGCAATCAGAATAACCGGGTCGTTGAAGATGAACGTTCGGTTGCGAAGTAAGATCCAAGTAGCCCACAAAATCGTATGAAAAACCTCTCAAAAACAATGTTCGCGGTCCTAGCGACCGGCCTCCTTAGTTGTGGGCTCTTCTGCCAGCAGGCTCAGGCCTTCAGCGGTGATGTCCTGTTTACTGGAAGGGTCAAGTCGTCCGGAAATTCAGGTGCTGGCACCACTCACCTCACCTTCACGAACAATTGGACTGTGTCTTTCTTACCAGTCCCGGATGGTGCTTATACAGGGACGGCCGGCAGCGCGGCCACCATGACTAATTTTTCCTTCAAGGGGACTGGTACAGGTGCTATCCTCGTCGGAGGGACGATCGCGAATGAATGGTCATTTTCACACGGGGGAAACACTTATTCGTTCGATCTAGTCTCCCTAACTAGCGCTACAATCACCCACGGAACAATAGATATGAGTGGAACCGGAATAGCACGTATTAACGGGGGGGATGCCTCGGCTGCGACTTGGGCTCTCCAAGGCACTGGCCGTAACTTCACATTTAGCTTCGCGTCTTCTTCCACCTCAGCTGTTCCGGATGGTGGTTCCGCGGTTGCTCTATTAGGGATTGCGCTCGCCGGAATAGAAATCGTGCGCAGGAAAATTAAGGCTGCTTAAGAGCGACAGACCTCACAATAAGCCGAAACAATTTGCCGGGCAGGGTGAAAATCCTGCCCGGCTTTTTTTTTGCTGTGAAGAGAATTGGTCACCATCTCAACGAGGTCGCGTAATGTCCTCTCCACAATCAATTTCATGAAACGCTGCCGCATGGATCAGTTAGCAGCAGGGGACATGTCCCGTTAATAGGGTCCTTCGGAGGAGTCAGAAACGTAATCTAAAGATAATCCCACCGTTAGCTGTTGGGACTATGTTTCGGCATTACCAGCGGAAGAATGAAAAATCGACGCGGCTTTGCGCCCGCAACGGAGATACCTCCGATCCTTTCAATTTGAACTGAGAAGTCTTAGTTTGCTTATGTCACTTCGGAGATCGCTCTCGGCCTTTTCTTGTTCGCGCTTTTCATGCCCGACAGTTTGGCGCGCAATGTTGTTTGTCGCAGCGCTTAATCTTATGGCCGGCCCGCTTCTGCGCGCCGACTGTTCGCTCACCCACACCGGCAACATTCCGCTCAATGATTTGGGACCCGGCAGCTACAAAGGCTTCACCGCAGGGCTGTATCCTGCCGGCTCCAATATGCCTCCTCCTGCACACGCCGCCGCGGCTCTCGCCATAGCGACCGATCAGATAAAACCATTGAACGCCTTAGGCAATCCGGATTCGGTCAATGGCAAGATCGTTATGATCTCAATCGGTATGTCGAACGCGACGGAAGAATTTGCGAGCAAGGGTTCGCTGAACTTTAAGACTCGCGCCGACGCTGATCCCGCGAAGAATCCGCAACTGGTTATTGTGGATGGCGCACAAAACAACAAGGACGCTCTGGCTTGGATCAATCCGATCGCGGTGACGTGGTTCACAGTCAATCTGCGACTTATTGCGGCAGGCGTCACGCCGGAGCAGGTGCAAGTCGCCTGGCTCAAGGAAGCGCTGATACATCCAAACAACTACGGCGCGTTCCCCGCGCACGCGCAGATGTTGCAATC
This sequence comes from Spartobacteria bacterium, assembly GCA_003169695.1. Classification (GTDB taxonomy): domain Bacteria; phylum Verrucomicrobiota; class Verrucomicrobiia; order Chthoniobacterales; family UBA10450; genus AV80. The sequence goes on from PNAS01000028.1 coordinate 14,482, forward strand.
CGATCTGGAAATCATCCTGCGCAATCTCAAGACCAAATTTCCTAACATCAAGATCGCTTATCTTTCCACGCGCACACGCGCCTACACGAATGCTCCGACCGAGAACCCGGAGCCGTTTGCATACGAAACTGGGTTTGCGGACAAATGGACGATCCAAGATCAGATCAACGGCGCAGGCAATCTCAATTTCGATCCAGCACGCGGGATCGTGGTTGCGCCGATCAGCTTATGGGGTCCCTATATCTGGGCTGACGGACTGACCGCGCGCTCGGATGGGTTCAGGTGGTTCTGCTCCGATCTGGAATCCGACTTTACGCATCCTACGGCGAGCGGGGGCGTGCCAAAAGTGGCCGATCAACTTCTGGCCTTTTTCAAGACCGATCCGACGGCCACGCCCTGGTTTCTCAAGACAACTGTCCCGGGCCAGCGGCCCATGGTGACGGCCGGTGCGAGCGTGTCGAGCGGCGCGGCGCCCCTGAGGGTGAACTTCACAGCTAGCGCGAGCGATCCTGACGGAACGATCGCATCATATCAATGGACCTTCGACGATGGCACCTTTTCTACCGCGCAAAACCCCGGGAAAACCTTTCCGGCGCCGGGGAAGTACTCCGTCCACCTCACTGTCACCGATAATAGCGGGGATACTGCTTTGCGGATCCTGCCGATCTCGGTGGTTTCAGCACAGCGCTGACTCTTCAAGTACGCGCATTTCTAGGTAAACCGTACCGGCGCGTTCAATGCCCCTCTCATTCGGAAAAACCTATAGCGCGTGCGTGGCCCGGCCAAAGTTGCGGGACAAGTCGTCGGGGGAGACGGATCCGAAAATTAGCGAGGAGCCAAAGGCCCAGCGCTAGCTTTTCGAGTCTTTGGTTGAGTATTTCTGAGGGTCCATGTTGAAAGTCTGACACGCCATTTGCTTGTGTGGAAGCAAAAAAAGTGGGCCGATCGGACACCGAGAATATGGGTCTTGCTTCCAACTTTTCGCCGGCGATGGAAGCGGGCGTTTCCGATCACGTCTGGAGCTTGGATGTGGTTATTGCTTTGCTAGAATCGAGCCGTAGCTAATCTTATTCTTATGAGCACGAGCATCCGAAATCATTTACCCGGAACGATTGAGCAGATTGTATCTGACAAGGTCGTCTCAGAAATTGTCATCAATACTGCTGCTGGACCGGTGACTTCGATCATTACAACCGGCTCGGTCAAGCGCATGAACCTCAAAAAGGGAGACGCCGTTTTCGCCATAATCAAAGCGACCGAAGTGTCCATCGAGAAGGAATCATCTGCGCGAGATTGAAACTGTACCACTACCAAATTAGGACATTACCTAATTTCAAAACCGATCACCGCGCGAGTGCTGAACACGCTCGGCGGCGATCAGGGACATTTGCTAATAGATTCCCTCGGTCGCATTGGCGAGGTTGTCCGGTTGTGACGGCGACCACGCAAAGGGCAATTTACGGTAGTGGCTCAGAGCCACTACCCAATTATGCGACACGCGATGGAAACGGTGGGCAAATGGGTTTATTAGAAAGTCGCGGGGACAAACCGAGGTTCGGTCCGCTGCCAGTAAGCTTTGGACTTGGGAGATACGTCCTCGTGACAAGGGCAGTCCGATTTATTAATTTGATGGCATGTATGTTTGCGCGATCCCCCTTCACCATGGCTACGGCTCTCTTGCTCCTGGGCTGTGGACGGATCCACGCTCTGGCGGCGGTCGATTCGACGTCAGCGGCTACTCCAACTGGGACATGCCCTTCGACGATTACGCAGTCCGGCGTCCAGGTGATCGCCGCAGGCAATTCGGTGTCATGCAACACCGGGTCGCCCGGATTCTTGCATCATGACAATAGTTACTGGCGCGCCTTCAACATGGCGACCTTTACCGGTTCGCAACAATACGATGTCACGTCGGTTTCATTCGGAATTGATACCGCTGCTAGTGGGACCGGCATGGGACAGCCAGTGACGGTCCGCCTCTACATCAACGCCGGTGGAGCATTCCCTGGTGGCAGCCGGACCCAAATCGCCACGACGAGCCTCACTGTGATGGACCAAATGCAGACGGTGCTTAGCGTGCCTTTGGCCGTAACCGTTCCTGCCGGAATTTCCGAACTGGTGATGGAAGTCTTTACGCCGGACGGAGTAGCTGCTGGCAACTCCTTCTTTATCGGCTCGAACGCGGTGTTCCAAACGGGCCCGAGTTATCTCAGTTCGCCGGACTGCGGGAATCCGACACCGACCGATACTGCTGCGCTTGGCGCCCCCAGCATGCACATCGTCTTCAACGTCAATGGCAGTTGCAGGACCGGGCCGCCAGCACCGGCTGAAGCGCTGAACATCTCCACGCGTCTGCGGGTAGAGATAGGAGATAACGCGATGATTGGTGGGTTCATCATCACCGGGACCGCTCCCAAGGCAGTGGTGCTCCGCGGGATGGGGCCATCGCTCATCAATTCCGGAATAAGTGATTTCCTCCCCGACCCCGTTCTGGCGCTGCATGGAGCCAATGGCGCGCTGATTTTTCAAAACGACAACTGGCGAGACACCCAGGAAGCTCTGATTCAAGGCACTATCTATCAGCCAGGTGATGATCGGGAGTCGGCCATGATACAGACGCTCCAGCCCGGAGCTTATACCGTGATCCTCACTGGGCAGGGTCAAACCACCGGCGTGGGCTTGGTGGAAGTCTACGACAATGATCAGGCTGCTGACTCGCAACTGGCCAACCTCAGCACACGCGGCTTTGTCCAGACGGGTGACAATGTCATGATCGGGGGGTTCATTCTGGGAGGAGACACCGGGGACACACAGGTGGCGATTCGTGGCATTGGACCGTCGCTCACCCAGTCAGGCTTGAGCAACGTCCTGGCTGATCCGACCCTGGAGTTGCACGACAGCAATGGGACAACGCTGGTCTCGAACGACAACTGGCAGGATGACCCAACCTCGGCATCCCAGCTTGTGATAAACGGTCTGGCCCTTCAAAATAATCTGGAGTCAGGAATCTTCACCGTTTTGCCCCCGGGCGCCTTCACGGCCATCCTCGCCGGGAAGAACGGTGGCACCGGCATCGGTCTGCTTGAGGTCTATAACCTCCAATAGTGTCGTCTCCAAGGGCTTCAGTCGCTCGCGGCGGCGTCGATGAGTCTTCTGCCGAAGCAACAATCATTTGTCCACTCACGTCTCGAGGATTGATAATCGCATTTGAAATTTCCCCTTTCGCGTTATTTCAATGCCTTTCGGTATGCGCCTGTTGGTCGCCGTTTCGAAGTCGTGCGCAAACTGCTGAGCGATCTTGCGACCCCATTGCCGAGTGCCACCGGGGACTGCGTCGATATCGGCGAATTTCGTTCTTTCGAGGAATTTGAGACAAAGTATGTGACCCTCGCGACCCTATTGGGGCGCGTCCGAAAAATTTCTCCGCCGGGCGAACTCGAGTTTCTCCATGCGATGGTGGATCTGGATGAAGTCAGGTATCCTGGAGGAATTGGTTCGCGCGATTACTTTTTTCTCACGGCCTTGGTCAGTATTCTGGCGCCTCGTCGCGTCATTGAGATCGGAACTTTAACCGGTTTCTCCGCGGCGATTATTGCTGCGGCCATTCATCGGCAGCACGGGAACAGTGGCGGAATTTCGGTCGAGACAATCGACGCCCGCACTCATTGCGGCGTCGATGAAACGCGACCGATCGGCTTTGAGATTCCCGCGTTGGTACCTGATCTAGCGTCCACTGTGCGGGTGCACACGCGACGCGAATCAGATTTCGCCCGCGAACTGGCGGCAGACGGCGAATTTGGTCTTGCGTTCATTGATGCCGATCACCGTCATCCCTGGCCGTTGCTCGACGTGCTCCGGCTCGCGCCCTATGTCCAAAGCGGGGGATGGATATTATTGCATGACATTCAATTGGGAACGCATGGCCAGAAGCTGAGGGAAACCGGTCAATCCATGGAGAGCGGAACACCCTATGGAGCGGAATGGCTCTTCGACCGCTGGCCCTTTCGAAAAATCAGATCATTCCACATTGGCGCGATTGAGCTTCCATCCCGCAAGGCCGACCTGATTCCGTTTTCCCTGAGCCTGCTCGAAGAACCGTTTGAAATTTCGGGCAACGCCGCGAAGCGCGCCCGCCGCGCGCTATATCAAAGCCTCGCCGAGTTGATCTGAAATGCGCGGCGAAGAAATTGGCTCGCTGCGCCGTTGTGTGAATGCTGGAGTGGAACCGGCGAACCTGTCTCCGAGATTTTCCAAATGCGAATTGCTTCAAAAACGGACAAACAACAAATGAAACTCTTAATCCTCTCAGCCAGTTTGTTGATCGCAGCAGCGGCGGTGGACAAGGCGCGCACGACAACGTGACGGGCGAGATCTTAAACTCCATCACACCGATTTCGGGCGCGAACGCGGATTAGCTTGTGCGCTACGGAGCGCGGAGGAGTCAACCGAACGGACGACGTCGATCTGATCTTCAGTTTCCGCCCGCTGATCTACTTTCGCTTCACGAAGCCGCTTCTAATCATTTGCCCGCTGGCCAGAAAAGATAGCCGGGGAGAATTACGCTTCGTTTCTCGCCAACGTTTCTTAGGTTCGCGACTTATTTCGATGGTTCCGTGGATGCTCTCGGAATCGTGTACTCGTCGCCCAGGTAATCAATCGTAATCTTATCCCCAGCACGGTTGCTTACCCGCAGCCGCTTTCCAATTGGAAACTGCTTTACCTCTTTGCCTCGCAAATTATGTAGGGAGACGGCGGCTGTAAGTCTTACGAACTCTATCGGTGCGGGTGTCCAGTAATCGACAACTGGGAGCGACGCCGGAGTGGATTGTGTCGTCGACGGTTGCATTCTTGCAGGTGCTAATGCCATGCGCTTTTCCGGAGAGGAAAGTTCGCGATCACGCGCATGAAGTCGATCCTCAGTCTTGCCGATCCAGACCAGCGTAAGAAACGTCAAGACCGCGGCAATTCCGGCCACGAGAAAAGCGTTTCGCGAAACGTAGATTCGCTCCGTCATGTGGGAAAAGACAGTTTAGCAAATGGCCGCGTCAGCGTCAATCATCGGCTCTGCACGGTAGTGTCCTAATTTGAATGGAAATGTTCTGGCGAGACGCTTATGCTATTCGACATGAAGGGTGATTTCAAAACCAAAGGCAAAACCAAAGGGAAAGCCGACAAGTCACGACGCGGGGATATAAACACGGTTTACCGTGGCAAACCGATTCCAGGTTCAAAAAAATCTGGGGGTGCTATCCGCGTGGTGAAAGGAAGGATTCTTCCGCCCGCGTAGCCTCTACTTAGGACACTACCCTCTGCACTCGACTGGCGAGGAAATAGAATAGCTCGCCAGCCTTTTATTGTCGCATCAAACGACGGGAGTATGGCTTCGAGTTTTCAACGCGTTTCAGTCGTGACGGACGAAGCGGGGTTTCTCGGATCGCATCTGACAAACAGGCTGCATTAAAACTAGGAGCCGGCGTGGCGCGCAGCGATGGAAAGACAAAGGAGACAGGTTATTTAGGTCACCGGTTGCCATCCGGTGCGCGGGAGGGCCTTGTAGGTGGGTTGTCCTAGGACGCGACCCAGCTAGCGAATTTCTACAACGTAACCGCACCGCCAGCAGTGAAAATATGTCCAGTCCCAGTCTGAATCGACGTAGTTTGTCGCTCCACATTGCCAGCAAGTAAGGATCAGGCGTTTGCCCCGGCCAGCCACTTCAGCACCTGCGCTCTCATCTTTTTCCTTGCCGGTGCCGCCTTTTCCTTCCGGTTTTTTCTCAGGTTTTTCGTCAACCATATCTCTTGATACGATAGACGACGCTTCGTTTGCAATAAGGATGCGCTCATGCCGCGCCCAAGAACCCAAGATCATCCAGAACGGCGGATGCGGTGGCCCGTCGTTCACGGTGAACACGTGTTCATTATTCGGGTGGTAGACCGATCGGCCTGGCCGTTCGCTGCGAAGAGCAGCGCCATGAATCTCACTTCGTTCTCGCCAAGCTTTAACTGGTGAATTAGAAACCTCAGCAATGGCTTCGAGTTCACAAAAGGTTTCAGTCGTCACGGGCGGCGCTGGTTTTCTCGGATCGCATCTGACTGACCGGCTGCTGGCGGAAGGTCATCGCGTCATCGCGATCGATAATCTCATCACCGGCAATCTCGCGAACATTGCGCATCTCTCCGGCAACGAGAATTACCGCTTCATCAAGCACAACGTCTCGCATTATATTTTTGTTCCAGAAAACAAGATCGATTACGTTTTCCATTTCGCTTCGCCCGCGAGCCCAATCGATTACCTGGAGCTGCCGATTCCGACGCTAAAAGTCGGCGCGCTCGGCACGCATAACGCGCTCGGCTTGGCCAAAGATAAAAAGGCGACGTTCATCCTGGCCTCAACGTCGGAATGTTACGGCGACCCGCTCGTCCATCCGCAAAAAGAAGATTACTGGGGCAACGTGAACCCGATCGGACCGCGCGGCGTTTACGACGAGGCCAAGCGCTTCGCCGAGGCGATGACGATGGCCTATCACCGCTATCACGACATGGACACGAAGATCGTCCGCATCTTTAACACTTACGGTCCGCGGATGCGCTTGCGCGACGGCCGTGTCGTCCCCGCCTTCATCGGGCAGGCGCTCGGTGGGACGCCGCTCACTATTTTCGGCGACGGCACGCAGACGCGTTCTTTTTGTTTTGTCTCCGATTTGATCGACGGGATTTTCAAACTGGCGATGAGCGATTTTCACGAGCCGGTGAACATCGGAAATCCGCGCGAGATGACGATCAAGCAATTCGCCGAAGAAATTATCCGGATCACCGGGACGAAATCGCAGATCGAATACAAACCGCTGCCGGTGGACGATCCGAAGGTGCGCCAGCCCGACATCGGGCGCGCCCGGAAAGTCCTGGGCTGGGAGCCGCGTGTCCAGTTCGACGAAGGCATTGTGCAAACGATCGAATACTTTCGAGACTGCCTCGAGCGCGGAGATCTCGGCGAACGGTTGGAGCTGTAGACGGCGCGCGCGAGGAAGCGAACAAGGAGCGGCGGTCCGGCGGAGACCAGGCATCCGACCTTCAAAAAAATCACCTCTTTGCTGGTGGCGTCATAACCTGCAGCGCCACGCCCCAGATTCTGACGCCATCAATCTCGGTCGCACCCGGATTCTCCCACCTCTTTGCATGCATGGTTATTTCAAACATTTCACAAGTGCCGAGATGCTCGTTTTCTTTGTCAAAATGTTTGCGGGTATATTGGTCGGCGGCATCTAGGACCGCCCGACGGATTTCCTGTTGTGGGGTGTCGAGCTTGCTTGAGTCCACTTCGACTTCAATCCTCAGCGTTCGGTTGGTCGCTGCACCCATTGCGTTCAGCACGGGCACTACGCACAAAAAGAAACTGGGGTTCATCGCAGCATTTTGGGAGGTCGCATCGTGCTGACGCCAGCCCAAAATGCCCTTTACTGGCGCGAATGGTGCCGCCTCTCAGAGTCATATGAGAGGCATTGAGAATGCCGAAACGCGGCTGGACTAGTCAACTGACATATTCGCAATATCGTCGGGAATGCACACGTTTGAACTGCGTCTCGTGGAAAATGGTTTTGAACTACGGGGCGGGCCATTGCAGGAACCACTTGTCTTTCACGAGATTGACCCCCGTCCAGCAGTGCATCTCGTTCGTTTCCTTTCTCAGAAAGACGGCAGCGTGTTGCGTGTCTTGAACGCAATCGGGGAAGTGGTTCATGCTCGTCGTTTTGAGCCGGTGATTCCATTGCGTGGCTCTGTTGGCGGATTGCACGGTCCGCGCATGATCGCCTAATTCGACTTGGGACACTGCCACCGGGCTTGCTTTTTAACGTCATAGCGTCAAACATCTGATCGTGCGTTCCCCCTCGTCGCGATTCGCCGCCCCATGTCAGGGCAGACGGATTGCACCGTTCCTTCTCCTGGGTTCGGCGATCTGTCTTTTTGCTGTCACGGCCCACGCTCGCATCTCGCTTGAGGCCTTGCAGCGCGACGGCTACGGAATGGTCGAGTTGCAGCGACCGGAGCCCAACACCTTGACGGTGTCGGCCACGATCAACGGGCGCAAGGCGCGTCTGATCGTTGACACCGGCTGGTCCGGTGAGGGCATTACCGTGGATGGCGACTATGGGAAGACACTTCATTCGCCGGTGCAAGCGGTGAATCGGCCCGGGCAGTCGGCGAGTGGCCAGGCGATGGTGGGCTTCAAGAAAGGCGTGGCTGACATGGTCTCCTTGGGCAACGTGCAAATGCGACAGGTGCCCATCATTTTCGGAACAATCGGAGCCCTGCAGCATTCTTACACGCATCGCAATGTGAATGCCGCTGGCTTTATCGGCTCGGGATTCCTCAGCACCTGCTCCGGCATAATCGATCTGCACAACCTGCGCCTTTATCTCCGTCCGCCAGGCACCGGACGCCGAGCTGTGATCGGTCCGGCGCTGAAGGCTCAGGGGTTGGCCGAGGTGCCATTAACGATTATTCAAACTCATTGTCTCGTCGGTGTGGAGATTAACGGCGCTCCTGGCATTATGATCGTAGACACCGGAGCCACCTTTGCTGAGGTAGACGAGCGTTTCAGTCCGCAAATGAAGAAGCGAGTGTCCCGCAGTACGATTGTCGACGCCGCGGGCGTTGAGTCGCGGACGAAGCTAACCAATCTGGGTTCGTTCCGGATCGGAGGGGTCAGTGTGCGGGCGCCTGATTTGCGCATTATGAGGTTGGGATTCTATGACAGCAGTCGCGGCAAAGTGATCGGCCTGCTCGGGATGGACATTCTGGGGACGAACGGCACGATTATCGATTTCGGTCAGAAGAAGCTCTACTTCTATCCGCTCTAATACATCGCTGGTGCGAAACGCGGTAAACGCGTCATTCGCCTAGTGTGTCGTTGTCCAGCTAGGAGGGGCGAATTGTGCAGAGGATAGAATATTTTCGCGGCGAACTGGGAGCAAGTCCTCGTAGTTTAGCGAAAAAAAGCAAGGTTTCCTAAACCTTAAATGCGAGTTCGATTCTCGCCGGGGACAATCCGCTTGTATAGAGATTATTACGAGTGCAGGGAGCACGAATGTCGCGTATTAACGCTGATCACCGCTGAGCAGAGTTCGGCACGGTTTTGTCCGAGGTTGTCCGCGTGAATTAAAAGTGATGCTAGGCGTTCATCAGTGGTTTTCATTTTGAGGCGGCGCTGTGTGAAGTAATTCTGCCAGCCGAGTTTTACAAGGGTGGGGCCACCGCATGATCGCCGGTGGGATTCTCTCGGTTTAAGCGCATTTGCACGGAATTGTGCAGCCTGGCCGGGTCCGCCGTCGATTGATTCAATGAATCAGTCGCAATTCAATCTGTTTCGCGATATTGGGGCGCACGTTCGGTCCTCGCTCACGCGAGGCGCTTCAGTTTGCCCTGCGCGTAAGAACGACAGAATTGACGCTTTTACATCAGGCGAACACAACAATAGGAGATGCGTTGAAGCTAATACACTCGTTACATGATAAGGAACAACGCACTGATAAAGCACAGAGGCCATAGCCCTCCGTGGTTCTCGGTTTAGGCTGCGACTTTAAGCCGAAGCCAATCTAGCAAAGCCAAAGGGGAATCGTCGGGCCGTTCTTCAAAGCGACTAATCCAGAGCTCTGCAACACACGCGTATTTAGCGACCTGTTGACCAGTTTCGACCTCGGATACCGTTTTCTCGGCGATCCCTTTCTCTCGAAGAAACTGACTCAATCCCGTCCAAACAGCATTCCACCCCAAGTGACCATGAGCGCACCATTTACGATCATCCGACAGATTTTCACGACGCAAAACCTCGGCGCAATTATCAAATTTAGTGGGAATGGTGTCACATACCGTTGCCGCAGCGCCACGCTGCAGTAACACTTTACAGACTTCTGCCACATCGAGCTTATACTGCCCATCGACCTTTTGCCAATGGCTTGCCCGGAGAATACCAGATGCTTTGCTGAGGAGGTTTTGGCTAAACAAAACAAAGGACAAGCAAATAGCGGCAGTCACGAACTCGTCGATATGACGGCTCAGTGTCTCTAGATCGGATTTAGTATCGAGTTCGGGCACCCAAAATTCTAAAAAACGGAGAAGATATTCTAGTGAAAGGAAGTAATTTTCAGTAGAGTGTCCGCGCGTCCAGAAGCAACTATCCGCCGCGACATAGTGCTTCGCAAGATCGTCGTGAAAGACTCCCGAGGAGGTCGAGAACTTACGGAATTCGCGATCTACGAATGCGGCAAATCTTTCCGGCTTGTTTACGGCCCTGTGCACTGCTTCAACCTTTTCTCTATTCGAAGTAATGCCATTCACTTCACGAATCATTTCCACCGTATCGACTACCACATCTTTGCCGAGTGCGATGCCAAGGTGGCGCACAAGTCGAGTCACAAGGTTCTTGTCGAAGCGCCCTTCGACTAAAACGGTCCGGAGAGCCCGCATTTGAATCTTGGCGAGGTATCCATCAAAGGAGTCACTGAATAGAGCAGCGTCGTCACGCATCCGTACGCTCCTCCGCCAAGTCCCTTGGATCGAACAAAGCGGGTTGCTCGGTCCACTTAGCAGTCTGGAGTGGCACCAAGGCATCGCGATGATCGGCAGCAACCTCGGTCGCGTGAGTGCAGACGATGATCTGCCGATCACCAGCCTGTTTAACTAACTCGTTTAGAATGATTCGCTGCCAATCAATGTGAAGCGAGAGCTCGGGTTCATCGATTAGGACGGTCCCGTCTGATTCGGACATGTGAGTCGCACAAAATAGCAATGTCAAGACGTGTCGCTCGCCCGATGATAGCACGTTGAGTGGATAAACGTGGCCGTCTTCCAATTGAATTATCGTGTCAGATCCCCTCGGACCAGTTCGAGCATTTCCTAGAGCCAGTTTCTTTTCGGTTAGGAAGCGATTTACGGAGTCTTCAAATGTCTTCAGAATTCTGAACGCTTCGTTTTGGGCTTTAACTCGTTCGCGAACGGCATCGGCGTATATTCGTAGAATCTCCTTAATGAGCTTTTCGTTAGGCGAAGGTGTCGTTATGGGTCCGGTGATAAACTCCGCGATCCTTGCGTACGCGTCCGGCGCCGTAGCGTAAGCTCCTTGCAAGTTCTCTAGGGATTCCCGGAGAGCGCTTGCAGCCTGGTCGACCGTTCCGTGCGAGGCGCTCTCCTGCGGAGTTAGCGCAGCCTGCAGCACGTTGACGAATACGGACGACAACGCGGCCTGGTCAAACGTAGATAGGGAAATTAGAGCGGAATGAAGTTCGCTGGCTAACTCTTGTGCTAAGTCCCACAGGGAAGGGTACCGGACAATGGGCACAAAAGGGCCGAACCACTGTCGACACATGATAGTCTTCGTGGCGACACTTTCATTGATGTCCCCAAAGTAAAAGTGAGGGGGATGGCGGCCGCGCTGCCGATTCGCTTCGCGTCGGCGAAGGACCTCAAATTCTCGTCGTGTCTCCTCGGAATCGACGAAATGGTGGCTCGATCTCCAACCGGCGACACTTCCTTCCAGCATCGTCCTAAATGCTGGGAGATAGACGGGGCGACCGCCGAGACGCTCCTCGAGAATCAAAGCGACAGCTGGTGCCACCGGACCGTTTTTCTCGACAGTGGCTAAAGGATTTTGGTCGAGCGTGAGGATAACTGTCCGGGTTTCTGGGCTGGACTGTTGAGTGAGCGTGATTTCGTGATCGTCGGACGTGCGTATTACTATTGTGTTGAATGCAATATGACAGAAGCGTTCAATGTCCTTATCTAGGAGATTCGCTAGAACGTGTAGGAGAGTAGTTTTTCCGGAACCGTTCTGCCCGTGAACGATGTTCAATCCACTGCGAAAGGTGACAGCAAGATGGTGCTGACCATGCAGGCCATAAATATCTAGGCTGCGGATGCTCGGGGCTGGCACAAACGCACGTGTATCATACTCGACGAATGTTTACAGCAGTTTCTGGCGACCGAAGAGTGTATTTTGTGTCACCCGGGCATCGAAAATCAGCGCATTTGTGATTACTGCTGATAAAACGGAAGTAGTTACAACTCGCTGCAACCTACAGCTTTGCGCACAACGGAGGACTTGAGCAAACGTGAGCAAAAACGTCCGTTTCGCCTTAGGAAACCGTCGTTCTATCAAGGTCGTTTGAGCGACGCCACGAACCTCGCTCACGGAAAGCCGACGGCAAGATGTTCTTACCGCTTAGGCACGGCGCCCATCAGGCGCTCCCATTCGCCAAGGCTGCCACGAAAGCCAAGATCGCACGCCGTCTGCCAACTTAGGCGCGCCGCTGTCTCATGACGACGGCCACCCTTGCTGTCGGGCGTGTTCCGATAACGCCGACGGGAGACGAAGATATGCACGGCGAGGGGATCAGCCTCGGCGCGCATCTCCTCGAGAGCGGCCTCGGCTTCACGAAGCGCCACGCTCAGGTTGTTGAGCGCCGTCTGAAGCCGATTCGCCCGCATATGTTCATATGAACAGTTCTGGGCGAATTGGTCAACTCTTCACAACTTCGCTTATCCGATCTCGTATGTGATTATGGGAAGCGTTGTCCTGGGGGGAAACGCTCCCTAGCCGTGTCTCATTGCCCCCACAATGAGCGTGGGACACGGCACCCCTATTCCATCAAACGGGCATCGACGTTGACCCTAGATCGATCGCGGCGTGCTCGATCATACGACGATGAGGCGGACCTTTGTTCCGACGAATCCTTGGTCAGTTCAAAAACGCACTAAAACGCACTTGACATGTGTTTATACGGCACTAACCTAACTCCATGCTCACTACTGAACTTATCGATGGAATGATCGGGACGACGGCCCAAGAAGCCAAAACCGCGCTGGAAAACAGGGATTTTGCTGGCGTGACCGCACTGATGCGGAAGATCAGCGAATACGAAAACGCAAAGAAGGGCCTCAAGGAAATCGAGGAGCGTTTGCAAGGCCTCCAGGTGTTGCCGACGCCAACCGCGTTTCAGTCGGGGAATGGCAAATTGCGGCAACTGCCGGTCGAGGTTACCGGCGGAATGTTCCGGGAACACTACCTCTCTTTAACCAAACACGTGAAGCAACGGCGGATCGCGGTCGGCGAAGATCTAACCGTGGAGACGGACCCGACGGGCGAACGTTTCCGAACAGAGTTGCTGGCGAAGGGAAACAAATTGCAAGAACGCGGAGCGATCCGGCGCTTCTATGCTGAAGCCGGTGTTCGTGAGGGTGATTTCGTGGTGCTGACGGAGGTTGCCCCAAAGCAGTGGAGACTGACGAAGGCTCCGCCAGGTCAATACCAGAGCCGACGTAGTATCTTGCAATCCCTCTGAACCCTATGATCGAGGAACCCACTTGTCTAATCCTAGGCGCAGGGGCAAGCGCTCCATACGGTTTGCCAACCGCGATGAAACTCCGCGACCTGATCATCCCCACGAGGTCGCCAACAGGGCTAGAGACCGCTGAGGAATTTCCGCTCAAGACTCCACCCCAAGCGTTCTTAGACCTGGGGCATCCAACAAAAGAGTGGAACATCTATCTTGAACAAGCCGTTGAGCGCGCCGGTCTCACCGCGAAGCTTGCGGACTTTAGGAACAAGTTCTATCGGGTCGATCAAACCATCGATTGGTTCATCCGTGACAATGAGGAAGCGTTTGGCGACATCGCGCGCCTTCACATCGCTGCGGTCCTCTTGAACTGCGAGCAAGATAACCTCTCAGGTAACTGGTATCGGTCGCTATCACAGCGGCTCTTTTCTGGCGACCCAGAAACCTTGGAAGCCGGAAAGCTGGCGGTGATCAGCTTCAACTACGACCGCTCACTTGAGAGGTATCTGCTCAACGTGCTGGAAAACCAGTATGGTAAGTCGTGGCCGGTGGCGAAGGAATTGATCAGTCGCATTCACATCGAGCACGTCTATGGCCAGCTCGGAACTCTAGATGAGGTTCCATACGGCGATTTTATGAAGGCACAAAACGCCGCAGATGGTATTCGGCTCATCCGCCCGCAGCCTGACCCGGTGATAAAAGAAAAAATCCAAGGGATGCTCCAAAGGAGCACCTACGTCAACTTTATCGGCTTCGGATTCGACGACGACAATATCAACCTCTTGGGGCCGGACAACATCAAGGGAAAGAATAAGCGCCCTCGGTCAACCTCACGCGGTTTGAATCCAATGACGCGACGAAAGGCCACTCAAAGCCTTGGCGTGGGATTCGGTCCGAAAGGTGAAGCCGACTTAGACGCAGAGCAGTTCTTCGGTGCTAGGGATGTCTTTGGTCCAAAGCGTCCACCAGCTGAACCCCGGCGCCCAGCGCCACGGAGACCGCGGCGATCATCTTGGATGGGTGACCTAGGGACTGGTTGGCAAATTTAGGATTTGGACGCTGATTCCGCGTCCTTATTAAGCCATGCCTCAGTTGAGAGCGCGAGCACCTTGTCGGCTTTTGCCGCCGTGATCATCCGGCAAAGGATCAGGTCGCCGATGGTCAGCTCGACCCGAACGAACTTCGCAGGATCATCGCCTTGCGCACGGACTGGTTTTTTGAGCGGTTCCAATTTGGGGCGGCGCTTTGCGAAGTAATCATGCCAGCTGAGTTTTATAAGGTGGGACAGTCTCGGTCTTGAAACATTTGCGCGCGATTGCGCAGCTTGGCTAGGTTTATCGGGAGATGACGCGAGGCATCATTCGCAGTTCACTCTATTTCGCGACATTTGAGGGCACATGTTCGGTCCTAGCTCACGTGAGGCTCTCCATTTTGCCAAGAGTAGAATTGCCAGACCGGAACTGGTTGCGCCGAATCATCAGAGCCACAGTTGAGTTTGAATGTGAAACCGGGAGGTTTACTTCCACCACCAAGGTTCCCAGTAAAAGATAGGCAGGGAGTTGAGTTGCGCTTCGTTGATTGCCGGTCTAAAGCTTATGCGCGACGCCGTAGTGAAGGGACCCGGTATTCATAATCACAACTTCAACTGATGGCGCGAGTTTCATGGACTGAATGAGCTGGCGGAGGCGGGGTAGGCGCCGCTCTATGACAGGTTCAAGTTCGCTTAGACGATCTTCGACGAGAATAACCGTGTGATCACAAAGAGGTGAGTAATGTTGTGCAGCATCGAGCTTCGTACCAAGCAGTGACTCAGCCCTGGCGTAGTAGTCGTTATCCAAGTCGGCTACGGTCTCGAAGTGTGGATTCACATCGGAGTCATCGGGAAGGGTGTACTCCGTAAGGGCAGCATGAAAAGCAGCATCGGGTCTTTTGTTTCGCAAGGTTGATGTGTACGCTCCAGGCAGACGGTCTGTTTTGTCATATACGGCCTTCTGTGGCAGGACTAAAGAGGTTATCTCGACAGCGATGGTTGCGCCGGCGATCACAAGAAAATCCGGGGGATTGGAGCCTCGTCTAATCTTGGGAACGTCGTTTCCCGGCAAAAGTCGCCTAAAATCGTCTGTCAGAAACCAAGCAATGAGAATACAAGCCTCGCGGCGATCCTGTATGTCATCAAATTGCGTGATGAATTGTTGAATTTGAACGCTATCGCGAAGATCGGGCAGCGGCACTGCGGCGTCTGTTTTCTGGGGCACGCATCACGCTTACGTCAACTGAAAGGAAAGCAACTGGCTGCAATGAAGAACAGTTCCTCCTAGAGTTTTTGGTTACACTCTTTTTGAGTAATGCCAAAAAGGTGTTGTTTGTGATAGAAAACGATTAACACTGCGAAAGACACCACATGAAAATGCGCGTTCGTATGGCACTTTGCATCACCCTATCGCTTGTGTGTAATGTACGAGCGGCCGAAGACATTGCCCTTGTTCGAGTAGGCGACATATCCGTTCGGATTCCCGCACCAGAAGGATTTTTCCGATATGACGGAAAGCAACCCAAGTCGGACATCGTTACGAAGCTTGTGGGAGAGAAGCACCTTCTAGCGGCATATTCTTCAGAAGATGACCTGGCAAAAGTGTTGAGCGGTCGGTCACCAAGACTGGAACGGCATTTTATCGCAGAAACTGATCCCAAACTAGAGACAGTGATGTTTAATGCTGAATTGTTTGGCCTCATGAAGCAGCGATTTCGAGAACAGTTTTCAGGGAACGTAGAGAAATATCGGGAGACAATCGAAGAAGTGGAGAGGAGGGGATCATCTGTCGTCAGAATGTCGCCAAGATTTACTGAACTGAAAATTGGAGAGATGATTCCGCTCGGAGTGTTCGAGGAAACCAAGGACTCCATTTGTTTCTCGGCGTTAGTCAGAACCGAGATCACACCGTCCAACGGCAAGGAGAAGTTAAAAAGCGTCGCAGTGTCGGCGGTGTCTCTGACAAAAGTGCGTGAGCATTTGGTATCCTTGGGATGTGGTGCGATGTATCACGATAAGGCAGATATTGAATGGGCACGGCGCAACGTACAGCTCTGGAGAGACAAGGTATTAGGCGCAAACACCCTGTAACAGCCGTGTTCGTAGTTGTCGCCAGACCGCAGGTCGCTTTAACCTTACGGGAAAATCATGCATTCGGCAGTTTTATTAGGTAATCGATTCCCACGCTTCGGCGATTGGGTAAACAAAGGACGACCAGATGAACGAGAGGCGCTAGCGGAGTTCTTGCTTCGCGCCACGTCGGCTGTGTTGGCACTGCAAGAGATGCTTTTTCGTGAGCAACGCTGCATCCAACAATTTCGAGACTTTAAGGAGCAACTAACACTAAGAAGAGAGCGGATCATCTTCTCGTCTCTGGACCTCCTTCAGCTCTTCCATCAATTCACGCCATTCATGTCGGCAGTTCGTGTGTCGCAGAATATGCTGTTGCGGATGATCGCGCGGCGCCTCCAACTAGGAACGAGTGTTCCGAATAGTTTGCGCGCAGCGGTGGCGAAGCTTCACACGTACAAGTTGCCCGCGAGAATTGTCGAACTAATTTCGCAGTATTGGCTGTCAGGCGGGATCCGTCTCAAAGATTATCGGGATGTTGACTTACACCATTTTGCGTTATCGAAACGCTGCTTTCTCGAATGGCGACCTCCCGAGAAGGTAATCGTGCTTTTGCCTGATAACCCAGAGGTGAAAGCTGAGGACAAGCTTACCTTCGAGCGTGACATTGATGGGATCCGTTACTTTCGTTCGGTCTTCGATTCTTTCCGGGAGCTAATCGACAATGTCTGCGCTGAACTTGGATTTATCACCGCGCCGATACAAGAAGAACTGGCCATGAGGCATTTTGGCGACTTGGATGACGGCGTGAAGCAAACGATAGCGCTCTGGATGAATGACGCGAATTCAGCAACTGCTTTAGAAATAGGACAAGAAACGGACCGTCGTCTGTACTTTGTGAATCGAGTGAGGCAAAGCGACGTTGCATCGTCAAAGTAATATGAGCACGCGCCAGGCTGCCGCGTTGGCGTGTGCGCGAGAGTTTGATGGTATTTGTGTCACCCGGGCATCGAAAATCAGCGCATTCGCGATTACTGCTGATGAAACGGAAGTAGTAACAAGTGGTTGATTCCTACTGTTTTGCTGACAACGGACGATTGGTGCGAACTGCAGCAGAAGCAAGGAAATCGTGCAGGGTGGCGAGTAGGAATTCCGCTACACCACTTTTGACTGGAAGTGCATGAGCTCGCGACACACACTTCGCTTTCCTTTTGAATGAAATGGTCACTCGCCAGCCAATGAAGTGGAAAAAGAAACTAAAGGCAGACGAGATGCTGCTCGTCGCCAAGCTGGATTGGAACTTCGACAACGTGCCAGATGATGAACTGCTAGCTTGTTGCTATTGGGAGTATGCCCGCGAGTCCGCACGGATTCGGGCATTTTGTAGCCCAACAGATTCGGACTTTTTTCCAGCGCCGGAAATGTATTTGGAAATAAGGAGGCCGGACGGAAGCGCTTTTATGAAGGCCCGCCGCTCCTTGATCAATCCGGCCCGTATGCGCTTCGCGGAGAACTTGCGGACATACGCTTTGCCCGTGAGGTTGACGCTTCAAAGAGTCCGGACAACTTCCGATCCTCTGGAGAAAGCGTGGTTAAAGCTGTCACCGTCACTTCGACTGGAGGTCGTTCAGGAACTGCAGCCGTACTTCGCGGAAAAACCCGCGCTGACCTATCTGCCATTCAATCGCTGCTCTGATATGCGGGATATTGGATTGGCTGGCGAGAATTATCGGTGTGCGAAATTGAATATGGAAACGGGAATTGAATGGTTCAGGGCGGAAATCGACTGGGGCGACTTTACCGACAAGCAGATTGTTGCGGCGTTCCGTACATGGGTGAGTGAAAACCGTCCGCAAGGCCTGGGACGCGGAAATGAAAAGGGCAAACGTAAGAGGAAGGGGTTGCTTTCTCAATTGGCATGGCTTGGCATGATGCGCCTAATGAATGCCTATCCGTACACTAGCATGGCGACCTGTTGTTCTGAGGCCGCGATTTTCTATGGAAAAACCAACTGGCCGCGCGCTCGGAAAAAGGCCGGCAGGATTTTCCGCGAATTGTTTTTCTTCCTGCCGAAATCCGACAAACCAATCCATTGGGGCACGGCGGGTGGACGCGGACGCTAACTGGTCAGGAAATCTCCGCGGATTTTCAGACCATTTCATCGTGGTTTCCAAGTCGCAAATGTGTAGGCATGCCTGCACTCAACTCCAGCGCGATTGCGTGGATTGATTACGATCCCGTCAACCGCATGCTTTCAATCACCTTCCATTCCGGCCGCACCTACACTCTCCACGGCGTACCGGAGCGCCATTACCTCGGCTTGCTCAACGCGTCATCCGCTGGCTGGTATTTCAACAGCTATCTGCGAGGGCACTACTGACATGACGCGCACCGGCAAGATTGCCCGCCTACCCTATTCGATTCGCGACCTCCTGAACCGCCGGCTGCACAACGGCGAGCAGGGCGTGAAGCTCATGAAGTGGTTAAATGAAATTCCGAAAGTGCAGGAGGTTCTCGCAGAGGAATTCGGCGGACGGCCGATCAGTGAGCAAAACCTGAGCGAGTGGAAACAAGGCGGTTTCGAGGACTGGCTCCGCCACCAAGAAACGCGGGCGTGGGTTCGCACGCTCGCCGACGAATCGGCGGACCTCGAGGAGGAAGCGGGCGATCTCTCAGTGGCCGATTGGCTCTCCGCGCCGCTGGCTGTGGCGCTGGGCCGCTGGATTCACGACGTCGCGGCAGGAGCGAAAAACGATCCCATGCAGCGCGGTGCATTGCTGGCGGTTGCGCGAGAAGTGACCGAACTCCGTCGGTGCGATCACGGAGCCGAGCGGTTACGGATCGACCGCGAACGATGGGAGGCCGAACAACAGGAAACGAGCAATAAGGAACTGGAAAAACTCTGGGGGCAGATCGAGGCGGCGGAAGCTTACGTGCGGTTTCTCATGGCCGAAACCAAACGTCAGCACAAGGCGAAGGTCGCGGCTGGAACGCTCTCGCCTGACGAGGAGGCGCAGTTCCAGGCGATCCTTGCGAAATTCGTCGAGTGGGAACATTCGCGCCAAGCGCTTACTCCACGCTTCGCGCCATTTGCGCATCAAAACGGATCAAACTCAATCCAACCAAATCAAACCAATGCTAACACAACACGATAACTCTGGTGGACGCGCGATTCTGGGATTTCTGTCGCGCTTCAAAGCGATTGCATGATGGGCGTGAGAGTGGTTATTCTAGAACTCAGTTTATGGGAGATGACGTTTGGGCGTGGATATTAGCGGCACTCGCTCTATTAATGTTTTTGCTTGGATTGGATAAACGGCACGGTCGAGAACCGCGAAAGAAGGACAGACCCACCGATTGGTGAGTTCACAATCCCAATCGACGGTTTGTATGCTTAAGCTCAGATGTCTTATCTATCTTTGGAACGCAGCAACGTTTTTTCTTGTTCGTCAAACCGTTGACCGATACGATCGCCAAATTATTCGGCCTGCACCTCGTTAGGCCAAAACTACATTACCACATGAAAGAACTCAAAGAATGCGATTATTTTAAGACTTGGTTGCTGTTTTTTCTCATCGCAACAGTCGGCGGCGGAATTGTGGGTGGCATTATCGGCGCCTTTCTCGGCGGCGGACTCGGTGTTGCGGGCTTTTCCATGTCTCAGGTAAAGATCGTCTGCGGAATTGCCGGATTGATTGTCGGCATACCAATCTCATATCTCACATTCCGATTTGTTATATCGAAGTGTTTACTGCCGAAATTAAACGATGATGATATTCCCTTACCGGCCTAACACCGGTCTACTCGATAGGGGTATGCAGACATTTCTTCGGGCGGGCTTGGTTGTCGCGTGGATAGCGGCGCTATCGCGAATCGGTGTTACGGCGGGATATTCGGAGGAAGCGCCCGAGACTAAGTCGGCTCAATACCGCAAGCTGGATTCTGCGTTCTCCCGGCGAATTTCAGAATTCGACGAGATGTATGGCATGTTCGAGAAGCACCTCTTGACGGCAGTGCGTTATGAGAAAGAGACGACCGACGGAGGTGTCAGCCGTACTGAGCAAGCCTGGATCAATGAGCTAGATCAGATTTTGGAGGTCTCGGTGGAGCGCACGAGCCCTGCCGGCAGCGAGCTTACTGAATACTTCTATAACTCCGACCGCGTCATTTTGATGCAGAGGCATCAGGAAAGAGTACTCGAGAATGGTATCTCGGATGTCCAGGCGGAGAAATTCTTTTACTGGGAAAAGGATCTCGACCCGATCACGGGTTTGCCCCGTATTTCCAACCGAATCCGACGCGTCACCATGAGCACGTGCGATGAGAGACAAAACGGCAGCAACGATGCACCGCTGGGCCTGCCTGCCGACCAGCCGCTTGCCATCGGCAAGCCAGGGGCGCAGGCATGGGCGATTGTCGAGAAGCTCATTTCCGCTGGCCCGCCCAAGTATGACCCGATGGCCGATCCGGAAGCTCAGAAATACCGCTTGATCATGGACAGCGTATCGCCAAATGGTCGCTATGCGCTCGCCTTCGGCCCAAAGCAGGAGAAAATCGACTGGGAGGAGCACCGCGATGCGAAGCGCGGTGGCTACGTGATCAACGCGGAGACCGACGCGAAGAAGTTACTGCGCAACTATGTGGTGGATTTGAAGACCCACAAAATTCTTGGCGAAACGGGCTGCCGCTATTCACGGACGCGGTCTCAGGACAACAACCCTCTAACTGACGATCCTTCCACACAGGAGAATCATGAGTGCTACACCGTTTGGTCAGAAAATGGCGACACCTTCGTCCAGACAGTTTTGGAGGATAAAGGCAAAGAGAGATATTATGACTGTCGCGTTGGTCGGATGGCTGACGGTAGCGTGCTCTCGACTCTGGATTTGGGAGGGCCGGCGGCAAAGCTCGCAAAAAGCATTGCCACTCGAAAGGGTTGGAAGCTTACCAAGGACAATGGGAACTTCGAAGTGGAACTTGGGGGTTACAAGAAAGTGTCGATCGTTGGAGACGAAATAAATCTAACAATGGTGGCGGGGGGTGAATGGGGCGGCGATGACATTGAAGAGTATTTCACGGTGAAGGTTGCAAAAGATGTGCTGAGCCTTCAGCCGTCCACTTTTTCCAAGGAAGTCCGAGTGGAGAGAGGAACGCCCTTCTATGCAGAGCCAGCGTTGAATGCCGACGAGCAGGAATATGTGGACAAGAAGAGAGCGTTGCTGGAGAGAAGGCTGAAGCTACTGCTGGAGCAGCAGCGCGAAGAAACTTTGAAGACATCGAAGGAGGCCGCACCAAAATGACGGATGAAATCTATGGCTGACGAGAACACGACGACATCACAAGCGCGCGCGCGCGAATTGGACGAGACCGCAAAAGAGCTTGCTGCGTTGAACGACAAGAAAAGCGGCTCGAACAAGACCAGCAGCACGGAAACTGGGAAGGCACAGTGGACGCCGGAAATCGCAACGAAGATGAGCGCCGGCATCTTCGTTTTCGGAATCCTCCTCTTCGCGATGGTCAGTGTCCTCGTATGGAAGAATAAGAGCGTGGACAGCCTGCTGCGGACCTTTGGAATTTTACTCATCATCGTCGCTTCCGTGTTTCTTGTGATCGCCGGTTACAGCGACCAGCAGATTGCCCCGGTCATGGGATTGCTGGGAACCATTGCCGGCTATTTGCTCTCGAGAAAGACTGAGCCCACGCCAAGGGCCCAAGCAGCCGTTCCCCCGAATCCCACCGCTGCTCCAGAATCGAGCGACACCAGGGTAGAGCCGCCCCCGGTCTAATCACGTAGTGTGTGAGTTCCGTTTTCCGACTCAGGTTGAGCCGCCACCGATTGGCCGCAGATTTCGCACGTCGGATTTATCCCGGCCGAAGATCGTTTAGAGAAGAGTCCCCTTTCGAGTCATGGGGCGTGAAAGCTCTCGTCAATCGCGCCAAAACCTTGGAGACGCAGCGGTTTTCTTGCTTGTTCGTCGAGCTCTTTTGTCTTATTGGGTGAAGAGTATCTTGCAGGTCCTCGGGAAATCCTTCTTCAATAGGCTTCGGCATCGACGAAGGGAGCCGTAATCGCGATCGCGAGCGTTTTCGCGTCGGAAGAAATATAAACAAGTGTCTCGGCGTGCTCGCTCGTGTATTTCGTGTTCACGCGCGCGAAAAAGACTGGATGAAGAATCTCCGGAGGAACATTGACTCGCATGTCTCCGAACATGACGTAAAGCACGCTAAGCCTTGGCATCCCCGCCTTCAGTGCGGCTGCATCTTCCATCCCCACAAGTACCCTGCCATCGATCGCTAGTCGGTCGCGCTTTTCGGATCTAATTCGCGTGATCTTATGCTTTGCCGGATCGAATGGCTCCTGAGAGTAAAAAATCGTGATTTTCTTTCCAGAGACAACAGCTTCATACAACTTTTCATCTGTCGGGTATTGCCGCGGATTGTTCGCCTCCTCATTCCGGGCTGGCGACGGGATCACGAACGCGCAAAAAATCGCCATTGCCGCCAACCTGGTTTTCATATCGGCAGATTAGTTGGCTCCCAGTGGAAGAAAAGAGGCCAGTCTGTGAATCTCGGTCTTTTCTCGAGCACATCGATTTTCAGCGACTGCACCGAAAACCTGACGATCAAATTAACTTCGGCGGGAGCGCAGTGGAAAATACCAGTGCTTGAACTGTCGCCCCCGGGCGGATGGCACTTACAGCGGCTTAAAACTGCGCGCGCATTCGGCTGAAACACGTGCTCCGATCCCTGGTGCGGGCGACGGTGGGCCTTTTTGCTTGTTCATCAAACCGCCGATTGATTACAACTGTCAATATGCCAGTTATTGTCGCAACAAACCTCCGAATTAAGCCGAGCAATTCCGCTTTAAATGGCCGAATTATTCGCTCTACGTCTTGTTAGACCTCATCTCAGCCGCCTATGACTACTCAAGCGCGTAACGTCCAGTCCGTCGCACAGATCGTCGGTCAGCAGCTCAGTTCAGTTGCGTTCAATATGGATTATCTTGAGCTCTCGTTCGAGTCTCGGATTCTCACATTGCTCACGCCGGTTTCGGTTCACTCGCCCGCGGGTATCGTATGTCAGAGCGATGCAGGCTGGCGAGAGGCATTGTGCTCTCGGATAGGGTACAGTGTCAGCGCCGTCGGAATGCGCGACGACCACCTTTGCGTTGACTTCGACACCGGCTTTTCGATTGCTGCTTCGTTGCGCACCGAGGATTATCTTGGCCCGGAAGCGATCATATTTAAGGATGGCAGCGGTCTGATCGTGTTTAGACTCGATGATGATGTTTAACCAATCGCTGCAATCGGCCCATCTACGTCGCTCGCATTTCTCCAGCTTCATTCTCGGTAGCCCCCCAGGCGCACCCTCTCATGCAAACCACGAACCTCAGTCTCCTACCTCACACACCGGATCATTTGCGAGCGCTGCTTGAGGGGTCTGACGTTTACGACCGCCGCTTTAATATCAAAATAGCTGACGGCGTCAGAGGCTTTCTCACGGGGCCTGAGGTATCCGAGGATTTCTTGGCGCGATTGAATGGTTCGGCCGCCGCTGATCCCTGGCGAGACGGCTTTGCCGTCGTCCATGTCGCGGACAACATCATTATAGGTTTGTGTAGCTTTAACGGTGCACCGGGGCCGGACGAGACGGTGGAGATCGCATACGGAATCGCACCGGGATACCGGGCTCGCGGCTATGCTAGCGAGGCAGCTCAGGCGCTCATCGCATACGCCTTTGCCAGTGGACGAGTGCGCACCATCCGAGCACACACTCTTCCTCAACAAAACGCATCTACGCGAGTTTTGGTGAAGTGCGGCTTCATCCCGATCGGAGAAATTACGCACTCCGAAGACGGCGCCGTGTGGCGCTGGGAGATTGCAACATGACGTAACCGAAGCGCTAGCTAGGTTGTCGAGCGTGGATGCCAGTGTGGTAGTTGGGGTTGATTAATTCATGGAGTAATATCTAGCCTTAACAAGATGCTTACATTTCAGCAGAAGGGTTTAGTTCTATTAGCGACAGTAGCAATAGCTTCAATTAATCATTCACGCGGGGCAAACGCTCTGGGAGAAAGGCCGGTTGGTACATTCACCTTGGGGATGCCCCGGCCAGATCGATGTCCGTCCGGTTTTACCTGCAATGCGTTTACAGTTAGTTGTCCCGGCATCGCGAAAAATGAAACTGGTATGATTGCGGATCAAAAACCCGTTGGGCACACAAAAGGAGTCGTGATGTTTTTCTCCGGCTCAGAAGGGAGCAAGTGGTGGTCTGAAGAAGGCACGAAAGCCTCCGCATTTTTCCAGTCGCTAGTAAACGACGGATTTGAATTGGTGCAGGTTAGGTGGGCGCGCGGATGGCTGGTCTCACCCGACGGGGCGCAGTCCGGTCAGGAGCTTCTGGCCTCTCGTCCGGCAACGGTCATCAAATGGGTGCACGACAAGATGTACGTTCCGTTAGGTTTGCAGCCAAGCGTTGGGAAATGCGGGTTTTGCGTCACCGGTAATTCCGCCGGTGCGGCTCAAATTACATATGCAATGTCGTCCTACGGAATTGATAAGATCGTTGATGCGGCAATTCCGACGTCTGGGCCACCGATGGCTGCAATTTCCAAAGGCTGTTTACAAGAGCGGGGATATGCCTACGTCGCTGGCCACGCACGGTTAATTGATTTGTCGTACGGATTTCGCAGTGGCGGTCCGTGTGCGGCACACGATCCGTCGTTTACTGATACTTGGATTGCAAACAGCAATGAGACCGGAGGCACTAAATACAATTATCCCACGACCCGAATCCAAATTATCATCGGCGATCAAGATAATGGCCTAATCCTAAACCACGCTAGGGATTATTTTCAAGTATTAGTGCGAGCGCAGCAGCCGATGTTGATGTGGCAATTAGTTCCTGGAATGTCCCACTCTATTCAATCTTCTACGGATGGTCTCTCGGCGCTGTTGACCGCGCTGACTGCGACTCCAGCTCCAGTTTCAGCACGTTAGAGTGAACACCTGTTTTGGAAGGGAGCATCACGCTGAGCGATCTGCGCCTGCGCTGGCAGTGGGGTCTCTTGCGCCAGGATCCGCGTTTCCAGAAAATCGTGACCGGTCCGGAGCCGAAGACAGCTCACAAATAACACTCGTAATTCCGTGCAACTTCCTGGCTGAGTTGAAAGACTCACCTCCATAGCGGACATGACGGAGGGCGCCCATACCTAAGCTAAGACTACCACATGCCGGCTATCGGAATTACGGGTGGGATTTCCACGGGCAAGACGACTTTTTGTGAGTGCCTGCGCGAGATCGTTCCCGCCGCGACATTTTTTGATGCAGATCAGGCCGCGCGTGTTTTGGCGGAGCGCGATCTTGAGGTGAAAGAGCTGATTGGGCGGGAATTTGGGGCGGAGATCTATTCTCCAAACGGCGACTTGAATCGAGCGCAGATGCGCTCGATAGTCTTTGCCGACGCGGAAAAGAAACGCGCGCTGGAGCAAATCCTGCATCCGCGCATCCGCCGTCAGTGGAGCCTCGAAGCCGAAAGCCGCCGCGGCTCCGCCGATCTTTTTTTTGCTGATATTCCTCTTCTCTATGAAACCGGTGGTGAAACCTTGTGCGATTCTGTCGTGGTCGTGGCGTGCTCGCCGAGCGTGCAACTCGAGCGGCTGGTCGCTCGCACCCAACTCGACCAATCGGCCGCCGAAGAAATGATCCGTTCCCAAATGCCACTCGCGGAAAAGATTCGCCGCGCAGATCACATTGTTTGGAACAACGGCGCACGCGCTGTGCTCGCCGCGCAGGCCGGCCTTTTGGCGACACTTTGGCAATAGTAGATGGACGAGGACCGTTCAACGCAGATAAAATCAGATTCCACTGTGGTGGAGAGCGCCGTCACCGCACCTCCGACGGAACAGGAGCCCATGGTTGAGACGACCGCTAATATCCCAGTGGCGCTCGATCTCAATGAATTGCAGGCGCTCGGACCGGCGGAGATCGAAAAGCTCTGCCGCGATTTCGAATTGCGCGTGCACCCCGGTCGAACGAGGCATCATCAGATTCTCGACCTGATTCGCGCCGCGCTCGGCCGGAAAATCCCGGTGACAGTTGATGGGTTTTTCGATCAGGTGGCTGATTCTTACGGCGCGCTGCGATGGCCGCGGCTCAACTTCCTTAAGGTCCCGGAAGACGTGGGAGTGTCGCGCGCGCTCTCTCAGAAATTTCACTTCAGGCCGGGGCAAAAAATAAGAGGCACGTTGCGACTCCCGCGCGACCGCGAAAAATTGCTGATGCTGGATGAGGTGACTGCGATCGAAGGCGTTTCGCCCGAGCAATGGACGGAGCCGACTCCGTTCGACAACCTGACGCCGCTTTTTCCGGACGGCCGGATCATGCTCGAGAACTCGACGACAAACTCGATCAGTGCGCGGGCGGTCGATCTCCTCACTCCGCTCGGACGCGGACAGCGGGGCTTGATCGTGGCGGCGCCGCGAGTCGGCAAGACCATTTTGTTGAAGGAGATCGCGAAGGCGATCCGGGTGAACCATCCGGAGATTGTCCTGATCATTCTCCTGGTGGACGAACGCCCGGAAGAGGTGACCGATTTGCAGCGGGAAGTTGATTGCGACGTTTATAATTCGACCTTCGACGAAAATTCGCGGCGGCATGTGGAAGTCGCGGAGCTGGTCCTGGAGCGGGCCAAGCGCCTGGTGGAAATGAAGAAAGACGTCGTGGTCTTGCTCGACAGCATCACGCGGCTCGCGCGCGGTTATAATTCGCTCCAGCCAGGCAAAGGCCGGACAATGTCAGGCGGCGTGGAAGCAAAAGCGCTCCTGAAACCGAAGAAATTCTTCGGCGCGGCACGCAACTGCGAGGAAGGGGGCAGCCTGACAATCCTGGCGACGGCCCTGGTCGATACGGGAAGCAAGATGGATCAGGTGATTTTTGAAGAATTCAAAGGGACGGGCAATATGGAGTTGCATCTCGATCGCTCGTTGGTGGAGAAGCGGCTTTATCCGGCGATCCATTGCCTGCAATCCGGGACACGCCGGGAGGATTTGCTTTATCATCCCGAAGAATGGGAGCGCGTGCAGGTCCTGCGCAAGGCCATGGCTGCCCTGCCGCCAATCGAGGCGATGGAAAAATTGATCGAGAATCTACACGCGACGAAAACAAACGCGGAACTGCTCCTGAGCGGATTGAAATGATTGCCACCGATTCCCAGCTCGCCGATTTACTCCCGCAACTGGAGCGGGTCGATCGCATCGCGGTGGATACCGAGGCCGATAGTCTGCATTGTTATTACGAAAAGCTTTGTCTCGTGCAACTCAGCTTTGGCGGCAACGATTACCTGATCGATCCGCTTGCGGGTTTCGACCTGGCGCCGCTCGCAAATACGCTGACGGATAAGGAAATTGTTTTGCAAGGCGCCGATTTTGATCTGCGCCTTTTGCGCCGAAGCATGAATTTTGTCGCGACCAGAATTTTCGACACCGTGATCGCCGCGCGGCTGCTCGGCATTCGCGAATTCAGTCTCGCCGCTTTGGTCGAGAAATTCTTCGGGGTTGTGTTGACCAAGGGTTCGCAGAAAGCCAATTGGGCGCAGCGTCCGTTACCCCGGCACATGGCGGAATATGCGATGAACGATACGCGTTACCTTCTGCCGCTCGCGGAAAAGCTAGAGGCAGATTTGCGGGAGCGCGGCCGGCTGGAATGGTTTCGACAATCGTGCCAGCGCGCTCTCGAGCAGACATCCGTGCAGCGGGTGCGGGATGAAGATGACGCCTGGCGCATCTCCGGTTCGGGGAAGATGGACGGACGGACGTCTGCGATTTTGCGCGAGCTTTGGCATTGGCGCGAAAAGGAGGCCCAAGCCGCGGACCGCCCCGCGTTCCACGTCCTGCAAAATCACTTATTGCTGGAGGCCGCGCAGGCTTTTGCCACGGGTGAAGCTCCCGATTTCCGCCATTTTTCAGCACGCCGTCGGCAGACATTTCGCGATGCGGCAGAGAAGGCTTTGCACCTGCCGGAATCAGCCTGGCCCCTACGCCGTCGCCGGGTAGGAACGCGCCCGACTCCGCAAACGGAGAAGGCCGCTGAAGCGTTGCGGCGCCGGCGGGACGCAGTCGCGGACGAGCACGGGCTGGAGCCTTCCTTCATTGCGCCACGCGGCGCGCTGGATGCCGTCGCTGCCGATGAGAGCCGGAGCACGGCACTCCTCGCGCCGTGGCAGCGAAGTCTGTTGCAACTATGACGCGCAAACGTGTCTAGAATCCGGCGGATGACCTCTGTGGCGGTTATTTCCGCCGCTGGTCGTCCAGATAACCGGCGCCGAGCGCGATGCCCGCAAGGATGAGTGCGCCCGCCGTCGCAAAGGGAATAGGATCAAACGGGGCGGGCGGAAGCGAAACCACTCCTCGCTCATCCGTGCGCGCGGGATGGCGAACATAGCGGCCTGTCCGCGGTGCGCGAAACCTTTCGGCGAAATGCTCAAGCTGCGCCGGCAATTCCGCGTCGCACCTCGGAATGCCGTTTCCGCAACCAACGACATTTGGCCGCAGCTTGGCGAGTTCTTTGACCGACAACCGCGTTGCGTCCCAGTCTGTGTTGAATGGCGCTCCCGCGCGCGAGAGCGTTCGTTTGCCGGTGACCAGGCCGCTCCAGGAATCCATAGTCATCGTGGCAAACGCGTCGCCGGCGAGAAGGACCCGATCCGAAGGACGGAAGAAAGATATGTGACCGGGAGAATGCCCGGGCGTCGCTAGCCATTCCCACCCGGCCGCACCCGGCACTTCGTTCGGATGCAATTCGCAAACGCGCTCTCCAAAATCTCGCGCGTGCGACGGCATGAACCGCGACAGGAACGCCATCGCGCCGCCGACGGTTGGATCCGGCGGCGGGTAGTCCGATTTCCCAGTCAGGTATGGAATCTCGAGGCGGTGCGCATAGATCGGCACGTCCCACGTCTCGGCCAAATCCAAGGCCGAACCGGCATGATCCCAATGTCCATGTGTGAGCAAAATCGCTTCGGGTCGCGCCCCGGCGCCAAACCGTGCCTCGGCGGCTTCGAGAATTTGATTGGCTCTGCCCGGAAGGCCGGCGTCCACCAAAGCCCACGTCCCGCCGGGCCGGCCGATAAAGTAAACATTTACGAAACTGACCGGCAGCCAGCCGACATCCGGCGCAATGCGAGTGATGCTTCTCATTAGTAGGCGAGGGGAGCGGCTGCGCTGCATGTTGACACGAACGACGCGAATTTGCCTGTCAAATCCGCCTTCATGGAATGGTCAGCGTTTGCCCCGCTTTCAACTTTCCCGGATCATCGACGATACTGCGATTGGCGTCGCGAATCTTTTTCCAATGACCGGAGGATTTGTAAAATTTTCGCGAGATCGAAGCCAGGGTGTCGCCATCACGCACGACGTAAGTCCGTGGTTTTCCAGGGGACTTCCTGCTGGCATTTTCTGTTTTTCCATCAGGGCCGTTGCTCGAAAGAGCTTTCTCGGTGGTGGCATGAAAACGAGATCGCTGGTCCTCCACTTCCTTCCGCAAAGTCGCGTTCTCGTTCTTTAACCGCGCCGCTTCCGCGCGGCTCACGACGGAATCGCCGGACAGGCTTGTCCCGAGCTCGAGCTCGTCCTTCTTCATGAAATTCTTCACTTCATTCGCGTGTGGGCCGGTGGGCGCGAGCGTGAGATACCGTTTGAAGTGATGCAGGGCGTGAAGCGGATCGTGCATCTTGTCGTCATAAAGAAGCGCGAGCCGGTAATGGATGTCGGCCGATTTCGCCGAACCATCGAGCCCGCTTTCGTAGAGGGTGATCGCTCGCAGATAATTACCGTCGGCTGTTTTCGCTTCGGCATCTTTGATCACTTGCGCGCTGCGTGGCGTGATCATCCGGTCGCAGCCCCCGCCGCTGAGGGCAAGGCCAAGGCAGACGGCAGCCACGAAACTTTTCTGACGACACACTTTCATGAACATGGAACTCCTGTCTGCTGTATGAACCTCGACCTGATCACAACGCCTCTTCGTTACTCAACGTCCTTGCGCGTGTTCGCTCGCCCGCTTGAATATTTTTTCCTTGCCGCAATTTTGGCCGGCACGCCGGTGCGGGCGAATGAGCTGCGTTCCGGAAACGTCTATCCGCTCACGTTTGTCGATGTAGATCGACAGCAGCTTTCCACTTCCAATGGTCACGTCACCATCATCACAGTCGTGACGAGGAAGGACGAGCAAAAAGCGCAACAGGTCGGCGATCGCGTTCCGCATGTTTACCTGGGCGATCCGAAGTTTCGGCTGATCACGATAGTGAACTTCCAGCAGAAAATCTTCCCGCCGTTTCGCGGATTGATCATGGCGATCATCCGAAGCCGGCTGGACGCGGAAGCGAAGGAGCTCCAGAAAATTTATACGACGAAACATCTCACACGTAATCCGCGCTCCGATATTTTCGTCGTGGCGGATTTCGACGGCAAAGCGGCTTCGCAGATGGGCATCGCTCCCTCCTCATCCGAGTTCGCGGTTTTCGTTTTTGATGGCCGGGGTCGATTGGTCCGACGGTGGAACGATGTGCCCAATGTGGATGCTCTGTCCGCCGCCTTAAGCGACGCCCGTTAGGCAGATCTGTAGTGGCGGTCTATAACCGCCCCCCTTGCTGATGACGCTTTCGGCGGTTATAGATCGTCGCTGCAGGAAGACAGCGCTTAATATCTCGGAACCGTCGGATCTACGTCCCTCGACCACGCCTCGATTCCGCCCTCGAGATTGTAAACATTCGCAAATCCTGCCTGTTGCAGCAGCCTTGCTCCCTGCTCGCTGCGAACGCCGCTGTGACATTGAATGACAAGGATTCCTTCGCGAGGAAGCTCTCTCAGACGCTCCTCCAATTCCCCAAGCGGGATCAATCTCGATCCGGTAATTTGCGCGATGTCGTATTCCCACGATTCCCGCACATCAACCAGCGTGAGCCGTTCGCGCGCATCCATTTTTCGCTTCAATTCCTGGACCGATACGGATGGAACAGCGCCGTCTGACTCAAGGGCGTCGCCGGCAGCTTGGGCGCTGCAGAATTGCTCGTAATCAATCGGACGGAAGATCGTCGGATGTTCTCCGCAGACCGGACACTCCGGATCGCGCCGCAATTTGAATTCACGGAATTTCATTTTCAGCGCATCGAAGAGCATCAGACGGCCGATCAGTGGTTCACCCTCGCCGACGATCAGCTTCAATGCTTCCGTTGCCTGCACCAATCCGATGATGCCCGGCAATACGCCGAGCACGCCTGCTTCAGCGCAGCTGGGCGCGGCTCCTGGCGGCGGCGGCTCCGGAAACAGGCAGCGGTAGCACGGTCCGCCCAGGTGCGGCGCGAAGACGCTGGCCTGGCCTTCGAAGCGAAAGACCGAGCCATAGATGTTCGGCTTGCGCGCGAATACGCAGACGTCATTCGACAAATAACGTGTCGGAAAATTATCCGACCCATCGATGATTACGTCGTATTGCGCGATTACGTCCTGCGCCTTCTCACTGGTGAAACGACAGTCGTACGAGACGACATCGACGTTCGGATTGGTGTCATGAATTCGCTCGCTGGCTACTTCCAATTTTGGCCGGCCGACATCGTTGGTTCCGTAGAGGATTTGGCGTTGGAGATTCGAGATATCGACCCGATCAAAATCGACCAGCCCGATCGTGCCCACTCCCGCCGCCGCGAGATAGAGTGCGGCCGGAGAGCCGAGCCCGCCCGCGCCGATGCACAAAACTCGCGCGGCTTTGATGCGGCGTTGCCCCGCCGCCTTCAGCTCTGGCAGGAGAAGATGCCGGGAATAGCGCGCGAGTTCGTCGGAGCTCAGGGCGATCCGCGAAAGCCGCTCTTCGCCGATGATGCTTTCAGTCATACCCCTCAAGATTGCACGAGTGTCCAATCGATTCCGGCGATTCGCTCTCCCTCGAAACGTTTTAGAGACTTCGGGAATGCCAGATACCTTGCAGCTTTCTCTTCGCAGAAACCGACGACGCCAAAGTCCGTCCCGGCCTCGCTGGGTCTGATTGTCATTACGCGATTGTTTTTCAAAAGCGACTGAAAATGCCGGTCCGTCTTCGGTTTTTGCCACAGCGTATAAACCTCCGGCTTGCCGCATTTCTCGATGACCGTGCGAAAGCGGGATGTCTTCACTTTCAGGAGTTTCATTCGAACAATGTGCGTCCTCGATGGCGCGAGCATCTTTGGCAAAAAAAGTCCGCCAGAGAACTACGGCAAGGAGGATCAGACTACCGTTGCTGCATTCCTGCTCTGGCGGGGTTCGTAAGTCCTCAGTCCATAGCCCCTGACGGAGACAAACTGTTCGCGCAAGATCGCCGTCGCGCAACGGTCTTTTCCTGAACGGAGAGGCGAAGATTTCCCGACACTGAGGGATCAGCGAAAAGTCGACGATCAACCAAACGGCATGTTCGACTTGATTCGATACGTGTCCGTCTTATCGACTTCGGTCGACTTGGCCATGTGGCGCTTGCGCTTGGCGCTCTTCGAGGAAAGCAGATGCCGTCTCGAAGCGTGTTGCCGCATGACTTTGCCCGTCCCGGTAATTTTGAACCGTTTCGAGACTGACTTTCGGGTTTTGCTGCGAGCGATCGCTTTCGGCATAAGGCGCGGAAGATAGCGGCAGTTTCGCCTCGTGACAAACGCTTTTGGGCCCGGGCGCCCGCGCGAGAACAAACTTCTCGCTTCCAATTCTTAACATAGGAAATTGCGCGCATGGAAAGCGCGCCTTCGGTAAAACCCCATGTCGTGATCGTGGGGGCGGGCTTCGGCGGACTCGAAGCGGCGAAAAAGCTCGGCAAAGAAGCGGTACGCGTGACCGTGATCGACCGGACCAATCATCATCTCTTTCAGCCGCTCCTGTACGAAGTTGCGACCGCGGCGCTTTCGCCCGCGGATATCGCCGCGCCGATCCGCGGCATCCTGAGCGACTTCTTGAACACTGAAGTAATTCTCGCTGAAGTGAAATCGGTCGATGTCGCGGCGCAAACCGTGAACATCGGCGATCGCGAAATCGCCTACGGTTATCTCATCCTTGCGACGGGCGCACGGCATTCGTATTTCGGACATGACGAATGGGAAAAACTCGCGCCGGGTTTGAAGAGTCTCGAGGACGCGGTGGAAATTCGCCGGCGTCTGCTGATGGCATTTGAATACGCGGAGACGATCACAGACGAAGCCGCGAAGGCTGCCGCGATGACCTTCGTCATTATCGGTGGCGGCCCGACGGGTGTGGAAATGGCGGGAGCGATTGCCGAGATCGCGCGCTACACCCTCGAGAAAGATTTCCGCCACATTGATCCTGCGAGCGCGCGCGTGGTTTTGGTGGAGGGCGAGCAACGCGTCCTTTCCAGTTTTCCGGAAGACCTGTCCCTGAGCGCAGTGAAGCAGCTGAAACAGCTCGGGGTCGAAGTGCGCACCGGCGTTCACGCGAAGAATCTCACTGATGCCGGACTTGAGGTCGGCGACGAATTCATTCCCTGCCGGGTGAAAATTTGGGCAGCGGGCAATGCGGCCTCGTTTGTGGGAAAGACAATGGGCGTTCCGGTCGACAAAGCGGGACGTGTCATTGTGAACAACGATTTGACCATTCCCGGCCATAGCGAAGTCCAGGTGATTGGAGATCTGGCGAGTTTTACTCATCAGGGTGACAGGCCACTCCCCGGCGTTTCGCCCGTCGCGATGCAACAAGGCCGTCACGCCGTGCGCAATATCGTGGCGATGATCGACGGCCGGAAGCCCCAATGCTTTCGCTATTGGAACAAAGGCAGCATGGCGACGATCGGCCGGAACAAAGCGGTCGCGGACTTGAATTTCATCCATCTCAGCGGACTACCGGCCTGGATTGTGTGGCTTTTCATCCACATCATATTTCTTGTCGGCTACCGCAATCGCATCGCAGTGCTGATCCAATGGGCCTGGTCGTACGTTTCTTTCAATAAGGGCGCGCGACTCATCACACGGAATTTTCAGGCTGAAACGCGGCCGCCGACATAAAGGAGATGGCCACCGCAAAGAACGCAGAGGGCGCGGAGTTTCTGTTTTGATTCTCTGCGACCTTCGCGATCGTTGCGTCTAGAAATTGACGTAATGCGAGCCCGCTACGTATTGCCCAATTTCCGCATAGCCATCGTTGGCGCGGGCGCGATCGGATGTTATTACGGGGCGAAGCTCGCCTACTTTGGACGGGACGTGCATTTTCTAATGCGCGGTGATGTGAAGGAAATTCGTCGCTTCGGTCTTCGGCTAAATGGCAAGGGCGAGAACCTGCGCGTGGCGAAAGTGAACCATCATCCGTCAACCGAGGAGATCGGCCCTTGCGATCTCGTTCTTGTCGCGGTCAAGGCCACATCAAATGGCGATCTCCTCAACCTGATCCCGCCGCTTCTGCACGAGAAGACGATGTTGCTCACGTTGCAAAATGGTTTCGGCAACGAAGAATTTCTCGCGGAAAACTTCGGCGCGGAACGCGTGCTGGGTGGCCTTTGCTTCGTTTGCCTCAACCGCGTTTCTCGCAGTGTGATCGACCTTTACGATCACGGACGCGTCGCGATCGGAGAATACAACCGCTGCCCTCAGCCGCGGACGCATGACGTCGCCTGGGAATTCAAGCGGTGCGGCGTGGTCTGCGGGGTTGTGGAGAACCTTGCGCTCGAACGTTGGCGGAAATTGGTCTGGAACATTCCGTTCAACGGTCTCTCGATCGCCGCCGGAGGAATAGACGCTGCCGCTATTCTTTCGGATGATCATCTTCGGAGTGAGTGTCTCGCGTTGATGGACGAAGTCATCGTGGCGGCTAATAAGTGTGGATTTCCGCTGCCCGCCGCGGCGGCGCTCGAGCAGGTGAAGCGGACGGAATCAATGGGTGCCTACAAACCCTCGACCCTCGTTGATTTCCAGGCGGGTCGTCCTCTTGAGATCGAAGCGATCTGGGGCGAACCGCTGCGCCGAGCCGTGGCCGCGGGAGCGTTTACGCCGCGACTGCAAGAGCTTTATGAAAAGCTGAAGACGATCGATTCAAAACGGTTCGATGAAATTACTAAAACGCAGGCGCACACGTGAAGTGAAAAAAGCAGGTCACGCGACTCGCGCAACACCCAGGATCACCGTGCACAATCGGCAGAGAGCAATGCGTGTCCCACTCGCAGCGTTGCAAGAATTCGCGCGCCGTGTGCTCAGGGAATGTCTTAAGATTCCGAAAAAGAAGCTCAGCAGCCTGGCGAGCTTTGCGGAGTTGAGCGTGATCCTGGTCTCGAACCGGCGCATGGCGGAATTGCATCGGCGTTTCCTGCGTTTTCCAGGGCCGACTGATGTAATTACATTTCAGCACGGAGAGATTTTTGTCAGCGCGGAGACGGCGCGAAGTCACGCGCGGCGATTTGGAAATTCCCTTGAGGGTGAGATCCGTTTATACATCCTCCATGGGCTTCTCCATCTGCATGGGTTTAACGACGAGGATTCCGCCGACGCCGCGGAAATGGAGCGCATGCAGGACAAGCTGATGGCCGCAGTCACGGCGTAGCCGCGCTCGCCGCGGAAGGATGGCACCCATCGGTTGAACCGAGGACAGCCTATGGTAACGTTCTGTCCATGAGTGGGCAGCCACGAAGGGATAGCCGAAGTGGCGCCAGGTAACTGACTGAGGCCTCGCTCCGATGCACAGTCCCTTAAAGTTATCAGTCGAAAATCCGGCCATCGAGCAAGAGACTCGCACTGCCGAAGAACTCGACCTTCCATGGCAGGTCGTCGTGCACAATGACCCGGTCAACCTGATGACTTACGTCACGATGGTCTTCCAGAAGGTGTTTGGCCTTACACGGGAAAAAGCGGAACGGCATATGCTCGAGGTCCATCAGCAAGGCCGGTCGGTTTTATGGAGCGGAATGCGGGAACGCGCTGAGCTCTACGTCCAGCAACTCCACGGGTACCTGCTTCTCGCTACCCTCGAGCGAACAAACTGATATGGAGATCCGCCGCCAGGGAGATTGCCTCGAGATTTCCGAGCTCGATCCCTTTCTGGCTGAACTTTTGCGGCAAGTTCCGGAGAGCACGAACACCGAGGGAGTCGAAGGTGCACAGCAACGTTTGTTCAGTTCGCCCGCGCCAGCTTCCGAGCGCGAAATGTGCGCGGAATGGAAACTTTACGTCGATCCGGAATTGCGGCGCCTTTTTCAGACGGCGACGAAAACCGTCGCGGTCGACTTGCAACAGCTCAACGGAAGCGCAAAACCATTCGCGAATTGCACCCTCCGAATTCCAACCAAAAACGCGGACGCGTGGCTGAACGCGCTGAACCAGGCCCGCCTTGTCATCGCCGCAAAATACAACTTCAGCGAGGCCGACCTGTGCGATCACTATCGTTCGCCGATTGGATCACGACGCGACCTGGGTTTGTTTCAGGTGAATTTCTACGGATTTCTCCAGGAATTTATTTTGCACGAGCTGGAGCGGCCTGGAGGAGGGTGAAAGGTTAATCGTTAAATTGCTAAATCGTTGAAGTGGAAAGTCCCCGTTTTGACCATCTAATCTTCTTCACAATTCGCCTTTTTCGCGCCCTAGCTCGTTTGCCGATTGCGCACCATCGTCATTAACCGCTCTTTCAACGCCTCAGACGATTTGGCGGGACGCAAACTCAGGGCGAATGCTTCGTGCATGCTGTAGCACTCAGCGACATAATCTTCCGCTTTTTGCGCGAACAGTTTTCGGGCTATCTCAAAGGCCTCGGTCTCTTCCACTTCCAGTGCACCTATGACATAAAGGCGGGCCTGGTTCTGGAATTCTTCAAAGCTCATCTCTCAACTCCTTCAGGCCGTCGTAGATTTTTTTCAGCCCTAATTCGAGCCGAGTCTTGACCGTGCCTAATGGTGTATTCGTATTTGCGGCGATTTCGCGCTGACTCATCCCGCGAAAAAATGCGAGATTTATGGCCTGCTGCTGCGCCACCGGCAAGGTGTTGATGACGCGGCGCACGAGAATCCGTGTGTCGCTAAAGGTGATTTCTTCCTCGGTCGCGTTGTGCACCCACGCGTCGGGTTGTTGTTCCGTCTCGGTCTGCAGCCGCTCCCCCGCGCGTGCGTAGGCCTGTTTTTTTCGCAATCCGTCGATCGCGCGGCGTCGCGCGAGCGTGACCATCCAGCCGAGCGGTTTTCCTTTTTGCGCGGAGAAATTTTTCGCCTGGTTCCAGATCTCCATGAAAATTTCCTGCAAAAGGTCATCGGCTTCCGCTTCATTATGAATCACCCTTAGGATAAGCGCCTTCAGGATGCCGTTGTATCGATCATACAAAAGCGAGAGCGCCTCAGGATCCTCCTTTTGGATCGCGTGCATGAGTTCGAGATCGGTCGGCGCGCCCGGCTCGAGTTCCGGCGCGGTTGCGGGCATCCGCGGGGCCGGTGCTTCGATCGGATCGTCCTGCGCTCCGTTCTTGGGTAAAAATTCCGTCGCCATGATCGTGTTACGCACCCGTTTGCTTTGCGACCCATCCCTTCAGGTGGGTTTCGAGAACGCTCAGCGGTAAAGCCCCATTTTTCAGCACTTCATCGTGGAAGGCACGCAGGTCGAATTTCTGTCCGAGCTCTTTTTCCGCGTAGGTGCGCAACTCGCGGATTTTCAATTGGCCAATGTTATAGCCTAATGCCTGTGACGGCCAGACGATGTAGCGATCCACTTCGACTTCGATGTCGTGCGGCGGAGTGCCCGTGTTCTCCTCGAAGTATTTGATCGCCTGTTCACGGCTCCAATCCATCGAGTGTAAACCGGTATCCACGACGAGGCGGGCCGCACGCAACATCTCGTTCCCGAGATGACCGAAGTTTTGGTAAGGATCCTTAAAGAATCCCATCTCGTAGCCGAGGCTCTCCGAGTAAAGGGCCCAGCCTTCGGCAAACGCGTTGTATCCTCCGTTTTTCCGGAACTCGGGGAGGTCTTCCATCTCTTGTGCGATCGAAATTTGAAAATGATGTCCTGGAACAGCTTCGTGGAGGGTGAGAGTCTCCATGCCCCATTTTGGGCGGCCGGGTAAGTCGTAAGTGTTTGCGAAAAAGTACCCGGGTCGTCCGGCTTTGAGCGAGCCTGCCTCGTAATATGCGCCGGCTTGTGATTTCTCCGCGTAAGCCGGCACCGCTCGGACGCCGTAGGGGAGGCGGGGGAGTACGCCGAAAAATTCTACGAGCTTGGGGTCGATCTGCTTCGCAATGTCGCGGTAACCCGCGAGCAAACTCTCCGCATCGGTGTAATAGAATTTTGGATCGGTCAGCAAATATTTTGTGAACGCGTGAAAGTCTCCTTTGAAACCGGTGCTCGCGATCACTTTTTCCATCTCGGCGCGAATGCGCTTCACTTCATCGAGTCCGATCTGGTGAATCTGCGCGGGCGTTAGTTCCGTGGTCGTCTGCTGGCGCGTGGTATAGGCGTAAATCTTATCTCCGTTTGGCAGCTTGTTGGTTCCGATTGTCGTGCGGCAGTCCGGAAGGTATTTCGCCACCAGGAAATCGTGGAACTTCTGGTAAGCCGGCTCGACCTTCTTTGTGAAAGCGTCGGTTGTCGTCTGCCGCAACCGCGCCTGATCCGCAGCGGGAACGAGCGAGGACATTTCCTTGAAGGGCTCGAGCATTGAGCTCTCCGCCGGGTCCTTCACGATCAAGTTCAATACCTGCTGCGGGACATCGCGCATCGTGACTTGCGGCGGCGTGATTTTTTGGTCGAGACCCTTCTGCAAGAGAGCAGTTGTCTGCTCGATCAAAGCCGGCACACCGTTCAAACGTGCGACCAGATCTTCGTAGTCTTTTGTCGTCTTGAACGTGGTTGAGGAGATCATTTGCGCGACGCTTTGTTGCACGCCGTCCATCTCGACCGCGAACTCGGCGTTACGCCAATAAAGGTCGTAACTGATCACGTCGCTCTCGGAAAGTTTCGCTCGATTGATCGACTTGATCAGCTCGAGATCGAGCTTGTCCGTCTCCTTGCGCCACGCAACCGCCTCGAACGAAATATCGTTCCACCGATCGTTCTGCCCCGGATAACCGACTGACGTGGCAAATTCGGGCGATTCTTTCATGGTGTATTCCCACGAAAAATCGAAGAGGCGATGCAGCTGATCGGCATCGCTCAGTTTTTCTTTATTCGCGAGCAACTCTTTTCCGCGCTCTGTGAAATCCTCAACTGGAGTCGCCTGCAGAGTCGGGCTCAGCAGAATCCAAGCGCAAAATAAGACGGCAATCTGTCGCATGAGGTATGAGAATTAGTGGCAAGTGCATGCTTAGTCCAATTGATTTGCCAGACAAGGAACGGCGATTTACAAACCGCCGTGGTGCTCGAAGAGGGCGCCGTTCGATTCTGCCTTCCGCCCATCTCAGCCTCCGTAGAATCTATTCGGCTTGACCGTGTCGACGAGCGCGCGCTAGCTTCGATCTCTCTAATTCTTCTCAAGGAGATAATCTGAAAAACACCATGCGCTTATTCGCAATTGCGACCCTGTTCCTCGCCGCTTCGCCGTTGGCGCGGGCGCAAGATGCGGCGTCCACTCCTTTCCAACAGAGAAGTCCGTTGCCGGCCGAAGAATCGGCGGCGCCAACTCCAACGCCTGAACCGGCGGAGACTTTTACTCTGCAACCGATGGTGACCCCAACTCTCGAGGCAATACCGAGCCCGACTCTTGAGCCAATAGCGTCCCCACCTCCCAAACCGATAGCGATCCCAACGCCGAGACCAACGATGACTCCGAGGCCAAAACCGACCCCAACGCCCAGGCCAACTCCGACGCCCAAGCCAAAACCGACCCCAACGCCCAGGCCAACTCCGACGCCCAAGCCAACACCGACCCCAACGCCCAGGGCAATTGCGACTCCCATGCCCAAACCAACGCCGATTTCTGCTGAGTCGCCGGCCGCTGATCAAAACCAAGGCGACATCGCGTCGAAGTTGAAAACCCTCGAAGAACGTTGGGAAGGGTCCTTCGCAACCCACGACATCTCAGTCATCGAGCAGTTGGTGGCGGAGGATTTCGTCGGCACTTCGTCCAGCGGCAAGCTGGGGAACAAATCGACGATGATTTCCGAAGCCAGGAAAGATAAGAATGTTTACGCGTCCGCCGTGTCCGGAGATATGATCGTGCACTCTTTCGGTCCGAGCGTCGCGGTCGTAACCGGCGTTGCGCGGGAAAGTGGCAAGACGCCCGCGGGAAAGGCTTTCTCACACGCCTATCGTTTTACCGACACCTGGGTGGAGCGGAATGGCGAGTGGAAGTGTGTCGCAGCTTCCGCGATGGCGCTGCCGAGGAAATAACAACGCGAAGCGTCCCCAAGCGCTATCCGTGGGGGTGATCGCTGGAGGAATCGAGCGATTGCGCGGCGGCGATTGTTGCGCCAACTGTTAGCCGCATGGCACAGCCGTCGAGTGATCCCGCCGTCGATCCGCTCTGGTACAAGGACGCGATCATCTATGAGCTGCACGTGAAGACCTTTCACGACAGCAACGGTGACGGCATCGGCGATTTTCGCGGCCTGATCGAGAAACTCGATTACCTCCAGGAGCTGGGCGTCAC
Source organism: Spartobacteria bacterium (assembly GCA_003169695.1). GTDB lineage: Bacteria > Verrucomicrobiota > Verrucomicrobiia > Chthoniobacterales > UBA10450 > AV80. The sequence continues at coordinate 55,474 of PNAS01000028.1, forward strand.
GGCCATCTGGCTGCTGCCCTTTTATCCTTCGCCGATGCGCGACGATGGCTACGACATCGCCGACTATTACGACGTCAATCCGAACTACGGGACGCTCGCGGATTTCCAAGCCTTTCTCGCCGCGGCGCACGAGCGCGGCCTGAAGGTAATCACGGAGCTCGTGATCAATCACACTTCGGATCACAACCCGTGGTTCCAGAAATCGCGCCGCGCCGCGCCGGGCTCGCCGGAGCGCGATTTGTATGTCTGGAGCGATACGCCGGAGAAATACAAGGAAGCGCGCATCATCTTCAAAGATTTCGAGACCTCGAACTGGTCGTGGGATCCGGTGGCGAAAGCTTATTACTGGCACCGCTTTTACGAGCATCAGCCCGACCTGAATTTCGATAACCCGGCGGTCCACGGCCTGGTCGAAAAGGTGCTCGATTTCTGGCTGAACATGGGCGTCGACGGCTTGCGGCTCGACGCCGTTCCCTATTTATATGAGCGCGAAGGAACGAGCTGCGAAAATCTCCGCGAGACGCACGAATACCTGGTAAAATTGCGCGCGCACGTCGATGCGAATTTCCAGGGCCGCATGCTTCTGGCCGAGGCGAACCAGTGGCCGGAAGACGCCGTGGCGTATTTCGGCAAAGGCGATGCGTCGCACATGAACTTCCACTTTCCGCTCATGCCGCGAATGTTCATGTCGTTGCAAATGGAGGATCGATTTCCGATCATCGACATCCTCGATCAGACGCCGCCGATTCCCGAGATCTGTCAGTGGGCGATGTTCCTCCGCAATCACGACGAGCTCACTCTCGAAATGGTGACCGACGAGGAGCGCGATTACATGTATCGCGTTTACGCGAACGATCCGCGGGCGCGCATCAATCTCGGCATCCGGCGCCGCCTCGCGCCGTTGCTAGCAAACAGCCGCCGCAAGATCGAGCTGCTCAATATTCTTCTTTTCTCCATGCCCGGGACGCCGGTCCTCTACTACGGCGACGAAATCGGAATGGGCGACAATTTCTACCTGGGCGACCGCAACGGTGTGCGCACACCGATGCAGTGGAGCCCCGACCGCAACGCCGGTTTTTCCAAAGCGAACCCGCAACAGCTTTATCTGCCGATCACGATCGACCCGGAATATCACTACGAGGCGATCAACGTGGAAAACCAGCAGAAGAATTTGTCGTCGTTGCTTTGGTGGATGCGCCGCGTCATCGCGATGCGCAAGAATTTCAAAGCGTTCTCTCGTGGCTCGCTCGAATTCCTATATCCCGAAAACCCAAAGGTCCTCGCATTTCTGCGCCGGCATGAAGAAGAGACGATTCTTGTCGTCGTAAATCTCTCGCGTTTTTCCCAGGCGGCCGAGATCGATCTCTCACGCTTCGCGGGATGCAACCTGATGGAGGTCTTCAGCCAAAACTACTTTCCCGCGATCAAAGAATCCCCGTATCCAATTACGCTCGGACCGCACGCACACTACTGGTTTGTCCTCCGCGCTCAGCCAGCCGCCGTACGCGCTTCGCAGGAACGCGTTGTGCCCACGCTCAAGACCGTGCCGAATTTGCAGACGCTCCTGGCCGATGGCGAGCGCTCGCGTTTCGAACGGGAGGTCTTGCCGGACTTCATTCGCCATTGCCGTTGGTTCGGCGCGAAAGCGCGCACGATCCGCGAGCTGCGCATCGCGGAGGAGGCGCCGATCCCCGGCGAGGGAGGTGCGCACTTCTGGTTCCTCGAAGTCACCTACACCGACGGCGTACCGGAGACCTACGCGCTGCCCGTGCAAATCGCGATTGGAGAGTCTGCTCATGCGATCGCGCAGGCAGCGCCGCAGGCTGTGATTGCGCGATTTGCCGGTGCGGAGGAAGCGATCCTCCACGATGCGATCTGGGATGCGGCTTTCCGAGAACAACTTTTCCGGACCATTACGCAATGTCAAAGCTTGAAGGGGAAATCCGGTGAACTGCTGGGAGTTTCCGGCAGTTCGCTCGCGCTCGACGATAAAGTCGCGCCATCCCACGTCGTCGCCGCGGAACAAAGCAATTCGTCGATGTTGTTTGAAAGTAAATTTTTCCTGAAGCTTTACCGGAAACTCGAGGATGGCGTAAATCCCGATGTCGAGATCACGCGGTTCCTGACCGAACGGCGTGGGTTCGCGCACGTGCCCGCGTTTGCCGGCGCGATCGAATATCGCCGCGGAAAATTCGAGCCAACGGTCGCCTGTTTGCTGCAGGCGGCTGTGGCAAATGAAGGCGACGCGTGGGCGCTCACGCTCGATTCCGTCGGCCGCTATTACGAGCGCGTGCTGGGACGCAAAGCGGATTTGCAGATTGAACACGCGCCGCCCGGCCCGCTCCTGGAGGAATTGATCGGCGGCGTCTATCCGCAAAAGGCGAAGCTGCTTGGCCAACGAACCGGCGAGCTGCACCTCGCGCTTGCTTCCGACCCGGACGATCGCGCCTTTGCGCCGGAACCATTCAACGCGCTCTCGCAGCGTTCCGTGTATCAAAACATGCGCGCATCTTTGCGACGCGCGTTTGCGCTGCTGCAAAAGAAACTGGCGGATTTGCCCGAAGCGTTTCAAGCGGAAGCGAAGGAAGTCCTGGCCGCGGAGCAAAAAATCCTCGCGCAGGAACAGCGCATTCTCGATCAACGCTCCGCCGCGTCGAAGATCCGGATTCACGGCGACTACCACCTCGGACAAGCTCTCTATACCGGAAAGGATTTTGTCATCCTCGATTTCGAAGGCGAGCCGGCGCGACCGCTCAGTGAGCGCAAGTTGAAGCGTTCCGCATTGCGCGATGTTGCCGGCATGATGCGCTCATTTCAATATGCCGCCTACAGCGCGCTCTGGCAGCCGGCGATGCGGCCGGAAGATATCCCGTTTCTCGAGCGCTGGGCCGATCTCTGGTATCGGCAGATGAGCAGCGTCTTTTTGCAAAGCTATCTTAAGGCGACCAGGGGAGCGTCCTTCATCCCGCAACGCGAAGCCGATTTGCAGGTACTGCTCGAAGCGTATCTGCTCGACAAAGCCGTCTACGAAGTCGGCTACGAATTGAACAATCGACCGAGCTGGGTCGTCATTCCGATTCGCGGCATCAAACACATCCTGGCCGCGATCTAATGTAGAGGCGCTTGTGCCAAGCGCCTCTACATCTAAGAAAAGATTCGCAGTTCATCCCGCACGCAGCTAAAACCAACTCTTCGGAGAACCAATATGAATACACACCTCGACTCCATCGATCGACAAATCGCGGCGAAGCATCTTCTCACGCATCCGTTCTACCTGGCCTGGACGCGCGGTGACCTGACCGTGGCCGCGCTCGCTGACTACGCGCGTCAATATTATCATCACGTAGCCGCCTTTCCTACCTACGTCTCCGCCGTGCATGCGCGCTGTGACGATCAGCCAACGCGCAAGCAGCTCCTCGATAATCTCGTCGACGAAGAAGCCGGCTCGCCGAATCATCCCGAGCTGTGGCTGCATTTCGCCGAAGGCCTCGGTGTTTCAAAGGAAGATATTCAGGCGTCGCAAAAGTGGAATGAGACTTCGAATCTGATCGGCACGTTCCGCTCCGTTTGCTCCGAAGGCACGACGGCGGAAGGCCTCGCCGCGCTCTACGCTTACGAAAGCCAGATTCCCGCCGTCTCGGAATCGAAGATCAAAGGCCTGGTCGAGAACTACAAGATGACCGAGCCGAGGGACTATCAGTACTTCACTGTTCATGTTGAAGCAGATCGCGAGCATTCCGCCGCCGAACGCGCGATGCTCGCTCAGTACGTCGCTGACGGTAACTGTGCGATGACGGCGAATGCTGTCGACCGCATTCTTGACGCGCTTTGGGAAATGCTTTCCGGCATTTGCCGCCGTCACGCCATCGCCTGTTAGCTCCAAGACGGGGCACGAACCCCGCCAGGTTATCGAACAATGAAAAGGGCAACGATTTGCACCGAAAACGTTGGCCCGCCGGCGGCTTTGAATGATGCCGAGTTGGAGCTTTTTCGGGCCAATCTACTGATCCAGGGAATCCCGGACGTTTCTTTTCATCGACTGGCCCGGCAAATCGCTGTCAGACGATGTGACCCCGGCGAAATCATTTTCAACGAGGGCGATCCTGGGAATTGCCTTTACCTGATTGCACAGGGATCCGTGAAAATCTCGAAGAAGGGTCGCGGCGGGCGTCAGGAAACACTTACCTATTTGCCACAGGGCGATTTTTTTGGAGAAATGGCGCTGGTGGACAGCGGTCGCCGGTCGGCGCAGGCGAGCGCGCAACGGGCCTGCGTTCTGGGATGCGTTGACCGGCAGGCGTGGGCCCTTCTCTTGAGTATCGCGGCACCCCAGGTGTTGAGCAATTTTACCCGCTCGGTGACGAAGCGTCTCCGCTCCAACAACCAACACTTCATCGAAGAAGTGATGCGGAACGAGCGTTTGTCGCTCCTCGGGAGCACGATCAGCTCCGTGATGCATGACATAAACAACCCGCTCTCCTGCATCCTCGCCGCGTGCGACATCCTGCATGCGACCAAGCAGGACAAATTGATCGACGAACTGACGAAGGTGATTCGTGACGCGGTGGATCGGATGGAGGGGATGACGCGCGAATTAATGGAATTCTCGCGAGGCACAACAAAGCTCGAGGTTGCATCGGACTACGATCGCGAAATTGCTCGAGGGCTTGGATTACGATTTCCAAAAGTGCGCGGAACGGAACATCCAAGTACGCAGTGAGATTTTTTATGAAGGCGAGATTCTTATCGATCGCCGGCGGATGCTGCGCGTCTTCACGAACCTGCTGCACAACTCATGCGACGCGATGAAAAATGCCGGCGGCGGTTTGCTCGCCTTCCGCGTGCAGCGCGAAAGCGACACGGTCTGCTTCGAAATTTCCGACACCGGCTGCGGGATCCCGGCGGACATCTTGCCGAGAATTTTCGAGCCGTTTGTCACGCATGGAAAAGCACAAGGCACAGGTCTGGGCCTGGCGATTGTGAGGGCGATAGTGGAATCGCATCGCGGGACGATTGCGGTGCGCAGTGTCGGAATCTCGGGGACCACGTTCGAGATCAGGATCCCTGCGGGCCTATAATCTTCCACGGACAAAAGGAGTCCGTGCTCTGTTGCCAAGGCAGCTCGGGGTGAAGATCAGGCCACATCTCGTGTCGTAAGACTTTCGCTTGCGGTCAGCGATGTGATGTTATGCGGCCATGAAATCCAGCCTCAGGCACCTTGCCTTGAGAAGCAAAGGTGCTTTCGCGAGCGGGGAGGTTCAAGCCCCCGTTTCGCATTGTCACGGTCGGACACCCTCCGCACCCGTAGAAATAGGCGAAAAGAATGTTCGCCTTTAAGGGCGAATATTCGCCTAATTCTCGTTAGGCGAGGACTCCAACTTAATTTAGATTACACCGGATCCAGCAATCCCGACCGAAACTAACCGAACATATGTATAACAAAGAAAACCTGGCCAAGCTAAAAAAAATGGACAGCCTCGCGCCGCAAGTGATGAAGGCCTTTTGGGCATTTGACAAGGCGGCCGTCGCCGATGGAGCAGTCCCTGTAAAGTACAAAGAGTTGATTGCCGTCGCCGTTGCTCTCACTACTCAATGCCCGTATTGCATCGATATCCACAGCGGTAACGCGCGCAGGGCAGGTGCAACAGACGCAGAGATCGTTGAGGCCGCGATGGTCGCCGCCGCCCTACGAGCTGGAGCGGCAGTTACACACGCGACGCACGCCCTGCTCAAGTAAGCTAACACCGTCCACCCAATCGAGCGCTAAGAACTACGCTGTGGCAGTTTTTCTCGATCCTCGCTCTTGATTTCCGTTAGACCGCGCTCCCTTCGTGGGAGCTCCTCAGTTGCTCGCAACTACAGATGCGTAGGAAGGGCGGCAATAACTGGCGCGGTACTTACGGGAACCGGTGTAAGCGTAAAGCGGGATGTACGTTGCCGGATCGTGCGCGTTGGCTGGTTCGACGGCGCTCTTAAGTGTTGGATCGAGAAGGTAGGTGCCCCTTGTCGTGTCCCACTCCAGCCAGGCGTGCGTTTTCAAATCAGCGACATAATGTTTGCCGATCACGAACCGAACATGCCTCGCGCCAATGGCTCGCATCTTTGCGTAAAGCATTATGGCCTTGCCCTTGCAATCTGCGGCGAAATCGGAGTCGAGTTGCGCCGGCGTTTTCCACTGGAGGGAATATTGGTACGGGATCGCGCGCAGGTTAATCATCCACTGGTTTATGGTGGTGAGGGAAGTTTGACCCGCCAGGTGGCCAGCGGAGGAATTCAAAACGCACGAAATCGGGATCATTTGGCGATCGTATGGTGTGGAGGCGACGGTTAAGAAGATGGGTTGTGCGAAACAGGAGATAGAGTTTAAGCCGAGACAGACGGCGAGGAATAAAACATATCCCATTCGGCGAAAGCGAGAGCGCGACATAAGGAACATATCGGCTGAATGGTCAGAGCATCGACCGTGCCCCGCCGCGCGCTAAAACCAATTCTCGTTAGACAAATAAAATGTCTAGTGAATAATTAATCACCAACACACGAGGAAACATGTCTGCTCAAGATAAGTGCTGTACGATTGCCCCTTACTTCAGAGTATCGAGTGGTAAACTGGAGGCCTTTAAAGAGCTTTGTCAGCAATTCGTTGCGAAGACGAGTGAGGAAACAAAGTGTCTTTACTATGGATTCTGCTTTGACCGTGACCTGGCTCATTGCCGGGAAGGCTATGCAGACGCCGAGGGTCTTCTGACGCACTTGAAGAACGTAGGATCGTTGCTCGAGGAGGCGCTGAAGATTTCCGAAATCACGCGTCTAGAGATCCACGGCCCAGAAGAGGAAATAGCCAAGCTTCGCGAGCCTCTCGCTGGTCTGAAGCCACAATTCTTCATTCTGGCGTATGGTTTCCGTCGCTAACCTGCCTTCGCGATGCGGCCGCACGTCGCAGCTCCGAATGTTTTCGGAGTGGGACTGACGAACCGCCAATGCAGCCTTGCCCCGAACCCATTCGGGATTAATCTTGTTTCGTTAGACCTCATTCACAATGCGTAATTCATCAATTGTTCTTCTCTTCGTTTTGCTCTTGTCCACACGCGCAGAGGGCGCCAAGCCGATGCCACCAAAAGAACTCGCGGAGTTCCTGGGCCCAGTATCCCCGAAAACGATCGCGTGGACGAAGACCGTTGGATCTGACTTCGACGCGTATTCCGGGCGTGCGATGCCGCCATTGTCTGGGGCGGTGAATATCCATATCGGCGGTTGGCCACATTTCAAACCCAACGCTGCGCGCACAACCGTAACCGGTCGCCTGGGTATGTTTCCCGTGACTTGGCACAGAAAAGTTGCGCCGGACGGATCCATCAATCAGGAGGCTGCGCTTCGGCTTTACGATTTGTGGAAGGTCGACATCTGGATCGAAGCGAAGCGACAGTCAGACATTGATGGGATTATCGCAATTGTATCGAGGCTGCCGACCTTTACGCAGAAACCAAAGCCCAATTTATCCCAATAAAACCTACTCCGGCGATGTAGGCCCATTCCGCGGCTTTTAGGCGAAGGTCGATAGCAAAGCTACTATTGCTCGTGGTATTTCTATGCCACGGAGTCAACCGCTCTTGCGCCGCAGCTGACGGCGAGGAGCCCACTTACGGGGCTGAGCTTCAAGGACGAAGCGCAATCTGGAGCGAAGCCTTCGCTCGCCACGATTCTGCAGCTTTAGGAGACTTGTTGGCCGAGGACGTTCAAATGGCCTCGGCGGCGGGAAAATGGAACGGCAAGGCCGACTGCATGCATTTTTTCCAAACCCTGTTTATCAAACGGCCTGACATCACTTTTGTGCTAACGCGCACCAACTCCGGAATTTATCCTCATTGGAATTCTGCCTTCGAAACTGGCAGCTGGACAGAAGCTTGGACCGAGAAGGATGGTCAAGCGAAGATTGTCGGCCAGTACTTTGTTCTATGGCAGTACGACAATCTAGGATGGCGGATGCGCACGGCCGTATTCGCACCGCTGGACTGTCTGGGCGACAGTAAGTTTTGCCACTAGGACGTACGAGCAATGGCTCTGTAGTCGCCGGGCGAAAGAGTTGCGACAAGCGCCAATTCCAATCGCTGGTTAGGCGGAATGGTCGTAGCGTCAATCTCTGTTTGCTGGCTGGTGATCAGGACTTCTCTGCGCGAGCCACCGAAATGCCGGTCGTTCCTCGGCTCGACAGAGTCTCATGCTACGATGCGCTTCAATCCGGGGAATGAGGCCAGGTTAGTTCAGAGCGAAAACCTCGACGACGGCCACGCCCGTCGTTCCATTCACGCCGCGGACAATGGCGGTATACAGCGCACCGTTGGCCGGCAGCAGCGCCACGATGGCCGACTCCAGATCGTTGCTCGGAGGTATGCCCGTCGCAATGATTTCCGCCTCCTGATCGCTCCGCCAGTTGTCGTTCGACCTGATCAGTCCCCCATTCGCATCTCGCAACTCCAGAGTCGGATCTGCCAGTTCCCCAGGTATGCCCAACGATGGACCAAGCGCCAGGATGATTACGTTTTGCGACGTCTGGCCAAGCACGATCGTTCCCGCGATCAACACGTTGTCGCCCGTTTGCACCAGTCCGCGCGTCGCGATATTCCCCAGCTTCGAATCGACCGTGTGATCCAGATCGTACGCTTCCACCACTCCTATGCCGGTCCCATTGTTCACTCCGCGAACGATCGCGGTGTAACCCGCGCCGTTGGCCGGCAACGTAGCCACGATGGCCGACTCCAGATCGCTGGTCGGAGGTATGCCCGTCGCGATGATTTCCGCCTCCTGATCGCTCCGCCAGTCATCATTGGTAATCGTGACAAATGCGCCCGGACC